>NZ_JBIVTI010000001.1:1593140-2534847 GCF_044756645.1 Microbacterium sp. NPDC091676 | reverse complement strand
CGGGCGGTGTTTGGGGCCGGGGCCGCCGGGGGGGTGCTCTATACCACACCCCCCCCCCCCCCCCCCCCCCGGCCCCCCCCCCCCCCCCCCCCCCCCCCCCCCCGCTACTCGAAGGCCTAGACGAGCCGGGACTTCGGCGACACCGAGTACGTGTGCTCGGCGTCGCGGTTGACCGTGTCGCCCAGAGCCTCGTCGATCGCGGTCATGGTGTCGGCGTCGAGCTTCACGCCGGAGGCCTTGACCGTGTCGGCGAGCTGCTCCGGACGAGAGGCGCCGACCAGGGCCGCCGCGACGTTCGGATTCTGCAGCACCCAGGCGATCGCGAGCTGCGGCATCGACAGCCCCGCCTGCTCCGCGATCGGCTTGAGGCGCTGCACCGCGGTGAGGATGTCGTCCTGCAGGAAGCTCTTGATGAAGCCCGCGCCCGAGTTCTGATCCGTCGCCCGCGACCCCTCCGGCACCGGCTGACCCGGGAGGTACTTCCCGCTCAGCACGCCCTGCGCCATCGGCGACCAGACGATCTGCGAGATGCCGAGCTCCTCCGACGCGGGGACGACCTTGCCCTCGATGACCCGCCACAGCATGGAGTACTGCGGCTGGTTGGAGATGAGCTGGATGCCGAGCTGCTTCGCCAGGGCGTGTCCGTCGCGGAGCTGCTCCGCGGTCCACTCCGAGACGCCGATGTAGAGCGCCTTGCCCTGACGGACCACGTCGGCGAAGGCCTGGAACGTCTCCTCGAGCGGGGTCTCGTAGTCGAAGCGGTGCGCCTGGTACAGGTCGACGTAGTCGGTGCCGAGGCGCTGCAGCGAGCCGTTGATCGACTCGAGGATGTGCTTGCGGCTCAGACCGGTGTCGTTCGGACCCTTGGGGCCGGTCGGGAAGTAGACCTTGGTGAAGATCTCGAGGCTCTCGCGACGCTGGCCCTCCAGGGCCTTGCCGAGCACGACTTCGGCGGCCGTGTTGGCGTAGGTGTCCGCGGTGTCGAACGTGGTGATGCCGGCGTCCAGGGCGGCGTGCACGGTCTTGACCGCGGCGTCGTCCTCGACCTGCGAGGCGTGCGTGACCCAGTTGCCGTACGTGATCTCCGAGACCTTGAGACCGCTGTTGCCGAGATAGCGATAGTTGACCATGGACCAACGCTAGTCCCGCCGGGGGGAGCGGCGGGCCGGATCGGCCGCGATCATCAGGCGGTGGCGGGCGCCGGTCCGCGGCGGCGGGACGTGAGCGCGGCCCCGACCAGCACCCCGACCGCGGAGAGCGCGCTGATCGCGTACAGGGGCAGCGCCCAGGGGGAGGCATCGGCGCCGCTGATGCCGAAGGTGTCGGCGAGTCCCATGCCCGGACCGAACGACGCGACGAAGTACGCCGGAGCCCCGCCCATGAGCAGCGCGAGGAACGTCATGCCGGCCACCACCGCGGGCGCCCGGGTGAGGAGGCAGACGACGGCCGTCCCGACGGCCAGGCACACCCCCGCACCGAGGATGCCGAGGACCGTCGGCGGCATGAGGCTCTCCCCGGCGTTCGACATCGCGGCCCGGACCTCGTCGAGGGAGAGGCCGCCCGGAGCCGCGGCGAGCGGGTTGAGCACGAGGATCTGCACCGCGGCGAGGGCGGCGTACGCGGTGACGGCCAGCACCCCCGCGATGCAGATCCAGAGGGTGGGACGGGGCACCGGTGTCATGCGGTCACCCTAGGCAGGGCTGCTGAGAGTCTCCCGGTACTCGCGCCAGGCGTCGCCCAAGCGGCGCACCCCCTCGGTGAGCACGTCGTCCGGCGCGGTGAACGGCAGACGTACATGGTCGTCCGGAGCGGCGGCCGAGACCGCGAAGGCCCCGGTGCCCGCGATCGAGACCCCGTGCGCGGCGGCGACGCGCGCGAGAGCCGACGCGGAGCCCCGTGGCAGCCCCGCCCACAGCGAGAGTCCGCCCCGAGGGGCGTCGTAGGTCCAGTCGGGGAGGTGCGCGGCCATCAGCTCCTGCAGCAGGAGGAGTCGTTCCTGGTGCACGCGGCTGTTGGCGCGGCGGAGCTCCGTCGCGTGCGCGATGAGGTCGAGCGCGAGGAGCTGGCCGGGCACACTCGTGGACTGGTCGGCGAGCTGACGCGCCCCGCGGAGCCGCCGGACCAGCACCGGGTCGGCCCGCAGCCACCCGATCCGCAGTCCGGCCCAGGCCCACTTCGACACGGACTCGACGACGAGCACCGGGGCATCCGGCCGTTCCGAGGCGAGCGTGGGCGGCACGACCCCGTCGAACGAGATGCCGGCGACGACGCGGTCCTCGATCACGGGAACCCCGTACTGCGCGGCGAGTTCGGCCACGCGGTGCCGGGCCGCCGCGGGCAGTCGCGTCCCCGTCGGATTCTGGTGGTGCGGATTGAGCGCGACCAGCACAGGACGCAGCCGGGCCATCGCCTGCTCCAGCGCGCCGACGTCGAGGCCGTCCGCGCCCATCGGCACGCCGTGCACGGTGCCGCCGCGCAGCCCCACGGAGTCGGTCACGCCCGGCCAGGTGATCTCCTCCGCGAGCACGACGTCACCCGGTTCCACGAGCGCGTTGACGACGAGGCTGATGGCCTGCTGCGCGCCGTGGGTCACGAGGATCTGCTCCGGCGTGGTCGGCGTCCCCTCGGCACGGTACATGTCGGCGATGAGCTCGCGGAGCGCGGGAAGCCCCGCGGGGTCGGTCTCCGGGAGCAGGGCGAGGTCGAGCCGCGGCTGGTGGTCGCGGATGAGCTGCACACCGAGCTCCGGGATCTGCGGCACCGTCCGGAGCAGATCGATCGCATTGGGGAGAGCCGAGAACAGGGCCTCGCCGCGGCCGGGACGGCGGTCCGCCGCGGGCGCCGTCCTCGCACCCGAGACCCTCGTCCCACTGCCCTGCCGGCGCTCGACGAGGCCCTGCTCGGCGAGAGAGGCATAGGCGGACACGACCGTGCCCCGCGAGACCGCGACCACCGCGGCGAGAGCGCGTTCGGCAGGCAGGCGGTCGGCGGGGCGCAGCTCACCGGTGCCGATCAGGGCGGCGATCGCCGCGGCGAGTCGCGTGGAGAGCGTGCCGTCGCCGTGCACCCAGCGGCCGAGGCGTGCGGCGAGGGCGGTCGCGGAGACCTCCCCGGCCTGGACGAGGGGCCCGGGGACCGCTTCGTGGGCCACCGGCGTCGCATTGGCCCTGTCGAGAGTGTCCATGGGACCTGATTCTGGACCAATGACAGCTTCCACGACCAGCTTCAGTCTCGATCTCGGTCCAATCGACCGGGATTGGACCATCGGCGAGCTCCTCGCATGGCTCGAGGACGACACCCGCACGCACGACCCGGCCCTCCGCGGACCGCTCGCCCTCATCGAGGCCGCCGTGACCGGCACCCCGTGGCCGACCACCCCGTCCCCGGTCGCCCTGATCCGTTCTCTCGCGATGGCGTCGCGTTCCGGAGGCCTCTCCCGCGTTCGAATCGCCCACTTTGCTCCGAATCCGGCCGGGATGGAGCAAAGTGCGCGACTCGAAACGGAGGAGTGTCAGGTGGCCTGAGCCCCGGCGCCGGACGCGGGAGTGGTGACGATGTCGGCGCGGTCGCGGAAGCCCTCCGCCGTGACCCTGTCCAGTGCGACCTGCTTGCGGATGGCCAGCGCCTTCTCGTAGAGGCTCGGGTCGCCGTAGCTCGTGAGCACCTTCACCAGCACCGGCAGCAGCTCGATCATGAAGAACAGCGCGGCGATGAGGATGTGCGCCCAGAGGATCGCGGGCTCCTTCTCGCTCAGGCGGTTGAGGCCGCTGATCTGGCTCAGCAGCCCCACCGCCCCGGCGTTGCCCTGCGCCACGGAATCCGCGCGGGCGTTGTAGGCCGCGAGCGCCTGCTCGTACGTGTCGCGCGCGGCGGGGAGTTCGTCCTTCGCCTGCTGACGGTTCTGCGACTCCGAGGCCGTGGTGTTCTCCTTGGCGGCGCTTCCGGCCGCGGCGAGCTCCTCGTTCGCGGTGCGGAGCTGGGCCGCGAGCGCGTCGTAGGTCTGCTGGGCCTCCGCGAGCTGAGCCTGGGCGGCCTGAGAGCTCGCGCCCTCGCCGTTCACGCCGGTGCAGCCGGGAACGGTCCCCGCGCCCTCGCCCGTGAGCTCGCACTGATACAGCGTCCGCGCCTGGTCGATCACGGCCTGCTGCTCCGTGAGCTTCGCCGTCAGATCGTCGACCGTGGACTGGGCGGCGGACTCGGTCGCCGACGACGACTCGGTCCCGGCGACGATGCCCGTCGCCGCCTGGTTCTCCAGCGCCGCGACGCGCTCGGACGCCGCGTCCAGCGCCTTCCTCTCGGGGCCGGTCTCGAGCGCCTCCTGATCGGCCTGCGCCTGGACGATGTTGGTCGCGGCGACCTCGCGGGAGATGTCGTTGTGGAAGATCTGCAGCACGAGCGGTTCCGCCACTACGAAACCGATGATCGCGGCCATGATGACGCGCGGGATCGCGAGACCGATGAGCTTCCAGACGTTGCGGGTCGACGTCATGGTCGAGGTGAGGAAGCGGTCGAGGTTGAAGATGATGAGCGCCCACACGATCGCCAGCGGGATCGCCAGCCACACCGCGGCACGCACGCCCGTCGTGAGGGCGAACAGCATGGAGATCGCACTGACCAGGGCGGTGCCGGCGAGCACGAAGAACATCTGCACGAAGCGCGGGGTCTCGCCGGGGACGCGGTCGAGGATCTCGCCCTCCGCCCCGCCGAGGATCGCGAGAGCACGGAGGCGCTCGGCGGCAGAGCGCCGGCGTCGCGGCTTCCGGACCCGCGGGGGACGGGCCTTCCGCTCGGGGACGGGCTCCGCGTCGACCGGGGCGTCGGGCGCCGTCACCGGCTCGGGCGTCGGGTCGTCGGACGCGACGTCGGACTGCGCGGGGGTGTCGCCGGTCGGCTCGTACTCGCGCAGGAAGTCGAGGTCATCCGTCTCGGCGTTCGGGTCGCCGTCGATGATGATCCGACCCTGCGAGTCGAAGCGACCCGGGCGGTGGGCGGAATAGGGCATCCCGATAATCTACGAAACTCCGCCTGTGCATACCGTGGAAGATCCCTTGGACGGGCCTTCGAGTCGCGCGAATGGCTGCATCCGGGCCGGATGTGGAGCCAGGTGAGCGATTCGAACCGGGGTCAGGCCATCGCCGCGGCGGCAGCCTCGTCCTCGGTCGTCGCGACGAGCTGCCCGCAGGCGCCGTCGATCTCCTTGCCGCGGGTGTCGCGGAGGGTCGTCGGGATGCCGGCGTCGTTCAGCCGCCGCACGAACTCGTCCGTGACGTCCTTCTCGGACGAGGTCCAGATCGAGCCCGGCGTCGGGTTCAGCGGGATCGGGTTCACATGCACCCACCCGCGACCACGCTGGTTGAGCTTGTCCGCCAGCAGATCGGCCCGCCAGGCATGGTCGTTCATGTCCTTGATGAGGGCGTACTCGATGGACACGCGGCGCCCGGTCTTGGCGTAGTAGTCGTAGGCCGCATCGAGCGCCTCGTCGACCTTCCACCGCGAGTTCACCGGGATGAGCTCGTCGCGCAGGTGGTCGTCGGGGGCGTGCAGCGACAGCGCGAACGTGACGGGGATGTTCTCGTCGGCGAGCTTGCGGATCGCGGGCACGAGTCCCACCGTCGACACCGTGATGCCGCGGGCGCTCATGCCGAGACCGTCGGGCTGCGCGGCGACCATGGTGCGCACCGCGTCCATGACGCGCTTGTAGTTGGCGAGCGGCTCCCCCATGCCCATGAAGACGATGTTGGAGACGCGCTCCATGCTGTGGTCGTCGCGCTTCTTGCCGCCCAGCTCGCCGTTCGCGATGGCCCGGTTGGCCCGGACGATCTGCTCGATGATCTCGGCGGTGGACATGTTGCGCGTCAGCCCCGCCTGGCCCGTGGCACAGAACGGGCAGTTCATGCCGCAGCCGGCCTGGCTCGACACGCACAGCGTGATGCGGCCGGGGTAGCGCATGAGGACCGACTCGACGAGCGCGCCGTCGTGCAGACGCCAGAGGAACTTGATGGTGTCGCCGCGGTCGGTCTCCAGCCGTCGCACCTCGGTCATGAGGGGCGGGAGCATGCCGGCGACGAGCTCGTCGCGGATACCGGCGGGGAGGTCCGTCATCTCCGCGGGGTCGGACGTGTAGTGGCGGAAGTAGTGCGTGGCGAGCTGCTTGGCGCGGAACCCGGGGAGTCCGAGCTCCTTCACCTTCTCGATGCGCTCGGCCGGGGTGAGGTCGGCGAGGTGGACCGGCGGCTTGCCGCGCTTCGGGCTCGCGAACTGCAGCAGGGGGCGCCCCTCGGCGTCCTTCTTCTGGGTCCACCCCTCGGTCGCGGGGCGCACCTGCGGGGCGCGCGTCTCGCGGATCGCCCCCGAACGGGACGACGCGGGCGCGGTCGCGGGGCGCGTCTCGGGTGTGCGGGGGTTGTCGGCCATCCCTCCAGGGTACCGGGATGCGGGTGGGAGGCGCCTGGGCACGATCCCTTTCGCGGAGCGGGGCCGACACTACTTGTAATGACAAGTTGCGGTGCGGAAGAATGGCCGCATCCCCCTCGAACAAGGAGCAGCATGTCCGACCGTCTCGCCCGCGCCCGCACCACCGGCATCCTCGCCGTCCTCCGCGCCCCGTCGCCGGAGCTGGCCCTGGAGGCGTCGGAGGCGATCATCCGCGGCGGAGTCTCCGGCATCGAGGTGACCTTCTCGACCCCCGACGCGCCGGCCGTGATCCGCGAGCTCATCGCCCGCCACGGGGACGCCGCGTACATCGGCGCCGGCACCGTCACGACGGCGGAGCAGGCGACCCAGGCCGCCGACGCGGGTGCCGCGTTCCTCGTCAGCCCGGGAACCCTCCCCGACCTCACGCGCGCCATGCTCGACACCGGCCGCGTCGTGATGACCGGCGCGATGACGCCGACGGAGGTCATGGGCGCCCTCGAACTCGGGGTCGACGTCGTGAAGATCTTCCCCGCCTCCCTCGGCGGCCCCTCCTACCTCGGTGCGCTGCGCGGGCCCTTCCCCGACGCCCCGCTGATGCCCACGGGAGGCGTGAAGCCCGACAACCTCGCCGACTGGTTCGCCGCCGGCGCGGTCGCCGTCGGGGCCGGTGGAGACCTCGCGAACGGCACCGCGATCGCGAACGCGGACTGGGCGGACATCGAGGAGCGCGCCGCGCGCTTCGCGACCGCGCTCGCTGCCACGCGGGGCTGAGCCGCCGACCTCCGGGATCATTTGGTATACCGGATGCATGCGGATACGACGGGTGGCGACGACCGTCGTGCTCGCGGGGGCACTGCTTCTCGCCTCGGCATGCACCGCCGCGACCTCGTCGCATCCCTCGCCACCGATCCCGGAGGTTCCCATGACCGACGCCACGTCCGACCTGCTCGCCGCCGCTGCCGCGGGCGACGCTGACGCCGTCCGCCGCGCGCTCGACGCGGGCGCCGACATCGAAGCCCGTGGCGACGGCGGCATGACTGCCCTGATCGCGGCCACCAAGGCGAACCATGTCGACGCGGCACGGCTCCTGATCGAGGCCGGCGCCGACGTGAACGCGAAGGACGACATCCAGGACTCCGCCTACCTCTACGCCGGCGCCCGCGGGCATGACGAGATCCTGCGGATGACCCTGGCGCACGGGGCCGACCTCCGCAGCACCAACCGCTTCGGCGGCACCGCGCTGATCCCCGCGTCCGAGCGCGGTCTCCTGCCGACGGTCGAGATGCTGCTGGACGCGGGCGTCGACCCGGATCACATCAACAACCTCGGCTGGACCGCCCTGCACGAGGCGATCGTGCTCGGCGACGGCTCCGCCCGCTACGTCGAGGTGGTGCGCGCGCTCCTCGACGGCGGCGCCGATGCGACCATCCGCGACGGCGACGGTGTGCTGCCGCTGGACCTCGCGACCGACCGCGGGTACGACGCCATCGCCGCCGAGCTCCGGCGGTGACAGCACTCGATCCCTGGGCCTGGGCCGCGCTCGGCGTGGCCGCGGTCGTCATCGGGATCTCGAAGACCGCTCTTCCGGGCGGCAGCATCCTCGCGATCGCCCTGTTCGCCGCGGTCCTCCCCGCACGCACCTCCACGGCGGCGACACTTCTGCTGCTGATGGTGGGCGACGTGTTCGCGCTGCTCGCCTATCGACGGCACGCGCATTGGCCCACGCTGCTGCGCCCCGCACCCGCGGTCGTGGCGGGACTCCTCCTGGGCTTCGCCTTCCTCGCCCTGACCGGAGACGGGGTCGTGCGCCGCGCCATCGGCGTGATCCTGCTGCTCATGATCGCCGTGACCCTGTGGCGGCGGTGGCGGCAGGCGCGGGCGGAGCAGGAGGCGGCGGCGCGGGGCGGCGCGCTGCTGGCCGGCGTCTACGGCACGCTCGGCGGCTTCACGACCATGGTGGCGAACGCGGGCGGGCCGGTCATGTCGATGTACTTCCTCGCCACGCGGACGCCCGTCCAGGTCTTTCTCGGCACCTCCGCCTGGTTCTTCGCGATCATCAACGTGATCAAGGTGCCGTTCCTGGCCGGGATCGGACTGTTCACCGGTCCCGTGCTGCTCACCGATGCGATCCTCGCGCCGCTCGTGGTGCTCGGCGCGCTGGTCGGTCTGCGGGTGGCGCGGCGCCTGGATCAGCGGCTCTTCGATCGCATCGTGATCGTGCTGACGATCCTCGGTGCCGTGTACCTGCTGCTCTAGCCCTTCGACGGGCTCAGGCCCTTCGACAGGCTCAGGGACCCCACCCTTCGACGGGCTCAGGGACCCCGATCTGGGTCGCTGAGCCTGTCGAAGCGCGTCAGTCCAGGAAGATGTCCGGGAACAGCGCGCTGTCCGGAGTCCCGGGGACGGCGGCGTAGCCCGAGAAGTCGGTGACGCCGTTCGCCTCGAGCACGTCCTCCACGATCAGCGACTGCCCCGTGTACGTGCGCGCCGGCTGGGTGAGCACGGCGTAGGCGGCGTCGGCGTAGATGTCGGCCGTCCGGCTCGCGGCCATCACCTTGTCGCCGCCGAGGAGGTTCTGCACCGCGGCCGTCGCGATCGTCGTGCGCGGCCACAGCGTGTTGGCGGCGATGCCGTCGGCCGCGAACTCCGCTGCGAGTCCGAGCGTGACCATCGTCATCCCGTACTTGGCCAGCGTGTACCCGGTGTGCGCGCCCAGCCACTTCGGGGTGGGGTTCAGGGGCGGCGAGAGCGAGAGGATGTGCGGGTTCTCGGCGTCCTTGAGGATGGGCACCGCGGCCCGGGAGAGCATGAACGTGCCGCGGACGTTCACGTCCTGCATCAGGTCGTACTTCTTCGCGGAGAGGTCGAGCGACCGGGAGAGGTCGATAACGCTGGCGTTGTTGAGGACGATGTCGATCCCGCCGAACTCGCCCTGCGTCTTCATGACGGCCTCGGTGATGTGGTCGTCATCCCGCACGTCGCCCACGATCGGCAGCGCCTGGCCGCCGGCGGCGCGGATCTGCTCGGCAGCGCTGTGCACGGTGCCCTCGAGCTTCGGGTGCGGGGAGTCGGTCTTGGCGAGCATCGCGATGTTCGCGCCGTCCGCGGCCGCGCGCAGGGCGATCGCGAGGCCGATCCCGCGGCTGCCGCCCGACATGAGGATGGTCTTTCCGACGAGTGTGCTCATGGTTCTCGTTTCGAATCGCTTGATTGGCTGGATTTTCGGGTCGAATCGGGTCATTCAGGCGATTCGAAGCCGGGAGGGGTCACCGCGGGGCCATGCGGATGGCGCCGTCGAGGCGGATGGTCTCGCCGTTGAGGTAGCCGTTCTCGACGATCTGCTGCACGAGGGCGGCGTACTCGTCGGGGCGTCCGAGGCGAGCGGGGAACGGCACCTGCTGTCCGAGCGAGTCCTGCGCCTCCTGCGGAAGGCCCATGAGCATCGGGGTCTCCATGATGCCGGGGGCGATCGTGCACACGCGGATGGCGTGACGGGCGAGCTCGCGGGCGATCGGCAGGGTCATGGCGTGCACCCCGCCCTTGGACGCCGAGTACGCCGGCTGCCCGATCTGCCCGTCGAACGCCGCGACGCTGGCGGTGTTGACGATGACGCCGCGCTCCTCGTCATGCAGCTCGTTCGCGGCGATGACGGCGGCCGCCTGCGAGATCACGTTGAACGTGCCGACGAGGTTGATGCGGACGATCCGCTCGAAGTCGGCGAGGACGGCGGGAGTGCCGTCGCGGTCGAGCACCTTGGCGGGCGGGGCGATGCCGGCGCAGTTCACGACCACCCGCAACGGTGCGGCGGCCTGCGCCGCGGCGACGGCGGCCTTGACCTCGTCGACGCTCGTCACGTCCGCGGGCACGAAGAGACCGCCGAGCTCTGCGGCGATCTCCTCCCCCTTCGACGAGGCGAGGTCGATGATCGTGACGTGCGCGCCCGCGGCCGTGAGCCGCCGGGCGGTGGCCAGCCCGAGTCCGGAGGCGCCGCCGGTGACGAGGGCACCCTGTCCGCTGATCTGCATCTGATGTTCTCCTTCGAACGTCGTCGTGCGACATGCATGGAACGCAGTTCCAGCCTATGCGGTTCTTGGTGTCACCGCAGGCCCGCCGCGTCGACCCGAGCCTACGACACGGAGGTCGGGCAGGATGAGGGGGTGAGCATTCCCGCAGCCTCCGTCGAGGTCCCCGCCCGGGTGCGCGAACTCGCCGCCGGGGCCGCACTGACCCCCGCGTGGCGCAACGCGCTCGGCGGCCTGACCTTCCGCACCGACGACGGCCGCTACATCAAATGGGGTCCCCTCGATCCCGAGGCGAACATGCGTGACGAGGCCGAGCGGATGCGCTGGGCCCGCACCTGGACCACCGTGCCCGAGGTGCTCTCCCAAGGCCAGGACGAGGCGCACGAGTGGCTCGTGACGGCGGCCCTCCCCGGCAGCAGCGCCGTGGATCCGCGGTGGGCCGCCTCTCCGGAGGCCGCCGTCCGCGCGGTCGGGCTCGGCCTGCGCCGCCTGCACGACGCCCTCCCCGTCGCGGAGTGCCCGTGGACGTGGAGCCCGGCGGAGCGCATCGCGAATGCCGCCGCCCGCGGCACGACGGTACCGACGGACCTGCTCGAGCCGCCGTCGATCGACCGGCTCGTGGTCTGCCACGGCGACGCGTGCCTCCCCAACACCCTGCTCGACGACGACGGCCGTCCCGTGGCCCACGTCGACCTCGCCGCACTCGGGGTCGCCGACCGGTGGGCCGACATCGCCGTGGCCGCCATGAGCACGCTGTGGAACTTCGGTCCCGGGTGGGAGGACACGCTCATCGCCGCCTACGGCGTCGACCCCGATCGTCCGCGGCTGGAGTACTACCGACGGCTCTGGAACGAGACCTGAGCCGTCCTCACGCCTCGGGATGCGCGTCGCTGAGGAGGCTCCCGTCGGCCGGCCGCCGATCCCACGACGGTTTGCGCAGCGCGTAGAACAGCAGCGGCGGCACGCCGAGCACGACGATCACCAGACCGACGATCCACGGGTACGCGGCCGCCGGGAACGCGGTGAAGCCGTCGGGCGGGATGAAGGCGAGCACGAACGCGGCGAGGCAGGCGACGAAACCGACCCCGGCGACGAACGGGAGGGCCTTCACGCGATAGGCCCGGTGGACGTCGGGCGCCTTCCGCCGCAGCACCATCGCCGAGGCGAACATGAGCATGTACATGATGAGGTACAGCGCGGCGGCCATGTCGATGAGGGCGACGAAGGCCGCGCTGACGTTCGGCACGATGATGAAGATCGCCGCGAGGATCGTGACGATGGTGCCCTGGAGCATCAGGATGCCCGACTGGACCCCGGCCTTGTTGCGCTTCTGCAGCAGCGGCGGGAGCAGACCCGTCTCCGCCGCCGCCAGCACGCCCTTGGACGGACCGGCGACCCACGTCACGACCGAGGCGAGGGCACCGGCGGCGATGAGCGCGGATACGACGGCCGTCGCCCACCCCATGTCCCAGTGGTCGAAGTACTCCCCGAACGCGAGCATGATGCCGTTCGTCAGCCCGAGCTCCTTCTTGGGCACCGCGACCGCGATCGCGATGGTGGGCAGGATGAAGACGAGCAGGATGAGGCCGGCGGCGAGGAACACCGAGCGCGGATAGCCCTTGCCGGGATCCTTCATCTGGTTCACGTGGACCGCGTTCACCTCCATACCGGCGTAGGCGAGCACGTTCGACACGATGAGCACGATGGAGGCCAGTCCCGTGAACGGCGGGATCATCGCCGAGGCGTCCAGCGGCACCTGACTCTTCTCTCCGCTGAACACCCACACCGCCCCGAACACGATGAGCAGCACCGCCGGGAACAGGGTGCCGATGATGCCGCCCCAGGAGCCGAGCTTCGCGAAGAGGTCGCCGCCGCGGAGGGTGACCAGGGTGGAGCCCCAGTAGAAGACGATGATGACGACGGCCGTGAAGAACCCGGAGCTGGACAGCGAGGGGTCGAGGAAGACGAAGGCGAGGGCGCCGGCCACGAACGCGAGCTGTGTCGGGAACCAGACCACGTTCTGGATCCACTGCAGCCACACCGCGGTGAACCCCCAGCGGTTGCCGAGGGCCTCGCGCACCCAGACGTACACGCCGCCCTTCCACCCCGTCGCGAGCTCGGCCGCGACGAGGGCCGTGGGGATGAGGAAGAGGATCGCCGGGATGATGTAGAGCGTGACGCTGCCGAGGCCGTAGATCGCCATCGCCGGCAGCGAGCGCAGGCTCGCCACGACCACGAGGGTGAGGAGGGCGAGCTGCCCGACGCCGAGGACGGCGACGGCGGGACGGGAGACGCGCGGCGTGGAGGCGGCGCCGGCGGCACCGGACTGCGAGGCGGACATGTCGGCCCCCTAGTGGTGGAACGCCGAGTCGGGGTGGTCGGACGGCATGGGAGCCGTGAGCGCGTCGAGGTGGGCTACCTCGGCGGTGATGGCATCGAGCAGCTCGGCGGCCAGGTCCATGCTGAGCCCGTTGCGCACGACGATCCGCTGCACCGTGAGGTCTTCGAGGTCCGCGGGCATGGGATAGGCGGGCACGAGCCAGCCGCGCATCCGGAGGCGGTCCTGGAGGTGGTAGAGCGTCCACTTGTCGGTATGCCCGTCCTTCAGGCGCCAAGCGAAGACGGGGATGTCGCTGCCGTCGTTCCACAGCTCGAACGCATCGAGCTTGGCGATGCCCGCGGACAGGAACTTCGCCACGTCCTGCGAGGCCTGCTGCACGGCCCGATAGCCCTCGAACCCGAGGCGGAGGAACAGGTAGTACTGCAGCAGCACCTGTGCGCCAGGGCGGGAGAAGTTCAGGGCGAAGGTCGGCATCTCCCCGCCGAGGTAGCTCACCTGGAAGACGAGGTCCTCCGGCAGCCACTGCGCGTCGCGCCAGACCACCCACCCGAGGCCCGGGTAGACGAGACCGTACTTGTGTCCCGAGGTGCTGATGGAATGCACGCGCTCCAGCCGGAAGTCCCAGACCAGGTCGGGCTGGAGGAACGGGGCGATCATCGCGCCCGAGGCGCCGTCCACGTGGATCGGGATGTCGAGACCCGTCTTCTCCTGGATCGCGTCGAGCGCCGCGGCGATCTCGGCCACCGGCTCGTACATGCCGGTGTAGGTGACGCCCATGATGGCGACCACTCCGATGGTGTTCTCGTCCACGTACTTCTCGAGGTCGTGGCCGTCGAGCGTCTTGTGCTCCTCGCTGATGGGCACGTAGCGCGGTTCGACGTCGAAGTAGTTGCAGAACTTCTCCCAGCACACCTGCACCGCGCTCGACATCACGAGGTTCGGCGTGGAGGCGTCCTTGCCGGCGGCACGGCGCGCCTGCTGCCAGCGACGCTTGAACGCGAGACCGCCGAGCATGCAGGCCTCGGAGGAGCCGATGGTCGACGTGCCGATGCTGCGAGCGGCGTCCGGCGCCTTCCACAGGTTCGCGAGCATGTGCCAGCAGTTGTCCTCGATGGCGGCGGTCTGCGGATACTCGTCCTTGTCGATCATGTTCTTGTCGAAGGAGGCCATGTAGACCTGCTTCGCCTCGTCGTCCATCCAGGTGCTGACGAAGGTGGCGAGGTTGAGGCGCGCGTTGCCGTCGAGGATGGTCTCGTCCTCGACGATCTGCTTCGCCGTCGCGGGAAGCGACTCGGAGTCCGGGATGACGTGTCGCGGTGCGACGGTGGCCTCACCCGGCCGCGTGAAGAGCGGCTGGTCGTCGGCGGAGGAGATGCTCATGGGACGTCCCTTTCGGTCGGTGTCGATTGGCACTGTCTCCAGCGGACGCTAGACCGGCCGCTGAGCCACCTCCAGGGGCCCTCGTCCGAAAGGGGTGAGGGTCAGGACGGACCGAGGATGAAGTTCCAGGCGCCGGTCGCGACCGCGGCGGCGATCGCGATCCCGGAGATCGCGGCTCCGACGGCGAGGAGGGCCCACTCGGGGGCACCGAAGCGGGACTCGCGCGCCCAGGTGCGACGGCCGGGGGCACCGAAGCCCCGTGCCTCCATCGCGGTCGCGAGCTTGGCGCCGCGGCGGATCGACAGGACGAGCAGGGCGAAGGCCATGCCGAAGAAGCGCCGGATGCGTCCGCGGTCGGCGACGCCACGCGCCCGTCGCGCGAGTTCTAGAGCCCGCCAGTCGTCGAGGAACAACCCCACCATGCGCAGGCCCGCGAGCGCACCGAGCACGAATCGGGCGGGCAGGCGCAGGATCTGCCCGAGGCCGTCGGCGAGATCGGTCGGATCGACCGTGATGAAGAGCACCACCGAGGGCAGGGCGATCGCGAGCACCCGGAGCATCGTGGCGACGGCGAGCGCGAGCGACCCCTCGCTGATGCGCAGCACGAACCAGTCGACGTAGACCGTGCCGCTCGTCTCGCCGTAGAGGGCGATGGTGAGACCCGTCAGCGGCGCCGCGAGCCAGACCGGCCAGGTGCGCACCCAGAACTCGCGCCACCCGATGCCGGCGAACAGGAACAGCACGGCTTCGAGCACCAGGGCGACTGACGCCGACACCGGATCCAGCGTGAGGATCAACGGCACGGCGATGAGCGCGCTCACGCCGAGCTTCGCGACCGGGTTGATCCGGGCCACGACGCCGGCGCGGGCGCGGGTGTCGGCGAGATCCGTCATGCCGGCGCCCCCAGGGCGAAGCGGGTGGCGTGCAGGGCGCGCGCCACGTCGAGGTCGTGCGTGACGGTGACGATCGCGGAGCCCTCATCCCGGAGCGTGGCGAGCATCGCGACGAGCTCGGCCCAGGTGCGGGCGTCCTGTCCGAACGTCGGCTCGTCGAGGATCAGCACCCGGGGTCGCGTGGCGATCGCGGCCGCGACCGTGAGACGACGCTTCTCCCCACCCGAGAGCGTGTACGGGTTGGCGGCTCCCAGCGGGGACAGGCGCAGGCGGGTGAGCAGCTCGTCGACGCGGGCCTCGACCTCGTCCTCGGGGACGCCCAGCGCGCGCGGGCCGATGGCGAGCTCGTCCCGCACGGTGGTGGCGAGGAGCTGGTGCTCCGGCTCCTGGAAGACCATGCCGATCCGGGTGAGGAGGTCGCGGGATGCCCAGCGGATCGGCGCGGGATCGGCACCCTGCGCGAGCATCGGCGCCGCGATCACGGCCCCCTCCGCGGGCGGGAGCAGGCCCGCGAGGGTCAGGCCCAGCGTGGATTTGCCCGCGCCGTTCGGACCGGTGATCGCGAGGGCCTCGCCCGCACGCACGTCCAGGTCGATGCCGCGGGCCACCGGACGCCCCTTCACCCGCGCCACGGCGAGTGCACGCGCCGACAGCAGCACCTCCCCCGGTACCGCCCGCGGTGCCGGCGGTTCGACGGGAGGACGCCCGGGCACCCAGACGCCGTCCGCCGCCAGGCGCTCCCCCTGCGCACCGAGCACCGCGGCGGGAGGGCCGTCCGCGACCACCCCGCCGGCACCGAGCACGATGACCCGGGTGAGGAGCGGCAACCACACCTCGAGCCGATGCTCCACGACCACGAGGGTGGCGGGGTGCGCGGCGAGCATCCGCTCCACCGCCTCCCTGACCTCGCGCACCCCGTCCGGATCGAGGTTCGCCGTCGGCTCGTCCAGGAGGACGAGGCCGGGGCGCATCGCGAGCATGCCGGCGAGGGCGAGGCGCTGCTTCTGGCCGCCCGACAGCGCCTTGGTCGGATGATCGAGCGGCACCTCGAGCCCGACGGCAGCGAGCGCCGCCTCGACACGCGGCCAGATCTCCGCACGCGGCACGCCGAGGTTCTCGCACCCGAACGCGACGTCGTCGCCTGCGCGCGCGAGGATCACCTGGGAATCGGGGTCCTGGAGGACGAGTCCGGCGCGCCCGCGGGTCGCCACAGCCGGAGCGTCGTCGACGAGGAGCTCCCCCGCGCTCTCGCCCTCCTCCTCGCCGCCGAGCACGCCCGCGAGACCGTGCAGCAGGGTCGACTTGCCCGCCCCGGAGGCCCCGAGCACGAGCACCCGCTCGCCGGGCTCGATGCGGAACGAGAGGTCGCGCAGCGCCCAGGCCCGGCGGCTCGCATGCCGCCAGCCCCAGCCGCGCGCCTCGACGACGGCGGGAGCGACCTGCGCCGCCATCAGACGCGCACGCGCGCCTCGCGCCCGGAGCCGAAGCGGTCCAGCGCCCCGGTCGCCGCGATGCCGCGCGCGAGCACCCACGACAGGGCACCGGCGATGACGGCGCCGGAGATCACGGTGCTCACGAGGTAGATCACGGTGAACGCGGGACCGGAGCCGGCGTACCAGAGGATGAGGTTGTTGATGCCTCCCGCGAGCGCAGCGCCGGCACCGGCGAGGATCGCGACGGGCAGCGACCAGCGACGGTAGAAGAACAGCAGGAAGACCAGCTCGGCACCGAGGCCCTGCACGAGACCCGCCTCGAGCGTGAGGAAGCCACCCCACTGGTTGCCGATGAGCGCCGAGACGACGGCGGCCAGCAGTTCGACGTAGATCGCCGCACCGGCCTTGCGGATGATGAGGCCGCCGAGCACTCCGGCGAACAGCCACGGTCCGTCCAGGAGCCCCTGGAGCCCGGGGAGCAGCGGCTCGAGCAGGGCCTTGGGGCCGAGGTACCCGACGTTCCAGGCCAGGAAGATCAGGCCGGCGGCGACGCCGAGCACGCTGGCGACGACGATGTCGACGATGCGCCACCGCAGATAGCTGCGCGCCGGAGCGCCGGTCGTCTTCGTGGACGAGGATGTGGACGTGGACGTACTCATGTGAACTCCTCCCTGCGCTGGCATGACCCAGATCAGGTTCGACGGTCGAAGCGCGATTCGCTCCCTCTCAGCCCGGCTCGCCGGACTCCCGTGGTTGTGCTGTCGATCCTAGCGTCTTCCGCCCGCGCGTCCCGAGCCGCGCACGGCGGATTCCTGGCGGCATTCGGTACCGTAAGCGAGTGACCGCTTCCGATCCCCCTGAAGAGGCGTCCGGCGGCGTCGGCGTCGACGCGCGGCCCGAAGACTCCGTTCCCGCGTCCTCGCAGACCGTCGACGCGGTGCCCGCGCCCACGACGGAGACCGTCGCGTGGGCCGACGCCTCCACACCGGCGACCGCGCTGACCTGGGTCGACACCGGCGTGGTCGAGGCCGGCTCGTCGACGCCGGAGTTCGACGCCACCCCGGCAGCCGAGGCCACCCCGGGTCTGCTGCGCGATGCGACGCTGCGTCCTGCGATCGCCGGCCCCGGGCTGCTCGTCCCGCTCGCGATCCTCGCCGGGCTCGTCGCCTCCTATGCCGGGAGCACGCTGCTCTGGCCGCTGCACGAGGTCGCCCCCACCGTCCAGGCCGTGGAGTTCACCCCGGTGGCCGCCCCCACGGCCGCGCTCGCCTGGCCGGAGGTGGGAGACGGTGCCGTGGGCATCGCCGGGATGACCACGACGGCGTCCACGACCGCCCCGGTCAGCATCGCGAGCATCACCAAGGTCGTCAGCACGCTCATGGTGCTGGATCGCCTTCCCCTCGCCCCCGGGGAGCAGGGGCCCGAGTTCTCCTTCACCTACGCCGACAGCATCCGTTACTGGGACTACCGGATCTCGAATCAGTCCGCGCTGGACGTGCCCGTGGGCGGGGTGCTCACCGAGTACCAGCTCCTGCAGGGCACCCTGCTCGGTTCGGCCAACAACTACATCGATCGGCTCGCGGCGGAGATCTGGGGCTCCGATCGGGAGTTCGCGGCCGCCGCCGAGGTGTGGCTCGGCGAGCGCGGGCTCTCCGGGATCACCGTGGTCACGCCGTCCGGATTCGACGCGCGCAACGTCGCCACCCCGGAGGCCCTCGTGGCTCTCGGCGAGCTCGCGATGCAGAACCCCGTGTTCGCGGAGATCGTGGGCACCCGGTCGGTCGAGCTTCCGGGGGCCGGCACGGTCGAGAACACCAACGGCATGCTCGCCGATCCCGGGGTCGTCGGCATCAAGACCGGGACGCTGGTCGGGTGGAACCTGCTGACCGCGAAGGACGTCTCCATCGGGGACTCGACCGTCCGCCTCTACGCCGCGGCGCTGAACCAGGAGGACGACGAGGCGCGTCTCGCCCTCACGCGCGCGCTGTTCGCGCAGACCGAGGCCGCGCTGCAGGCGCAGGGCCCCGCCGTTCCCGCCGGGACGGTGGTCGGGCGCGTCCGTACCATCTGGGGCGAGGAGGTCGACGTCGTGACCGGCGAGGACGCGGAGGTGGTGCTGTGGAACGGGGCGAGCGCGACCGCGTCGGCCGTGTTCGATCTCGGCGAGCAGCGCGAGGCGGACGGCGACGTCGGAACCCTCACCACGACCGGCCCCGTCGACACGACCGAGACCGCGCTCGTGCTCGCCGAGGACGTGGAGGGCCCCAGCCCGTGGTGGCGCCTCACCCATCCCCTCGAACTGTTCGGCATCGCCGCGGACCGCTCCTGACGACTGACGCCCCGCTCCGAGTCCGGAGCGGGGCGTCAGGGCGATGCCGATCAGGGGCGCGGCGTCGAGCCGTCCGCCCCGTCGTCGAGGAGCGCCTGCGCCGCGGCGGCCTCCGCCCCGGGGAGCTGGGCACCGACGGCGGCACCCGCCACGGCGTCCGCCGCCTGCTCCTCCACGCGGGCCTCGGCGTCGGCGTCTCCGGTCACCACGACCGGAGACGACCCGGTCAGGGCCGCTTCCGCGTCGAGGTCGGTCGCGGCCTGCTCGAACTGCGACTGGTACAGCCGCCAGTACGCGCCCTGCGCGGCGATGAGCTCGTCGTGCGTGCCCTTCTCCACGATGTCGCCGTGCTCCATCACGAGGATGAGGTCGGCGTCGCGGATGGTCGACAGCCGGTGCGCGATGACGAACGAGGTGCGCCCCTGCCGGAGCGCTGCCATGGCGTTCTGCAGCAGCAGCTCGGTGCGGGTGTCGACCGCCGATGTGGCCTCGTCCAGGATGAGGATCGACGGCTGCGCCACGAAGGCCCGCGCGATCGTGATGAGCTGGCGCTCACCGGCCGAGACGTTCGACGCGTCCTCGTCGAGCACGGTGTCGTACCCGTCCGGAAGCGCGTGCACGAAGCGGTCGACGTAGGTCGCCTTCGCCGCGGCCAGCACCTCCTCGTCCGTCGCGGTCGAGCGGCCGTAGCGGATGTTCTCGCGGATGCTCCCGGCGAACAGCCAGGGGTCCTGGAGCACCATGCCGGTGCGGGACCGCAGGTCGTCCCGGGTGATGGTCGAGATGTCCTGACCGTCGAGCATGATCCGGCCGCCGCTGAGCTCGTAGAACCGCATGATGAGGTTCACGAGCGTCGTCTTGCCGGCGCCGGTGGGTCCGACGATCGCGACGGTCTGCCCCGGCTCCACCCGGAACGACAGGTCGGTGATGAGCGGACGCTCCGGCGAGTACGAGAAGGAGACGTTCTCGAACTCGATCACGCCCTCCCCCTCGCGGAGCGCGGGGGCGTCGGGGGCGTCGGCCTCCTGCTCGTCGGCGTCGAGCAGATCGAACACCCGCTCCGCCGACGCCGTGCCGGACTGCACGACCGCAGCCATGCCGCCCAGCTCGGACAGCGGCTGCGTGAACTGCTGCGAGTACTGGATGAACGCCTGCACGTCGCCGAGCCGCAGCTGCCCGCTCGCGACCATGAGCCCGCCGAGCACCGCGATGCCGACATAGGTCAGGCTGCCGACGAAGGTCATCGCGGGCATGATGATGCCGGAGAGGAACTGCGCCTTGAAGCTCGCCTGGAAGAGCTCCTCGTTCTCGGCCTTGAACTTGTCCAGGGCATCCTGCTCACGGCCGAACACCTTGACCAGCGCGTGACCGGAGAAGGCCTCCTCGACCCGGGCGTTGAGCCGGCCGACCTTGCGCCACTGCGTGCCGAAGGCCTTCTGCGAACGCGGTCCGATGACGCCGAAGATCACGCCCATGAGCGGGAGCGCCACGAGGGCGACGAGGGCGAGCTGCCACGAGATCGAGAACATCATCACGAGCACGCCCACCACCGTCAGCACGGCGGTCAGGGCACCGGACAGCGACTGCTGCATGGTCTGGGTGATGTTGTCGATGTCGTTCGTCACCCGCGAGATCAGCTCGCCGCGCTGCACCTTGTCGAAGTACGCCAGCGGCAGCCGGTTGATCTTCGCCTCGACGGCCTCGCGCAGGCGCCACATGGTGCGGACCATGATGACGTTGATGACGTATCCCTGCAGCCAGCTGAGGAACGCGGCCACGACGTAGATCGCGAGGACCGCGGCGATCACCCAGCGCAGGGCGTCGAAGTCGATGCCGTCGCCGACCTGGAAGTCGCCGAGCGCTCCGACCTGATTCGCGAAGTCGTTCTGCCCGGCGTCGCGCAACGCGTCGACCACCACGTCCTGCGGGGTCCCGGCCGGGAAGCCGGGGAAGTCGCCGCTGGGCTGACCGAGCTGGATCGAGATGAAGCCGCGGTAGACGATGTTCGTCGCCTCGGCGAGCACCTTCGGGGCGGCGACGGTCAGCACGACCCCGATCGCCCCGAGGATCGACACGAAGACGAACCACACCGCGGAGGGTTTCAGCAGCCCGATCATCCGGGCGAAGCTCGCGCCGAAGTTGTCGGCCTTGCCGGGCGCGACGCTGTCCCAGTCGCCGGAGTTCTGCCGAGCCTGCTCGGCGAGCTCCGCCTCGTACTGCTCCTCGGCGGTGAGCTCCCGCTCGACCGTGGGCGCGGCGGCCGAGCCCCCTCCGCGACGGCGCCGGCCCTGGGTCCCTGAGCCGGTCCCCTGGGTCCCTGAGCTTGTCGAAGGGCCGGTCCCCTGGGTCCCTGAGCTTGTCGAAGGGTCCTGCTCGCTCATGCGTCCACCCCCAGCTGCGACTCGACGATCTCGCGGTAGGTCTCGCTGGTCTCCAGCAGCTCCTCATGGGTGCCGACGCCGACCATGGTGCCGCCCTCGAGGACCACGATGCGATCCGCGTCGGTGATCGTGGACACGCGCTGCGCGACCACGATCTTCGTCACATGTGGGAGCTCGCGCCACAGCGCCTGCCGCAGCCGGGCGTCGGTCGTGAGGTCGAGCGCGGAGAAGGAGTCGTCGAACACGAGCACCTGCGGCCGGTGCACGATGGCCCGCGCGATCGCGAGGCGCTGTCGCTGGCCGCCGGACACGTTCGTGCCGCCCTGGGCGATGCGGGAGTCGAGGCCGTCCGGCATCTCCTCCACGAAGTCGCGCCCCTGCGCGATCTCGAGCGCGTGCCAGAGCTCCTCGTCGGTGGCGTCCTCGCGGCCGTAGCGCAGGTTGGACGCGACGGTACCGGTGAACAGGAAGGGACGCTGGGGCACGAGGCCGATGCTGTCCCACAGCGCCTCGACGTCGGCCTCACGGACGTCCACGCCGCCGACGTGCACGGACCCGCCGGACACGTCGAACAGGCGCGGGACCAGCGAGACGAGCGTGGTCTTCCCCGAGCCGGTCGAACCCACGATCGCGACGGTCTCGCCCGGCTCCGCGGCGAAGCTGATGCCGGTGAGAACGGGGGCGTCGGCGCCGGGGTACGTGAACTCGACGTCGTCGAAGGCGACCGCACCGGGCGTCGGGAAGACGGTGACGCCGTCCGTGGGACGGGTCATCGTGGACTCGGTGTCCAGCACCTCGCCGATGCGCTCGGCGGAGACCGCGGCGCGCGGGATCATCATCGCCATGAAGCTGGCCATGATGACGCCGCCCATGATCTGGCCGATGTACTGCATGAAGGCGAACAGGGTACCCACCTGCACGGTGCCGTTGTTGACCTCGATGCCGCCGAACCAGATGACGGCGACGACCGTCACGTTGAGGATGAGCATGAAGAGCGGGAACAGCAGCACGAACAGGGAGCCGACCTTGCGGCCGACGACCATGATGTCGGTGTTCGCGCCGCGGAAGCGCTCCTCCTCGATGCGCTCCCGGACGAACGCCCGCACCACGCGCACGCCGGTGAGCTGCTCGCGCATGATGCGGTTCACGTTGTCGAGCTTGCCCTGGTAGCTGCGGAAGAGCGGGACCATCCGGCCGATGACGAGCGCCGCGAGGACGAGGAGCACGGGGACGGCGACGGCGATCAGCCAGCTCAGCTCGGCGCTGGTCCGGATGGCGAAGATGATGCCGCCGATCGCGAGCAGCGGGGCGGTGACGAGCATGGTCGCCCCCATCATCGCCAGCATCTGCACCTGCTGCACGTCGTTCGTGTTGCGGGTGATGAGGGATCCGGCACCGAACTGCGAGACCTCGCGCTCGGAGAAGCCGCTCACCTTGCCGAACACGTCGGCGCGGATGTCACGGCCGGCGCCCATCGCGGCGCGGGCGGCGAAGAAGGTCGCGATGACCGAGGCCACGATCTGGCCGAACGACACGGCCAGCATGAACAGGCCGGTGCGCCAGATGTACGCGGTGTCGCCCTGCGCGACGCCCTTGTCGATGATGTCGGCGTTCAGGTACGGCAGGTAGAGGGTGGCGGCCGCGCTGGCGAACTGGAAGACCAGCACGGCGACGAGGAGCCACTTGTAGCGAGACAGATATCGGAGGAGGAGTTTTCCCAGCACAGGCGGACTTTCTAGGAAGGAGGAGGCGGCGGGTCTCCCGGCAGACGGATGCCGACCGACGACCGGCCATAGGACAGGGTGCCACGAAGCGGCGACATTCGGATCCCCCTCCCGGAGGACCTTCGCTCACAGCGAACCGACACATGTATCACCCGAATGACACAAGTTGTGATAGACATATGGCACAACGAACGGAGTCCGCCATGCCGAACCCCACCCCACCGGACGTCGTCGGCGCCGTCCTCTCCTCGTCGGCCGTCTCCCTCGTGGTCGGCCTCGTCTTCGCTGCACTGCTCGCCTTCACGCCCTGGTGGCGCACGCGCGCGGCGACGGCGACCCGACTCACGCGCGACGAGGCCGTCGTCGTGGGCGCGCGCTATTCGCCCGAGCGGCGCCTCCTCGCCGCCGGCGCCCTGGTGGTCCTCGTGACGGGGGTGACGGTGGAGGTGCTCGCGCGGTACGTGCTGTCGCTCAACGGCGAGGTGTCCTGGTGGCGCTATGCCGCCCCCGTGTTCGCGACCGCCGCCGTCGCCGCCGCCCTGGCACTCGCGATCAGCGTTCGCGGGGCACATCACGCGACGGAACCGGTGACCACCGGGACCCGGCGGACCTGGCTCTCCTTCAGCCCTCGCGGCGGGACCGCCGCGGCAGGTCTCGCGCTCCTCGGGCTCGTCCTCACGACGATCGCCGCCGGCTGCGCGTCGTCGAACATCGACGGCGGGCCCTTCGTGTTCCTGGAGATCCCCGCGCCGAACACCGACGTCGACCCGGTGCGACTGTGGTTCTACGGGTGGGCCTACGGCGTCGCGGTGCTGCTCTGCTGCGCACTCCTCGCCGGGGCGGTCCTGTGGGCGCTGTCGGCGAACGCCACGCGTCCGTTCCTCCGCCCGGAGACCGTTCCCGCCGAGCACCACGAGCGCCGCCGGATCGCCGCGGGGCTCGCCCAGGTCGCGACCGGAGGCATCCTGCTCACGCTGGCCGCCGCCTGGCGGTTCATCGGGAGCGCGGGGCGGATCGGCTCCCTCACGATCGAGGGCGAGGGCACGTTCGAGATCGTCTGGCGCTACGCCGACATCGCCCGCGCGGCCGGCGCCGCGGCCCCCGTGCTGGAGGTCGTCGCCGTGATGCTCCTGGTCCTCTCGGCGCTGGCTCTGCGGCAGGGCGGTACCCGCAGGTCGGCAGACTCCGCGACGGCGGCGTCGCGGCAGCCGGAAGAGGCGCGATGACGCCGCGCTCCCCGCTGTCCGGCCCCGACGATGCGCTCCCGGCCCGGGACATCTATCGCCAGTTCCGCGGGCTCATCGTCTCCGGGCAGCTCGGTGCCGGCGAACGCCTGCCCTCGGTCCGGCAGACGGCGGGCGACCTCGGGGTCGCCCCCGGCACGGCGGCGCGCGCCTACAAGATGCTCGAAGCCGACGGCCTGGTCGTGTCGCGCACCGCGGCCGGCACGCGGGTCGCCGACTCCGCCGCCGTGCTGCCGGGCGCGGTGATCCGGAGGATCCGCGACCTGGTCGACGTCGCACAGGACGCCGGCCTCGAACCCGGCGACGTCACCGATGTGATCCGGGCGACCTGGGAGTCCCGTCGCCGCGCCACCGTCGTCCCCGAGGAGAGCTGAGGCGCGCGTCAGAACAGCGCCGGCTGCGGCACGTAGTCGCGCGCGGCCGCCCCGGCGTCGGGGCCGAGCTCGGCGAGGGTGGCGGGCTGCCACTTCGGGTCGCGGTCCTTGTCGACGACCTGCGCCCGGATCCCCTCCACGAGATCGGGGTGCTCGTTCACGAACCAGAGCACTCGGCGGTACTCGCCCTCGAGAGCGGCGCGCAGCCCCGTCATCTCGCGGGCTTCGCGCACGGCGTCGAGCGTGACGACGAGACCCGTCGGGGCCAGCCCCTCGATCAGCTCGGCCACGGCGGCCGCATCCCCGGTGCCGAGCGCGCGGAGCCGCTCCAGGATCTCGGGGACGGTCGGGGCGGCGAAGGCGTCGTCGATCCACTCCCGCGCGGCGGGGAGCGCGGACGGCTCCGGCGTCTCGTCGAACAGCAGGACGATCTCACTGGGACTCGTCGGGTCGGCGCGGTAGGCGAGCGCCTCGCGCAGCGCATCGAGGCGGTCGGAGGGGACGAAGTGATCCGCGAAGCCCGCGTACACGGCATCGGCACCGTTCATCGTGCTCCCGGTGAGACCGAGGTACTCGCCGAGCCGTCCCGGCGCCCGTCCCAGCAGCCAGGTGCCGCCGACATCGGGCGTGAAGCCGATCCTGGTCTCCGGCATGGCGAGTTTCGAGCGCTCGGTGACCACGCGGATCGCGGCGTGGCCCGCGAGACCGATGCCGCCGCCCATGGTGATGCCGTCGGCGAGCGCGACCACGGGCTTGGGGTACTCCGCGATCATGGCGTTCATCGCGTACTCCCGGCGGAAGAACTCCGCGGACTGCTCCGGATGACCGGACGTGATCTGGCCGTGCAGGCGGCGCACGTCCCCGCCCGCGCACAGGCCCCGCTCGCCCTCCCCGTCGATGAGGACGATCTGCACGTCGGAGTCGTCGCGCCAGGCGACGAGCGCCTCCGTGATGATCGCGATCATGTCCTCGTCGAGCGCATTGATCGCCTCGGGGCGGTTGAGCGTGAGCCGCCCGAGCGCTCCTTCGGTGCGGATGAGGACACGGGGCGCGGCGGGGGTATCGGTCACGGGTGCCAGGCTACCCCGTCGCGTGCGGCCGGATTCCGCACGAAATGCGGGTTCCGAGGCGGTTTTCCGGCAGGATAGGAGGAACTGTTCATCGCAACGAGAGGTCCCGGATGCCCGAAGGACAGGTGCTCGAGTTCACGAATGTGACGAAGCGCTTCAACGAGGTGACGGCCGTCTCGGACTTCTCCGCACGGGTCGAGCCCGGCGCGGTCACTGCTTTCCTCGGCCCCAACGGCGCGGGCAAGACGACGACCCTGCGCATCCTGCTCGGCCAGGTGCGCGCCACGTCCGGCACCGCCACGATCGGGGGCGTCGCATACGCCGAGCTGCGTCAGCCGCTGCGCACGATCGGCGCGGTCCTGGAGGAGACGGCCTACCGGCCGCGCCGCACCGCGAGCCGTCAGCTCACCATCGCCGCGAAGGCCAACGGCATCCGCCTGGCCCGCGTCGACGAGGTGATCTCCCTCGTCGGCCTGGAGGGCGAAGCGGACACGCGCATCGGCGGGTTCTCGCTCGGCATGCGCCAGCGCCTCAGCGTCGCCCACGCACTCCTCGGCGACCCGGGAGCGCTCGTCTTCGACGAGCCGGCGAACGGCCTCGACCCGGAGGGCATCCGCTGGATGCGCCTGCTGATGCGTCGCCTCGCCGACGAAGGCCGCACGGTGCTGGTCTCGTCCCACGTGCTCAGCGAGATCGAGCAGGTCGCCGACCACGTCCTCGTGCTCTCCAAGGGACGCCTCGTGCTGTCGAGCGGCATCGAGACGCTGGCCGATCCGGCCGGCGGCTCCGTGGTCGTCGACTCGGCCGATCGCCCCGGCCTCACGACCGCGCTGGTCGCCGCAGGGTTCGACATCGAGGTGCTCCGCTCCGGCCTGACCGTGCGCGGCACCGACGCGAGCCGGGTGGGCGCCGTGGCTGCCGACGCCGGCATCGCTCTCAGCACGCTCGTGCAGCGCGGCCCGACGCTGGAGGACGTCTTCATCGACCTCATGCGCGGCGGCCGCTTCGACACCGCCCCGGCGCTCCCGTCGGCGGAGTCTCCGACGGAGGCCGATGCCGAGGTGGATGCCGAGCCCGCGACCGCTGCCGAGGCGCCTGCGGCGGAAGCTCCGACGGACGCCGTGTCGACGGATGAGGCCGCCGCCGGCACCGCCGCTGCGGCTCTCGCAGCCGGGGGCACCGCCGCCCTCGCCGACGACCTGACGCCCCAGGCCACGGGCCCCGTGACCGCCGGGACGATCGCCGCCGACACCGCCCCGACGGAGCAGGCGGAGGTCCCCGCGGACGAGGATGCGACCCGTGTCCTTCCCGTCGTCGCGGCGGACGACGACGCCACCCGGGTCCTGCCGGTGGTCGACGCGGCCGAAGACACGCAGCCTGCAGAGGCGGAGCACGCGGAAGAGGACGCGGACACGGAGGCCGAGGACGCGCCGTCGTTCGACGACATCCTCTTCGGTGCCCCCGCGCCCGCCACCGAGTCCCCGCGGCGGTCCTTCGCCGCCCTCTTCGCAACGGCGTCTGCGGACGCGGAGGCCGAGTCGTCCGCGCAGCCGGTGACGACGGGCGCTCCCGGCGAGATCGAGGCGGACGAGTCGCCGTCCTCGCCCGAGGCGACCCCCGCCGAGGCGGCCGACACCGCTGCCGCGACCCCGGCCGACAGCACGGACGCCGACGCCCACGACGGCACGTCCGGTGACGAGGAGCCCGCGGGCGTCGAGTTCTTCACCGGCCTGGACACCGCGTCGGCGGACGAGACCTCGCCCTCCGAGGAGGCCGCCGATGCCGCAGCGCAGGGCGAGCCCGCCTCCCCGGCGTCCGAGGACGACGACCCGCGCTCGGCCGCCGTGAGCTCGATGCTGGCCGCCGCCGCTCGCGCCTACTACGAGGACGAGCCCCGCGACTACCCGCTCGCTCCCACGGAGGAGGCCGCGGCCGCCGAGACCGCCCCGCAGACGGAGGACGACAGCGACGGCTCGACCGACGCCGACGACCACGGGGACGAGCCCGGACCGGAGGCATCCGGCGCGGAGACCCCGACGGAGGAGCACACCCCCGCGGACGAACACGGGGACGAACACCGCGACTGAGCCCACGCAGCAGAACGCCCTCCCGGCATCCCGGGAGGGCGTTCTGCGTCCGGGGTCAGGCCGGGCGGGGTCGGATGACCGGGCGCCGGCTGCCCTTCGACACCGGGGTCGGGGCCGTGGCGACGATCTCCTCGACCGTCGTCGGCTCCTCGGAGACCGGGAGGCGGAGCGCCTGCGTCAACGCGAGGCCGTGCCGCGTGGTCAGGATGAGGCGGTTGTACTGCGGATCGCCCTCGAGGTCGACGACCACGCTCGGGCGTCGGCGGCGGATGAGCACGAAGTCGAGGGTCCCGGCGGCCTTCCAGCTCCCGGCGGCCAGCACGCCCGGGATGTGGGTACCCGGATTCGGGACGCCACGGAGCCAGGTCCAGGCGTCGTCCGTGAGCTGGACCTTCGTGATCGTCTCCCGCACGATGCGGACGTTCTCGCGGTGGAAGGTGGCGGCACGTTCGATGGGCGAGAGCACGACCTCGAGTTGCGTCTGGTCCAGCAACAACGTCACCATGTCCCCAGTCTGCCAGCGCCGTCCTCCCGGTTGGCTGGAAGTTGCTCACAGGAACGCAACGATCCCTTGTCGGAATCCCCCACGTTCAGCCCTCTGCCGCAGGCGTTCGCGGGAGATCAGGCAACGGTCTCCAGGGGTTCCTGTCCCCGCGCGGCTGCCTGTCCTCCCGCGAACGAGCCTCGCGGGCAGCCGCGCGAGCAGCGGTCAGGGGCGCGCGGTGGCGGCCGCCTGGGCGGCGTGCGGCAGGGCCGCCTCGATGCGCTGGAGCTCGTCCTCGCCGTGCGCGGCGGTGAGGAACCAGGCCTCGAAGACGCTCGGCGGCAGCGCGACGCCGTGCTCGCGCATCGCGTGGAAGAACGCCGCGTACCGGAACGATTCCTGTGCCTGCGCCTCGGCGTAGTCGCGCGGGGCGGAGGCGCGGAACGAGGCGCTGAAGAGGTTGCCGGCGGAGGCGAGGGCGTGGGTCACCCCGGCGTCGGAGAGCGCGCGGTCGAGGGCCGTCGAGACCCGAGCAGCCGCGGCATCGACGGTCGCGTAGACCTCCGGCGTCGCGAGGCGGAGCGTGGCCAGGCCCGCAGCCACCGAGAGCGGGTTCCCGGAGAGCGTCCCCGCCTGATAGACCGGTCCGAGGGGGGCCAGGAGGTTCATGACCTCGGCACGACCGCCGAGGGCCGCCAGCGGCATACCGCCGCCGACGACCTTGCCGAAGGTCAGGATGTCGGGAAGGTAGTCCTCCCCCGCCGCCGCCTGGAGGCCCCAGAAGCCGGCCGGGTGCACGCGGAATCCGGTGAGGACCTCGTCGAGGATCATCAGAGCACCGTGGGCGTGCGCGGTCTCCGCGATGAGGCGGTTGAAGCCCGGCAGCGGAGGGACGACGCCCATGTTCGCGGCCGAGGCCTCGACGATGACGGCCGCGATGCGGGGGCCGTGCTCGGCGAACACGGCGGCGAGCGCCTCGGGGTCGTTGTAGCGGATCACGAGCGTCTGCGCGGCGATCGGCGCGGGCACGCCGGCCGAACCGGGAAGCGCCAGCGTGGCGACCCCGGACCCGGCTTCCGCGAGCAGGCCGTCGGAGTGGCCGTGATAGTGACCGGCGAACTTCACGAGCAGATCGCGGCCGGTCGCGCCCCGGGCGAGGCGGATGGCCGTCATGGTGGCCTCGGTGCCGGTCGAGACGAGACGGACGCGCTCCACGGGACGGATCTCGCCGAAGCGGACGCGGTCGGCGATGAGCGCCGCGAGCTCGACCTCGCCCTCGGTCGGCGCGCCGAAGGAGAGCCCGCGGGTCGCGGCTTCCTGCACCGCGGCGACGACCTCGGGCTGCGCGTGACCGAGCAGCGCGGGGCCCCAGGACGCGACGAGGTCGACGTACTCGCGGCCCGCGGCGTCGGTCACGGTGGCACCACGCGCCGAGGCGAGGAACCGGGGCGTCCCGCCGACCGACCCGTAGGCGCGCACCGGAGAGTTCACCCCACCGGGGATCACCGCTCGGGCGGCAGAGAAAAGGTCGTCATTGCGGTCGGTCATCGAGGCTCCTCCGTGATGCACGGAACTCTCCCGGCATCCCTTCCAGGCTAACCCGCCGCGTCTCCCCCGGAGGCCGCCGGCAGGCAGCAGGAGGGCTCAGCCGCGCAGCCAGCGGGCCGCCTCGGTGGCCCAGTACGTGAGCACGGCATCGGCGCCCGCACGGCGGATCGACAGCAGCGACTCGAGGACCGCGGCGCGCCGATCGATCCATCCGTTGGCGGCGGCGGCCTCGATCATCGCGTACTCGCCCGACACCTGGTACGCCCAGACCGGGACGGTCACGGCATCGCGCACCTCGCGCAGCACGTCGAGGAAGGCCATCGCCGGCTTCACCATGACGACGTCGGCGCCCTCGTCCTCGTCGACCAGCGCCTCCCGCACGCCCTCGCGACGGTTGCCGGGGTCGAGCTGATATGTGCGGCGGTCGCCCTGGAGCTGCGAGTCCACGGCCTCGCGGAAGGGGCCGTAGAACGCGCTCGCGTACTTCGCGGCGTACGCCAGGATCAGGGTGTCGGTGAAGCCCTCGGCGTCGAGCGCCTGGCGGATCACGGCGACCTGGCCGTCCATCATCCCGGACAGCCCGAGCAGCTGCGATCCCGCTCGCGCCTGGGCCAGGGCCATCGAGGCGTACCGCTCCAGGGTCGCGTCGTTGTCCACCGAGCCGTCGGCGGCGAGGACGCCGCAGTGCCCGTGGTCGGTGAACTCGTCGAGGCAGAGGTCGGTCTGCACGACGAGCGCATCACCGACCTCGGCCGCCAGCGCCTCGGTGGCGACGTTCAGGATGCCCTGCGGGTCGTCCGCACCGGAGCCGCGGGCGTCGCGCACCGCCGGCACGCCGAACAGCATGACGCCGCCCACTCCGGCCTCCGCAGCCTCCACGGCGGCGGAACGCAGCGAGTCGATGGAGTGCTGGGCCACACCGGGCATCGACCCGATGGCGACCGGCTCGCTGAGTCCCTCGCGGACGAAGAGCGGGAGCACGAGCTGGCGCGGCTCGAGCGAGGTCTCGCGCACGAGGTCGCGGACCGCGCGCGACTGGCGCAGGCGGCGCAGGCGGATGTCGGGGAAGCTCACGGCGCGAACTCGTCTGCCGCGTGCGGAAGGGTGAACTGCGACACGGCCTCGATCAGCGCATCGATGGTCTGCCGGTCGGCGACCACCGAGACGGGGAGACCGGCGCGCTCGGCGTCCTTGGCCGTGCGCGGGCCGATGGCCGCGAGCAGCGTCTCGTCCGGGATCTCGGGGAACTGCTCGCGCACCTGCTCGGCCACCGATCCGCTGGTGATGAGGATCGCGTTGATCCGGCCGTTCTCGACGTCGCGGCGGATGCGCTCCGTCACCGGGACGCCGACCGTGCGATAGGCGACGACGCCGTGCACGTCGTGCCCCGCGTCGGACAGGAGAAGGCTGAGGACGGGCTTGGCGATCTCGCTGCGCAGCGCCAGGATGCGGCGCGGCTCGTGCTCCAGGGCGATGAGCTGCTGCGCCATGCCCTGCGCGGAGTTGTCCTGCTCCGGGACCAGGGCGACCTCGTAGCCCACGGCCTGCAGCGCCGCAGCCGTCGTCTCGCCCACCGCGGCGATCTTCGTGGTCTTGGGCACGACGGCACGGTGCGCGAACAGCACGTCCACCGTGGTCGCGCTCGTGACGGTCAGCCAGTCGAACTCCCCGGCCGCGAGCTGCTCCAGCGCCCGATCGAGGGTCGCCTGGTCGGTCGTCGGAGCGAAGTTGATGAGGGGGGCGACGACGGGAACGGCGCCGAGGGCCCGGAGGCTGGCGGCGACGCTGTCGCCCCAGGGGCCGCCACGGGGCACGAGGATGCGCCAGCCGTCCAGCGGTCGGTCCTGCTTGCTTTCAGAAGTGGTCATGACAATTCGGATTGCTCTTGAGGGACGAGGTCGGCCGCCCCTTGATCGAGCAGCCGACGGGCAACAGCGAGCCCGAGCTCACGCGCTGCGTGCATCGGGTCTGCACCATCGGCAGCATCCGCACCATTGCCACTGCCGTTCCGATGAATATACTCCCCGTTCAGGGCTTCCGTGACGTCCAGCCCGATCCGACGACCGCCGTCCGGGGCGTAGACCACCGTCCTGACGCGGATCTCGGAGCCCTGGACGATCGCGTGCGCCGCCATGGGGGCTTGACAACCGGCGTCCAGTCCCTCCAGGATGGCGCGCTCGACCGTGATCGCGAGCCGCGTCTCCCGATGATCCAGCGCCGACAGCGCCGTGCGCAGCTCCTCCGGCGCATCCGCCCGTGTCTCGACGGCGAGCGACCCCTGGCCGGGCGCCGTCGGCCACTCCGCGAGGCCGAGCTCCTCGCGATGCAGCGGGGAGTCCGTGCCGAGCCGCGAGAGCCCGGCGGCGGCGAGGATCACGGCGTCCAGCTCGCCGGACGCGACCCGCGCGAGGCGGGAGTCGACGTTGCCGCGGATGTCCACGACGTGGGCGCGGGGCGCACGACGGTGGACCTGCGCGATGCGTCGTGGGGAGCCCGTGCCCACGGCGCTCCCCGCGGGCAGCTCGTGCAGGGGGATGCCGTGGCGGGTGAGCACGACGTCGCGGGCGTCTTCCCGCCGGGGCGTCGCCGCGATGACGAGCGACTCCGGAACCGCGGTCGGGAGGTCCTTCAGCGAGTGCACGAGGAAGTCGCACTCGCCGGCGAGGAGGGCTTCGCGGAGGCGGGTGGCGAAGATGCCGAGGCCCCCGATCTCCGACAGCGAGGCGCGATTGGTGTCGCCCTCGCTGGTGATCGGGACGAGCTCGACGCGGCGGCCGGTGACCTTCTCGAGCGCGGCGGCGACGTGACCGGACTGCGCCTGCGCGAGCGCGCTGCGGCGGGTGCCGAGACGGATGGGGGTGCTCATGGCGCTTACTGCAGCACGTCCGCGATCTCGTCGAAGCGCAGGCGGCGCCCCGTGTAGAAGGGCACCTCCTCCTTCACGAACATGCGGGCGTCGGTGTAGCGGAGGTCGCGCATCATGTCGACGAGATCGGTCAGCTCGTCGGCCTCGAGCGGCAGCAGCCACTCGTAGTCGCCGAGGGCGAAGGAGGCCACCGTGTTGGCGATGACCCCGGTGAACGCCGCTCCCTTGCGCCCGTGATCGGCGAGCATCGCGCGGCGCTCGCTCTCCGGTGCGAGGTACCACTCCGGCGTGCGGACGAACGGGTAGAGGCAGAGCCAGTCCTTGGGCTCGATGCCGCGGAGGAAGCCGGGGACGTGCGCGCGGTTGAACTCCGCGTCGCGGTGGACACCCATGACGTTCCACACCGGGAGGAGCGAGCGCAGCATCTCGGTGCGGCGCAGGCGGCGGAGAGCCTTCTGCAGCTCCTCGGCGGTGGCACCGTGCAGCCACACCATGAGGTCGGCATCGGCCTTGAGCCCGGAGACGTCGTAGAAGCCGCGGACGGTGACGCCGGAGTCCTCGATGTGCGAGACGATCGACTCGAGCTCGGTCGCATCGTTCTCGGTGACGGGGGCGTCAGGATTGCGTCGCCAGACGGCCCAGAGGGTGTAACCGGACGGGTTCTCTTCGCGCAGGTCGGACATGATCCCAGTCTGCCCCCTTTGCGGAGGAGCCGCTAATCAGGGGAATACTGCCTCCGCCCGAGGGCGGTGCGGGGTCCGTCAGCGCGCGATGGCGCGGGCGATGGCCCACACGGCCCCGCCGACGGCGGCGGCGATCCCGACCGTGGCCGCGATGGCGGCGACGGGGTTGCGGTCCGCGAACGCACGGGCCTTCACGGCGGCCCGCGCCGACGCCTTCTCGACGCGTCGCGGGATGTTCCCCTTGACCTCGATGGCGGCGAGGGCCGCCTTCAGCTCGGCGCGCGCGGAGGCGACAGGATCGACGATGCCCGCGGGGACCGCGGTGCGCGGCAGCGACTCAGGGGTGCTCATCGCCGGCCTCCTTCACGATTCGGATGTCTTCGGCCACGGCCTGTGCCGGGTTCTGGCGGCGGAGCACCTTGCGGAACTTCAGGATGCCGAGCAGTGCGAACAGCAGCACGGCGATGATGAGGATGCCGAACACCGCCAGCGCGGACAGCCACACCGGCCACCATGACGACAGTCCCGCGATCGCGAAGACGAGGATCACGGGCACGGCCCAGAACAGGAAGAAAAGCGCGACGAGGAACCAGACCGAGCCGACTCCCGCGTCCTTCGCCGTGCGCGACACCCATGCCTTGGCCGCGTCGATCTCGGCCTTGACCAGATTCGTGACGAGCTCCGGCAGGTCGCCGAGCAGCGTCAGCAGGCTGTCGTCGGCGCGATCCCGATATCCGCGGGGCATGTCAGTCGTCGGACTTCCGCGGGGCGGGCTTCTTCGCGGCCGGCTTCGAGGCAGCCGGCTTCTGGGCGTCGGCGGCGCGCTCCTTGACCTCTTCGACCGCGTCCTCGGCGGCGTCCGAGATCTCCTCGGCGGCGTCCTTGCCGGAGGCGATGACCGCATCGAGCTTCTGCCCCGGCGTGCCGTCGCCCGTGACCGACTTCACGATCTTCACGGCGCCGGTCCAGACGGCGCCCGGGACCGCGGCGGCCTTGTCGCCGACGAAGCCCTTGACCTTGTCGACGCGCTCCTGCACCGGGTCGGTGTTCCAGACCTTCAGCCACTGCGTCTTGATCTGCTCGTAGCGCTCGCGTCCTGCGCGGGTGCCGAGCACATAGCCGACGCCGAGTCCGACGACGAGTCCGATCTTCCCCTTCATGGGGTCTCCTCACGTTGTTCCGGCTGTGGTCCGTCCCGGGGGACGCCGATCGCCCGCGTCTCCACCGCGATCAGGTACCCAGCGTAACGCCGTATGCCGATTTCGGCATCAATCGATCAGAGGGTTGACACGGAGCACTCGACCGCACTCGCGGATGCTCCGCGGATGCTCAGTCCCAGAGGAGGGCGCGGCGCAGGTGCTCCGCCTCCTCCGCGGCGTCCGGCACGACCTGGGCGAGCCCCGTGCCGGCGAGCCACGCGCCCACCGCGGCCAGACCGGGAACGGCCTGCACGGCTTGACGGGCCGCCGCGCGCCGCTCCCCCGATCCGATGATCGACGCGGGCTGCGCCTGCACGAAGCGCCCCCGGTGGGCGGCCACGACCTGAGCGGCCGTCAGGGAGACGCCCAGGAGCGCCGAGGCCTCACGGCGGGCGAGGTCGATCGCGGCCTCGTCATCCAGCGCCGCGGTGGCCGCCGGCTCCCCCTGGGCGCCGAACGAGACGCGGACGACCTCGCGGTCGCCGGCCGCCTCCCGTACCCATGACCACTTCGCCGTGGAGTGCGTGAGCGCCTTCGCCGTGTGGCTGTGCGGCACAGTGAGCACTCCGGTGCCGCGGGGCGGGGTGCGCAGCGCTGGCGCGTCGAGCAGCAGGCTGACGATCTCGATCTCGGGGGCGGGCGCGGCGTCGGCGGCCGCGAGGGCGGGCACAGCGCCCGCGAGCAGCTCCCTCGCCCCGTGCTCGGAGGTGGCGACGATCACGGCATCGGCGACGAGCTCCGCCTCCTGGGTCGTCTCCTCCCCCTCGATCGACTCCTCCGCGGCAGGCTCCTCGACCACCACGCGCCAGGCGGTGCCGTCGGTCGTGAGGCGACGGGCACGGACGCCGGTGCGCACGGTCGCGCCGAGCTCGTCGAGGTCGGCCGCCAGGGCGTCGACGAGCACGTTCATGCCGCCGACGAGGCCCTCCACGGCCGCGCCCGGGGTCTTCGCGCCGCGCGACGCACCCTCGCCGCGGAGGGCCAGCACCGCTCCGGACAGGGAGCCGACGCGGGTCAGGGCGGCGTTGAGTCCGGGGGCGGCGACATCGATGTCCACGTCGTCCGGGGACGCGGAGTAGACGCCGGTCGTGACGGGGGCGACGAGGCGGTCGCGCACCTTCTCCCCCATGCGCGAAGCGACGAGGCGGCCGAGGCTGAGCTGGTGCCCGATCGTGAGCGGCGGGCGCACCCGATCGAGATAGGCCCGCCAGGCGCCGGACCAGCCGATGATGCGGCGGACGTCGTCCTGGAACGGGTTGCCGGGGATGCCGAGGATGCCGCCGGCCGGAAGCGGAGCCGCGCCGCCGCCGGGGAGTCCGGCGAGCCACGCCCCACCCGCCTGCGGCGTCACGACGCGGTCGGAGAGGCCGAGGTCGTCCACGAGCGCCCGGACGTGTCCGCCCTTCGTCGCGTAGCTCTCGGCCCCGGCGTCGACGACGACCCCGTCCAGGGCGACCCGGCGGATCACGCCACCCAGGGCCTCTGACCCCTCGAGCAGTGTCACCCGCATGCCGACCTTCGCGCATTCGCGGGCGGCCACCAGTCCGCCGACGCCGCCACCCACCACGACGACGTGCTTCCGTGCGGCACGGGCGGCCAGGTCAGCCGGTTCGGCGGGTGCGGGGTGCTCGGGACTCATGCCTCCATCCTTTCACCGCCACCTGTGCTCGAATCGCCCGATTGGCCGGATAATCGCCGCGGATGCAGCCAGGTGCGCGATTCGAACGGAGGTCAGGCCCGACCGCGCTTGCGGACCTCGCGGAGGACGATCTGCTCGGGGCAGACGGTGGAGAGGAAGTCGCCCACGGAGAGGGCCAGGCGTTCGCCGACGAGCGAGTAGAAGATGCGGTTGGCGTCGCGACGCTCGGAGACGAGGCCTGCCTGCCGCAGCACGCTCAGGTGGCGGGAGATGGTCGGCCCGCTCGCGGAGAACCGCGACGCGATCTCCCCGGCTGCGAGCTCCCCCTCCTTGAGGTCCTGCAGGATCTGCCTCCGGGTGGGATGGGCGAGCGCCGCGAAGATGTCGGATGCGCTGTCGGCCATGCTTGCAATATAGCACCTTCGCTAGATACAGTTTCGCCAGATAGCTAATTAGCGAAGGAGAACACCATGAAGGTCGCCATCACCGGAGGCAGTGGATTCGTCGGCCGCGCCCTCGCCGACCGCCTGGAGGAGCCCGTGGTGATCTCCCGACGCTCCGGCACGGACATCACGGACGTCGATGCGCTGGCCGCGGCCTTCGCCGGATGCGACGCCGTGGCCCACTGCGCCGGGATCAACCGGGAGATCGGCGACCACACCTTCCGCCGCGTGCACGTGGAGGGGACGGCCGCCGTCGTCGAAGCCGCCCGCCGCGCCGGTGTCCGACGCCTCGTCATGGTGAGCTTCCTCCGCGCCCGTCCCGACTGCGGCTCCGGCTACCACGAGTCGAAGTGGGAGGCCGAGGAGATCGTCCGCGGCTCCGGGCTGCCGCACACGATCCTGAAGTCCGGGATGATCTACGGCCCCGGCGATCACATGGTCGATCACGTGACCCGCGCCGTCCGCACCCTCCCGTTCTTCTGGACGGTCGGTTACCGCGAACGCACCGCCCGCCCGGTCCCGGTCGAGGATGCCGCGGACGTGCTGGTGGCCGCGCTCGAGGGGCGGATCCCGGAACCGACCGTCGCGGTGATGGGCGCGGACGAGGTGACGCTCGGAGAGGCCATCCGGCGGATCGCCCGCGTTGCCGGACGCCGCCCCGCCTTCCTCCCGGTGCCGACCTGGGTCGTGCGGGTGCTCGCGCAGCTCACCGAGTGGACCATGGTGGTCCCCCTGGTCGCGAAGGCGCAGGCGCGGATGCTCGCGGAGGGCGTCAGCGAGCCGGCACCGTGGGCACCGGAGCCGCCGGAGGGCATCCGTCCCTCGCGACCGTTCGACGACGACAGCATCCGCGCGGCGCTGCCCACCGGGCGCTTCGGTCTGTCGGACCTGCGGCTGGCGCGCGCGCTTCGAATCGCTTGAATGGCTGCATCTGGGCCGCAGATGCAGCAAAGCAGGCGATTCGAACGGAGGTCAGCCGGCGTGCACGAGCTCGACGATGCGCGTGAGCTGGTCGGGGTCGGTCTCCGGGGGCACGCCGTGGCCGAGGTTGAGGATGTGCCCGCGGGCCGCGCGACCGCGCTCGAGCACGTCGCGGACATGCGCCTCGAGCACCGGCCACGGTGCGCCGAGGAACGCGGGGTCGATGTTGCCCTGCACCGAGACGTCGGGGCCGAGGATCGCGGCGGCCTCGTCGAGGGGCAGCCGCCAGTCGACCCCCACACCGTCCGCGATGCCGTCGAGCCGCATGTCGCCGAGGAAGGGGCCGGTGCCGACGCCGAAGTGGATGGTCGGGACCCCGATGCCGTCCAGAGCCGTGCGGGAGTGCGGCGCCACGAAGGTGCGGTAGTCGGCGGGGCTGAGCGAACCCGCCCAGCTGTCGAAGAGCTGCACGACCGCGGCGCCCGCATCGCGCTGCGTCTCCAGGAACCGCCGTGAGATCTGCGCCAGCCAGCCCGCGAGACGGTGCCAGGCCTCGGGCTCGGCGTGCATCATGCCGCGGGCGCGCAGGTGCTCCTTGGACGGACCGCCCTCGACGAGGTACGCGGCGAGGGTGAATGGCGCCCCCGCGAAGCCGATGACCGGGGTGTCGCCGAGCTCCGCGACGACGATGCCGACGGCCTCCGCGATGGCGCTGCCGTCCAGGCTCTCCGGATCGATCGCCGTGATGCGGTCGACGTCCGCGACCGTCCGCACGGGGTTCGCGAAGACGGGGCCGCGGCCGGGCTCGATCTCGACCTCCACGCCGGCGAGGCGCAGCGGGATGACGATGTCGCTGAAGAAGACCGCCGCATCGACGCCGTGCCGCCGCACCGGCTGCAGGGTGATCTCGGCGGCGAGGTCGGGGGTGAGGCAGGCGTCGAGCATGCGCGTGCCGACCCGCAGCTCCCGGTACTCGGGCAGGGAGCGGCCCGCCTGGCGCATGAACCAGACCGGAGCGGTGGCGGGGCGATCGCCGGTGAGGGCGCGCAGCAGCGGGGCGTCGGAGAGTGCCATGCCCCCATCCTCCCATCCGGCGCATATGGAGCCGCCGAGTCCCGCCCTCGGACGCTCGGGTACAATCGAAGGGTGCTGCTGTGTGTGACGGCGAGTCACAAGACCGCCTCCTTCGAACTGCTCGAACGCCTGAGCCGCACCCCCGACGACGTCGCTCCCACCATTGTGGGCATGGCGCCGTGCGTGCAGGGTGCCGTGGTCCTGGCGACGTGCAACCGCTTCGAGGCGTACGTGGAGATGGACGAGCCGGTGACCGCGGCCGGCGCCATCGGCGTGGAAGCCGTGATCGAGGCGGTCGAGTCCGCGACCGGCATCCCCGCCGCCGATCTCGACGGCGCCTACGCCGTGCACTCCGGTCGCCGCGTCGCCGAGCACCTCTTCTCCGTCGCCTCCGGCCTCGAGTCCGTCGTCTCCGGTGAGGGTGAGATCGCCGGCCAGGTCCGTCGGGCGCTGAAGTCGGCCCGCAAGGACGGCACCACCTCTCCCGAGCTCGAGCGGCTGTTCCAGCGCGCGAGCCAGGCGCAGCGCAAGGTCAAGAACGTCACCGCCCTCGGCCGCGCCGGGCGCTCGCTCGTGCGCCTCGCGCTGGAGCTCGCCGACAGCCGCATCGCCGACTGGTCCGCCGAGCGCGTGCTGCTGGTCGGCACGGGCGCCTACGCGGCCGTCACCCTCGCGACCCTGCGTGAACGCGGCGCCGTCGACATCTCCGTCTACTCCCCGTCCGGCCGTGCGGAGATCTTCGCGGCGAAGCACGACATCCGCCCGGTACCGGCCGAGGAGTATGCCCGCACGGCGGCGCACTCCACGCTGCTGATCACCTGCACCACCGCGACCGAGCCGGTGCTGGGCCCGGAGCATCTGCAGCTGCCGGTCGGCCTCGCCGCCGCGGGCTGCCCCGTCGTCGCGACCAGCGGCACCACCGGTGTCCCGAGCCGACTGGTGGTCGACCTCGGCATGCCGCGGAACGTCGACCCGGCCGTGGCTGCGCTGGAGGGCGTCGCACTGCTGGATCTGGAGACCATCCGCCTGCACGCTCCGCTGGAGGAGCTGCAGGCGACGGACGCCGCCCGGAGCGTCGTCCGCGAAGCCGCGGAGACCTTCCACGTGGTCGGCGCCCGCCAGAGCGTGACCCCGTCAGTCGTGGCCTTCCGCTCGCACATCTTCGAGCTGCTGGAGCGTGAGATCGACCGCGCCCGCGCCCGAGGCGACGAGGACGGCAAGGTCGAGCAGGCGCTGCGGCACCTCTCGGGTGTGCTGCTGCACACGCCGACCGTGCGGGCTCATGAGCTCGCCGCCGCCGGTCGCGCGGACGAGTTCGCCGCCGCGCTCGCGACGCTGTACGGGATCACCCCTGCCGCGGACACGGTCGAAGACGCCGCCACAGCCTGATCCGGCGGGGTGGGAGACTGGAGGCATGGCCCTTCACATCACCGGAGACACCGCCGCCGACGCCCTGCTGACCGAGAACCCGACGGCTCTGCTGATCGGCATGCTGCTGGACCAGCAGATCCCCATGGAGACCGCGTTCACCGGACCGCTCAAGATCGAGCAGCGGACGGGAGCCGCGGATGCTGCGGCGATCGCGGGCATGGCACCGGAGGAGTTCCTGGAGGCCTTCAAGCAGACGCCCGCCGTTCACCGGTTCCCCGGCTCCATGGCGACGCGGGTGCAGACCCTGTGCCAGGCGATCGTCGACGAGTGGGACGGAGATGCCGCCGCCCTGTGGACGCGCCCGTCGACAGGCTCAGGGACCCAGCCGAGCGGCGCCGAGGTGCTCGAACGGCTCAAGGCCCTTCCCGGCTTCGGCGAGCAGAAGGCGAAGATCTTCCTCGCCCTCCTCGGCAAGCAGTACGGGTTCACCGGCGAGGGCTGGCGGGAGGCTTCGGCGCCCTACGGCGAGGACGGTTCGTACCGCAGTGTCGCCGACATCGTGTCGCCGGAGTCGCTGACGAAGGTGCGCGAGTACAAGAAGGCGATGAAGGCCGCGGCGAAGGCGGCGAAGTAGTGCAGCCGACCGGGGACGACGTCGCGGGGCTGATCGCCCGCTCCTCCCCGGCCGTGCGTCGCCGTGATGCGGAGACGCTGACCGCTCTCCTGCAGGACATCACCGGGCGCGAGCCGCAGACCTGGGGTTCGATCATCGGGTTCGGCTCCTGTCACTACCGCTACCCCACCGGGACGGAGGGCGACAGCGGCATTCTGGGCTTCGCCCCCCCGGAAGGCCGCGACGACGATCTACCTCCTCGACGGCGTGGACGCCCACGCGGAGGCTCTCGGCGCGCTCGGCCCGCACACGACGGGGGTGGGCTGCCTCTACCTCAAGGACCTCGACCGGGTCGACCTCGACGTGCTGCGCGGGATCCTCGAGCGCTCGCGTGCCTGGGTCGAGTCCGGCGGCGACGCGCGCATGCACCTGACAGTCACGTCGTAGCTCCCCCTCTCCTGCCGCCGAGACCCCGGGTTCCCGCCGAAACCCCGGCGTGCGGACGTGCGGAGCCCGGGGTCTCGGCGGGAAGGCGGGGTCTCACGCGGTGGCCACCCCCTCCTCGACCTGCACGCGCCGCGCATACGCTGCGTGACGCCGCCACCGCCGGTCGTGCGTCACCGTGACGACGGCGGCGGGATGGTCGACGAGGGCGCCCTCGAGCTGCTCCACGAGCTCGGGATCGAGATGGTTCGTCGGCTCATCGAGCAGCAGCAGATCGAACGGCGTCGCCAGCGCGACCGCGAGATCCAGCCGCCGACGCTGCCCGACGGAGAGGGTCCGCACGTCGCGGTCCGCTTCCGGCCCACGGAAGAGTCCATGAGCCAGGAGAGCGTCGTGCGCATCCGTCGGCGGCGTCCAGGTCCGGGCCGCGAAGACCTCGACGGCGGTACCCCGCAGGCGCGTGTCGACCTCCTGCCGGAGGAAGGCGACGCGCAGCCCGTCGGCGCGGACGAGCGTCCCGGATGCGGGGAGGAGCTCGCCGACGAGGAGACGGAGGAGTGTCGTCTTCCCGGCCCCGTTCGGCCCGGTCACGAGCCATCGCGAACCGGCCTCGATCGTCCAGTGCGACACGTCGAGCCGTCGTCCCGGTTCGCGGAGGGAGACGGCATCGAGGGTCAGGAGCGGGTCGTCGAGCGGTGCGCGATCCTCTGCCGCGACCACGAACCGGAGGCGCTCGGGCGGCGCCGGGCACGGGTTCTCCCGCAGCCGCGACAACCTCTCCTTCGCCATGCGGATGCGTCCGACGGCACCGTGATCACGGCTCCGCGCTCGGAACGCGCCATGACCGAACCCGTCGAGCTCGAGCTTTCGCGGGATCGCCTCCAGCCGGAACGCGTTGGCCGCGAGCAAGGACTCGGCGCGAGAGAGCTCGGCCTTCCACTCCTCGTGGCGCGCGACCGCGGCCCGGCGCTCGGCCTCGCGCGCCCGCAGGAACCCGGCGTAACCATCGCCGTAGCGACGGATCCGACCGTCCTCCACCTGGACGACAGCCGTCGCGAAACGGTCCAGGAAGTCTCGGTCGTGCGTCACGACCACCAGCGCTCCCCGATGCGCGGCCAGTCGCGCCTCGAGCCAGGTCAGCGCCCGGTCATCGAGGTCGTTCGTGGGCTCGTCGAGGAGCAGCAGCTCGGCTCCGGAAGAGAGGGCGACCGCGAGAGCGAGCCGCGCCCGCTCTCCGCCCGACAACGCGGCCACGGATCGTCCGCGATCCAGCCCGCCCACCCCGAGCTGTTCGAGGGCGATGTCGATGCGATGGTCGACGTCGTATCCCCCGCGGGACTCGAAACGGTCCTGCAACAAGGCCACAACGGCCATCTGCGACGCGCGCTCGGAAGGTGTCGCGGCGGCGAGGAGGTCGTAGGCATGGCCGAGTCCGCGCTCCAGCTCGCGGAGGTCGCCGAGGAGATCGTCGATGGCATCGGCCACCGTCGCCCCGTCCGCGAACACGGGGTTCTGCCGGGCATGCGCGATCCCGCCGGGGAGGTCGAGCCGCACCTCCCCGGACGTCGGCGCGAGAGCACCGGCGAGCAGATCGAGCAGAGTCGACTTCCCGGCGCCGTTGTCGCCGATGACGGCGAGGCGGTCGGCGGGCCCGACGGCGAGATCGATGCGGTCCAGCACGAGACGGTCGGCGAACCGGACGGATGCGGCCCGGATCGCGCACTCGCGATGAGCGCGCGCCGAGGTGTCGGAAGGGGTCGAGAGTACAGGGAACATGAGGGGTCCTCTCCAGCGGCGCACGCGCACGGCCGGGATCTGCGTCGATGACGCGGGGAACAGGAACCTCGACCGCGCCCGGAGTCGGGCGCGTTCGCTCAGGACCCACCGCGGAGAAGAGCTCTCGACGCGGCGTCCCGATCTAGCGAATCAGAGTACCCACGAGGAGCGACCATAGCAGGGTCACTCCACGCCCGCCAGACCCCGCTTTCCCGGCGAGACCCCGCCGTGTGCCCGCATGCACCCCGGGGTCTCGACGGAAACCCGAGGTCTCGGCGTCAACGGCGGGGGCGGGAGGAGAGGCGGGAGGAGAGGCGGGCGGGGAGGGCGAAGAGGAGGATGATCGCGAGGACGATGCCGCGGACGATCCAGAGGCCGGGCTCCCAGATCACCTCGTAGTTCCCGGGAAGACCGAGGAACGCGGCGATGATCGATCCCCACGACGCCCGGCCGCTGCTGTCGGTGTCGATCGAGAGTCCGCCCACGATGCTCAGCACGCCGAGGCTCAGCAGCACGATCGGCATGATGAGGGCGCCGGGCTTCGCCTCCCCGCGCGCGATCAAGCGGATCACGGTCACGAGCGACACGAGGGGGAACACGAAGAAGAACCAGACGAGGGCGCCGAGCAGCAGCCCCACGACGATGAAGACCGGCACCCAGAGGAGCATCCAGGGGCCTTCGTCCGCGATGAAGTAGTCCGGGTCGCGGAGGATCGCGACGACGAAGCCCGCCAGGGTCCCGAGCGGCAGCACCGCGAGCACCCACCAGAACACGGCCTTCGGCACCCGCTTGCGCTCCCCCAGCCGCGCCATCACGATCTGGATGATGACCGCCGCCGCGAGCGCCGGGATGCCGAACATCGCGATGATGGGCCCCGCGCCGTCGTTCTCGCGCAGGTCGAGCACCGTGAGGATCATCCACGACACGGCGAGCGCGCCGAGCACGATGGCCGCGACCGGACGCACGGGCGAGGACTCCCCCCGTGCGCCGGCTCCCCCCGGTGCCGTCACCTCACGCGCCGCGGAGGCGCTCCGCCAAGTAGGCGTGCAGCTCGTCGATCGGGACGCGCTCCTGCGCCATGGTGTCCCGGTCGCGCACGGTCACCGCGCGGTCGTCGAGCGAGTCGAAGTCGACCGTGACGCAGAACGGCGTGCCGATCTCGTCCTGGCGGCGGTAGCGACGACCGATCGCACCGGCGTCGTCGAAGTCCACGGCCCACGAGCCGCGGAGGGTGTCGGCGACCTCGCGGGCGAGCGGCGACAGCTTCTCGTTGCGCGACAGCGGGAGCACCGCCGCCTTGACCGGAGCCAGGCGCGGGTCGAGCTTGAGGACGGTGCGGGTGTCGGTCCCGCCCTTGGCGTTGGGTACCTGCTCCTCCACGTACGCGTCGACGAGGAAGGCCATCATCGCGCGGGTGAGGCCGAAGGACGGCTCGATCACATACGGCGTGTAGCGCTCGCCCGTGGCCTGGTCGAAGTACGTCAGGCTCTGGCCGGAAGCCTCGCTGTGGCTGGAGAGGTCGTAGTCGGTGCGGTTGGCGACGCCCATGAGCTCGCCCCACTCCTTGCCCGCGAAGCCGAAGCGGTACTCGACGTCGATGGTGCCGGCCGAGTAGTGCGCGCGGTCGTCTTCCGGCACGTCGAACTGGCGCATGTTCTCGGGGTCGATCCCGAGGTCGATGAACCAGTTCCAGCACGCCTCCACCCAGTGGTCGAACCACTGCGGCGCCTCGGCGGGCGGCGTGAAGAACTCGATCTCCATCTGCTCGAACTCGCGGGTGCGGAAGATGAAGTTGCCGGGGGTGATCTCGTTGCGGAACGCCTTGCCGACCTGGCCGATGCCGAACGGCGGCTTCTTGCGGCTCGCGGTGAGCACGTTCGAGAAGTTCACGAAGATGCCCTGCGCGGTCTCGGGGCGCAGGTAGTAGAGGCCGGACTCGTCGTCGACGACGCCGAGGTAGGTCTTCACCAGACCGGAGAACGCCTTCGGCTCGGTGTACTGCCCCTTGGTGCCGCAGTTCGGGCAGGGGATGTCGGCCAGACCGTTCTCGGCCTTGCGACCCTTGCGCGCCTCGAAGTCCTCGATGAGGTTGTCGGCACGGAAGCGCTTGTGGCACTGCAGGCACTCGACGAGCGGGTCGGTGAAGGTCGCGACGTGACCCGAGGCCTCCCACACGCGCTTGGGCAGGATGATGCTGGAGTCGAGGCCGACCATGTCGCCGCGGCCACGCACGAACGTCTGCCACCACTGCCGCCGGATATTCTCCTTCAGCTCGGTGCCGAGGGGTCCGTAGTCCCAGGCCGACCGGGAACCGCCGTAGATCTCACCCGCCTGGAAAACGAAACCGCGGTGGCGGGCGAGGGCGATGACCTTGTCGAGGCGGGACTGTTCGGCCACGGTGGCTCCAATGGTCGGATGCGGAGAATGCCCGTGAGCACGGGCACCCCCATTCTATCCGGGGCCGGAGCGCAACCCCTGGCCGCGGGACCCGCGGGAGGAGTACCGTCCCACGCATGAGCACCACCGCGCAGCCGCCCGCCTCCCGCGACGAGGACACCCGCTTCTTCGGACAGCCGTGGTCGCTCGTGCACATCTTCGGTGTGGAGATGTGGGAGCGCTTCAGCTTCTACGGCATGCAGGGCATCCTGCTCATCTACCTGTACTTCTCGGTGGCCGATGGCGGCCTCGGCCTCCCGGAGGCGGTGGCGGGCGGGATCGTCGGCGCGTACGGCGGCTCGGTGTACCTGTCCACCATCCTCGGGGCCTGGCTCGCCGATCGGCTGTTCGGCTCGGAGCGGGTGCTGTTCGTCAGCGCCATCGTCATCGTCTCGGGCCACCTCGCCCTCGCACTCCTGCCGGGGTTCGTCGGCGTCGGGGTCGGACTCGTGCTCGTGGCCCTGGGCTCGGGAGGTCTGAAGGCGAACGCCACGTCGGTCGTGGGGACGCTGTACCGTCCGGACGACGAACGACGCGACGCCGGGTTCTCGCTGTTCTACCTCGGCATCAACCTCGGCGCCTTCCTCGGCCCGATCCTCACCGGACTGCTCCAGTCGACGCTCGGCTTCCACTGGGGGTTCGGCCTCGCCGCCCTCGGCATGACGCTGGGTCTCGTGCAGTACTCGTTCGGCCGCCGCGGCCTGCCCGCCTCCGCGCGCGAGGTGCCGAACCCGCTCCCCCGCACGCGCTACCCGCTGGTCGCCGGCATCGCGGTCGGTGCGGTCGTCGTGATCGCGGTGCTCGTGCTGACCGGGGTCATCCAGGCCGACAACCTCGCCACCATCGTGATCGCGGTCACCGTGATCGCCGCGGTCGCCTACTTCGCGGTCATCCTCGGCAGCCGCCGCATCGATGCCACCGAGCGCTCGCGGGTCTGGGGGTTCCTGCCGCTGTTCCTCACGAGCGTCGCGTTCTGGTCGCTGTACCAGCAGCAGTTCACGGTGCTGACGATCTACTCCGACAAGCGGCTCGACCGCGACCTGTTCGGGTGGGAGATGCCGGTGTCGTGGGTGCAGTCCATCAACCCGGTGTTCATCATCATCCTGTCCGGGGTGTTCGCGGCGATCTGGACCAAGCTGGGGAAGCGCCAGCCGTCGACCCCCGTCAAGTTCGGACTGGCCGCCATCATCATGGGCTCCGCGTTCCTGCTGTTCCTGCCCTTCTCCGGCGGCGGTGCGAACTCGACGCCGCTGCTCGCGATCGTCGGCATCCTCTTCGTGTTCACCGTCGCCGAGCTGCTGCTGTCGCCGGTCGGGCTGTCGGTGACGACGAAGCTCGCCCCGGCCGTCTTCCACACGCAGATGGTCGCGCTGTTCTTCCTGTCGATCGCCCTCGGCACCGCCATCTCGGGCGAGCTCGTGAAGTTCTACGATCCGGAGAACGAGGTGCCGTACTTCTCGATCCTCGGCGGCATCGCGATCCTCGTCGGCATCGGACTGCTGCTGAGCGTGAAGCCGGTGCTGCGGCTCATGCGAGGCGTGCGGTGACGGCCCCGGCGATCACGCGGTGAAGAGGTAGCCCCGGCCGGTCTCGAAGCCCGCGATGTGGAGGCCGCTGCCGAGCAGGCCCTCCATCTGCGCGCGCAGCCGCAGCCGCCACTCGTGCGCAGCCGCGGGGTCGGACTCCCGCATGCCCTCGATGTCGTCCGGGATCTCCAGCGTCTCCACGACGGCGTCGTCCGCCGGGGGCTTGGCGATGTCCGCGAGCGCCCACTCGACGTCGAGGCGGTCGCTCTCGTCGCCCGCGTCGCCACCGCCGAAGATGCCGTACCGGTTCACCGAGTAGCCCGTGGCGCGCGCGCCGAGGACGGTGAGGAAGAAGTGCGCGTTCCGGGCGACCAGCGGGTCGAAGGTCCAGGTGATGCGACCGACGTCGCGGGAGAACGCCCACTGCCGCTGGTGCTCCTTGAGCTCCCGGCCCCAGCCGCGCCCCCGGTACTCGGGCAGCAAGGCCGTGATGTGCGAGTGCATGGCACGGCGGGCCGGTTCGCCGAAGAAGGCGATCGAGGCGCCGACCATGCGCTCCTCGTCGCCCTCGCCGTCGAAGAAGCCGACGACGTAGTTGCCCGACTGCTGCAGGGCACGGAGGGTCCCGGCGTCCACCACGCGCTGCGGACCCCGGATGGAGTCGAGCAGGCTCTGGGCGTCGAGGATGAGTTCAACGGTGTCGAGATCGCGGATGGTTCGCACGATCCCAGTCTGCCCCTCCTCCGCCCGTTCGCGGAAACCGACTCCGGCTCATCGGTACGGGAAGGCCTGTCCCCCGCCCGCGGCGAGCGCCTCCGCGACGATGCGGAGGTGGTCCTCGGCCATCTCCGCCGGCAGCGGCGGCAGGATCCCGTCCCAGAACGCGAGCACCGCGCCGCGTCCCTGCATCATCCCGGCCGGGCGGGCCAGCGCCCACATGTGCATGTGCGCGGAGCCGTCGTTCCAGCGGCCGAAGTGGCAGCGGGCGACGCCGGGGATGCTCTTGACCGCCTCCGACACGCGCTGCATCAGCGGTCCGAGGCCGGCGAGCACGTCCTGCGGGGCGTTCTCGAGGAGCCAGTGCTCGCGCGGTGCGACGCCGCCGATGAAGGGCAGTCCGCCGACGTCCCACCCGGAACGCACCTGCCAGAGGTCGTCGTGCCAGATGGTGTGCACGCTCGGACCGCAGTGGCCGCACGCGGCCGGGTCGTGCTCGCCGGCTCGGGGTTCCTCCGGCACGAGCATCGGCTCCAGCGGTCGCATCGTGATGCTCTCGAACGCCCAGGGCAGGCCTTCCGCGAGCGCCGAGGCGTCGAGCACCTCCCCGATCGGGAGCCGGCGGTGGTACGGGGAGTCGGCGGGGTGCTGCGCGGGCGCGGTGTCATCCGTCATCCGTCCATGCAACCACATCGGCCCCGCGATACCGGGAACGCCGATAGCCTGAGCCGGTGGGTGCGAACGACGACAGAGCAAGGAAACGCCTCTCCCGCACCCCTCCGCGGTGGGCGATCATCGCGGTGCTGGCGTTCGCGGGCCTGTGCTCGTCGTTCATGTTCACCCTCGTCGTGCCGCTGCAGGCCGAGCTGCCGCAGCTGCTGAACTCCTCCCGCGAGGACACCACCTGGGTGGTCACGATCACCCTGCTCGTGGCCGCCGTCGCGACCCCCATCTCCGGCCGTCTCGGCGACATGTACGGCAAGCGCCGCGTCGTCATCGTGCTCCTCGCGATCCTCATCGTGGGGTCGGTCATCGCCGCACTCTCCGGATCCATCGTCGGCGTCATCATCGGCCGGGCCCTCCAGGGGGCCGTGACCGGCGTCGTCCCCCTCGGCATCGCGATTATGCGCGACGTGCTGCCCCCCGAACGCCTCGGCACCGCGGTGGCCCTGATGAGCGCGACCATGGGCGTCGGCGGGGCGATCGGCATGCCCGTCGCCGCGCTGCTCGCCGAGAACGCCGACTGGCACATGCTGTTCTGGCTCGCCGCCGCCCTCGGAGTCCTCGGGCTGCTCCTGGTGCTCGCCGTGGTGCCGGAGGACGTGCTCCGCTCCCCCGGGCGCCTCGACGTGCTCGGGGCCATCGGACTCGCGATCGGCCTCACCGGCCTGCTGCTCTTCGTCTCCCGCGGCGCCGAGTGGGGCTGGACGGCGCCGCTCACCCTCGTCTGCGTGATCGGCGGCGTCGCCGTGCTGCTGCTGTGGGGCTGGTACCAGCTGCGCACGGACGATCCGCTGCTCGACCTGCGCGTCGCCGCCCGGCCCGCCGTCCTCTTCACCAACATCGCCGCCATCGGCATGGGCTTCGCCCTGTTCGCCTCGAACGTCACGTTCCCGCAGATGCTCGAGATGCCGGCAGTGGGCGGCGCCGGATTCGGGCTCGACATGGTGGCCGCCTCCCTCGTGATCATGCCGGCGGGTCTGGTCATGATGGTGATCTCGCCGCTGTCCGGGTGGCTGGAGCGCACCGTGGGGCCGCGTCCGCTCTTCACCGTCGGGGCCGTCGCGATCGTCCTCGCCTACGTCTTCGTGCTGCTGTGGTCGACCGAGGTGTGGCACATCTTCGTTGCCAACATCTTCATCGGCGTCGGCATCGGGTTCACCTTCGCGGCGATGCCCATGATCATCATGCGCTCCGTGCCCGCGAACGAGACCGGGGCGTCGAACGGCCTCAACGCACTGTTCCGCTCCGTAGGCACCTCAACGGCCTCGGCCGTGATGGGCGGCGTGCTCGCGGCGATGAGCGTCGACGTCGGCGGGGTGGCCGTGCCGACGAGGACCGCGTTCGAGGTGTGCTTCTGGCTCGCGATCGCCGCCGGCATCGTTGCCGTGGTCCTGTCCCTGTTCATCCCGCGGCGCCGCGCCACGGAGCAGCACCCGTCACTCCCGGGCTGACTCGCGCGGGGTCGGAGATTCGCGTGATGTCGCAAGGATTCCCGCAAGACGTGCGACGTGCGACGGATCTGCGACGTGCGGCGCCGGGTCTCAGCGGGAGATCGTGCGCGGATCCGGGTCGTCGGCACGCGGCGGCCGCAGCCGGGCGGGAAGCGGCCACGGCAGAGTGAACCGTGCGGTCGCGGGTCGGGTCATGTCCCCGAAGTCGTCGACCTTCACGACGATGCGCCCCGGCGCGCCCTCTTCGTCCGGCGTGACCTCGAGGATGCGCACCCGCAGCGGGCGGTCGTCCTCTCCCTCGAGCATCCACGCATCAGCGAGCCAGGCGATGCCGTGCTCCTCCAGCGCGGCCTCCGCGTCGAGCCACTCGCCCGGGCCGGAGACCCTGCGCCCGAGGACATCGACGGCGACCCAGTCCTCGCCCTCCGGATGGATCCAGCCGAGCAGCTCTCCGTCGTCGCGGCGGTGCGGGGACCAGGCTTGAGGCATCCCCCGATGCTAGCCCGTGCCTCGCACGAGCAGGCGAGCACGCCACATCAGGCGCTCGCGCCGCTTCAGGCGAGCACGCGACATCAGGCTGGCTACACGCCCGAAAGCCTGATGCCACGCGGCTGCCTGCGTTCACGCGCGGAATCCAGGGGGCGCGGAAACAGAAGAACGCGCGAGGTCAGGCGACCGCGGGAGGTCAGGGTCATGGCCACTCTGGAAGCCTGAAGCCACGCGGATGCCTGCCTTCGCGCGCAGGATCCAGGGGAGGCGAAACAGGCGACCACGGGAGGTCAGGCGACCACGGGAAGTCAGGCGACCACGGGAAGTCAGGCTCATGGCCGCCCTGGAAGCCTGATGCCACGCGGATGCCTGAGGCCGCGCGCGGGGTCAGGCGGGGTCAGTGCGTGTACTCCATGAGCTCGACGCCGAGCACGCGGAAGGCGTCGTGCGCGCGGAGACGGTGGCTGATCGACAGGTCATCGAAGCACACGATCATCGAGTAGGCGACACCGGCCCGCGGCCCCGCGAGCACCCCCGCCTCGGCGCGCACTCCCCGGTCGCGGCCGGTCTTGTTCACGAACAGCAGGCCGTGCGCGTCGTGCTCGTGCGCGAAGGGGTCGAGCCCGGTCGAGGCGGCCACGAGGCTGAGGTCCTGGTTGAGGCTGAGCCACTCCGACACCTGGGCGCTGACGGCGGCATCGACGACCTGGGAGTTCACGAGCGCGGAGAACAGTCCGGCCAGCTCGCGCGCCGACCCCACCGCGACCTGCGGGGCGTCGTCCGGACCGCGGCGATCGCGGAACCGGTCGAGCAGGGCGGTGCGACGCAGCCCCAGCCCCTCGATGCGCTCCCGCACCCGGTCGTGCCCCACCTTCTGGAGGAGGATGTTCACGGCGATCGGATCGCCGGCGGTCGCGGCCAGCACGGCGAGGTCTTCCAGCGGCAGCGCCGGGGCCCGCAGGTGCCGCCACAGCCCGGAGCTCTCCACGGCCTCGACGCTCGTGCGCTCCACGATCTCGAGCGGGTCGAGGGCACCGGACTCGAACGCCGCCGCCACCTCGATGAGCAACGGGACCACCCCGAGCCCGGCGACGGGCATGGTGACGTGGTCGTCGCCCGCCAGCACGTGCACATGGGAGTCGAGGTCGACGACGTGCACCGACACCTGCGCCCCGGCGTTCGCGAGGCCTTCGAGAGCCTTCAGCGTCGACGTGAACGACCGCCGACCGACGGCCACGCGGCGCGGCAGCCGACGGGCTCCCGGCCGCTGCGAACGTCGACCGCTGGACGACTCGGGCGCGCTCCCGGACGCTCCGGGAGCCGAGGGGTTCCGGAACGCGTCACCAGGGTCGGTCGCACCCACGCGTGGTCCTTCAGGAGGGGGAGGGATACTGCGCATCCGGGAAGGGGCGCCCGGCGGCAGGGCTATCGTAACCCCACCGCCGGAGCGAGCCTCACAGAGTCCGGAGGTTCGTCACCAGATGGTCACACGGGACGACTCCGGCAGCCAGAGGGCATCCTTCTCGGTGACGCCGAAGGCGTCGTAGAAGGCGTCGATGTTGCGGACGATCTGGTTGCACCGGAACTCGTTGGGCGAGTGCGGGTCGATCGTCAGCAGGCGCAGCGTCTCGGCCTCGCGGCTCTTCTGCTGCCAGACCTGCGCCCAGGACAGGAGCAGCCGCTGCACACCGGTGTAGCCGTCGATGACCGGCCCTTCGACAGGCTCCGGCACCGACGGATCGGCGCGCAGCGACAGCTCGTACGCCTTCAGCGCGATGCCGAGGCCGCCCAGATCGCCGATGTTCTCACCGATCGTGAGGGCGCCGTTCACGTGATGCTCGGCGTCCAGCCCCTCCGGCACGAGGGCGTCGTACTGGGCGATGAGCGCCTTGGTGCGCTCCTCGAAGGCCGCACGGTCGGCGTCGGTCCACCAGTCCTGCAGGCGCCCCTCGCCGTCGTACCGGCTGCCCTGGTCGTCGAAGCCGTGGCCGATCTCATGCCCGATGACCGCGCCGATCCCACCGTAGTTCGCCGCCGCATCGCGCCCGGCGTCGAAGAACGGGTACTGGAGGATGGCCGCGGGGAAGACGATCTCGTTCATCGAGGGGTTGTAGTAGGCGTTCACCATCTGCGGCGGCATGTGCCACTCGGTGCGGTCGATCGGCTTCCCGACCTTGTCGATGTTGCGGTCGTGCTCGAAGATCGCCGCGCGGCGCACGTTGCCGAGGAGATCGGTCCGGTCTATCACGAGGGCCGAGTAGTCGCGCCACACCTCGGGGTGGCCGATCTTCGGGGTGAACGCGTCCAGCTTCGCGAGCGCGCGCTGCCGGGTCTCCGCGGTCATCCACTCCAACGTCTCGATGCTCTGCCGATAGGCCTCGACGAGGTTGGCGACGAGCTCGTCCATGGCCGCCTTCGCCGTCGGCGGGTAGTGACGCTCGACGTAGACCTTGCCGATCGCCTCACCGAGTGCCCCCTCGGTGACGGAGACGCCGCGCTTCCAGCGCTCGCGGAGGGTGGGGACGCCGGTGAGCTGGGTGCCGTAGAACGAGAAGTTCTCCTGCACGAGCTCGTCGGTGAGGTAGGGCGCCGCCGCGTGCACGACCTTCGCCCGCAGCCACGCCTTCCAGTCGTCCAGCCGCTCCGGAGTGAGCAGAGCGCCCAGCCCCTCGAAGAAGCTCGGCTGCGCGACGACGACCTCGTCGAACGCCTGCGCATTCGTCGGCGTCACGGCCGCGCGCCACGGGGCGAGGTCGACGCCTGCGAGCTCCTGCAGCTCGTCCCACGTCTTGAGGTTGTAGGTCGCCACCGCGTCCCGGCTGCGCACGTTGTCCCAGTGGTGCCCGGCGAGCTCGGTCTCCAGCGCGATGGAGCGCTCGGCCTGCGCCGCGGCATCGGCGACGCCGGCGAGCGAGAGCAGGCGCTCGAGGTGCTCCCGGTACGCCGCGCGGGTCTCCGCGAAGGTGTCGAGACGGAAGTAGCTCTCGTCCGGCAGCGAGAGCCCGGCCTGCACGAGCACCGGGAGGTAGCGCTCCGGGTTCCCGGGGTCGCCGTCGACGTAGAGGCCGATGACCGCAGCCCGGCCCTCCCGGTCGTAGGTCCCCACGGTGCGCAGGAAGGCGGGGATGCCGTCGATCGCGTCGATCTCGGCGAACGTCTCGGCCAGCGGGGTCACGCCGGCCGCGGCGATGCGGTCGGTGTCCATGAAGCTCGCGAAGAGGTCGCCGATCTTGCGGGCGAGGGTGCCCTCCTCCGCCTCCTGCGACTCCTCGACGATCGCACGGACGTCCTTCTCGGCCTGCTCGGCCAGCAGATGGAAGGAGCCCCAGCGCGCCTTGTCTCCGGGGATCTCGGTGCGAGCGATCCAGGCGCCGTTCACGTGACGGTACAGATCGTCCTGCGGGCGGATGTCGGGGCTGAGGTCGTCGAGCGCGAGGCCCGCGGGAAGCACGTCGGTCATGCGCTCCAGCCTATGGCCGGGGTCCCCCACGGTGTCCAGAAGAGGTCAGTCCCGGCGTCGACGCCCGAAGCGTCGGCGCGGGGGTGCCGCTTCGGCAGGGGCGGGCCGCGTCGCGCGGCGTTCCGCCCACGCGGCGACCTCGGCATCGACATCGCGCAGCGGGGTCACGACGGGCGGTCCGCCCTGCAGCTGCCGGCGGGCCTCGCGCACACGACGGTTGAAGTCCTCGAGCACCTCCCGCACGTCGGACTCCCTGCCGAGGAGGTCGAGCTGCCCGTCGAGCTCGCGATCCTCCGTGCGCAGGAGGATGGCCGGGGGGCCGAGCCCGGTCAGCCCCTCGGACTCGATCTTCCGACGGATCCACCAGTCCGGGTCGTGATGATCGCCGAGCCCCTCGAGCGGCTTCCCGGCTCCCGGGAGGTCGTCGAAGTCACCACGGCGGATGGCGACCTGGATGGCGGACTCGACGAAGGCGGCCCGATCGACCGCGGCCGCTACGGACGGGGTGCCGGTCTCGACCTCGTCCTCAGCACTACCGTCGTGCTGCTGCCGGGCCCGATAGCGCGCGGCCGCCTCCCGGGGATCCGTCATGATGCGCCTCCGTCCGCTCGGAGCTCCTCCTTCACCCTACGTCCGGTCGAGGCCGGAGGTCTCGGGTGTCGACGACAGGTCATAGGCTCGGAGGATGGCCGCCCGCACCTCCCTGAACCGCGAGATCCTGCGCCTGGCGGTCCCCGCGCTCGGCGCGCTCATCGCGGAGCCGGCCTTCCTCATCGTCGACGCCGCCCTCGTCGGCCACCTCGGCACCGTCCCCCTCGCCGGGCTCGGCATCGCCGGAGCCGTGCTGCAGACGATCGTCGGCCTCATGGTGTTCCTCGCGTACTCCACCACCCCCGCGGTCGCGCGTCGGTTCGGGGCCGGTCATCCGGGGGAGGCGGTCTCGGTCGGGATCAACGGCATGTGGCTCGCGCTCGGCCTGGGTGCCGTGCTCGCCGTCGTCGGCGCCGTCTCGTCCCCCGGGCTCGTGTCCCTGTTCGGCGCGAGCGCGGAGGTCGCGGCACAGGCCAACGAGTACCTCGTGATCTCGATGTGGGGTCTCCCCGCGATGCTGATCGTGTTCGCGGCCACCGGTCTCCTGCGCGGGATGCAGGACACCATGACCCCGCTGTGGATCGCGGGACTCGGCTTCGCGGCGAACGCCCTGCTGAACTGGCTCTTCATCTACGGGCTGGGCTGGGGCATCGCCGGCTCCGCGGCAGGTACGGTGACGGCGCAATGGGGCATGGTCGCGGCGTACGCGCTCGTGGTCCGGCGCCTCGCGACCCGGCACAGCGCGTCGCTGCGGGCCCAGCGGGACGGTCTGCGCCACACCGCGACGTCGGGCGGCTGGCTGTTCCTCCGCACCGTGAGCCTGCGCGTCGCCCTGCTCGCGACCGTGGCCGTGGCGACGGGGATCGGCACTGAGGAGCTCGCCGGCTGGCAGATCGTGTTCACCATCTTCTCGGCGGCGGCCTTCGCCCTCGACGCACTCGCGATCGCCGCGCAGGCGCTGATCGGCAAGGAGCTGGGCGCCGGGGACGAGGAGCAGGTGCGCCGGGTGCTGGCGCGGACGGTCGCATGGGGCGCCTGGTTCGGGGTCGTGGTCGGCGCCGTCATCGCCGCCCTCTCCGGGGTGCTCGGCATCGTCTTCACCGGCGACCGGGCCGTGGCGGAGGTGGTGCAGCCGGCCCTGCTCGTGCTCGCGGTGGCGCAGCCGATCGCAGGCGTGGTGTTCGTGCTCGACGGCGTGCTCATGGGGGCCGACGACGCCCGGTACCTGGCGATCGCGGGCGGTCTGAACCTCGTGCCGTTCCTGCCCGCCCTGGGCATCATCGCCGCGACGGGGGTCGACGGCACCGCCGGCCTCGTGTGGCTCGCCGTCGCGTTCTTCGGGGTGTACCTGCTCGCACGGCTGGCGACGCTGGGGTGGCGAGTGCGCTCCGGGCGCTGGCTCGCCGCGTCGGCATAAGTCCTCCACAGCCGACGGAGAGAACGACTTATCCCCCGTCGCCGGGCAGAGCGGAATACAGCACCCCGCCCCTCTCGCCCTCCGGTCCAGCATGGAGCGACACTGAAGGGATGCTGGGGATGAACGACGCACAGGTATGGACGACGATCGGGGTTCTCGCCTCGGGCATGTACGCCACGATCACGCTCATGGCGACGATGTTCGTGAGGATCATCAAGACGGAGATCGGCACGGTCCGCACGGAGATCGGCGGGATCCACACGGAGATCGGCGGGATCAAGGGCGAGATCGGCGGGATCAAGGGCGAGATCGTCGGGATCAAGGGCGAGATCGTCGGCGTGAAAGCCGAGATCGGGGATCTCCGGAAGGAGGTGCATGGCCTGAGCCGGCGCATGGACGGTCTCGACCGCGACGTCAGCGCGATCTCGCGACACCTGTTCGGGATCGATCCGGCCTGACGGAGCAGGCGCGACCGCTCCTCGTGGTCACTCCGCGTGGCGACGGCACCACTCGTACATGATGACGGCGGCGGCGGCACTCGCGTTGATCGAGCGGGTCGAGCCGTACTGCGTGATCTCGATGTGACCCGAAGCGGCGGTCAGCGCCTCCGGCGACAGCCCGGGCCCTTCCTGCCCGAACAGGAGCACGCACGAGCGCGGCAGGTCGGCGCGGTCCACCGGCACGGCCCCGTCGACGTTGTCGATCGCGATGACGGGCAGCCCCTCCGCGGCAGCCCAGGCGGCGAAGGCCGCGATGTCCTCGTGGTGCACGACGTGCTGGTAGCGGTCGGTCACCATGGCGCCGCGCTTGTTCCAGCGACGGCGGCCGACGATGTGCACCGTGTCGGCGAGGAACGCATTGGCGCTGCGCACGATGGAACCGATGTTCATGTCGTGCTGCCAGTTCTCGATCGCGACGTGGAACGGATGACGCCGCGTATCGAGGTCGGCGACGATCGCCTCCATGCGCCAGTACCGATAGCGGTCGATGACGTTCCGCGTGTCGCCGTGCGCGAGGAGCTCGGGATCGTACTGCTCTCCCTCGGGCCAGGCCGACGGCCCTCCGGGCCACGGCCCGACGCCGTATCCGGGCTGCGCCGAGGACCCCCCGGGGGCGGTCGGTTCCGGGCTCTCGGGGCGCTGCGCATCCATCCCGCCAGGCTATCGCCGCGTCGGCCCTGCCGCCGTCTGACGGAGGGGCCGCACACCGGCCCACCATATTTAGGCACGCCGAAAAATACGCTACGGTTTCGGTGTGCCTAAAAATCCCACCGCCTCTCTCCTGATCCCCGCTCGCACCGCTTCGCCGCGCCTGCTGTGGCTGCTGGGACCGGCGCTGGTGGCGGGTGTCGCCTACCTCGACCCGGGCAACGTCGCCAGCAACATGACCGCAGGGGCGCAGTACGGCTACCTGCTCGTGTGGGTGGTCGTCGCCGGCAACGTGATGGCCTGGCTGATCCAGTACCTGTCCGCGAAGCTCGGCGTCGTCACCGGCCAGAGCCTTCCGGAGGTGCTGGGCCGGCGGCTGCGCCGTCCCTGGGCCCGCCGCGCGTACTGGCTGCAGGCGGAGCTGGTCGCGATGGCGACCGACCTCGCCGAGGTCATCGGCGGCGCCGTCGCCCTGAACCTGCTCTTCGGCGTCCCGCTGCTCTGGGGCGGACTCATCACCGGGGCCGTGTCGATGGTCCTGCTCGCGGTGCAGAACCGTCGCGGCGCCCGTCCCTTCGAGTTCGTGATCATCGGACTCATGCTCGTGATCACGATCGGCTTCATGGCCGGCCTGTTCCTCGCGCCGCCCGACCCGGCCGGCGTGGTGAGCGGCCTCGTGCCGCGCTTCGAGGACACGGGGTCCGTGCTCCTCGCCGCCTCGATCCTCGGCGCGACGATCATGCCTCACGCGATCTACGCGCACTCCTCCCTGGCCCGCGACCGGTTCGGTGCGACGAGCGCCGAGACGACCGAGGAGGCCGCCCGGGTCGAGACCTCGCGGATCCGCCGCCTGCTCACGGCGACACGGTGGGATGTGACGATCGCCATGGTCATCGCGGGCTCCGTGAACCTCGGCATCCTGCTCCTCGCGGCGGCGAACCTCGCGGGCGTCGCGGGGACCGACTCCCTGGAGGGCGCACACGCCGCCCTCGCCGCGGGCCTCGGTCCGGCCGTGGCGACCTTCTTCGCCGTGGGGCTGCTCGCCTCGGGTCTCGCCTCGACCTCCGTCGGCGCGTACGCGGGCGCCGAGATCATGCACGGCCTGCTGCACGTGCGCATCCCCCTGCTGGCGCGGCGCCTGGTGACACTCATCCCCGCGCTGGTGATCCTCGGCATCGGGGTGGACCCGACGCTCGCCCTCGTCCTCAGCCAGGTCGTGCTGTCGTTCGGCATCCCGTTCGCGCTGATCCCGCTCGTGGCCCTCACCGCGCAGCGCCGCACGCTCGGCGTCTGGGTCAACCGGGCGTGGACGACGGTCGCCGGCATCGTGGCATCCGTGCTCCTCATCGCCCTGAACGGCGCCCTCCTCTGGCTGGTGCTGACGGGGGCATGACGCCGGATAGGCTCGACATCATGTCTGCCGCCTCCGCCCGTCGCACCGTCCGCCTCCTCACCTGGAGCGGCTTCGCGACCGGCGTCATCGGCGGTCTGCTCATCGCGTTCCCGAAGGTCATCGGCCCCGCCAGCCCGTGGGTGCAGCTCGCACTCGGCGTCGCCACCCTGATCTTCGCCTTCCGTGCCCGCAAGGTGGGCATCGCCGAGGTGGAGGGCTTCGACGGGCGCCTGTCGCTCGCCGCCGCCCTCCTGGGGTTCCTCGTGCTCTTCTTCGCGGGGCAGGCGGCCGTGATCCTGCTCGGCTCCACGAGCGCCTGATTCAGGCCGCGAGGAAGCCCGTCACGAGGTACAGCACGAGCGAGATCCCGGCGGCGATCCCCGCGTAGGGGAGGATGGCCAGCATGAGGTTGATCGGCTTGATGCCGATGGACCGCGAGGCGAGGATGATGCCGTCCCCGTAGAGGCAGGTCGTGCTGCCCAGCGCCGCCCCGGAGAACACCGCCGCGCCCGCCAGGATCGGGTCCGCGCCGAGGGCCAGCGCGAGCGGCAGCACCACCGGGGTGATGACCGCCGCCAGGTCCCAGAACGAGCCGGTCGCGTAGGCGTAGACGCCGCAGACGGCGAACACGATGGCGGGCAGCAGCGCCGGGGTGAGCACCGGCTCCGTGACCTGGATGACGAACTCGGCGAGCTGCAGGGTGATGTTCATCTCCTGCACCATGAACGCCAGCACGGTGAGCACCATCACGAAGAGCATGCTCTCGATGCCCTCCAGCGCCGCGTCCAGCACGCCCCGCACGGAGAGACGGCGCTGCACGAGGACGAGCACGATCGTGACGGCGAGCGCGGCCGCGGTGCCGGCGACGACGTTGGCGTCGGTCGCGATGGTGACGCCCACGAGGACCGCCATCGCGAGGAGGAACGACCACGGCTGCGGCCGGCGCCCCGCCTCCGTCGAGGTCTCCAGCGCCACGGCGACCCGCTGCGCCGTCGAACCGTCGGGGTCGTCCGCGCGCAGCTCGGAGAGCAGCGCCGCTCCCTCCGCGCGGCGTTCCGCATCCGTCGTGCCGAGGGGGAAGACGTCGCCGTCGCGCTCCGCCCGCAGCGCGTCCTTCTTCAGCGGACCGAAGCGCGGCAGCCAGCCGACGCTCATCAGCAGGGCGACCGCGATCGCCGCCCACCCGAAGAAGATGAACGGGATCGACTGCAGGTAGGCGCCGAATCCGCTGCCCCCGACGGTCACGCCCTGGGCCTCGAAGAGTCCGGAGAAGAACAGCGCCCAGGTCGAGACCGGGACGAGCACGGCGATCGGCGCGGCGGTCATCTTCATGATCGCGCCGAGCTGCGTACGGGGGACGCGGTACCGGTCGGTCACCTGCTTCATCGAGGTGCCGGTGGTGAGCACGTTGAGGTAGTCGTCCACGAACAGGACCACCGAGAGCAGGAACGTCAGCAGCGTCGACTTCCGGCGCGAGGTCACGAACCGCTCCACCCAGCGGGCGAAGTCGGTCACGATGCCCGACTTCTCGAACAGCATCATGAGGATGCCGAACAGCGCCACGATGAGCAGCAGCCATTGGGCGGTCTCGTTGGACAGCGCCGTGCCCGTGTACGCGACCCAGATGTCGAAGCCGCCCCAGCCGCCCAGGATCAGGGCGCCGGCGACGGTGCCGCAGAGCAGGGCGAAGAGGGTGCGCCGGGTGGCGACGGCGACCACGAGGATCACCGCGATGGGCAGGAGCGCGAGGGCGCCGAATTCGGGCATGGGGTTCACCTCGGTGTGAAGAAGGAAGGGGGTATGAGGGGTCGAGCGGGGGTCAGGGCTCGACGCCGCCGACGACCGTCCGCTGTACGGGCAGGTCGGGGAGGTCGTCCGGCGCGACGTGCAGCGGGTTCTCCGCCCACACGGCGTAGTCGGCGCGGAACCCGGGGGCGATCCGACCGAGGTCGGTGTCGCCCTGGGCACGCGCGGCGCCCACGGTGTAGCCGTGCAGCGCCTGGTAGGGAGTGAGCACCTGGTGGGGCTCGAAGACGGGGGCGTCGCGGTCGCCGGGACGACGGCGCAGCTGGGCCCAGGCGAGGCCGATGCGGGCGTCGTTCTGGGCGATGGGCCAGTCCGATCCCAGGGCGACCGGGGCTCCGGCCTCCCAGTAGTCGCGCACGCGCCAGGCACGGGCGGCACGGGCCGGGCCGAGACGCCGCGACCAGTCGTCCGAGCCGTCGGCCTTGCGCCACTGCAGGTGGAGCGGCTGCATCGAGGCGGTGATGCCCGCGGCCGCGAGGCGCGCGACGTCGCGATCCGTCGTGGTCTCCAGGTGCTCGATCCGGTGGGGTGCCCCGCCGGCGCTGCGGACCCCGGCGGCGAGGTACGCGTCGACGACCTCCCCCACCGCGCGGTCGCCGATGGCGTGCGTGGCGACCTGGAAGCCGGCCTCGGCATAGCGGCGCACGGTGCGGGCGTAGGCGGCGGCGTCCTTCCAGAACGGCGCGGTCCCCTCCCCCGCCGTGTCGGGCTCGTACAGCCAGGCCGTTCCCGTCTCCACCACGCCGTCGGCGTAGAGCTTGACGACCCCGCCCCGCCAGCGCTCTCCCCGGCGGTCGCGCATCCGCAGGTTCTCGGCCGTGCGGGCGGCGTCGAATCCGGGCTCGTGATCGATGGCGGACACGATGCGGATCGGCAGACCCGGCCCCTGCTCCACGGCGTCCAGCAGGTCCAGGGTCGCGAAGCCGCCGTCCATGATCGTGCCGCCGGTGAGGCCGGAGGATCGGAGTCCCTGCAGCAGTTCGTGGCCGGCGGCGAGCGTCTGCGCGCGGTCCAGGGCGGGGGCCGCGAGGCGCACGGGCTCGTACGCGCCGAGTTCGCGCAGCTCGCCGGTCGGGATCCCCTCGGCGTCGACCACGACGAGGGAGGAGTCGTCCGTCTCGCGCGCCCCGGTGATGCCGCCGCGCCGCAGCCCCTCGCGGCTGGCCAGCGCGGTGTGCCCGTCGAACACGATGAGGAGCGCGGGGAGGCCGCGCACCGCGTCCTCGATGGCGTCGGCGGTCATGGGGATCTCGTGGAACACGTCGTAGTCGAGATTCCACCCGCGCACCCACGGCTCGGCGTCCTCGGCGAGGGCCCGGTCGGCCTCGGCCCGGAGGGCGGCGCGCAACGCGGCGGCGGTGGTGATGCCCCCGAGGTCGATCCCCGCGGTGAGCTCGAGGCCCTGCAGCGGATGCAGGTGCGCGTCGATGAGGCCGGGGGTGACGGCGGCGCCGCCGAGGTCGTGCACGACGGTTCCGGTCCCGCGCAGCTCGCGGACGAGGTCGTCGCCGCCGACCGCGAGGAAGCGACCGTCGCGGACGGCGAAGGCCGTCGCCTCCGGGCGGCGGGGGTCCATGGTCACGACGCGCGCGCCGGTGACGATAGTGTCGGCGTCGAAACCCGTCATGACGTTCTTCCTCGAGCGAATTGAAAGAGTTTCAATAAAGTAGCAGACACGGAACCCGAATCGAGCCCCGATGACGAAGTCTCCCCGCAGCGTGGGCCGCCCCTCCGGCCCGGTGCTCACCGAGGAGCGGATCCTCGATGCCGCCTTCCGGCTCAGCGCGGAACGCACCCCGCAGCGCTTCACCATGACCGCGCTCGCGGAATCCCTCGGGGTGCGCACCTCGGCGCTCTATCACCACTTCGAGAACCGCGACGCCGTGATCCGGGCCATGCGCGGCCGCGTGAGCCGCTCGCTCGCCACCCCGGTGCCCCGCGAGCGGCCGCTGGAGGACGCCCTGCTGGCCTGGGCGCACAGCTATCGCGACGCGGCCGTCGCCGCCCCGCAGGCCATGGTCATGCTCGCGAGCTCCCCCATCGACGCCGACGAGGGCTCGTTCGCGGACTACGAGCAGATCGCGGTGCTGCTCACCGACGACGGCTGGCCCCGCGAGACGATCGTCGATGCCATCGTCGCGCTGGAGTCGTTCATCATCGGCTCCGCGCTGGACGCCCTCGCTCCGGCGGACAACATGGCGCCGAAGGAGCTCGCCCCCGCGTACCCCACCTTCGCCGCGGCCGAGAGCGCGCGGGCCGAGCTGAGCGACGACCCCGCGCGACGGACGTTCGAGATCGGCGCGCGCGCCCTCATCCGCGGCCTCACCGCCTGGGCCCGCGAGGGCGGGGAGCGGTCCGCGCCGTAGAGTGGTGGGGTGGCATCCCCGGCAGCTGACGACTACCTGAAGACCGTCTACGCGCACACCGAGTGGCAGGATGCGCCGATCACCCCCTCGGTCCTGGCGGCCAAGCTCGGCATCGCGCCGTCGTCGGTCACGGAGATGGTGAAGAAGCTCGCCGCGGCGGGACTCGTGTCGCACGTGCCGTACGGAGCGGTCCGGCTGACGGACGCGGGGACCACCCGGGCCCTCGCGATGGTCCGCCGCCACCGCCTCATCGAGACCTGGCTCGTGCAGGAGTTCGGGTACGGGTGGGACGAGGTGCACGACGAGGCCGAGGTGCTGGAGCACACCATCAGCGACCGGCTGCTCGAGGGCATCGACGAGCGCCTGGGACGACCGCGCTTCGACCCGCACGGAGACGCCATCCCGGACGCGGAGGGCCGCATCGAACGGGAGCCCTTCGTCCTGCTCGCCGATGCCCCGGAAGGACACACCGGCCGCGTGCTCCGCGTCGACGACCGCGACCCGGAGCTCCTGCGGACCCTCGACGCCCACGGGGTCGTCGTGGGGACGTCCGTGACGGTGACCCCCTCCGGCATCGCCCTCGACGGCACCGAGCCGCCGTTGCCCCCCGCCGCCCGCGACGTGGTGTGGCTGTCGGCCTGACCCCCGCTTCGAATCGCGCACTTTGCGGCAAATCGGCCGGGGATGGAGCCAATCAGGCGATTCGAAAGGAAAGGTGGGGCCTCTAGGCTGAGCACATGGCACACCGTGACGACATCGAATGCTGGCTCACCGACATGGACGGCGTGCTCGTCCATGAGAACGACGCCATCCCCGGGGCCTCCGAACTCCTCGCCGGATGGGAGCGCAACGAGATCCCCTACCTCGTGCTCACGAACAACTCGATCTTCACCGCCCGCGACCTCTCGGCCCGCCTCCGTGCGAGCGGCCTGATCGTGCCGGAAGAGCGCATCTGGACGTCAGCGCTCGCGACCGCCGACTTCCTCGCGCAGCAGCTCCCCGGCGGCTCCGCGTTCGTCATCGGCGAGGCCGGCATCCTCACCGCGCTGCACGAGGCCGGCTTCATCATGACCGAGACGAACCCCGATTTCGTGGTCGTCGGCGAGACCCGCAACTACTCGTTCGAGGCCATCACGAAGGCCATCCGCCACATCATCAACGGCTCGCGCTTCATCGTGACCAACCCGGACGCCACCGGCCCGAGCGCCGACGGGGTGCTGCCGGCCACGGGAGCGATCGCCGCCCTCATCACCAAGGCCACCGGCAAGGAGCCCTACGTCGTCGGCAAGCCCAATCCGATGATGTTCCGTTCGGCGCTGAACAAGATCGGCGCGCACTCGAAGAAGACCGGCATGATCGGCGACCGGATGGACACGGACATCGTCGCCGGCATCGAGGCGGGTCTGCACACGGTGCTCGTGCTCACCGGCATCAGCGACCAGCGGATCATCGAGCAGTACCCCTTCCGTCCGGACGAGATCGTCGACTCGGTCGCCGACCTGCTGCCGACCATCACCGACTCGATCCCCACGCTCGACGAGGACTGACGTGGGCGCCCTCGACGACGGCGAGCGGGTCACGGCGGCGGACGCCGCGGCCTGGCGCGCTTGGCTCGAGGCGAACCACGAACGCACGGCCGGGGTGTGGCTGCTGAGCGTGCGCGGTCGATCCGCCGTCGGCGTCGGGTACGAGGATGCCGTCCGGCAGGCGCTGTGCTTCGGGTGGATCGACGGCCCGGTGCGCACGTTCGACGACGAGACGCGCGGCCAGTGGTTCTCCCCTCGACGCCCGGGCAGCGGCTGGGCGGCGACGAACAAGATCCGTATCGCGGAGCTGGAGGCCGCGGGGCTCCTCGCTCCCGCCGGCATCCGGGCGCTGGAGACGGCGAAGGCGAACGGTTCGTGGACCGTGCTCGACGGCCCCGAGGCCGGCATCGAGCCGCCGGAGCTCACGGCCGCCCTCGACGCGGTGCCCGCGGCGCGGGCGAGCTGGGATGCGTTCCCGAAGTCGGTGAAGAAGTTCGGCCTCACGCACATCGCGATGGCCAAGCGCGCGGAGACCAAGGCCGCGCGCATCGCGAAGATCGTGGCGGATGCCGCGGAGGGGAAGCGCCCATGAACCAGAGCGACCTGCTGTTCCTCGTCCTGATCCTCATCACGCTCACGTCGCTGACGGTCTTCGTCGTGCAGTTCGTGCGCTCCCGCCGCCGCGGCGGCGAGGACGACGGCCGCGCCGGCTGGTGGGAAGGCCCCTGGGACGACGACGACCGCCGGCGCTGAGCCGACGGCCGCCGCCCCGAGGCCTCAGGAGGCGAGCGACGCTCCGGGGATCGCGGCGAGCAGCTCCCGGGTGTACGGATGCTGCGGCGTGTCGAAGATGCTCTCCGGGGTGCCGCTCTCGACCACGACGCCGCGCTGCATCACGTGCACCTCGTCGGAGATCATGCGCACGACCGCCAGGTCGTGGCTGATGAAGAGGTAGCTGAGCCCGAGGTGCTTCTGCAGGTCGGCGAGGAGCTCGAGGATCTGCGCCTGCACCAGCACGTCGAGCGCGGAGACCGCCTCGTCCAGCACGACGAGCTCGGGCTCCAGGGCCAGGGCGCGGGCGATCGCCACCCGCTGCCGCTGTCCGCCGGAGAGCTCGTGCGGCAGCCGCTCGGCCATGGCCGCGGGCAGCGCGACCTGCTCCAGGAGTTCCAGGACGCGGGCGTGCCGGGTGGCGGCGGTCCCGATCCGGTGCACGCGCAGCGGCTCGGCGATCGACTGCTCCACGGTGTACCGCGGGTCGAGCGAGGCGTAGGGGTTCTGGAAGACGGGCTGCACGCGGCGGCGCAGCGCGAACAGCTCCTTGCGGCGGAGGGTCGTGAGGTCGGTGCCGTCGAAGAGGATGGCCCCGGAGGTCGCGTCCTCCAGTCCCAGCACCATGTTCGCCGTGGTGGACTTGCCCGAGCCCGACTCTCCCACGATGGACACGGTCGTGCCGCGGCGGATCGAGAAGCTCACGCCGTCGACCGCCGTGAAGGTCTGCGGCTCCCCGGCCTTCGCGTTCCGGAGCGGGAACTCCTTGCGCAGGTCCCGGATCTCGACGAAGGGCACGGCGTCGGCCGCGACCTCGCGCGCCGGGAGGGCGTCGCGGCGGGACGCGAGGCTCGGTGCGGCCGCGAGCAGCTGCCGGGTGTACTCGTGCTGCGGGTTGCCGAGGACGTCCGCCGACGTGCCCTCCTCCACGACACGGCCACGGAACATCACGACGATGCGGTCGGCGCGCTCGGCGGCGAGGGCGAGGTCGTGGGTGATGAGGAACACCGCGGTGCCCAGCTCGTCGGTCAGCTGGTCGAGCTGGTCGAGGATCCGCCGCTGCACGGTGACGTCGAGCGCCGAGGTGGGCTCGTCGGCGATGAGCAGCCTCGGCTTGCAGGCGAGCCCCATCGCGATGAGCACACGCTGCCGCATGCCCCCGGAGAACTCGTGCGGGTACTGGGTCGCCCGGCGGGCGGCATCGGGGATGCCGACCATCTCCAGCAGCTCGACGACACGGGCCTTCGTCGCGTCTCCGCTGGTGTGCCCGTGGACTTCGAGGGCCTCGCCGATCTGCTCGCCGACGCGCATGAGGGGGTTGAGGTTCGACATCGGGTCCTGCGGCACGAGGCCGATTCCGGCCCCGCGGAGGGACACCATCGCGTTCTCGGGGAGGTCGGTGAGCTCGCGGCCCTCGAAGCGGATGCTCCCCGCGGTGATGACGCCGTTCTCGGGCAGCAGACGGTTGACCGCGGCCGCGGTGGTGGACTTCCCGGAGCCGGATTCGCCGACCACGGCGACCGTCTCGCCGGCGGCGATGTCGATCGTGATGTCGCTGATGGCGGTGACCAGTTCGGAGCCGGTCCGGAAGGCGACCGCGAGGCCGTCGATGCTCAGCACGGGCGGGGTGGTGCTCATGGGGTACTCGTTCCTTCGGGGTCGAGGAGTGCGGGCAGCGCTGCGCGCCACAGGGTCTCGGTGGGGGCGATCTCATCGGCGAACAGCCGGTTCGCGAGCAGGACGACGGCGGTCCCGGTGGCGGGGACCGCGCCGAGCGCGCACCCCGTGTAGCCGGGATGCCAGAGCATCCGGGTCGGGCGTCCGTCCGCCGTCACGGTGTCGCTGCGCCAGCCGAGGGCCTGACCGGGGTCGGGGCCGTCGCGGAACAGCTCGGCCACGAGCGCCGGGTCCCAGAGGTCGGGGTGCGCCTCGGGGTCGGCGAGCGCGACGCCGAGGGTCAGCAGCTCGTCGACCGTGCCGAACAGGCCGGCGTGCCCGGAGGCGCCGTTCAGGGCGTGGAAGCAGTTGCCGTCGTTGACGACGCCGGCGATCTCGCCCTCGCGCCAGGGGAAGTGCCGGCGAGAGGTGAGGATCGGGTAGGGCGTGCCGGTGGCGACCATCCGTCGCTCGGCGGCATCGCCGTCGCCCGTGGACGACGCGACCGGACCGGGGACGGGCCCGTAGCCCGTGCGCGCGAGCCCGAGGGGGCCGGTCACGAGCTCGCGCACGGCGGCGTCGAGGGAGAGGCCGGTCACGGCGGCGATGATCCGTCCGAGGATCAGGAAGCCCAGGTCGGAGTAGTGCCGTCCTTCGTCCACGCCGTAGCGGAGCGGGAGCGCGTCGGCGGCGGCCGCGCCGTCGGCGTGCGTGCCGTCGAGGTAGAGCGGCTGCCACTCCCAGAGCCCCGCCCGGTGCAGGAGCAGGTGCCGCACGGTCGTCCCGGGGGCGCAGGCGGTTCCGGCGACGAAGCGGTCCACCGGATCGTCGAACCGGAGGTCCCCCCGGGAGGCCAGCCCGAGGAGCGCGGTGGTGGTCGCGGCGACCTTGGTGACCGAGGCGAGGTCGAACGCCGTGTCCGTCGTGACCGGCGTCCCCGCGAGGTCGGCGAAGCCGCCGGCGGCCGTGTCCCGCCTCGTGCGGGTGGCGACACCGGCGACGGCTCCGCGCGGCGCGGTCGGCCCGGCGAGGACCGCGGCGATCGCCTCGGCGGCGCTCATACGAGTGCTCCTGTGTGGGAGCGGTCGAGCAGCACCTCGGCATCGGGCGCGATCCCGGTGATCCCCAGTCCTGCGGTCGGGGCGAGGGTGAGCCACTCCGCGGCGGCGGTGAGCCCTCCGGTCACCGGCGACCGGCGCAGCCACGATGCCGCGTCGAGGTCGTGCACGACGTCCGGAGCGACCGCGGCGGCGAGGTGCGCCGCGGCGGCCACCCCGACGTGCGACTCCATCATGCAGCCGATGATGACGCCGAGTCCGGCGGAGCGGGCGGCCTGCACGCAGGCGAGCGCCTCGCGGAGCCCGCCGGTCTTGGCGAGCTTGACGTTCACGAGCCCGGCGGCTCCGCGCACGGCGATGTCCCGGACGTCCTGCGCGGTGCGGACCGACTCGTCCGCCATGATCGGGGTGTCGACGGCGGCCGTCACCGCGGCCAGCGCATCGAGGTCGCGCGCGGCGACCGGCTGCTCGACGAGTTCGAGACCCACGCCCGCGTCCTCCGCCGCCCGGATGACGCGGATCGCGGTCTCGGCGTCCCACGCCTGGTTCGCGTCCACGCGCAGCGTGATGTCGCCGCCGACCGCGGCGCGGACGGCCAGGAGACCCGCGACCGCATCGTGTTCGCGGGACGCCTTGATCTTGAGGCACCGGAATCCCGCCGCCGCATACTCGGCGGCGGTCACGGCCAGCGCCGTCGGCTCCGCCACGGACAGCGTCATGTCGGTCCGGATGCGCGTGGGCGCGTCTGCGTGCGGGGCGAGCGTCTGCGCGAGCGGCTCGTCGCGGTGGCGTGCGGCGAGGTCGGCGACCGCGCAGGCCACCGCGCTGCGGGCGGCGGCGTTTCCCCAGGCGGCCGCGGCGAGGGCGTCCGGCAGCCCGGGATCGTCGACGGAGCGCCCGAGCACGGCGTCGGCGAAGGGACCCGCGACCGCGGCCGTCACGCTCTCCGGGCTCTCCCCGGTGACGCGCCAGCTCGTCGCGGCCTCCCCGTACCCGCGGCGGCCGTCGGCGTCGGTCACCTCCACGAGCACGACGTCGAGGTGGTCCGTGCGTCGGACGGCCGTGACGAAGGGACGCACCAGGGGCGAAGGCACCCGCAGCACGCGCATCCGCTCGACGACGGTCACGATCCCGCCGCCTCCGTGAGGGTGAGGGATTCGATGGCCGCGACCGGCTCGGGCATCTGCAGCGGACCGGCGCCGGGGGTGATCGTGCCGAGGATGCGCGGCTCGCGCGCCCCCGTCCCTCCGGGGACGATGGCGGGGACGCCGTGCAGGGTCGACCAGCCGATGAGCGCGAGGAGGATGGCCTCCTTGCTGTCGGCGGGGGCGCCGAGCTCGTCGGCCAGGACGACCTCGGTCTGCGGCAGCGCGGTCCGCAGCCCGTCGAGGATCAGCGGGTTGCGGCAGCCGCCGCCGGATACGGCGAGGAAGCCGATCCCTGCGGCCTCGACGTCGCGGGCGACCGTGCGGACCGTGAGCTCGGTGAGCGTGCGCACGACGTCGGCGACCGCGATCTCGCGTCCCTGCGCCGCGAGGTGCTCGTGCACGTAGGCGAGGTGGAAGTGCTCCTTGCCCGTGCTCTTCGGCGGGGTGAGCGCGTAGTAGGGGTCTGCGAGCATCGCGTCCAGCAGCGCCTCGTCGACCCGCCCGGTCCGGGCGATCGCCGCGTCGTCGTCGTAGCCGAGCGGATTGAGGTCGTGCGCGACGATGACCGCGTCGACCAGGGCGTTCGCGGGGCCGATGTCGTAGGCGACGAGGCCGTCCGGGCGGACGACGGTCATGTTCGAGATGCCGCCGAGGTTCAACGCCGCCGAGACGCCGGCGCGACCACGGAGCAGCAGCTCGTCGAGGAACGACACGAGCGGCGCGCCGTGGCCGCCCGCGGTGATGTCGCGGATACGGATGTCGGAGACGACGGGCACACCGACCTTCTCGGCGATCCAGGCGGGCTGCCCGATCTGGAGGGTGCCGAGCGCGTGGGCGCCGTCGACCCAGTGGTACACGGTCTGGCCGTGCGAGCACACCGCGTCGACACCGCCGATCTCTGCCGCCACGTCGGCCGCGACGTCGGCGAACGCCTGGCCGATGAGGGTGTCCAGCTCGGCCACCTCGGCCAGGGTGGTCTGCGCCGGAGGGAGCGCGGCGATGAGGCGTGCCCGCAGCTCGGGATCGTAGGGGACGCTCGTGGAGGCGAGCACCGTGCCCCGGAGGTCGACGCCGTGCGCCGTGAAGCCCCCGTTGGTGGCGAAGTCGACGACGGCGGCGTCGATCCCGTCGTGCGAGGTGCCGGAGATCAGTCCCAGGACGCGCATCAGTTCTCCTCCAGTGCGGTGCGCAGACGGCCGTCGGCCGCCGCGAGTCGGTCGGTGGCCGCGGGGAGGTCCTCCCCGCGGCGGATCATGATCGCGGCGAGCTTCACGTCCCACCCGGCGCCCTCCAGCGCGGCGGCCGCCGTGTCGCGATCGACATCGGCGATCGTCCGCACCATGCGGATCGCGCGCTCGCGGAGCTTGTGGTTCGTGGCCTTCAGGTCGACCATCAGGTTGCCGTAGGCCTTGCCGTTCCTCACCATCGCGATGGTCGAGAACATGTTCAGGACGAGCTTCTGCGCCGTGCCGGACTTGAGGCGCGTGGAGCCGGCGAGCACCTCGGGGCCGACCTCGACCTCGATGCCGTGCTCGGCGACCGCGCTCAGCGCGGTGCCGGTGTTGCACGACAGGCCGACGCTGAGCGCCCCGCGCTCCCGCGCCCTCCGGACGGCGGCGACCACGTACGGCGTGCGGCCACTGGACGCGATGCCGATCACGGTGTCGAGCGGGCCGATGCCCGCGGCGTCGATGGCCGCGGCACCGGCCTCCGCGTCGTCCTCCGCGCCTTCGACGGGGTTCACGATGGCTCCGGGACCGCCGGCCATGATCGCGAACACCAGCTCCGGCGGGGTGCTGAACGTGGGCGGGCACTCGGAGGCGTCGAGCACGCCGATGCGTCCGGGGGTGCCTGCGCCGACGTACACCAGACGTCCGCCCTGTGCCATGCGCGCGGCCGTCTGCTCGATCGCCGGGACGATCTGTGGAAGGGCGCGCTGCACGGCCGCGGGCACGGTGGCGTCGGCCTCGTTCATGGTCTGCGCGAGCTCGGCCACGCTCATCTGATCGAGGCGGGCGTAACGGGGGTCGCTCGCCTCGGTGGCGAGGGCGCCCAGGTCTTCCGCGATCATCGCTTGCCCCGGTTCCGCGGGTCGAGGCTGTCGCGCAGCCCGTCGCCCAGCAGGTTCAGGCCGACGACGAGGAGCACGACGATCACGCCGGGGGCGATCATGGTCCACGGGGCGATCGTGACGAGGGTGCGCGCCTCGAAGATCATCGAGCCGAGCGAGGGCGCCGGCGGCGGCGTGCCGAGTCCGAGGAAGCTCAGCGAAGCCTCCGTGAGCACCGCCCAGGAGAGGGAGAGCGTGACCTGCACGATGATGATCGAGGTGATGTTGGGCAGCACGTGGCGGAACATGGTCGCCATACGGCTCTGCCCCGTGCTCTTGGCCGCCTTGACGTACTCCACCTCGCGCAGCGACAGCACGGGGCCTCGGGTGACGCGGATGAAGATCGGCACGTAGACGATCGCGATGGCCACGGCGATCGTGAACCAGTTGCGGTCGAACACTGACGCCAACGACAGGGCGAGCAACAGCGGCGGGAAGGCGAACAGCACGTTGGTGACAGCCGTGATCGCCCCGTCGGAGAAGCCGCGGTAGAAGCCGGCGATCAGGCCGCAGACCGTGCCGACCACGGTCGCGAACGCCACGGCGACCACGGAGATGAGCGCCGAGTTCGCGACGCCCGCGGCGACCCGCGAGAACACGTCGCGGCCGAACTGGTCGGTGCCGAACCAGTGCACCGCGGACGGCGGCTGCAGCCGGGACGGCGGATCCTGCGCGAGCGGGTCGAACGGCAGCAGGCCGAACGCCGAGATGAGGCTCAGCACCGCGAGCAGCACGACGATGATGAGGCCGGCGAGGCCGCTGCGGCTGCGCAGCAGAAGACGCACGCGCTCCATGGTGCGTCCGCCGCCGGGGGCGATGGTCGGGGTCTGAGAGATGTCGGTCATGCGGCACGCACCCGAGGATCGATGACCCGGTAGAGCAGGTCGGTGAGCAGATTGACGATGACGAAGGCGAGCGCGATCACCAGCACGGTGCTCTGCACGAGCGCGTACTCCTTCTGCTGGATGCCGAGAAGCACCTGGCGCCCGATCCCGGGGAGCGAGAAGATCTGCTCCACCACGACGGCGCCGCCGAGCAGGTATCCGAACTGCAGACCGGTCATCGTGACGATGGGCACCAGGGCGTTGCCGAGCACGTGGCGCACCTGCAGCCGACGCGGGGGCACGCCCTTCGCCCTGGCGGTGCGGATGAAGTCGTTGGAGCGGATCTCGAGCACCGCGGTGCGGGTCGTGCGCATGATCGGTGCGGCGATGCCGAAGCCGAGCACGATCGAGGGCAGCAGCATCTGCTGGAGGTTCAGCAGCGGGTTCTCGAAGAGCGTGGCGTACGCCTGCCCGTTGGGGTTGAACCCGAACGACTGGGCGAGGATCGCGAGCAGCGCGGTACCGAGCAGGAAGGCGGGGATCGAGAGCCCGGCGAGCCCGACGACCTGGCCGACGCCGTCGCGGAACGAGTCGGGCTTCGAGGCGGAGAGCATGCCGAGCGGGATGCCGATGGCCAGCGCGATCACGATGGAGATGATCGCGAGCTCGAAGGTGACGGGGAGCGCGGCGGCGGTGAGGTCGAGGACGCTCGTCTGCGCCCGGGAGGAGAAGCCGAGGTTGCCGGTGAAGATGTTGCCGAGCCACGAGAAGAACTGCACGACGAGCGGCTGGTCGAGGCCGTAGTACGCCTCGAGGGCGGCGCGCTGCGCCGGAGTGAGGGCCGCCGCCTCGGTACCGAGACCGGAGCTGATCTGGTCGCCGGGGATGGCGCGCAGCATCAGGAAGACGAAGACGGCGACGCCGAAGAGGGTGCCGAGGGCTGCGAGGATGCGTCGCAGCACGCTGTTGCGGAGGAGCTGTCTGAACATGCGCGTGGGAGAGGTGCCTGTCGTCGGGGAGCCGAGGGGGCGCGGGTGTCCGCGCCCCCTCGTTCCGCTACTGGATGGAGGTGGTCCGCAGGTACTGCAGCGAGCCGTTCGCCATCGGGGTGAAGCCGTCGACGGTCGAGGCCGTCGCGGTGTAGGTGTAGCTGGTGAACAGCCAGATCCAGGCGGCGTTGTCCTCGAGGTTCTCGGAGACCTGCGCGTAGATGTCCTTGCGCTTCTCGGGGTCGGCCGTCTCGCGTCCCTCGGCGAACAGCGCGTCGAGCTCGGGCGAGGAGTATCCGGCGACCTGGTTCAGGTTGCCGGTGCTGGTGAAGTAGCGGCCGTACATGCCGTCCGGGTCCGGGCGTCCGCCGTTGAGGGCCACCGCGGCGTCGAAGTCGGCCGCGATCCAGCGGTCCACGAACGCGCCGGACTCCAGCACCTCCAGGTCGAGCGTGATGTTCGCGTCGGCGAGCTGCGCCTTGAGGTTCTGCGCCTCGTTGACGGAGGTGGCGTACTCGCCCTGCGACACGATCGTCTTGACGGTGACGCCGTCCTCCTTGCCCGCCTTCTTCAGGTACTCGGCCGCCTTGTCGAGGTCGCGCTCGGGGCACGGGCGCGCGTCGGGGTCGGACTTGAAGGCGGGGGAGGTGATCGGACCGGTGACCTCGCCCTCGCCGAGCGCGGCGGTGTCGAGGACCTCCTGGCGATCGATCGCGCACTGCATCGCGAGGCGCACGTTCACGTCGGCGAGGTCGCCGCGCTGCGCGTTCAGCTGCAGGGCGTGGTAGCTGAGCTGCGGGGTCGTGGCGACCTCGACGTTCGCCCCTTCGGCGGTCTGCGCGACGAGCGGGTCGTCGAACACGGCCAGCTGCACGTTGCCGGACTGCATCGCCGACACGATGGACGACTCGTCGGGGATCACACGGAACTCGACGGTGTCGAGCAGCGCGGTGTCGCCCCAGTAGTCGTCGTTCTTGGCGAGGGTGAGGGACTGGCTGGCCTTGCGGCTGTCCAGCACGAACGGGCCGGTGCCGTTCGGGGTGGTGTTGAGCGCTTCCTCGGTGTCGTCCGACGAGAGCATCGCCATGTTGATGACGGCGAGGTTCGCGGGGAGGGCGGCGTCCGGGGCGCTGAGGGTGAGGGTGACGGTGCTCTCGTCGGTGGCCTCGACGGCGGCGACCGAGGCGAGCGAGCTCGCGGCCACGGCAGCGGTCGCCTCATCGGCGATCGCGTCCAGCGAGTACTTCACGTCGGCGGAGTCGAAGGCGCTGCCGTCCGCGAACGTGACGCCCTCGCGGAGGTGGAAGGTGACCGTGAGGCCGTCTTCGGAGACGTCCCAGGACTCGGCGAGACCGGGGACGACGTTGAGCTCCTCGTCGAACTCGGTCAGGGTGCCGTACAGGTTCTGCAGGACGTTGACCGCCTGGAACTGGGTGGCCTTCCACGGGAAGAGGGTGTCGGGATCGCTCGTGACGCCGATGACCAGGTCGCCGCCGGCGGCTCCGGATCCGGTGTCGGACGGGTTCGACGCCGGTGCGGAACACCCGGTGATGACGAGCGCCGCGGCGAGGCCCGTGGCGGTGAGGGCGCCGAGAGACGCCCACCGTGCTGTGCTCATTGCTGTTTTCCTCCTGGCTGGGACCGCGTCGCCCTGGCTCGGATCAGGCGGTGCTGCCTGATGCCCCGCGAACATCGTCGGTCTGGGTAAGTACCAAAAGTACACGAAAGTACCTACGCGTGTAACAGAAGTTCCTCTAGTGTTATGAACACCGATCGGAGACCCCATGCCCCACGATGCCGCCCGCGACGACGCCGGCACCCACCTCGTGCTCGTGCGGATGCGCGCCCTGCGCCCCGAACTCCGTCCGAGCGAGCAGCGCATCGCCGACCTGTTCCTCGCCGACCCCGCCGGGACCGCCGGGCTCTCCGTCGCCGAGCTCGCGCACCGCTGCGACACCTCGACCACGTCCGTCGTGCGGTTCTGCAAACGACTCGGGTACGAGCATGTGCGCGAGCTGCGCAACCATGTGCTGCGGGAGGTCGAGCGCGAGACCTTCGACACCGCCGCGCTCCCCGCGGTGTCCGGCGACATCGACCGCAACGACACCCTCGCCGACATCGTCGCGAAGGTGTCGCTCGCCGAGACGCTCTCCCTCGCCGATACCGCCAAGGTGCTCGACACCGACGCGCTCCGCGCCACCGTCGAGGCGATCACCTCCTCCACCCGGGTGGACATCTTCGGCGTGGGGGCGAGCTCCATCGTCGGGCTCGACCTCCAGCGCAAGCTCACCCGGATCGGGCGGACGGCGTTGGAATGGTCCGACCCGCACGCGGCCTGGACCTCGGCCGCCACCCTCGGGCCGGGGAACGTCGCGATCGCCGTCTCGCACACGGGCGCCACGACCGACACCATCGAGTTCCTCCTGCTCGCCCGGCAGGCGGGCGCGACGACCATCGCCATCACCAACCACGCCGGCTCCCCGCTCGCCGGTCAGGCCGACATCGTGCTGACCACCGCGGCGCGCGAGACGGGCTTCCGCTCCGGAGCCCTGGGCAGCCGGATCGCCCAGCTCATGGTCGTCGACTGCATCTTCATCGGGGTCGCGCAGTCCAACTACGACCGCTCGATGGAGGCCCTCCGCGACACCTTCGCCGCCGTGCATCACGTGCGCGCTGGCGGTGCCTGAGATGAGCGCGAGCCGACTCCGCGTCGGGCTGTTCACGGCGTTCGGCGGCCTCGGCGTGACCGCGGCGTTCGTCCCGGCCGTCCTTCCGTCCGCAGAGCACGCGACGGACGCCGACCTGAGTGCCGCCGTGCCCGTCCTCTTCGCGGGACTCCTCGTGGGCGTGCTGCTGTCGGGTCCGCTCCTGGTGCGTCGTCCGCCCCGGACGACGCTCGTGCTGGGCAGCCTCCTGCAGGCGGCCGCCATCGTCGGTGTCGCCCTCGCGACGGATCCAGGCGTCTTCATCGCGGCCGCCGCGCTCGCGGGACTCGGGTTCGGTCTCGTCGAGGCAGCGGGCTCCGTGGCAGCCAAGGCCGCCAGCACGGGGAGCGCGACCGGAGTGCTGAGCGCCCTGATGGGCACGGTCGCCGTGTGCGCCGCCGTCACACCGCTCGTGGTGGCGCTCGGGGCCGGCGCCCGTCCGGCCCTGGCGCTGCTCGCGACCGTACCCCTGGCGACCGTCGCGGTGCTCGGCGGCGCCACCACTCTCGCCCGTTCGACCGAGGCCCCGGCGCGACGGGACGCACGCTCCCTGCTCGTCCTCCTCCCCTTCGCGCTGGCACTGCCGCTCTACGTCGGCGTGGAGACCGTCCTATCGGGCTGGTCGGCCGTGATCCCGGAGCGGGCGCTCGCGATCGAGCCCGCCACCGCCGCCCTCGGCACCTGCGCCTTCTGGGCACTGATGGCCGTCGGCCGCTTCGGCGCCGCCGCTCTCCGGCGCGCGGCGGTTCCGCCGCTCGCCCTGCTGGCGACCGCGACGGGGGCTGCCGCCGTCCTCCTGGTGCTCGCCGGCGTGCTCCTCGGCGAGCAGCCGGTCGCGGCGCTGCTCATCCTGGCCGTCGTCGTGGTCCTGCTGGCCCCGAGCTACGGCCTCATCCTCGGACTCGCGCTCGACCGACTCGATCCGGCCCGCAGCGCCGCCGTCACCGGGGCGCTCGTGGCCTGCGGCGCGGTCGGCGGCACGTTCGTCCCGACGCTCGTCCTGCTGATCGGGCGCGACCCGGCGTCGAGCGTCACGTTCCTCGTGTCCGCCGTGTTGTGCGCGGTCATCCCGGTGCTCATGCTCGTGGCGTCTCGCTCCGGGCGCGCCGTCCCGGCACTGCGGTGACTCACTCTTCCTCCCCCATCGCGCCTGCACACGACCTCTTCACAGATGCCGGAATTCCGACCGGCGCCCGCACGGCGACCACGTATCGTCGAAGCCACACCCGCACCGAGGAAGGGAGCGCCGTGTCCCCGGACACCCTCACGATCATCGTCAGCGCGATCGGTGTCGTGCTCACCCTCGGCGCGAGCCTGTTCGCGGCAGGGGCGTGGATGATCCGTCGCATCGACGAGCGTCTCGGCACCGTCGACCACCGGCTCTCCACACGCATCGGCTCCGTCGAAGGAAGGCTCGGCGCCCGCATCGACTCCGTCGAAGAGAAGCTCACCGCACGCATCGACACCGTCGAAGAGAAGCTCACCGCACGCATCGACACCGTCGAAGAGAAGCTCACCGCACGCATCGATGCGGTGGCGACGGACGTCACGGATCTGAAGATCGCCGTCGCCCGGCTCGAAGGGCCCCCGCGACACCTGCTCGTGTCAGGGGGCTGACACTCCCGTCAGCGCAGGACGAGGGCGGCGGCGCCGATCAACGGCCCCTCGTCGCCCAGGCCCGAGCGGACGACGCGGGTGCGACGGGAGTACTCGTGCACGGCGCTGGCGGTGAGAGCCTGCTGGACGAGGTCGATGTAGTCCGCCGACACCCGCGAGAAGCCGCCGCCGATGGCGACGACGTCGAGGTCGACGAGGGTGGCGGCATCGGCCAGCGCCTCCCCGACGGCGCGGGCCGAGCGCTCGATCGCCGCGCGGGCGACGGCGACACCGGCCGCGGCATCCCGGGCCAGGTCCTCCCCGGTCGCGCCGGACCAGCCCTGCTCCCGCGCCCAGGCGGCACTGGCAGGTCCGGAGGCGATCTCCTCGAGAGTGAGCCCGCCCTCGCGGCGCACCTGGCCGAGGTGCCCGGCGTTGCCGCTGGCCCCGGGCACATACGCACCGCCCACGACGAAACCGCCGCCGACGCCGGTGGACACGACGATCGACAGGGAGGCTCCCGCCTGCTGCGTCGCCCCCAGCCACGACTCCGCGAGCGCGAGCGCGCCGCCGTCGTGACCCAGGACCGCCAGGACGTCCCGTCCGAGTGCGGTCGAGGCCGCACGGGCGACGGCGTCGACGAGGCCGAACCCGCGGGCGAGGGGCATGTTCACCGGCAGGATCTCACCGCGGGTGCGATCCACGGGACCCGCGCTGCCGATCCCGGCGCCGACGAGCTCCGCGTCGGCGGGGAGGGCGGCGAGCGCATGCCGCACGATCGCGTCGACCGCCGCCGTCAACGACGCGGACGTCGCCTCACGACCGGTGGGCTGCCGGCTGCGGCTGCCGGGGACGAGCGCGCCGTCGTCGGCGACGAGGGCGGCCTCCATCTTCGTGCCGCCCACGTCGACGGCCAGCGCGTAGCGGGTCACTGCGGGTCGAGTCCGAGGTCGTCGAGGTCGAAGGCCGCGCGCCACTCCAGGCCCTCGGCCTCGATGGCGGCCTGCGCACCGGTCTTGCGGTCGACGATCACCGCGACCGCGACGACCTCCGCGCCTTCCTTGCGCAGCGCCTCGACCGCCTTGAGCGCGGACTGCCCGGTGGTCGAGGTGTCCTCCAGCACGACCACGCGCTTGCCCTTCACGTCGGCGCCCTCGATCTGGCGACCGCGGCCGTGGTCCTTCGGCTCCTTCCGCACGACGAACGCGTCGAGCGGACGGTCGGTGCCGACCGAGGCATGCAGGACGGCGTTCGCGATCGGGTCGGCGCCGAGCGTCAGACCGCCGACGGCGACGACGTCGAGATCGGCGATCAGGTCGAGCATGATGCGGCCGATCGCCGGGGCGGCGCGGTGGTCGAGGGTGAGCTTGCGCATGTCGACGTAGTACGTCGCCTTCTTGCCGCTGGAGAGGGTGAAATCGCCGTGGAACACCGCCTCGTCCGTGATGAGGGCGAGGAGGGTCTGGCGGTCTGCGTCGAGTGCGGTCACGGCATCCAGTGTAGGAGGCACACCCTAGGCTGGACGCATGCGCTTGGCCACCTGGAACGTCAACTCCATCCGCACCCGCGTCACCCGCACCGTCGAGTTCGCCGTCCGTGAAGACATCGACGTGCTCGCGATGCAGGAGGTGAAGTGCAAGCCGGAGCAGTTCCCGTATGCACCGTTCGAGGAGGCCGGCTACCACGTCGAGGTGCACGGCCTGAATCAGTGGAACGGCGTCGCGATCGCGAGCCGGCTGCCCGTCACCGACGTGCGCACCGCCTTCGACGGCATGCCCGGGTTCGCGAAGGGCCACGAGGGCCCCGACGCCCCGCAGGAGGCGCGCGCCCTGGGCGTCATGGTCGACGGCGTGCGCGTCTGGAGCCTGTACGTGCCCAACGGCCGCTCGCTCGACGACCCGCACTACGCCTACAAGCTGCACTGGCTCGAGCAGCTCAAGCGGTCCACCGCGGCCGAGCTGTCGGCGAACCCCGACCTTCCGCTCGCCCTCGTCGGCGACTTCAACATCATCCCGTTCGACCATGACAACGGCGATCCCGACATCGTGGTCGGCCGCTCCACCCACGTCTCCCCCGCCGAGCGCGACGCGTTCTTCGCGCTGACCGACGCGGGCGTGACCGACGTCGTGCGCCCGCTGCTCCCCGAGGGCTACACCTACTGGGACTACCAGCGGTTGAAGTTCCCGCGCAACGAGGGCATCCGCATCGACTTCATCCTCGGCTCGAAGACGTTCGCCGATGCCGTCACCGGCGCCTCGATCCACCGCAACGAGCGCAAGGGCGAGCAGCCCAGCGACCACGTGCCCGTGGTGGTCGATGTGGACTTCGGCGGCGACGATGCCGACGACGACCTGCCGATGATCTTCTCCTGACCCGTCGACAGGCTCAGGGACCCTTCCCGTGCGGCTGATCGCGACCGACCTCGACGGCACGCTGCTCGACAGCTCATCCGCGGTGTCGCCGCGCACCCGAGCCGCGCTCGACGCCGCGCGGGACGCGGGCGTCGCGGTGGTGCCGGTCACGGCCCGCCAGCCCATCGGCCTTCGCGTGATCGCTGCCGACGCCGGATTCGACGGGTGGGCGCTGTGCGGCAACGGCGCGTACGCGACGCACCTCACCGAGGGCCGCATGCTGTTCGCCGAGGAGTTGCCGCCCGCCACCCTTCGCACTCTCGCCGACGCGCTGCGCGCCAGCGTCCCCGGCCTGCTCTTCGCGAGTGTACGGGAGGGCGGCGAGACGTTCGTGGCGCAGCACGGCTATGCGGCGATCGCGCAGCTGTCCGATCACAAGCGCGACCCCGCGACGATGGGCGGCGTGCCGCTGGACGAGGTGCTGGCCGCGCCGACGCTCAAGCTCGTGATCCGGCACCCCGAGCTCGCCCCCGCGGCGCTCTTCGAGACCCTGCGGTCCCTCGGGCTCACCGGGTTCGAGGCCACGCTGTCCGGGGCCCCGTTCGTCGAGGTCATGGCGCAGGGGGTCACGAAGGCGACGGGTCTCGCGCGCCTCTGCACGCACCTCGGCATCGATCGCTCCGACGTCGTGGCGTTCGGGGACGCCCTCAACGACGTCGAGATGCTCCGCTGGGCCGGTCACGGCGTGGCCATGGCGCACGCGGAAACCGTCGTGCAGGAGGCCGCCGACGAGACCACCGCGACCAACGACGAAGACGGCGTGGCCCGCGTGATCGAGCGCCTGCTCGGCCCCTGAACCGGGCCACCGCGGTCAGGCGGCCCCGTTCGGACGCGCGTCGGCACGCGGCGGTCGCAGCCCGAGGAGAGCCAGGGCGCCCGCTCCCGCCGTGAGCACCGCGATGACGCCGATCCCGACCGCCGGCACCGTCGCCGTCGCCACGGCGCCGGCGACGAGCGGGCCGCCCGCGTCACCCAGTTCCCGGCCCAGCTCCGCGCTGCCCATCGTGCGCCCCATCCGTTCGGCGGGCGTCGATGCCGCGAGGTGCGAGAACGCCACCGGCGTCGCCAGCCCCACCCCGGCGCCGACCAGCACGCCCGTGAGGGCCAGGACGACCGGGGTCACCCAGAGGGCCGAGAATCCGACGCCGACGCCGATGAGAAGCAGCCCGCCGACCGCGCCGAGGCGGACGGAGAGCCGGCCCCGGTCGTGCGCCGATCCGACCAGCGGCTGCACGATGCTCGACACGACCGCCAGCACCGTGACGATCGCCATGCTGCCCACGGTGCCGAGTCCGGCCTCCCGGCCCAGCAGCGGGAGGAAGCCGACAGCCACGGCGAGCGCGCCGGTCGTCGCCGCCAGCACCAGCGTCGGGACGAGGAATCCCGGGGCGAGGAGCTCCCGCCCGAGGTCGACGAGGGTCACCCGTTTCCGCGGCAGCACCGGCACGGCCGGGACGGCGACCAGCACCCATCCGGCCGCGGCCAGCCCGAGGACGGCGAGTGCCCCGAACAGAGCCGGCAGACCGCCGGCCACCACGAGCACCGCACCGAGCAGGGGGCCGAGCGCATATCCGAGGCTCTTCCAGGACCCGTAGCGACCGAAGTACCGGCCGCGCGACGCCTCGTCCGTCAACCGCGCCACCGCGGCGGAGGAGGCCGGCGAGAACGCCGAGGCCGCGGCCCCCTGGCCGAAGCGCGCGATCACGAGGCCGATCATGCCCGGGACCAGGGCGCCGACCACCGAGAACGCCGCGAAGGCCAGCAGCCCGCCGACGACCACCGGGCGCACCCCGACCCGGTCGCTGAGCGCCCCGAAGAGCGGCTTGAGCAGCACCTCCGCGAGGTCGTACAGCGCGAGCGTGAAGCCGAAGGCCAGCAGCGTCCAGCCGATGTCCTCGGTCTCGGCGCCCAGGGCGGCGGCGATACCGTGCGCGCCGAACGCGGTGGTGAATCCGGCGAGGTAGAGCGGTGCCAGGCGCGGGCGCGTCGAGGAGGTCACACTCGATCCTGGCAGGCCCCCGCCCGGGACCCCCTCAGCCGTGCCGACGACGGCGTCGGAGCAGCGCTCCTCCGCCGAGGAGGAGCCCGACCGCCACCATCAGCGCGAAGGACGGGAACTCGCCGCCGGTCGCGGCGAGGTTCTCCTCGTTCCGCGGCGGTGTCACGGCTTCTCCCGACGCGCCTCCCGAGGCGCCGGCGACGATGTCGACCCGCACACTCGCCACCACATTCCGCAGCGCGTCCAGCGCGACCACGGTGTGCGTTCCGGCCGGGAACCCCGCGGGAATGCGGAAGTCGTTCGAGAACGCCCCGTCGATCCCCGCCACGGCCCGACCGAGCTCGGCCGGCTCCGACCGGATCTCCAGCGTGACCGCTTCCCCGGGCGCGAAGCCCGATCCCGAGATGGTCAGCACTTCCCCGGCGAGGATCGAAGCCTGCGAGAGGGTGAGCGTCGGCGGCACTGACGGTGCCGTGCACTCCGCGGACAGCATGACGTCCCGTCCCGACACGGTGGCTCCGGGCTCCACCCGGAAGGTGCCGGCCCCGAGGAGCGACTGCGCGCCGCCGAAGTACCCGGTGCAGAACCCGGGCATCTCGACCCGCAGCGTGTAGACCCCCGCGGGCAACGAACCACCCGGCGCCTCGGGATCCGCTCTCCCACCCAGAGTGAATCGCCCCTCCGTGTCGAGCGTCGCCACGTCCCTCCAGCCGGACGGTGTCCAGAGCAGGGCCGTGACCGTCGCCCCGGAGACCGCGGCACCGCCCGCGGTCGACACCGTCCCGTCGATCGCGCCGCCCGGCGCGAGGTCGAAGTCCACTCCCGCGCGATCGCCGCCCGCGGCGAGCACGACAGGGGTCGCCTCGGCCCGGGTCGCGACGCCGTCGAAGAACTGCGGGGCGAAGATCATGTCGTACACGTTCGCCGTGGCCCGCACGATGTAGGTCCCGGCGGGGACGGCCAGGCGGTACGAGCCGTCGGGCTGCGTGTAGGCCATGCTGACGAGGGTGTCCCCGCTGTACGCCTCCACGATCGCGTCGCCGGACAGCGCGCCGGACGTGCGCACCACGCCGGTGATCATCCCGCTCGCGTCGAGAGTCGCATCGATGTCCGCGATGGCCTGCCCCGGCGCCACGGCGATCCTGGTCGCGTCCTTCTCCTGCCGCGCATCCTTCCAGTACTCGGGGATGCCGCGTCCGCCGTTGGGAACGAACGCCACCACGTACTCCCCCGGCGGCACCGAGAGGGTGTACGACCCGTCCGGCGCGACGTCGGCCTGCGCCCAGGCTCCCGTCGCGTCGTCGGTGGCGGTGACCCACCCGGCCACGGGCGAGCCGTCGACCGCCAACGTCATCGATCCCTGGATCACGCCGAGCTCGGCGAGAAGGGCATCCACTCCCCCTCGGTCCTGCCCCGCGGTCACGCGGACGGCCGTCGCTCGGCGGTCTGCGTAGGCGTCGTCCCAGAACTCGGCGGCGAGCGTCGGCTCGGCGGGGTCGAAACGGACGCGGTAGTCGCCGGCAGGGAGACCGTCGACCCGATAGGTCCCGTCGGCGCCGGTCTGCGCGACACCCGACCGAGAGAAGTCGGCGGAGTCCACGTACACGGTCACGCCTTCGAGCGGCGAGCCGTCGGCCTGCCGCATCACGGAGCCGGCGATCGCCCCACCGAGTGTGAGGGCGGCATCGACGCCGTCGACGGGTTCCCCCTCGGCGATGATGAGACGCTGCGCGGCCGCACGCGACGACGCATCGTCCCAGAACTCGGAGATGAAGTCCGTCCCGGACGCATCGAAGGCCACGACATACTCGCCCGCCGGAAGGTCCGGCACGAGGTACGCACCCGTGGCATCGGTCACCGTGGATTCGAAGACCGACGCGTCGTCGGTCGACACCGAGACGGTGACGCCCGCGAGAGGCGAACCGTCCGCCTCCGCCGTCACCGTCCCCGCCAGCGATCCCCCTGACGCGGCACCGGCTGCGGTCGCGCCGCCCAGTGCGAGTGCGAGGGCCGCGGCGCCGCCCATGATCGACCGAAAGAACGCGCGTCGTCGCGCCATGTCCCCACCCTCCGGAGGAGGCCGGCGCAGCCCGGTGCTGTCGCGGTCGACCTCGAGCTCTGCCGATCCCCCGGCAACGCCTTCTCCGAAGGTAGACGATCGACGCATCGGAAAGGAATAGGCAGATCACAGGCGGCCGCCTCCGTCGCGCGGGGGATGCCGCGCGACGGCCCCCGCCGTACGGTGGAGGGATGGCCTTCACCCGGACGCCGACCCTGCGCGACCAGCGCGGCGACCTCCTCCTCGCGCTCGTCCTCTTCGTCGGCGCGATCCTCAGCGCGGCGCTCTCCTCCATCGCCCAGGTCTACGGCGACGAGCAGGCCCCATTGTGGACGGCCCTCGTCTACGCCGTCGTCGTCTCGGCGCCGCTCGGGTTCCGTCGGCGCTGGCCCGGCACCGTGGCCGTCGTGGTGTCCCTGGCGTACTTCACGGCCGTGACGGTCCGGGTACCCGAGATCTACGTCGGCAACATCGCGATGTTCATCGCGCTCTACACGGTCGGCGCCTGGATGAACGACCGCCGGAAGGCACTCGTCGTCCGTGTCGCGATCATCGTCGGCATGTTCGTGTGGCTCCTCATCACCATGTACCGCGACGCGATCAGCGAGGCGGACAAGGCAGACGTCGTCGCCGGTGCCATGTCGCCCTATGTGGCCTTCATGCTCATCCAGATCCTCCTCAACGTCCTGTACTTCGGCGGCGCCTACTACTTCGGCGAGCGCTCCTGGGCGGCGGCGGAGCAGCGCACCGTGCTAGAGGAGCGCACCCGCGAACTGGAGCGCGAGCGCGAGGTCACCGCGGCGCAGGCGGTGGCCCTCGACCGGGTGCGGATCGCCCGGGAGCTGCACGACGTCGTCGCCCACCACGTATCGGTGATGGGCGTGCAGGCGGGCGCCGCGCGCCTCGTGCTCGAGAGCGATCCGGCCCAGTCGGCGCGCATCCTCTCCGGGATCGAGTCCTCTGCGCGGGACGCGATCCAGGAGCTGCGCCAACTGCTGGAGACGCTGCGCACCCCCGGCGGCGACGCGACCGAGCCGGCGTCGACCGTCTCCCTCGACGACATCGCCGCCCTCGCGGAGGCATCGACGGAGGCGGGTCTCCCCACCGCGTACACCGTGATCGGCGATCCGGTGCCGGTACCCTCGCTCGTCGCCGTGAACCTCTACCGGATCGCCCAGGAGTCGCTGACCAACGCCCGACGGCACGCCGGACCAGGGGCGACCGCGGACGTGCGCGTGCGTTACGACGAGGACGGCGTGGAGGTCGAGGTCGTGAACACCGGCCGTGCCATCGCCCAGCTGCGTCCCGGCCTCGGCCAGCTCGGGATGCGGGAGCGCGCGGCGGCCTCCGGCGGCACGTTCGAGATCGCTCCGCGCGCGCCCGGCGGGGTGCGGGTGCGCGCGCGGGTGCCCCTCGGCGCGCCCGTGCCAGAGGACGCCCGGTGACCGCGCCGATCCGGGTGCTCCTCGTCGACGACCATGCCCTCCTCCGCGCCGGTTTCCGCACGATCCTCGACACCCAGCCCGACATCACCGTCGTCGGCGAGGCCTCGACCGGGGCGGAGGCCGTCGCACAGGCCGCCGACCTGCGCCCCGACGTCATCACGATGGACGTGCAGATGCCCGACATGGACGGGATCGAGGCGACGCGCCGTCTCGTGGCCGACCCCACGGTGAGCGCCGCGATCGCGATCGTGACGACGTTCGATCGCGACGACTACCTCTATCAGGCGCTCGAAGCCGGCGCGAGCGGATTCCTCCTCAAGAACGCGGGTGCCGAGGATCTCATCTCCGCCGTGCGCGCGCTCGCGGCCGGGGACGGCATGCTGGCGCCCGAGGTGACGCGCCGGGTGCTCACCCGCTTCGCCGGCGCGACTCCGGAGACCGGCGCCGCTCCCGCCCGCGCGGTGGCGAAGGCGCCCATCTCCCCCGTCCTCGCCGAGCCGCTGACCGAGCGGGAGGCCGAGGTGCTGACCCTGCTCGCCGACGCTCGCAGCAACGCCGAGATCGCCCGCGCCCTGTTCATCGGGGAGGCCACCGTGAAGACCCACGTCTCCCGCATCCTGCAGAAGCTCGGCGCCAGGGACCGCGTGCAGGCCGTCGTGCTCGCGCATCGGATGGGGCTGGCCTGACCGGAGGCGGACCGCTCCCCCGCGATACTCTCGGAGCCATGCCCGCCGCCGTCCCCGTGTCCCGTCCGATCGTCGCCGGGATCGTCACGGCGCTCGTGGGGTTCACGAGCTCGTTCGCGGTGGTGCTCACGGGCCTCGATGCCGTCGGCGCGTCGGCGGCGCAGGCGGCCAGCGGACTCCTCGCCGTGAGCCTCGCGATGGGGCTCGCCTGCATCGTGCTGGCCTGGCGCTACCGGATGCCGATCACGGCCGCGTGGTCCACCCCCGGCGCCGCACTGCTCGTGGCGACCGGCAGCGTCGAGGGCGGCTGGCCCGCTGCCGTCGGAGCCTTCCTCGTGACCGCGGCCCTCATCCTCCTCACGGCGCTCTGGCCCGCGCTCGGGGCCCTGATCGCGCGGATCCCGCCGTCGATCGCCCAGGCCATGCTGGCGGGAGTGCTGCTGCCGCTGTGCCTCGCGCCGATCACGGGGGTCGTCGCGAACCCGTGGGGCGTGCTCCCGGTGGTGCTGACCTGGCTGGTCTTCGCCCGGCTGGCTCCCCGGTGGGCCGTGCCGCTGGCCTTCGTCGCCGCGGCGGCTGTCGTCGCCGTCTCGCTGGTCTCCGCGGGGACCCCGGTCGACCCGGCCGCCCTCCTGCCGCGGTTCGAGCTGACGATGCCCGCCTTCACGGTCGGGGCCCTGGTCGGCATCGCCCTGCCGCTGTTCATCGTGACCATGGCGTCGCAGAACGTGCCGGGCATCGCGATCATGCGCAGCTTCGGCTACGAGGTCCCGTGGCGTCCGGCGATGCTCGTGACCGGTCTCGGCACGGCCCTCGGCGCTCCGGCGGGCGGGCACGCCATCAACCTCGCGGCCATCAGCGCGGCCCTCGCCGCGTCCCCCGACGCCGACCCCGACCCCGACCGGCGCTGGCTCGCCGGGGTCTCGACCGGGGCGTCCTACCTCGTGCTGGGCGCGTTCTCCGCCGCCTTCGCCACGCTCGTCGTGCTCGCCCCGACGGCGGTGATCCCGGCGGTCGCGGGGCTGGCGCTGTTCGGCGCCTTCGGCGCGGCCGTCCAACAGGCGATCGACGACCCCGGCGAGCGCCTCCCCGCGGTCGTCACGTTCCTCGTCGCCGCCTCCGGCATCGCCGTGCTCGGGGTGAGCGCGGCGTTCTGGGCGCTGGTCGCCGGCCTGCTCGTGCGCACGGTGCTGCACGCCGGCCGTCCGCCCCGCGGCTGATCCGTGGCCGTCCCCCCTGTGGGGGATGCCCCGCCCCGCCCGTGCTCAATAGCGTGAAGGTCATGCGGATCACCTTCGGACGGAGCACCACGACATGACCACCGGACTGCTGGAACTCTCCGGCATCACCAAGAGCTACGGCAGCCGCCGGGTGCTGGACGACGTGTCGTTCACGGTCGCGCCGGGCCGGCTCACCGGCTTCGTCGGCGGCAACGGCGCCGGCAAGACCACGACCATGCGCATCATCCTCGGTCTGCTGTCGTCGGACGGCGGACGAGTCGACCTCGACGGGACGCCCCTCACCACCGCCGACCGCCGCCGCTTCGGGTACATGCCCGAGGAGCGCGGCCTGTACCCGAAGATGAAGGTGCGGGAGCAGATCGTCTACCTCGCCCGACTGCACGGGTTCAGCAAGCCGGAGGCGACGGAGCGAGCGACCGCGCTGCTCACGGAGCTCGGACTCGGCGAGCGCCTCGACGACACGATCGAGTCGCTGTCGCTGGGCAACCAGCAGCGGGCGCAGATCGCCGCGTCGCTCGTGCACGACCCCGAGATGCTGATCCTCGACGAGCCCTTCTCCGGCCTGGACCCCCTCGCGGTGGACGTCGTCGCCGGAGTGCTGCAGGCCAGCGCGGCCCGCGGCGCGTCCATCCTCTTCTCCTCCCACCAGCTCGACGTGGTCGAGCGTCTCTGCGACGACCTCGTCATCCTCGCCGGGGGCACCATCCGTGCCGCCGGATCCCGGGACGGGCTCCGCGCCGAGCACGCCCGCGACCGGTACGAGCTCATCTCCGCGGGCGACGCCGGGTGGCTGCGCACCGAGCCGGGGGTCACGGTCGTCGACTTCGAAGGGGGATACGCCCTCTTCGACGCGGACGGCCCCGAGACCGCCCAGCGCGTGCTGCAGTCGGCGGTCGCGCGCGGCGACGTCGCGAGCTTCGCGCCCAAGCACCCCTCCCTCGCCCAGATCTTCAAGGAGGTCATCCAGTGAACGCCTCGACCCCCGTGCGGAACGGGATCTGGCTGGTCGCCGAGCGGGAGATCGGCTCGAAGCTCCGCAGCAAGGCGTTCCTGATCTCGACCGGCATCCTGCTGCTCATCGCCCTCGCCGGCGTGCTGTTCGGCGGCTTCGCGAGTCAGAACGCCGACGCCATGCCCGTCGCGGTGACCTCGGAGACCACGGGCGCCGTCTCCGCGCTGCCCGACGTCGAGGTGACCGAGGTCGCCTCGCGCGCCGAGGCCGAGGAGCTGGTCCGCGACGGCGACGTCGAAGCGGCGGTGCTCCCGGGCGACAACGCCGCGGGCTACGCGATCGTCGCCCTGGAGGACGCGCCCGGTTCGCTCGTGTCCGCGCTGTCGCTGTCCCCCGAGGTCGTGATCCTCGAACCGGTCACCACCAACCCGCTGCTGCGCTACTTCATCGCGATCGCCTTCGGTCTCGTGTTCATGATGGCCGCGGCCACGTTCGGCGGCACCATCGCGCAGAGCGTGGTCGAGGAGAAGCAGACCCGGGTCGTGGAGGTGCTGCTGTCGGCGATCCCCGCGCGCACGCTGCTCGCCGGAAAGGTCATCGGCAACACGGTGCTCGCGATGGGGCAGATCCTCGCCCTCGCGGCCGTCGCCACGATCGGCCTCATCGTGACGGGTCAGCGGGAGGTGCTGACCACCCTCGGCGCCCCCATCATCTGGTTCGCGGTGTTCTTCCTGTTCGGGTTCATCCTGCTCGCGGCGATGTTCGCGGCGGCGGCCTCCATGGTCTCCCGGCAGGAGGACATCGGCGCGACGACGACCCCCATCACGATGCTCATCATGGCGCCGTACGTGCTGGTGATCGTGTTCAACGACAACCCGCTGGTGCTGACGATCATGTCGTACGTGCCGTTCTCGGCTCCGGTCGGCATGCCCATGCGCCTCTTCGTCGGGGAGGCGCAGTGGTGGGAGCCGCTCCTGAGCCTCGCGATCCTCCTCGCGAGCTGCGTCGCGGCGATCGTCGTCGGCGCGAAGATCTACGAGAACTCCCTGCTGCGGATGGGCTCGCGCGTGAAGCTCTCCGAGGCTCTGCGCGGCTGATCCCGAGACCCCGCTTTCGCGCCGAGACCCCCTGCTGCACGTGCGTGCAGCAGGGGGTCTCGACGTGTACCCGAGGTCTCGGCGTCAGAGGAGGCCCTCGGAGAGCGTGGTGGGGTTGCCGAAGCGGTGGTTGGTGATCGACACGGCCTGCTCGTGCAGGAACGGGAGCATCTCGACCCGGCCCGCTCCGGTCACGGCGTGCGACCACACCGCGACGTCGGGGCTGCCGTCGAGGGCCGTGTGCAGCGCGGCGGCATCCCCACCGACGAGCCGCACCCGCTGCCACGACCGGGCGCCCTTCGCGTAGCGCTTGGTCCACGCGGCATCGGACTCGGTCTTCACGGTCACACCCTGGGCCTTGAGTGCCTTCTCCACGCGGGACGGCAGCGACGCGGCCGACACGGTGAACGGACTGCCGCTGCGCAGGGCCGCGGCGAGCACGCGGACCCCCTCGGCGAGCGTCGCGTCCTCGGCGATGCGCACGTCGACGGCCACCGGACGGTACCGGAACACGTTGCGCTCGACGCCGAGTCCGGACTTGTCGCTCACGGCGCCGAACTCGTCGATCCACGCGCGCTCGTCGGCGGCCGCGGCACGGTGCAGCCACTCGATGCCCACGGGGTCGAGCTCGGGAGCAGCCGCCTCCAGCAGCCCGGTCACGGCAGGGGTCACCGCCGCCCCCGATGCCGCGGCGGGCAGCTCGCCCGCACGCCACTCACCGAGTCCGAAGAGGTAGTTCGGGCCGCCGGCCTTGGCTCCGGCGCCCACGGCCGAGCGCTTCCAGCCGCCGAACGGCTGACGCTGCACGATGGCGCCGGTGATGCCCCGGTTCACGTACAGGTTGCCGGCCTCGACGCGGTCCAGCCAGGTCGCGACCTCGGCGGAGTCCAGCGAGTGCAGCCCCGCGGTGAGGCCGTAGTCGACGGCGTTCTGCAGCCGGATGGCCTCGTCGAGGTCCTTCGCGTGCATGATGCCGAGCACGGGTCCGAAGAACTCGGTCAGGTGGAAATACGAGCCCTCGCGCACGCCGGTCTTCACCCCCGGCGTCCACTGCTTCCCCTCGTCGTCGAGCTTCCGGGGCTCCACGAGCCAGCGCTCGCCCTTGTCGAGCGTGGTGAGCGCGGTGAGGAGCTTGCCGTTCGCGGGCTCGATGATCGGCCCCATCTGCGTGGCGGGGTCATCGGGAAGCCCGACGCGCATCGAGGTGACCGCGTCCACGAGCTGCCGCTCGAAGCGCTTCGAGTCGGCCACCGACCCGACGAGGATCGCCAGCGACGCGGCCGAGCACTTCTGCCCGGCGTGGCCGAACGCGCTGCGGGCGACGTCGGCGGCCGCGAGGTCGAGGTCGGCCGACGGCGTCACGATGATGGCGTTCTTGCCGCTGGTCTCGGCGAGCAGCGGAAGGTCGGCCCGGAAGGAGCGGAAGAGCTGCGCGGTCTCGTAGGCCCCGGTGAGGATGACCCGGTCGACCTGGGGGCTCGCGACCAGTCGGGTGCCGAGGTCGCGGGAGGCGAGGTCGACGAGGGCGAGCAGATCGCGCGGGACGCCCGCGGCCCACAGCGCCTCGACCATCACCGCGCCGCACCGCTGGGTGAGCTTCGCGGGCTTGATGATCACGCCGGATCCGGAGGCGAGGCCGGCGAGCACACCGCCGGCGGGGATCGCCACGGGGAAGTTCCACGGCGGCGTGACCACGGTCACCTTCGACGGCACGAACTCGGCGCCGGGGATGGCCTCGAGATCCTTCGCCCTCTCGGCGTAGTAGTGCGCGAAGTCGATCGCCTCGCTGACCTCGGGGTCGGCCTCGGCGATGGTCTTGCCGGCCTCGTGCGCCATGATCTCCAGCAGCTCGCCGCGGCGGGCGGCGAGCTCGTCGCCCGCACGGTGCAGGACGGCGGCGCGCTCGGCGGCGGGGAGCGCCGCCCACTTCTCGGCGGCGGAGGTGGCGGCGGCGAACACGGCGTCCACCTCGGCGTCGGTCTCGATGCGCCCGGCGGCGATCGCGTCCCGGCCGAGCGTCGAGGAGACCGAGCGGTGCAGGATCTCCCGACCCCACGCGCGGTTCGCGGCGAGTGCGGGATCGGTGTCGGGCTCGTTCGCGAAGCCGTCCGTGGTGTTCTCGGGGCGCGGAGCCGTGCGGTCCTGCGTGCGGTTCGGGCCCGGCACCGACGGGTCGGCGACGAGCGCGGCGAGCGAGCGCTCGAAGCGCTCCCGCTCGCGGGTGAGCAGGGTCGGGTTCGAGGCCAGCTCGAACACGGCCGACATGAAGTTCTCGGGGCTCGCGTTCTCCTCGAGGCGCCGCACGAGATAGGCGATCGCGACGTCGAACTCCGCCGGGTTCACGACCGGCGTGTAGAGGAGGAGACGGCCGACGTCCTTGCGGACGGCCTCGGCCTGCCCGGTCGCCATGCCGAGCAGCATCTCGTACTCCACGAGGGCGCCCTTCTGCCCCTGAGGTCCTGAGGCCGCGCCCCCCTGGGTCCCTGAGCCTGTCGAAGGGTCGGTCACACCGCGGGCCTTCGCGAGCAGCCAGGTGTAGGCGATGTCGAAGAGGTTGTGACCGGCGACGCCGATGCGCACGGCATCGAGCCGCTCGGGCGTCATCGCCCAGTCGAGCACGCGCTTGTAGTTCGTGTCGGAGTCCTGCTTGGTGCCGTAGGTCGCGAGCGGCCAGCCGTGCACCTTCGCGTCGACCTCCTCCATCGCGAGGTTCGCGCCCTTGACCACGCGCACCTTGATCGGGGCTCCGCCCTTGGCGCGGCGTGCGGCGGCCCACTCCTGGAGCCGCTGCATGGCGCCGAGCGCGTCCGGGAGGTACGCCTGCAGCACGATGCCCGCCTCAAGGTCCTCCAGGCCCGGCTGGTCGAGGATGCTCGTGAAGGCCGCGATCGTCAGGTCGAGGTCGCGGTACTCCTCCATGTCGAGGTTGATGAACTTCTGGGTGCCGGTGCGGGCACCCTTCGCCTCGGCCTTCGCCGCGAGCCGGTACAGCGGGGTGAGCTTCTCGACGACGTCGGCGACGGCCTCGTCGAACGACCACATGGAGAGCTGGCTGACGACGCTCGAGACCTTGATCGAGACGTAGTCGACGTCCGGACGGGCGAGGAAGTCGTACGTGCCCTGCAGCCGACGTCCCGCCTCGCGCTCGCCGAGCACGGCCTCGCCGAGGAGGTTGAGGTTGAGACGGTTGCCGGTCTTGCGGAGCTTCGCGATCGCGGGTCCGAGCTTGGACGGCGTGGCGTCGAGCACGAGGTGGCCGACCATGGCGCGCAGCACGCGCCGCGAGATCGGCACGACGACGTTCGGGAGCTTCGGCGCCCAGAACCCGCCGGCCTTGATGGCGGCCCGGAGGTAGCCGGGAAGCAGCGTGGGCGTGATGTCGGAGAGCTCGGCGAGCTTGCGGCCGGCGACCCGCAGATCCTCCGGACGCATGACGCCGTCGACGAAGCCGACGGTGAAGGCCAGACCGTTCGGGTCCTTGAGCACCTCGGAGAGGCGCTGGGCGGCCGGCTCGACCGGGTGGGTCTCGCTCTCGGCGAGCCAGCGCTGCACGAGCGCGGCGACCTCTTCGGTGCGGGGGGTGGTGTCGTCGATGACGGTCATGAAGCGGGGGTACCTTCCTCGGCCTCGCACACCCGGGTGTCGTGTGCGGCTGGATCATTGTCCAGCCGCTCGGTAGACTCCGTCTATCAACCGATTCGAGTGGATTCTGTTCACTCATCCCGAACGATCGGAACGGCCGTGCTCGACGTCCATCGCCTGCGTCTGCTGGTGGAGCTGTCGCGCCGCGGCACACTCTCCGCCGTGGCCGATGCGCTGTCCTACAGCAAGGCCTCCGTGTCGCAGCAGCTCGCCGCGCTGGAGCGCGATGTCGGGGTGCCGCTGCTGCGTCGGGTCGGTCGCGGCGTGCAGTTCACACCGCAGGGGAACGTGCTCGTGGCCGAGGCCATCGGCATCCTCGATCAGCTCGAGCACGCCCAGGTCGCGGTCGCCGAGTCGCTCACCGAGGTGACCGGCACCGTGCGCCTCGCGGTGTTCCAGTCCACCGCGCACTCCCTGCTGCCCCGCGCCCTCGCAGCCCTCGGCGAGCGCCACCCCGCCCTGCGCGTCGAGGTGACGGAGCGCGACCCCGAGTCGGGACTGGTGGGCGTCTCCAGCCGCGACTACGACCTCATCCTCGCGGAGCAGTATCCGGGCCGCACGCGCCCCATCCACGCCGACCTCGACCGCGTCGTGCTCGCGCACGATGCCATCGCCCTTGCCCGGCGCCCCGGAGCCCCGGGGGTCGCCGACCCCGTGGCCACCCTGTGGGCGACCCGCGCCGAGCCGTGGGTGCTCGAACCCGCCGGGACCGCCTCCCGCGCCTGGGCCGAGCAGCTCTGCCGTACCGCCGGGTTCGAGCCCGACGTGCGCTTCGAGCTGGCCGACCTCACCGCGCACGTCCGGCTCATCCACGCGGGACTCGCGGTCGGACTGCTCCCCGAGCTCGTGTGGGCGGGCGACACCCCGACGGTCGACCTCGCACCGCTGCCGCAGGAGCCGCGCCGGGAGATCTTCTCCTCCGCGCGTCGGGTCTCCGCGGACGCCCCGTCGATCCGCGCCGTCCGCGCCGCGCTCGCCGACGCCGCCTCCCGCAACCTCCTGGACTGACGCGAACCGACCTCCGGGAATATGCATGCACATGCATCGGTTCATCCCCCGTGTACCCGGACGACGGCGTCCGATCCCCTCCGTCCGAAAGGCACTTCCGTGAGCACTCCCGTCATCGACCGCACCGCCCCGACCGAGCACCCCGTCCTCGACGTCCTCGCCGGCCGCTGGAGCCCCCGCGCCTACGACGCGCAGCACCCGATCGACGAGGCCAAGCTCGCCACCGCCCTTGAGGCCGCCCGCTGGAGCCCCTCCGCCAACAACATCCAGCCCTGGCGCTTCATCGTCGCCCGCCGCGGCACCGCCCTGCACGCCCAGATCGTCGACGCGCTCATGGGCTTCAACCAGGCCTGGGCCGGCAACGCGGCCGTGCTCGTCGTCGCGATCGCCGAGACCGCGACCGCCGACGGCACGCCGATCAGCCACGCGTTCTACGACCTCGGCCAGGCCGTGGCGCACTTCTCCGTGCAGGCCCACCACGACGGCCTCGTCGTGCACCAGATGAGCGGCTTCGACCCCGAGGTCGTCCGCGAGTTCGCCGACCTGGACGCCCGTTTCACCCCCGCCACCGTCATCGCCGTCGGCGAGTTCGGCGACATCGAGGCCCTGCCGGAGGTGCTGCAGGAGCGCGAGGTCGCCCCGCGGGTGCGCCGTCCGATCGCGGAGACGGTCGTCCTCAGCGCCTGAGCGCCGACACGCGAAAGGCCCGGTAGGCGTCACGCCTACCGGGCCTTTCGTCGTCCCTGCCGATCCCGATCAGTCGTCGAGCAGCTCGGCCTCGATCACGTCGTCGTCGTCCTCGTCCTCGGGCTCCGGCTCCGGAGCGGTCGCGGTGAGCACGAGGCCCGTACCGTCGGCCGCCACGTCCACCCGGACGGTGTCGCCGTCGTGGACGCCGCCCGAGAGGAGGGCGGTCGCCAGCTTGTTCTGCACCTCGGTCTGGATGAGGCGACGCAGCGGGCGGGCGCCGAACACCGGGTCGTAACCCCGCTCGGCCAGCCACGACCGCGCCCCGGGAGTGACCGCCAGCGTGAGGCGACGATCGCGCAGCCGGTCGTGCAGCTGGTCGACCGACAGCTCCACGATCTGCGCGAGGTCGTCTTCGGTGAGCGCCTGGAACATCACGATGTCATCGAGACGGTTGAGGAACTCGGGCCGGAACGCCTGGCGCACGAGCGCCATCACCTGCTCCCGCTTCTCCTCCACGGAGAGCACGGGGTCGATGAGGATGGGCGAGCCCAGGTTGGAGGTCAGGATGAGGATCACGTTCGAGAAGTCGACCGTGCGCCCCTGCCCGTCGGTCAGCCGCCCGTCGTCGAGTACCTGCAGCAGCACGTCGAACACCTCGGGGTGTGCCTTCTCGACCTCGTCGAGCAGGATCACGCTGTACGGCCGACGCCGCACGGCCTCGGTGAGCTGACCGCCCTGCTCGTAGCCGACGTATCCCGGAGGGGCGCCGACGAGTCGCGAGACCGAGTGCTTCTCGCCGTACTCCGACATGTCGATGCGCACCATGGCGTGCTCGTCGTCGAAGAGGAACTGCGCGAGCGCCTTGGCCAGCTCCGTCTTGCCGACACCGGTCGGTCCGAGGAACAGGAACGATCCGGTCGGCCGACCGGGATCGCTGATGCCCGCGCGCGAGCGGCGCACGGCGTCGGACACGGCCTTGACGGCGTCCTTCTGGCCGATGAGACGCTTGCCGAGCTCGTTCTCCAGGTGCAGGAGCTTCTCGCTCTCCCCCTGCAGCAGCCGCCCGACGGGAATGCCGGTCCAGGCCGCGATCACGGCCGCGATGTCCTCCTCGGTGACCTGCTCGTTCACCATGCGCGGCTCGCTCGAGGCGGTGGCCTCGGCCTGCTCCGCCTCCGCGATGTCACGCTCCAGGCGCTTGATCGTCTCGTACTCGAGCTTCGACGCCTTCGTGTAGTCGGCGTTGCGCATCGCGAGGTCGCGCTGGGTGATCGCGTCGTCAAGCTGCTTCTTCAGCTCCCCGACCCGGTTCAGGCCCTGCCGCTCCCGCGCCCACCGCGCTTCGAGTCCGGCGAGCTCCTTCTCGAGTTCGACGAGGTTCTCGCGGAGGGTGCCGAGCCGCTCCTTGGACGCGGCGTCCTTCTCCCGCTTGAGCGCGAGCTCCTCCAGCTTCAGCCGGTCGACCTGACGCTTGAGCTGGTCGATCTCGACGGGAGAGGAGTCGATCTCCATCTTCAGTCGCGACATCGACTCGTCGATCAGGTCGATGGCCTTGTCCGGAAGCTGCCGCGCGGGCAGATAGCGGTTGGAGAGGGAGGCTGCGGCCACGAGCGCGCTGTCGGAGATGGTCACCCCGTGGTGCGCCTCGTAGCGCCCCTTGAGCCCGCGGAGGATCGCGATCGTGTCCTCGACCGTCGGCTCGCCCACGTACACCTGCTGGAAGCGCCGCTCGAGGGCGGCGTCCTTCTCGATGAACTCGCGGTACTCGTTGAGCGTGGTGGCGCCGATGAGCCGCAGCTCGCCACGGGCCAGCATCGGCTTGAGCATGTTCGAGGCCGCGACCGAGCCCTCGCCGCCGCCCGCGCCCATGAGCACGTGCAGCTCGTCGATGAACGTGATGACCTGGCCGTCCGACTCGGTGATCTCCTTGAGCACCTGCTTCAGGCGCTCCTCGAACTGGCCGCGGTACATCGCACCCGCGACGAGCGCGGAGATGTCGAGCGAGACGAGCTCCTTGTCCTTGAGGGACTCGGCGACGTCGCCCGCGACGATGCGCTGCGCGAGGCCTTCGACCACCGCGGTCTTGCCGACGCCGGGCTCACCGATCAGCACCGGGTTGTTCTTGGTGCGGCGGGTGAGCACCTGGCTGACGCGCCGGATCTCACTGTCCCGTCCGATGACGGGGTCGAGCTTGCCCTCCCGGGCGCGGTCGGTCAGGTTGATGCCGAACTGCTCGAGGGCGGACTGCTGTTCCTGGTTCGGGGATCCGGTCTGCGGGGTGGTCATGCGCTCCTCCTGGAGATGCTCCTTCTGAAAGTTGAGTTTGGTTGGCTCAAGTTTAGCATTCTGCGGTGCGCGGCTCCACCGTCCCTCACCTCTCGCGGGCGACCTCGTCCCAGACGGCCGCCGCTACCTCGCGCTTGGTCCCGGCCGCGGTCCGCGCCAGGGCTCCTCCGCGACCGAGGACGTGCACGGCGTTCTCGCCACGCTCGAAACCCTGCTCCCAGCCGACCTCGTTCACCACCAGCAGGTCGACCCCCTTGCGCTCCTGCTTGCCGCGTGCGCGGGCGAGCATCTCGGCCTCGTCCTCCGGCGTCTCCGCCGCGAACGCGACGATGAGCTGCCCCTCCCGCCGCGCCTCGACGAGCGCGGCGACGATGTCCTCGTTCTCGACGAGTTCGATCGTGCCGACGCCGCCGCGGTCCTTGGTGAGCTTCCGCGCGGAGACCTCGACCGGTCGGTAGTCGGCCACGGCCGCCGCCATCAGCACGACGTCGGCCGCCGCGCACGCCTCCTTCATCGCCGCGGACAGCTCGGACGCCGTGCCGACCCGGACGATCCGGACGTGCGGGTGGCGGGCCTCCGCGAGCACGTCCCCGGAGACGTTCGCCGCGACGAGCGCCACCTCCGCGCCGCGCGCCGCCGCCTCCGCCGCGAGCGCGACCCCCTGGCGGCCACTGCTCCGGTTGCCGAGGAAGCGCACCGGATCGATGGGCTCCCGCGTCCCACCCGCCGAGACGACGACCCGCACGCCGGCGAGGTCACCCGGGGCCAGCAGTGCCTGCGCTGCGGCGAGGATCTCCTCGGGCTCGACCATGCGACCGGGGCCGCTGTCGCCGCCGGCCAACTCGCCGTCGGCCGGTCCGACCACGTGCACGCCGCGCTCCCGGAGCGTCGCCATGTTCGCCTGCGTGGCCGGGTTCCGCCACATCTCCGCATGCATCGCGGGCGCGACGAGCACCGGCGCCTCGGTGGCGAGCAGCGTCGTGCCGAGGAGATCGTCGGCCAGGCCCGCGGCCATCTTCGCGAGGGAGTTCGCCGTGGCCGGGGCGATCACGACGAGGTCGGCCCCCTGCCCCAGGGCCACGTGCCGGACGCGGGCGACGTCCTCATGCACGCTCGTCGTCACCGGGTGCCGGCTCAGCGCCTCCCACGTGGGCAGACCCACGAAGCGCAGCGCGTCCTCCGTGGGCACCACGGACACATCATGACCGGCCTTGGTGAGCAGGCGCACGAGGTGCACCGTCTTGTACGCGGCGATGCCGCCCGTGACTCCGACGACGATGTTCACGCCTCGATTCTGCCCCAGGGTGCGGACGCCCGGGTCGTCGTGCACGGATTCGCTCCCCGACCCCGGCCGCCTCGGCCGACCTCGACCTAGACTCGGAGACGTGTGCACGGTGGTGATCGATGTCGAGGCTGCGGGATCCGCGCGGCTGCTGGCCGTCCGCGACGAGGACCCGGCCCGGGAGTGGGACGCCCTGGGCGAGTGGTGGCCCGAGGAGTATCCGGGGGTGATCGGCATCCGCGACCGCCGCGCCGGTGGAGCCTGGCTCGCTGCGAACCCCGCCGAACGACGCCTCGCCGTGCTCCTCAACCGCGCCGACGTGCAGGACCTCTCCGCGACCGCGGCGGTCTCCCGCGGCACCCTTCCGCTCGCCGCGGTCACCGGTCGCTCCCCGCAGGGCGCGCCGCCGATGCACGGCTTCAATCTGCTCGAGGTCGGTCCGGACGGCGCCAGGGTGCTCTCCTGGGACGGCGCCGAGCTGCGGGAGACCCCGGTCGAGCCCGGGACCCACATGATCGCCCACGACGACCTCGACGACGAGGAGACCCCGCGCATCGCCGCCTGGCTCCCGGAGTTCCGCGCACTGGGGCCCGCCGCGGCGAGCGCCGACTGGGCGGCCGAGTGGACCGCGCTCCTCGGATCCTCTGCGGCCCTGCCCCCGGAAGACGACCGCGCCATCATCCGCGACAACCGCCCGCACGGGTACCCGACGCAGTCCCTCCTCTACGCGGTCGCCACGGTCACGCCCGCCGGGGTCGACGTCCGCGACGTCACCCTCCCCTCCCCCGCCCACTGGCACTGACCCCTCTCTTCCCCCCTCCGCCCCTCCGCCCTCGCGCCGCGGGATGAAAACCGCACCCCCGCCCTCCACCCGCGGCCCCTTTCTGATCCCGCCCGCCCCGCCGCTTCCCGCGCAGGATCGAAAACGCACCCGGCCGTCCATCCCGCGGGGCCTTCCTGATCCCGCCCGCCCCGCTGCTTCCCGCGCAGGATCGAAAACGCACCCGGCCGTCCATCCCGCGGGGCCTTTCTGATCCCGCCCCGATGCGGGCGATCGACCCCTCAGTTCGACGAGATCCGCTGCGGAGCGTGGCGGCGATGCCCGCCGGCGGGGCTGGACCAGAATGCCGCGGCCTGTCGCGCGACAGTTCGGCCTGATGCGGGACGGTAAACGCTCCGGACCCGGCTCGGTGCCGCGCGTTTTCGATCCCGCACGTCAGCGGGGGCCGGTAGCGGGACGGGAAGTGGCCCGGGTGCGTGGAGACGGGGCACGAGATCGATCCCGCGCGGCTGAAGGACGGGAGGACAGGAGGGAGGGGGTCAGGCGGCGGGGAGGGCGTCGGCGCAGGAGAAGCGGGCGCGGTAGGCGGTGGGGGTCACGCCCAGCACGCGGGCGAAGTTCTGCCGGAGGACGGCCGCGGATCCGAAGCCGCAGTCCGTCGCGATGTGTTCGAGCGGGAGGTCGGTGCGCTCGAGGAGGCGCTGGGCCTGGATGATCCGCTGCCGACCGAGCCACGCGGCGGGGGTCGCCCCGTACTCGGCCTTGAAGCGGCGCGCGAAGGTCCGCGGCGACATGAGCGCCCGCGCGGCGAGCTGGTCGACCGTCAGCTCCTCGCGGAGGTTCTCCACCGCCCAGTCGGCCACCGCGGCGAGCGAGTCCGTGGGCGCGACCGGGATGGGGCGATCGATGAACTGCGCCTGACCCCCGTCCCGCTGCGGCGGCACCACCATCCGACGCGCGATCCGGTTGGTGATCTCCGCCCCGAGCTCCTGTCGCAGCAGGTGCAGGCAGGCGTCGATGCCCGCGGCGGTGCCCGCGCTGGTGATGATGCGGCCGTCCTGGACGAAGAGCACGTCCGGATCGATGTCGACGGCGGGGTACATGTCGGCCATCGTGTGCGCGTACATCCAGTGCGTCGTCGCCCGCCGCCCGTCCAGGACTCCGGCCGCGGCGAGGATGAACGACCCGCTGCACACGCTCATGACCCAGGCGCCGCGCGCCACCGCCGCACGGGCGACCTCGACGAGGAGCGGGTCGATGTCACCCCAGACCTCGCGCGGCACCGGGCAGAACACCACGAGATCGGCCTCCGCGGCGAACGACAGATCGTGCTCCACGTTGATGGAGAAGCCGATCTTGGAGCGCACGACCCCGGGGTGCGGGGCGACGATGCGGAAGTCGAAGTTCGGCACCCCGTCGGCCGATCGGTCCAAGCCGAACGCCTCGCAGGCGACTCCGAACTCGAACGGCGCGAAGCCGTCCTGCACCACGCACGCGACGGTCTTCATCACAGCTCCCGGAATGGCAGTTTTCCTACGAACAGTGCCCGATCTGCCTCTCGTGGCAGCATCAGACCGCGCGTAGCTTTTCTGCCATGGTACTCCTCATCCTCCTCCTCGCCCTCGTCATCTGGGCGGTCGTCGCCACCTTCGTCGAACTGCGGCGCGACGGCTACCGCCCCACCCCCACCGACTGGAGCCGCGTCACCGGACAGGACGCCCTCTCGCAGGCCGACCCCGGCCACGTCTACCGCTGACCTCCCGACTGTCCGGGAGGAGGGCTACGCTCGGGTCATGAGCGACCCCCAGCAGCCCGGACACCCCTCGCGCGACGGCGCCGTCGACCCGGCCGCGGCCCCGATCCCTCCGTCGCTCCCGGCGGAGCCGCAGTACCCCGGCGCGCAAGCTCCCGCACCGGGAGCGCCGTACGCCCCCGCCCCCGGCGGGGGTCACGTCTTCCCCACCGCCACTCCGCAGGCCTTCCCCACCGCGGCCCCGCAGTCGTACCCGGCCGCCCCCGGATCCGCCGGCTTCCCACCCTCCGCGGCACCGGGCCCCCGCGCAGCCGGCGACGGCCTCGGGCGCGCCGCGCTCATCGTCGCACTGGCGACCCTGGCGATCGACGTGTTCCTGATCCTCGCGCGGCCGTTCGTCTACATGTCGGACCGGACCTACAGCATCATCGGGCTGATCGAGGGGGCGTCGGGCATCCTCACCTTCCTCGGCTACGGGGCTGCGCTCGTGCTCGGCCTCATCGCGGCGCGACGCCCGGGTCCGCGGCTGCTCGCCGGGATCGCCATCGGCATCTCAGGCGCCGGTCTGCTGACGATCGTGCTGAGCTGGCTCTCGTCGAGCTTCTACGGGTTCCTGTGATCTTCAGGATCGGGTGAGCACCCGCTCGTAGACCTCGATCATGGCGGCCGTCCGCGACGACTGCCGGAAGGCGTCCGCCACAGCCGGCACCGGCTGTGGGGCGGTCCCGTCCGCGATGTCCGCGGCCGCCTGCCGCAGCGTCGCGGCGAGCGCGTCGATCCGTTGCGCCTCGAGGTCCCGCCCGCGCGCGTGCGGATCCGCCGTCGGCACCGCCCAGAGCCCGCCCTGGAGTTCCGCAGCGATGTCGGGGTCGCACACGACGGAGGGCGTGCCGAGGGTGGCCGCCTCGAACGGCGTCATGCCCTGGGTCTCGAACCCGATGGACGTCTGCACGAGCGCGTCGGCGGCGGCGATCCGCTCCAGGGTCTGCGCATAGGAGAGCCTGCCTGCGAAGCGCACGTCCGTGCGCCCCGCGACGATGCGTGCGGCCGCGGCGCGCTGCCCACCGCCGCCGATCACTTCGAGCTCTGCGTCGATGCCCGCGTCCACCCAGGCCTGGAGGAACGGGAGGAGGCGCTTCTCCGGACTCATCCGCCCGAGCCAGACGAAGCGCGGGCGCCCCGGTGCCCGTTCGATAGGGGCCGCCGCGAGGGTCTGCGCCCGGACGTCGTCGTCGATGCCGTTCCACACGACGTCGACCGTCCGCGCCACGCCGTTCTGCTCCAGGCGCCGCGCGAAATGCCCGGAAGGCGCCGTCACGGCGGCGGCACCCGCCGCGAGTCCGCGGAGGTACGACCACCCGTCGCTGCCGCCGACCGGCACGCCGACGCCGCGGAGGGCGGCGCGGCGCCACAGGTTGAGCACGGCGAGCACGGGCCGGTGCAGCGGGGTGACCGCGGCCAGTCCCACGTCGACGCGGTTGTGCATCGTGTGCACGACCGGGATCCCGTGGCGGGCGGCGAAGCGGTGGCCGATGAAGGCGCCCCAGAAGTCGGCCTGCACGTGCACGAGGTCGACGGGCGGGCGGTGCGCCATGGCCCGGTCGAGAGTCCGATCGGTCGCCCGCCCCGGCCAGGTCATCGCGTACTCCCGATCGAGGGTGATCGGCAGCGACGGGAGGTCGACGTTCCCCTCGGACGATGCGGCGTCGTCACGCCGCGCGTGCATACGGGGCGCGACGACCGTCACGGTGTGCCCGGCACGCTCCAGGAAGGTCCGCTGCAGTCGCATCGACACCTGCGCCCCGCCGAGGGAGTCGAGATGCTGATCGGCGAAGAAGACGACGTGCATCCGCGTCACTCAGGCAGCGGCTCGTCGCGGTACAGCGCCTCGAAGGTGTCGAGCGTGCGGTTGATGTCGTGGATGGCCACGCCGTCGAGGGACGCCTTCTGCATCCGCTCGTACTCGCCGGGGGAGGCGGTCAGGACGGCGGTGAGCTTCGCGGCGAGGTCGTCGACGTCTCCCGGCGTGAACAGGTGACCGTTCTCGCCGTCGTGCACGAGGTGCGGCAGGGCGACGGCGTCCGCGGCGACGATCGGCAACGCCGATGCCATCGCCTCCATCGTCGCGATGGACTGCAGCTCGGCGATCGACGCGATGACGAAGAGGCTCGCACGGGACAACAGCGCCCGCAGCTCCTCGTCGGTGGTCCGGCCGTGGAAGGTGACCCGGTCCGACAGTCCGAGCTGTGCCGTCAGGTGCTCGAGCTGCTTGCGCTGGTCTCCGCCACCGACGATGTCGAACGTCGTGTTCAGCGCCGGGTCGAGCTTCGTCATCGCCTTGAGGATGACCTCGACCTGCTTCTCCGCCGTCAGCCGGCCCACGAACACGAGCCGGTTCTCCTCGCGCGGGGCGATGACCGGGGTGTACTGGGAGCGGTCGATGCCGCAGCTCACCGGGATGACGCCGCGCACCTCGACCGTCTTCTCCAGGAAGTCGGCGGCCCGACGCGTGGGTGTGGTGATCGCCCGCGTCAGGTCGAAGGTGCGCTTCGCGTCAGCCCAGGCGACCTTGAGCACCATGTCGTCGACGAACTTCGGCATGGTCGTGTGGTCGAGGATGTTCTCGGCCATGACGTGGTTCGTCGCGATGACCGGGATGCCGCGCTGCTTCGCGATGCGCGCGAGTCCGCGCCCGATGACGATGTGGGACTGGATGTGCACGACGTCGGGCTGCACGGCGTCGAGCACCTTCCGGGCGTAGTGCTTGGAGCGCCACGGCCACACGAAGCGCAGCCAGTCGTGCGGGGCCCAGCGCACGGAGGGCAGGCGGTGGAGCGTCATCGGCTCCCCCTCGATGACCTCGGTGCGGGGCGCGGTGCGACGGTAGGCCTGGTTGGGGGCGACGACGTGCACGTCGTGCCCGCGCTGCACGAGTCCGGCGGCGAGACGCTCGGCGAACCGGGCGGCGCCGTTGATGTCGGGGGCGAACGTGTCGCACCCGAGGAGGATCTTCAGCGGACGGGGCTGTGCGGCGGTGGCGTCGCGCGACGCATCGATCGGATCGTCGGAGGAGGTCACAGAGATGCCTAACGGGGTGGCGGCCAAGGAGAAGCCCTGGTCGGGCGGTGGCAACTCTACCCGAGGGCCCTGTCCCCGACGCCGAGCCATACCGGCATCCTTCAGCCTCGGCCGATACCGTGATGCCATGCGACTGCACGCCGACGCCGACCCCCAGCTGTGGATCCCCGTGACGGACTCGCTCGGGTGGAGGGGACGCCGGCATCGCAAGGCCGCGATCCGGATGCTGCTCGGCCAGGTGAACGCCGCGGTCGGCGCGACGGAACGCCCCGGTTCGCGGTTCGGAGCCTGGGCGATGAGCCAGGCCGCGCCGATGCTCATGAAGAAGGCCGACGGCCGGGTCCTCGCGTGGACGTGGAAGGCGGAGCCGGACCTCGTCGTGGCGATGGCGACGGTGCAGGCGCTGACCCCCGACATCCGGATCGCCCGCGCGTCGATGCCGATGGAGTACGACGACACGACCTCCTTCCCGACCCGGCTCGGCGTCGGCGAGAAGCTCGTGGTCCCGACCCCGCCCTCGCCTTCGGCGCCGCCCTTCGCGACCTACACGTGGGACACCGGTACGCACCTGGTGACCCTGACGGCCGTCTGCAGCGACCGCGAACGCTTCGGCACGCTCATCGGCGCGCTCGACGAGCTGGCCCGCAGCCTCCGCATCGCCGACGACCTCACCGGCGGCGAGTCGCCCGACGTCCTCCGCCTCCCGCCCGCCTGACACCGATCCCGCCCGGCGGGATGAGAAACGCGCCTCCCCAAGGGCGGGGAGGCGCGTTTCTGATCCGGCACGGAGCGCCCGGCGCGAGGAGGCCGGGGCTCAGCGTGCGATGCGGAGGGTGCGCACCTCGAAGGGGCGGAGCTGGAGCCCGCCCCCGAGACCGGGCGCCTCGACCTCGTCCTCGATCAGGCTCACCTCGCGCACCTCGCGGTGCTCGAAGCCGACGGACAACGCGCCGACCGCACGGCGCCCGAGCGCCTCGTACACCCGCACGATGACATCACCGGAGCCGTCGTCGGCGAGCTTCACGGCGGAGACGACGATCCCCTCGCCCGACACCTCCACCAGCGGCTCGACCTCGCGCGCCCCGCGGATCACCGTGGGCATGCTGTTGAGGCGGATACCCTCGGCGGTCGCGATCGCGGCGTCGGCGCCGATCACGAAGCCGACCTCGATCTCGTGGAGCCCGTGGTCCGTGTCCGGGTCCGGGAACCGCGGCGCCCGCAGCAGGGAGAGGCGCACGGTGGTGGTGACCCCGCCCTCGCCGACCTCGCGCGTCGTGTCGTACCCGTAGATCGAGTCGTTCACGAGGGCCGCACCGAAGTCCTGCTCGCGCACCAGCACGAACCGGTGCATCGAGGTCTCGAACTTCGCCACCTCCCAGCTGGTGTTCGTGTGGGTGACACGTGCCTGGTAGCCGAACTGCGTCTCGGCTTCGGTGTGCGACGCCTGGATGTCGAGCGGGAACGCGAGCTTGAGCAGCTTCTCGGTCTCGTGCCAGTCGACCTCGTTGCGCAGCAGCACCGTGCGCGAACCGGGCGCGAGGAGGATCGTCTGCGTGATGGTCGACTCCGAGAAGGGACGCACGACGACGATCTGCGCGACACCGTTCACGAGTGATGCCTCGATGGAGGAGACCGCCGTGAGGTCGTCGACGCTGTTGCGGTAGTACCGGTCGATGTCCCACGCGTCCCACATGTTCGGGAAGTCCTGGTGCAGCTGGAACAGGTTCGCGGCCTTGCCGGGCGCGACCGTCTCCCGCCCTGTGGCCTTGTCGACGGCGGAGACGATCAGCCCCTCGCCGGAGACGAGCACGGACACGAGGTCGTTCTCGATCCGCCATCCCGGGTGGGTCGCCGAGCCTGCCGAAGCGTCCTCGACGAGCGAGACCGGCCCTTCGACGGGCTCAGGGATCCACGAGGCGCCGAGCGCTCGTCCCCGTCCGACCGACGTCGGCTCGAACCGCAGCTCACGGTCACCCTCCCCGGCGAGCGACCGGCGCGCGGCGTCGGCGATGTCGCGCGCATCCGACAGCACGTCGGACAGCACCGCGACGGCCTCGCGGTGCACCCACGCGATCGAGGTGCCGGGCAGGATGTCGTGGAACTCGTGCAGCAGCACGGCCTGCCACAGCCGGTCGAGCTCGGCCTGCGGGTACGCGGCGCCGGTGCGCACGGCGTCGGTCGCGGCCCACAGCTCGGCCTCCACCAGCGCGTGCTCGGCCCAGCGGTGCAGGGCCTTGGTGGCGTGCTGGCTCGTGAGCGTGCCGCGGTGCAGTTCGAGGTAGAGCTCGCCGACCCACACGGCCGGGTTCGGCAGCTCGGCCTTGGCGGCGTCGAAGAACACGTCCGGGTGCTCCCACACCACCTGCGCGCTGCCCTCGAGGTCGCGCAGCCGCTCGGCCTTGCCCGTCATCTCGCGCGTCGTGCCGCCGCCGCCGTCCCCCCAGCCGACCGGGGCGATCGACCGCGAGCTGAGACGGTTCTCCTTGAACTGACGGGATGCCTTCGCGACCTCCATACCGCTGAGCTGCGAGTTGTAGGTGTCCATCGACGGGAAGTGCGTGAACACCTGCGAGCCGTCGATGCCCTCCCACAGGAAGGAGTGGTGCGGAAAGACGTTCTGCTGGTTCCACGAGATCTTCTGCGTGAAGAACCACTCGAACCCGGCACGACGCATGAGCTGCGGCAGGGCCGGCGAGTAGCCGAAGCTGTCCGGCAGCCACACGCCCTTCGACCGGATGCCGAACTCCCGCTCGAAGAACCGCTGCCCGTGCGAGAACTGCCGCACGAGCGACTCCCCCGTCGGCATGACGGTGTCGGACTCCACCCACATGCCGCCCAGCGGCAGGAAGCGTCCGGCGGCGACCGCGGCCTTGACCCGCTCCCACACCTCGGGGCGGTGCTCCTTGATCCAGGCGTACTGCTGCGCGCTGGACATGCCGTACTGGAACTCGGGCTGCTCCTCGATGAGCGTGGTCATGGACGAGGTGGTGCGGGCGACCTTGCGGATCGTCTCGCGCACCGGCCACAGCCAGGCCGAGTCGATGTGCGCGTGACCGACGGCCGAGATCCGGTGCGCACTCGCCTCGGCCGGAGCGGCGAGGACATCCGCGAGCCGGGCCCGCGCGTCGCCGGCGGTCTCCACGATGTGCTGCAGGTCGAGCACGTCGAGCGCGTCGTCCAGGGCCTGCAGGATGCGCATGCGGCGCGGCGACGTGGCGGGGAGCTCCGCCTGCAGCTCGAACAGCACCTCGAGGTCGAGGGAGAGATCGAACACCTCGGGCTCGAACACCGCGAGGTCGAGGCGCCGCAGCCGGTACAGGGGCTCCTTCGAGGAGGTGAGGATGTCGCCCTCCTGCGTCGGCAGGAAGGGGTGGTAGTCGAGGAGGACGGGATTGGACGCTCCTTCCAGGTAGAGCTCGACGGGCTCATCGCCCGCCGCGGTCTCGACGATCGGCACCCACTGGTTGCGCGGGTTGATGCTCTTGATCGGCGTGCCGTCCGGCCGGTAGGCGAGAGCCTCGCACTGGAACCCCGTCATGTTCACGTCGAAGCCCAAGTCGACCAGCGCCTCGACCCGGCGTCCCGCCCATTCCGCGGGCACCCGACCGGTGAGCTTGAACCATGTGGTCCCCCAGGCCGGGCCCCACAGCTCGCCGACCGCGGCCGGGGCGAACGAGAGCGCCAGCCCCTCCGCCGGGGAGATGGGCTCTCCGGGGAGCTGGTGCGCCTCGACCGTGAGGGGAACCGCGGCCGAGTGGATCGCCGGGCGGATGCGCTCTTCGAGGACCCGCTTGACGCGGCCGACGGTGAGCGAGGTGTCGTCATGCATGGTGGGGTTCTCCGGGCTCGACGGTGAGGGATGGGGTTCGATGCTAGCCGTTACTAAAACGATCTAGCACGGGAGTCTACGGCACCTCATCCCTCGCTTCCGAGAGACTAAACCGATCAAGTAGGGTGATGCCTATGACCCCGGGGAAACGCGTGACGATCGCGGACATCGCACGCCTGGCCGGCGTCTCCCCCGGCGCCGTCTCGTTCGCCCTCAACGGCCGCCCCGGCGTGAGCGAGGAGACGCGGCAGCGCATCCTCTCGATCATCGAGGAGCACCACTGGCAGCCGAGTTCCGCCGCCCGCGCCCTCGTCGGTGCCCGGGCCAACGCGGTCGGATTCGCCCTCGCCCGCCCGGCGCGCTCGCTCGGCTCCGAGGCCTTCTTCACCGACCTCATCGCCGGCATCGAGTCCCGGCTCTCCGAGAGCAAGGTCGGGCTGCAGCTCCGCCTCGTCGCCGACATCGACGAGGAGATGGAGGTGCATCGGCAGTGGCGCTCGTCGAACCAGGTCGACGGCATCATCCTCATCGACCCGCGGGACGACGATCCCCGCGGCGAGCGCATCACCGCCCTGGACGCGCGTGCCGTGATGATCGGCTCGAAGCCGTCCCCGGACGGCGCGGTGCCCAGCGTGTGGATCGGCGACGACGCCGTCGCGGAGACGCTCTTCTCCTACCTCGCCGCCCTCGGCCACACCCGCATCGCCTACGTCGCGGGTCCGGCGGAGCTGGAGCACACCCGCCTGCGCGCCGAGGTGCTGGAGCGGATGGCTGCGGACGGCGTCGCCGGCGAGGTCATCACGACCGACTTCTCCCCGGCCCGCGCCTCCGCCGTGACGCGCGCGCTGCTCTCCGGCCGCCAGCGCCCCACCGCGATCGTCTATGACAACGACGTGATGGCCGTCGCCGGCCTCCGCGTGGCGCAGGAGATGGGCAGGGCCGTTCCCCGCGACGTCTCCCTCGCGTCGTTCGACGACTCCGTGATCGCAGGCCTCATCAACCCGTCGATCACCGCGATGACCCGCGACACGTTCGAGCTCGGGGAGCAGGCGGCCACGCTCCTGCTGCAGCAGATCGAGGCCGGCACCGCGCTGCCGAGCGTCGAGGGCCCGACCCCGGTGCTCACCGCCCGGGAGAGCACGGCACCTCCGCCCCGCTGAGACCCCGCCTTCCCGTCCACGCCCCGGGCTTTCGGCGCACGCACCCCGGGGGCTCGACGACAACCCGGGGGCTCGGCGACGCAGATGGGGAGAAACTCAGACGACGGTGTTGACGGAGGCGTAGCGCGTCACGGCGGACGGGGCGGGGTGGATGAGACGGCGAATGCCGCGTGCCTCCAGCGCCGCGGGGTCCTGTGCGGTGCGGGAGGTCACCAGCGCGGGATCGTCGCCCGCGGCGCACGCGTCGACCCAGGCCTGGAAGACCGCACCGCCGGGGCTCAGCGCCGCCCGGCTCACCGGCACCTCCTGCTCGTCGACGTCCACCACGATCGCCGTGGGGCGGTCCGGAGCCGCGGTGCGGGTGCGCAACTCGGGGATGAGCTCCGCGAACCGGCGGCCGAGAGGCTTCGCCGCACCCTCCTGATCGATCAGGCCGAGCGAGTACTCCAGCTCAGGGAAGTCGGCGAGCTCCCGGCTCACGTCGTGCGAACACCACCAGGTCACGCCCCAGAGGTTCTCGGTGCGGAGGGCGGAGCGCACGGTGGCCTCGAGGAAGCCGGGCATCTCGGCCTCGTCGAGACAGTTCGACGGAGCACCGACCTCCTGCAGCCAGATCGGACGGGCGGGATCGGTCGCGAACGCGCGGGAGAGCTCGATGAGGTACTCCGCATGACGGTCGGCCGCGATCGAGCGGCCGCCGTAGCGCTGGGCGGTGCCGTTGAAGATCCAGGAGTGGATGGTCGTCATCGCGCCGAGCCGGGACGCGTGCGCCGGGGTGAACCCGTGGTCGTCCATGTACCAGACCGCGTCGTACTCGCTGTGCACGTGCGGCAGTCCCGGAGCGCCCCGTTCCGCCGCGGCGAGTAGCGCCTCGATCCAGCCGCCCGCCTCGTCGGTCGTGACCGGCCACGGCGAGGGGTGGGTGTGCGCGGAGAACTGGTTCGTCTCGTTGCCGAGTGTGAGCCCGAGGAAGTTCGGCGCGTCCCGCAGGGCGCCGGCGAGCCGCTCCACGAGCTGCGCCTGACCGTCGAGGGCCGTCGGATCGGTGAACATGTTCCGGTCGTGCCAGGTGTACAGCCAGGAGGGCACGAAGTCGAAGCTCGACAGGTGCCCCTGGATCACATCGACGCTCGCGTCCATCCCGAACTCGGCGGCGATGTCGACCATGGCGCGCACGTCGTCGACCGCCTGGGAGCGGATGAGGGTGCGGTTGGGCTGCAGGACGGTCCAGAGCGGGAACACGCGCACGTGGTCGAGGCCGAGCGCGGCGAGGGCCGCGAAGTCGCGACGCACGTCGTCCGGCGTGAAGTCGAGCCAGGAGTGCATCCACTCCTTCGACGGCGTGTAGTTCGCCCCGAAGCGGAGAGGAGCGTCGAGAGCGCCGCGCTGCGTCATGTGTGCACCTTTCGGACCGTGCCTCTCACGAGGACATGTCGCACCACTATAACGCTTGAGCATCGCCGTCGATAGCGCACACCTTGACACCGGCGGGATCGGATGGTTTCATCTGCTAAAGCGCTGTAGTCCCTTCGTCGGACCACGCCGAATCGCCCGCCTCGAGGAAGAAGCACGATGAAAGTTCCCGCACGCATTGTCGCTCTGGCAACCTTCACGATCGGCGCCCTGGCGCTCGTGAGCTGCACCGGAGGGGGCGCCGCCTCCGACGACGCCGGCCCCATCGACACCTCCGGCGAGCTCAGCGGAACCATCCAGTTCCAGACCTGGTCGCTGAAGAACGAGAAGTTCACCCCGTACTTCGAAGACCTCATCGCCGCCTTCGAGGAGGAGCACCCGGATGTGACCGTCGAATGGCTCGACCAGCCGGGAGACGGGTACCAGGAGAAGATCCTGAGCCAGGCGAACGCCGACACCCTCCCGGACGTGCTCAACCTGCCGCCCGACATCGCCTACCCGCTGGTCGCCGCCGGGAAGCTCGTCGACCTCGACACTGCCGACCCCGACCTGAAGACGGCCTACAACGCGGGCGCCTGGGACGCCTACAGCCAGTACCCCGGCGTCGAGGGCACCTACGGTCTGCCGTGGTACCTCTCCAGCGACGCGTCCTGGTGGAACCTCGCCCAGCTCGCCCCGTACGGCGTCACCGAGGAGAACCTCCCGACGACGGTCGACGAGCTGCTCACCCTCGCGAAGGACGTCGCCACGGAGTCCGGCGGCAAGGTCCAGCTCCTCTCCTCGATCCCGGCGCTGGACACCTTCACCGCCGCCGGCATGGAGGTCATCAACGACGAGGGCGAGTTCGACTTCAACACCGACGAGGCCGCCGCGATCATCGAGCAGTACGCCGACGCGTACGCCGCGGGCGCGATGCCCGCCGAGGCCCTCACCGGCGACTACGGCGGGAACGCGGAGGCCTACATCCAGGAGAAGGTCGCCTTCACGACCGGCGGCACCGGCTTCACGACCGATCTGCAGAAGGACGCCCCGGCACTGCTGGAGAACACCGTCGCCACCCCGCGCCTGGGTGTCGCCCCGCTCTACGTCCAGGGCCTCAACGTCTCCGCCGACTCCGACAACAAGGAAGCGGCCCTCGCGTTCGCCGAGTTCGCGACGAACGAGGAGAACCAGGTCGCGTTCTCCTCCCTCGCGGTCGGCACCGCCCCCGGCACGGCCGACGGCGGCGACCAGGTCGTCGAGAACATCGCCTCCTCGGTCACGGATGAGAAGCAGCTCGCCGCGATCGACACCGTGTTCGGCGCGATGAAGGACGCCAAGGCGCTGCCGTTCCAGTGGACCGCGGACATGGCCACCTACATGACCCAGCAGATCGCTCTCGCCGTGAACGGCGAGGCCGACGCCAAGACGCAGCTCGACAAGATCGTCGAGTACGCCAACGCGAACCGCGTGGACCAGTGAGCATGCGCGCGGACACCGGCACCCGGCAGCGGAGGTCGACGATGAGATCCCACAAGTGGTTCACCCCGTGGCTGCTCCTCGCCCCCGCCGTGATCTGGGTGCTGGTGTTCGCGCTCTGGCCGTTCCTGAACACCGTCGTCCTCAGCTTCACGGACGCCCGCCCCCTGCGGACCCCGGAGTTCGTCGGCGGTGCGAACTACGAGCGCATGTTCGGCGACGAGATGTTCTGGAACGCGCTGACCACCTGCCTCATCTACGTGGTCGTGTGCGTGCCGCTGCTCACGGTCCTCCCCCTGCTCCTCGCCCTCCTCGTGCAGAAGAAGCTCCCCGGCATCTCGTTCTTCCGCACCACCTTCTACTTCCCCGTGATCGCCTCGGTCGTCGTGGTCGCCCTCATCTGGACGTGGCTGTTCGACAGTCGCGGCATCATCAACCAGACCCTGGAGTTCCTCGGCCTCATCGATCAGCCCATGGCCTTCCTCGTCGACCGCTGGCTGCTGCTCGGCTGCGCGATCCTGCTGACCGTGTGGAAGGGGCTCGGCTATTACATGGTCGTGTACCTCGCCGCCCTCGGGAACGTGGGCAAGGAGCTGCACGAGGCCGCCATGCTCGACGGTGCGAGCTCGTTCCGCCGCTTCCTCTCCGTCACGATCCCGTCGGTGCGCGGGGCGATGCTCCTCATCGCCGTCCTCATCGCGGTGTCCGCCATGCGGGTGTTCGCCGAGCTCGACGTGCTCTCCAAGAGCACGGGCGGCCCCGGTGGCTACGACATGTCGCTCGTGATGCTCATCCGCCAGGTGGGCTCGGGCCTGAACGGCAACATCGGCTACGCGTCCGCGATCAGCGTGGCGCTGTTCCTCCTCACGCTCGTGCCGCTCGCGGCGATCGCATTCATGAACCGCGAGAAGAAGGCGAAGGTCTCCGCATGACGACTCTGACGACGCCCCCGGTGGAGAGCGCTCCGCCGGCCCAGGACTCCGCGCGACCGTCCCGCGAACGCATCTTCCGGCGCCGCGGCTCCGGCGACTTCAGCAAGCCCACGCTCGGCGGACTCATCGGCCGGTACGCGCTGCTGCTGTTCGTCCTCTTCCTCGTGATCGGCCCCTTCGTCTGGCAGCTCTCCACGTCGTTCAAGGGTCCGCAGGAGAACATCTACTCCTTCCCGCCCGAGCTCATCCCCCGCGATCCGACGCTGCAGAACTACACGAGGGTCGCCGACATCGTCCCCGTCTACCTCTACGCCTGGCACTCGCTGCTCGTCTCGCTCGGCACCGTGCTCAGCAACGTGATCCTGGCCACGTTCGCCGGCTACGCCCTGGGCTGCATGCGCTTCCGCGGGAAGTGGATCGTCATGGGCATCCTGCTGTCCACGCTGCTGTTCCCCGGCGAGGTCACCGTGACGAGCAACTTCCTCACGATCCGCGCTCTCGGGCTCGCCGACACCCTGTGGGGGGTGTTCCTGCCCGGAGCGATCAGCGCCATGAACGTGCTGCTCGTCGCCACCGCGTGCCGGATGATCCCGAAGGACGTGCTCGACGCGGCCACCGTCGACGGTGCGACCACGTGGCAGCGCATCCGGCACATCGTGTGGCCGAACATCCGCGGCATGGTCTCGGTCGTGGCGATCTTCGCCTTCATCGGCGCGTGGGACGACTACCTCTGGCCGCTCATCGTGCTCTCCGACCCGGCCAAGTACACGCTGACCGTCGGCATGGCCTACCTCAACAGCAGCTTCTCGGTCGATCCGCGACTCATCGCCGCCGGCACCATGATCGCGCTCGTGCCCATCGTCATCATGTTCTCGTTCACGCAGCGCTTCTTCTTCAAGGGCGTGCAGGAGGGTGCGCTGAAGGGGTGAACGCGCCGCTGCTCCGCCCGGCCTCCGGTCCCGCGGATCCTCCGTCGTCGCGCCCGCACGCCGGGGTGCTCCCCGGAGTCGTCTTCGCGTACACGTTCGACCCCTCCCGCGGGGCGCAGCGGATCGACGTCCCCGGCCTCGACGGCATCGCCCTCACCCCGGACACCGTGCTGCACTGGGCGTTCTACGCCGACGGCCCCGCGGCGACCCTCGCCCCCTGGGCCGCGCTCGCGGTCACCGTCGACGTGCGGAGCGCCGACGGCGGCCGGCTGAGCGACATCGCCGCCGTCCGCGACCGCTACGACTTCCCGCTCACGGCCGAGGGGCAGTTCGCCGCGCGGTGGAGCATGCCCGAGCAGTGGAACGCCGACAGCGTCGCCCTCGCGCCCCTCGCGGTCGGGAGGGGCGCGGTCGAGCTGGTCTTCGGCACGGCCGAGCTGGCGGCCACGCCGGATGTGCCCACCGAGGTCAGCGGCTTCGTCCAGGTCCGCGTCGAGGAGCGCCCTGGCCCCGGCGATCTCCCACCCGTCGAGCGGGTCGACACCCGGCGCGGCTCCCACTCCGGTCCCCGCTTCTCCCGCGGGAACACGATCCCCGCGGTCGCCGTGCCGCACGGCTTCACCTTCGTCACGCCCGCGACCGACGCGGCGGACCCGCGCTGGCCCTATCGTCCGTTCGTGCACGACGATCCGCAGGGGCGGCGCCTCGAAGCCCTGCAGTTCTCGCACCAGCCCAGCCCGTGGATCGGCGATCGCTCGGTGCTCCAGCTCATGCCGTTCCAAGGGACACCGAGGTCGGACAGGGAGGCCCGGCGCCGCTGGATCGTCGAGGGAAGCGAGCGCGCCCGCCCGCACGAGTACGCCGCCGATCTCGGCGACGGGCTGCAGGTCGAGATGACCGCGACCTCGCACGCCGGCGCGTTCCGCGTGCGGTGCGAGGACCCGCGTGCCGGCGTGGGGTTCGTGATCGACCAGCTCACGGACGACGGCCGGCTCACCTTCACCGACGCCGGCTTCGAGGGATGGATCCCCGAGGGGCCCGAGGACTGGGGGAACGCGCCGCGCTGCTACTTCGCCGGGACCGTGCACAGCGCGTCGAACACCACGCACGGCGTCCTCGACGACGACGGGCGTGCCCGGGTCGCGGGCTTCGTCCGCGCCGCGGGCGCTGTCGAGGTGCGGGTCGGGGTCTCGTTCCTCTCCGTCGCGCAGGCTCGGCACACCCTCACCCTCGAGGCACCTCCCGCCGTCCCCTTCGACGAGCTCCGCGCCCGCGCGGCCGCCGCGTGGAACCGCCTGCTCGGGCGCGTGACGATCTCCCCGCTCCCCGAGGCCGAGCGCCCGTTCCGCGGCCTGGCCGACGAGGAGCAGCGCGCCCGGATCGCCGCCGCGCTCCACCGCATGCACCTGTATCCGAACACGGCGGCGGAGAACACGGGCACCGCGGAGGCACCGGCGTGGCGCTTCGCCGACGTGTTCGCCCCGCGGACCGCCTTCGGCGAGTCGGCAACGGCGGCGCCGGTCGTGGAGGGCGAGCTCGTCGTCAACAACGGCTACTGGGACACGTACCGCACCGAGTGGCCCGCGCTCGCGCTCCTCGACCCCGCGCTGGCCGGACGCCTGCTGGACGGGCAGCTGACCCAGTATCGCCGCGGCGGCTGGATGGCGCGGTGGAGCGCCCCCGGGTACGTCGACAGCATGGTCGGCACCTCGAGCGACCAGATCTTCGCCGACGCCGCGCGGTGGGACGTGCCCTTCGACCGGGAGACGGCGTTCGAGAGCGGGTGGCGTCACGCGTGCGAGCCGGGACCCGATCCGCGACGGGGGCGCAAGGGCATCGGCCGCGGGCGCTTCCTCGGCTTCATCCCGTCCGACGTCCCGGAGGGGATGAGCTGGAGCATCGAGAACGCCGTCAGCGACGCCGCCCTCGGCCGGTTCGCCGCCCGGCTCGCGGCATCGGCGACGGCGGCGGACCACGTCGCGCGCTACCGGGCCTTCGCGCGATACTTCGCGAATCGCTCCCGCGCGGCGCGCGTGCTCTTCGACCCGGCGTCCGGGTTCTTCCGCGGTCGCGCGACGGACGGCTCATTCGCTCCGGATTTCGATCCTCGGGTATGGGGCGGGGACAACGTCGAGACGAACGCCTGGGGCATGTCGGTCGGCACGGTGCACGACGGGCCGGGCCTCGCGGCGCTCCACGGCGGCCGGGCGGGCCTCGGCCGGCACCTCGACGCCCTCGTCGCCGAGCCGGAGACCGCCGACGAGCGCTTCGGCGGCGCCTACGGCACGGTCATCCACGAGCAGCGCGAAGCCCGCGCCCAACGGTCGGGCATGTGCGCCCTGTCGAATCAGCCGGCCCACCACATCCCCTTCATGTACGCCTTCAGCGACCGGCCGTGGCACAGCGCCGGCCTCGTGCACGGCCTCGCGCGCCGCCTCTTCGCCGGTGCCCACATCGGCCAGGGATTCCCCGGCGACGAGGACAACGGGGAGATGAGCGCCTGGTGGCTCTGGGCCGCGCTCGGCCTCTATCCCCTGGAACTCGCGGCGGGGTCTCTGCGGATCGGGTCCCCGCTCTCCGACGACATCCGGGTCGAGCGCGGGGACGGCTCGTCGCTGCGCATCCGCTCGCGACGGAGCTCCCCTGCCGCGCACGTGCTGGAGGACGCCCGGCTGGACGGACGCCCTCTGCCCACCGCCGATCTGCCGATCGACGCACTCCGGGGGGATGCGGTGCTCGAGCTCGTGTTCGGCACCGACCCGGCGCGCGCGCTGGAGACCGGAGAGGACGCGCTCGACGGGGCACCGTGGCGCCCCGACCTCACCGGCGACGAGGGAGAGGTCCTCACCTCCCCGGGTGTCCTCGACCCGCGGCGCCTGTTCGACAACGGCGACCCGCAGGGCGACGAGGGCGTCCGCCTGCCCACGCACTCCTGGGTGGCCTGGCGGTTCCCCGCGCCTCGTGGCCTCACCGACGTCACCGTCACGAGCAGCGAGCATGTCGAGGCCCACGCCCTGCGCTGGGAGGTGGAGGGGGCCGACGGATGCTGGCGGCCCGTGGCCACGACCCACGGCGAAGCCCTGGTGCCCGACCGCACGACGCCGTTCGCTCTGGAGGCGCGGGTCGTGATGTCGGCCGTCCGGGTGTGCGCGGAGGCCGCGGTTACGCTCCGTCAGATCGAGCTCTTCGATCTGGGCTGACCGGTACCCGTGCCCCCGACCGGCGGCGGATGCTGGCGGTGCGCACCGATTCCGACGATGCTGGACGCATGCGCGCCCTCCGACTCCTCTGGCGATACCCGGTCATCACGCTGACGGTCATCGTCTTCGTCGTGGTCGGAGCCCTGCACGCCGCCGGCGAAGCGACCGTCGGCCGGTGGGTCGCCACGGTCTTCGTGGCCGCGGTGGTGGTGTGGACCCTCGTCGGCATGGTGCGCGACGTGCTCCGCGGCCACGTCGGGCTCGACATCCTCGCCGTCGTCGCCATGGTGGCGACGCTCGCGGTGGGCGAGTACATCGCGGCGCTCATCATCGTCCTGATGCTCTCCGGCGGCGAGGCTCTGGAGGACTTCGCGGGCCGCCGGGCGAAGCGCGACCTCTCCGCGCTGCTCGACCGCTCACCGCGCAGCGCCCATGTCCTCGTCCACCCCGAGGACGCCGGCTCGGACGAGGCGAGGGAGGTGCCCGTCGACGACGTGGCCGTGGGCGACGTCCTCCTCGTGCGCCCGTCGGAGATCATCCCCGTGGACGGCGAACTGCTCACCGACAGCGCATCGTTCGACGAGTCCTCGCTCACCGGCGAGAGCCTGCCCGTGACGCGCGGCGCGGGCGACGAGGTGCTGTCCGGTGCGATCAACGGCATCCGGGCCATCCGTCTCCGCGCCCTGCGCACCGGTGCCGACAGCCAGTACCAGCAGATCGTGGCGCTGGTCGCCCAGGCCGAGTCCTCCCATGCCCCCATCGTGCGTCTCGCCGACCGGTTCGCGATCCCGTTCACCGCCGTCGCGCTCGTGCTCGCGGGGACGGCGTGGGCGCTCTCCGGCGACGCCACGCGGTTCGCCGAGGTGCTCGTGCTGGCGACGCCCTGTCCGCTGCTGATCGCCGCACCCGTCGCCTTCCTCGGCGGACTCTCCCGGGCCGCGAAGTCGGGCGTCATCATGAAGAGCGGTGCGGTGATCGAGCAGATCGGGCGGGTGCGCTCGGCCGCGTTCGACAAGACCGGGACGCTCACCCAGGGAAGGCCGGAGCTCGTCGAGGTGCGGCCGGCGACGGGCTTCGATGCGGATGAGATCCTGCGGTTCGCCGCGTCGGCCGAGCAGTACTCCTCGCACGTGCTCGCCGACGGCATCCGTCGCGCCGCCTCCGCCCGAGGCCTGGAGCTGCACGGGGCGACGGAGGCGAGCGAGACCGCGACGAACGGCGTCTCCGCCACGATCGGCGGCCGCGCCGTCGTGGTGGGCAAGCCCGCCTACGTCGCCTCCCTCGCCCCGGACACCGTCAGGGCGGAGTTGGCGCCGGGACAGGCCGCCGCCTACGTCGCCGTGGACGGACGGTTCGCGGGGGTCCTGGTCCTCGCCGATGCCGCCCGTCCGGAGGCACCGGCCGTGATCTCCTGGCTGCGGACGCACGAGGTCGACCGGCTCGCGATGCTGACCGGGGATGTGGAGACCACCGCGGCGTCGATCGGACGGCAGGTCGGGATCGACGAGATCCACGCCGAGCTCCTGCCGCCCGAGAAGGTGCGCCTGGCCGCCGAGATGCAGCCACGGCCCGTGCTGATGGTCGGCGACGGTGTGAACGACGCCCCGGTACTGGCAGCGGCCGACATCGGCATCGCGATGGGTGCGAAGGGGGCGACGGCCGCCGGTGACGCCGCCGACGTCGTCATCCTCGTGGATTCGCTCGCCAAGGTCGTCGATGCCGTCGCGATCGGGCGGCACACCCTCCGCGTCGCCCTCACCGCGATCTGGATCGGCATCGGTCTCAGCGTGGGGCTGATGGTCGTCGCGATGACCGGCGTCATCCCCGCGGTCGTCGGCGCGCTGGTGCAGGAGCTCGTCGACCTCGCGACGATCCTCTACGCCCTGCGCGCGCTGAGCGGCCCGCCGAGCGACCTCCGCCCCTCCGCCTGAGCGCTGTTCCTGCACCGCACGCGGTTCCACCTCTCCGTCCACAGGTCCCGTGTTCGCGGTCCTGCCGCTGCGGAACACCGTGACAGCCTGAGACCCCGGACTCAGACGGGAGGCATGACCGTGGACGAGGTGGACCGCCTCAGATCGCCACGTCGCCGACGAGGTTGACCTTGATGCCCATGCCGTCGAACATCGCGGCCTTCGCGATCAGCGCCTTGTCCGCGGTGTCGGCATCGGGGGCGTAGACGAGCTGCGCGTGGTTCGCCTTGTGCCGAGCCATGAACTGGTCGCGCGAGATGCCGTGCAGCACCACGTGGGCGATCGGCCACTCCGGGTTCGTGGCGTCCTTCCGGCGCTGCGTCTCCTCCGCCGGAAGCTCGACGACCGACGCGCGGAAGATGTCCGCCTGCAGGACTCCCTCGGCGATGAACACCCGGGAGAGCACGACCTCGCCGGGCTTCGAGACGCCGTTGATCGTGGCGCCGCCCGCAGGGAAGAACACGTGCCCCTGGCGCCAGCCCTCCGCGTTCTGCCAGCCTCCGAGGTGCGAGGCCGGCACCGAGCCGGAGATCTCGTACACCCAGACGAACTGCCCGTCGTGGTCCTCCCCCCAGCGCACGTCGTGGAGGGTGTTGTCGGGCACGAGACCCATCGCGCGCCAGACGCGGTCGGTCACGAGCGCATCGACGGCGACGCCCTCGTCGGCTTCGTTGAAGTGGGGGAACGCGCGCCCCTCGTGCAGCACGCGGGATCCGTCGCGCGAGGTCACCGGCGGGCGCTCGGTGGAGTTCAGGATGCCCTCCGCCAGGTCCGACGCCGGCACGAGGTCCTTCAGCCCCTGCTGGTACTGGATGCCGACCGCGTCGAGGCCGAAGTCGTCGGCGATGCGGAGGGCCGCGATGTACATCTTCAGCTGCCACTGCACCTGTTCGCGGGTGAGCTCGGTCGCGGCGTCCTCGCCGTAGCGGAACGTCATGCCGCGCTCGACCAGCCAGTCGTACGCGGCGTCGGCCTCCTCCTCGGTCACGTTCAGCATCTCCGCGTAGAGGGCCGACTGCGACAGGCGCTCCTTGTAGATGCCGGTCTGGTTGAGGAGCTCGTCGTCGAAGATGGCGTTGTACATGCCCATGCAGCCTTCGTCGAACACGCCGATGATGGCCTTCTCGGCGCGCAGCTCCGCGGCGAGGGCCTCACCGAGCTGCTTCTCCGGGCTGTCCGGCAGCGCGGGGAGGGGACGCACGTGGGAGGCATCGTGGGTGATGGCGCCGGTCTCCGTCCACTCCCGGATGCCGTCGCGGAACCAGTCGTCGGTGAAGTCGACCGACCAGATCGTCGCGTACGGCTTGTCCATCTTCGTCAGGCCCGCGTTGAGGCCGAGGAGGCCGACGAGGCCGGGCCAGTCGCCCGCGAAGTTCGCCACCGTGAGGATCGGGCCCTCGTGCGTACGGAGGCCCGCGAGCACATGGTGCGAGTACTGCCAGACGGCCTCGGCGACGATGAGCGGCGCGTCGACGGGGATGTTCTTGAAGACCTCGAGCCCCATGCGCTGGCTGGAGATGAAGCCGTGACCGGTCTCCGGGTCGACCTCGTTGGCGCGGACGACCGTCCACCCGAGGTCGTTCAGCACGCCGGTGACTCCGGCCTCGAGCTCGACCTGGGTGGGCCAGCCGGCCGTGTTGGCCGACTCGCGCAGGTCGCCGGACGCGATCAGGTAGGCGGTCTTCGGCGCTGCGGCGGGACGGGAGGCCGGGGTGGGCAGGGTGTAGGCGGTCATGAGTTCTCCGGGGTCGAGGGGGTGGGGGATCCGTCGCGCTGAGCGGCGGCGAGTTCATGGACGACGTCCTTCGAGCCGTCGTACAGGCGCACGTATCGGTCGAAGAGGGCGTCGGCGAAGGGGCGCAGAGCCTCGTCCGGGCGGACGGTGTCGGCGATGGGGTTCCAGTCGGTGATCGCGGGCGCGGCACCGTCGGCGGCCGTGGCCGTCGCCGCGAGGAAGGCGGCGCCGTAGCTCGCGCCGATCGTGGTGTGCGGCACCTCCTGCACGAGCCCGGTGATGTCCGAGACGATCTGCAGCCACAGCCGTCCCTGCGTGCCCCCGCCGACCGCCACGATGCGGCGGATGTCGGCACCGGCGGCGCGCATGGTCTCGACGTTGTGGCGCACGCCCAGCGCGGTGGCCTCGAGGGCCGCGCGGTAGAGGTCTCCTCGGGTGTGCCGGAGGGTGAGCCCGGCGATGACCCCGCGAGCGTCGGGATCCTGGATCGGGGTGCGCTCGCCGGCGAAGTACGGCAGCATCAGCAGGCCGCCGGCACCGGGCCCGGACTCCTCCGCCTCGGCCAGCAGCGCCGGATAGTCGGCGCCGGAGAGGTCCTTCAGCCACGCGGTGAGCGCTCCGGATGTGGACAGACCGCCGGCGAGGTTGCGCGTACCCGCGAAGGCGCCGGCCGTCGTCCACATCGAGGGCGTGCGGAGGGTCTGCTCCCCGGTCGCCACGAGGAACATCGTCGTGCCGTACATCAGCATGAGGTCGCCGACCTCGTGGGCGCCGACGCTCACCGCCTCGGTCCAGGCGTCGATCGTTCCAGTGATGACCGGGGTCCCCTCGGGCAGGCCGGTCAGGGCGGCCGCAGCGGTGGTCACGGTGCCCGCGATCTCCCCCGCCCAGCGCAGCGGCGGCTGCTCGACCGTCCCGGCGAACCGCTGCCACCAGGGCTCGTGCCAGCGCTCGCCCTCGATGTCGTACAACGGCGAGACCTGGCTGGCGGACTGGTGGTCGAGGACGTAGGCGCCGGTGAGCTTGCGGGCCAGCCAGGAGGCGGGCATGTACAGCCGCCGCGCGCGCTGCCAGGCCTCCGGCTCCTCCTCGGCGACCCAGGCGATCTTGGGCCCGCCGGCCTGCGAGGTGAGGGTCGAGCCGCCGACGCGGGTGATCTCCTCGACGCCGAGCTCCGCCGTCATGCGCTCGATCTGCGCGGTGGATCGGGTGTCCACGCCGTAGAGGATCGCGGGGCGCACGGGCTCGTCGTCCTCGTCGGCGAGCAGGATGCACGGGCCCATGCCGCTCACTCCGACCCCCACGACCTCCGCGTCGGGGACCACGGAGAGAAGGTCGGTGGCCAGCTCGACGAACTCGTCCCACCAGATCCGGCCGTCCATCTCGACCCATCCGGACTGCGGACGGGAGACGTCGTGCGCGCGGGTCGCAGTCGCGAGGATCGCGCCGGCGGGGTCCACGAGGACGCCCTTGCTGCTGGACGTGCCGATGTCCACCCCGAGGGTGCAGCGCATGGTCTCTCCTTCGATACCGACGGTCCGTGCCGACCTGGACCCAGGCTACGCGAAATCGATTTCAGGACGCAAGGAGCTGACTGTTCCTGCACCACGTCGACCGACCTCCGAGGCTTCCACCATTCCCGACCCTGACCGGGAAAACGCCGGTTCAGCACCGGAATACCGTGACATCCTGACCCCTCCGATCGAGACTGGAGGCATGCCCTTGAACGACCCGCAGGTATGGACGCTGATCGGCATCTTCGTGACGACGATGCTCGGCGGCATGACCCTCATGACGACGCAGTTCGGTCGCGTGCTCCGCGCGGAGATCGGCGGACTGCGGGGAGAGATGACCGGCGAGATCGGCAGACTCCGCACCGACATGACCACGGAGATCGCCGGCCTCCGCACCGACATGACCACCGAAATCGCTGGCCTCCGCACCGAGATGACCACCGAAATCGCTGGCCTCCGCACCGAAATGATCACCGAGACCACACTTCTCCGCAGTGAGATCGGCGCTCTCCGCACCGACATGACCACGGAGATCGGCACCCTTCGCACCGACATGACCACCGAGACCACACTTCTCCGCAGTGAGATCGCCGGCCTCCGCACCGAGATGACTACGGAGATCGCCGGCCTCCGCACCGAGATGACTACGGAGATCGCCGGCCTCCGCACCGAGATGACTACCGAGATCGCCGGCCTCCGCACTGACATGACCACGGAGATCGGCACCCTCCGGATCGACACGACGACCGAGGTCAGCGGACTCCACGCGGCGCTGGCGGCGCTGCACGGCGTGATGAGGAGCGAGATCGGAGCGCTGCGCGCGGCGATGGGTGCGCTGCACGGCGCGATGATCGGGCTGCGTGGCGAGATGATCGGCCTCCGTGGCGAGATGACCGCGCGCCTCGACGGCCTCGATCACCGCCTCGACCGACTGGAGGTGAAGGTCGACGATCTCGACAAGGAGATGACGAACCTCGCAGCACGATTCTGGCGCTCGCAGTAGCGACGCTGCGTTCAGGCGCGTGCGGTCGCGCGCTGCACCTCGCCGGAGAGGACGACCGTCCGAGCCGGCTGCACGTCTCCCTTGATCCGTTCGAGCAGCATCCGCGCCGCCGTCACACCCATGTGCCGCGCCGGCAACCGCACGACGGTCACAGCGGAGGGAGACAGCGTCGTGAAGGGCAGCGATCCGATCACCGCGACACCGAGTTCCGGAGGTGTGAGGCCGCGCTCCGTGAGGACCTGGATCGCGCCGACCCCGATGAGGTTGTTCCCGGCGACGACCGCGTCCGGCGGCTCCGGCAGTGCCAGAAGCTCCTCCATGGCCGCGCGCCCGCCGTCGACGCGGAATGTGGCGAAGCGCTGCAGCGAGGAGAGCTCGTGATGGGGATCCATCGCCGCGAGCGCTTCCCGCCAGCCTTCCGCCCGCTCGGCCGCGGTGTCGATGTGCGCGGGGCCGCCGATGTACGCGATGCGGCGATACCCGGCGTCGAGCAGACTCCGCGTCGCTGCGGCTCCCGCCTCCCGGTTGGCCATCACCACGCCGTCGATGTCGGTGACCGTGCGACGGTCCACGGCGACCACGGGCCGCCCCGTCGCCCGCACCGGCGCGAGATCCGAGTGCTCATCCGCCGTCGCGATGATGACCCCCGACATGTTCTCGGCGATCGCGATCCGGAGGTACGTCGCCTCCTTCTCGACCTGGGCGTCGGAGTTGCACAGCACGACGGAGTACCCCGCCTCGGACGCGGCGTCCTCCACACCGCGCGCCATCTCGGTGAAGTACGGGTTCTCGATGTCCGGGATCACCAGGGCGATGACCTCGGAGCTCTGGGTCCGCAGGGTGCGCGCGGTCCGGTTCGGGGTGAAACGCAGTTCCTCGGCCGCCGCCCGCACGGCCGCCGCCTTCTCCGCCGACACGCTCGTGCCGTTGAAGACGCGCGAGACCGTGGCCGGCGAGACGCCGGCCCGCTGCGCGACGTCGTAGATGGTGGCCATGGGCACCCACTGTAACCGGTTTCAGCCCTCTTAGACCTCCGCGAGGAACCCGTCGAGTGTCGCGCCGAGCGCATCCAGTCGGCCCCGCGCCTCGGCCGAGAGCGGCCGGAACGGACGGCGGCAGTCGCCCAGCGTTCCCGCACCTCCCGCGTTGCGACCGGAGAGGTACTTCGCCGCGGGGAAGACGTCGATCGCCACGAGCTCGGCGATGACATGGTTGATCCTGCTCTGCACCCGCTGGGCTCCGGCCAGGTCGCCGGAGTCGAGGAGGCGACGCGCCGCCTGGAAGAGCTCGGCCTGCAGCCCGACGGTCGTGCCGATGGTCCCGCGGGCCCCGGCGGCGAGCGCCGGCACGAACACCTCGTCGAAGCCGTTGATGTAGGCCTTGTCGGGGAAGGCCGCCTTCATGCGCTCGAGGGCGTACATGTTGTGCGCTGTCTGCTTGAGACCGATCACCCGATCGTCGCCCAGGAGCTCTCCGGCCGTCTCGAGCGTGAACTCGGTGCCCGTGAACTGCGGGATGTTGTAGACGATGAGCGGGAGATCCACGGCGTCCAGCACCGCGCGGTAGTGGTCGACGACGGCCTCGATGCCGAAGGAGTAGTAGATCGGCGGGATCATCGAGAGGGCGGATGCGCCGGCGCGCTGCGCCCGCCGCCCGAGCTCGATCGCCTCCCTCGTCGACAGCGCCCCGACGTGGGCGACGACGGGGATCCGCCCGCCCGCGGCGCGCACGGCGGTCTCCACCACTGCGGTCCGTTCATCCGCGGAGAGGAGGAGCCCCTCCCCCGACGACCCGCAGCAGTAGATCCCCTCGACGCCGCGGGAGACATAATCCTCCACGAGCGTCGAGAGCAGTCCGGTGTCCACGGCCCCGTCCGTGTCGTAGGGGGTGGCGATCGCGGCCATCAGCACGCCGAGGTCCGCCGCCGTGGTCACCATGCGGTCCATCCCCCGTCCACGACGAGGTTCGCTCCGGTCATGTAGCGCGAGGCATCGGAGAGCAGGAAGACCGCGGCCCCGTTGAAGTCGGTCGCCTCCGCCATCCGCCCGATCGGGATGCGCGCCGTGTAGTTCTGCCGGAAGGTCGCGTCCTGCGTGTCTCGGCCGACGCCGGACGGGGTGAGGGTGTTGACCCGGATCCCCTGCCGCCCCCAGTACGTCGCGCAGTAGCGGGTGAGGTTGTACAGCCCCGACTTCGCTGCCGAGTACGCCACCGGCTTCACGAACGGCACCCCGGTCTGCTCCTCCTTGTACGCGTAGATGTCCTGCACCGGCGACACCATCCCGTAGATCGAGCCGACGTTGATGATCGAGCCCGGCTTCCCGGCGGCGCGCATCCGGGCACCGGCCGCCTGCGTCACGAGGAAGGTGCCGACGAGGTTCACGTCGACCACCTCCCGGAACACGTCGAGCGGGAAGTCCTCGAAGGGGCCGGAGACCTCGGGCGGCGCGCTCGGCTGGGTGTCCAGACCGGCGTTGTTGATCACGCCGTCCGGCGCCGCACCCCACGCATCGACGATCGCATCGAGGCCCGCCTCGACACTGGCTTTCGAGACGATGTCCACGGAGACGCCGAGGAGGCGCGGGCTGTCGACGATCTCGGGGAACGTCTCCTGCAGGCGCGCGGCGTCGACGGTGCGCGATGCCACGGCCACCCGGGCGCCGCGTCCGTGGAGTTCGCGGACGAAGGCCGATCCGATCTGGCCGAGGCCGCCGGTGACCAGGATGATGCGGTCGGTGAGGTCGAAGATGTCCGTCATGTCGTTCGTCTCCCTCAGCTCACCGCGTGCCGCGCGAGGTTCTCGCGGTCGTACTCCAGGCCGTTCCCCGGCGCTCCGGTCGGGACGAAGAACCCGTTCTGCGGCCGCTGCGGCACGATGACGCCGAGGTCGCTGAGCGTGCCGCCGTCCGTCATCTCGCCGAACAGGGCGTTGGGCACCGCGCAGAGCACGTTGGCCGTGAGCTCCATCACGAAGTGCGGCGTCATCGGGGCGTTGTACGCCCGGCCGAGGGCGGCGATGTCCATGTAGGGCGTGATGCCGCCCACGCGTCCGACGTCGGCCTGGATGAAGTCGCACGCGTCGGCGAGGAGGTACTGGTTGAACTGCTGGAGCGTGTAGACGTTCTCCCCCAGCCCGATCGGGATCGGCGACCGGGCCCGGAGGCGAGCGTGGGAGGCGACGTCGTCCACGCGCAGCGGCTCCTCGACCCAGTACAGGTTGAGGTCGCGGAACCGGGTGACCGCCCGGACCGCCTCCCCGTACGTCCATCCCTGGTTCGCATCGACCATGAGGGGATACTCGCCGACCGCCTCGCGGATCTTGGTGAGCCGGTAGACGTCCTCTTCGAGGTCCGGCTTGCCGACCTTGACCTTCCCGGCGGCGTACCCGTCGGCCTTCCATTCCTTGACCTGCTCGACGACCTCCTCGGCGGACAGGTTGAGGTTGATGCCGCTGCCGTACAGCGCGACCCGGTCGCGGACCTGCCCGAGGAGCTTCGCGAGCGGCTGCTCGAAGTGCAGCCCCAGCAGGTCCCACAGCGCCACGTCGATCGCAGCGAGGGCGAGGGTGGTGGTCCCGCCGGGGCCGTTGTCGCGCAGGTGCTGCCAGGAGTGCTGCCAGACGGCCCGCGGATTGACCTCGCGGCCGATGAGCGTGGGGATGAGCTCGCGCAACGCCGCCATCATCATCTGGCCGCCGACACCGGACGTGTGGCTGAACCCGGTGCCGACCAGCCCGGTGTCGGTGGTGATGTCGGCGAGGATGATCTCGATGTGGGTCACCCGATGGATCTGGTCCCCCCACGGCCCCTTGGGGAGGGGGATGCGGGAGAGCTGGAGGTCGATCGATTCGATTTTCATGCGTGGTCCTTCCGGGACGACGAGGAGGGGACGGGGAGCTTCAGCCCTTGACGGCGCCGGCGGCGAGACCGGCGACGAGGCGCTTCTGCACGAGGAGGAAGCCGACGACGACGGGGAGCACCGAGAGCACGCCTCCTGCGGTGAGGAGGTCCCACCGGATCTGGTACTCGCCGATGAACAGGTGCAGGCCGACCGGCAGCGTGCGCGTCGCCGTCTGCGAGGTGAACGTGAGGGCGTAGAGGAACTCGTTCCAGGTGAGGATGAACGCGTAGGTTCCCGCCGCGACCATGCCCGGCCGCAGCAGGGGCAGCAGCAGGATGCGGATGATCTGCCAGGAGGAGGCCCCGTCGATCTGGCCCGCCTCCTCGATCTCGCGCGGGATCGAGTCCGCGAAGCCCTTGAGCAGCCAGGTGGCGAAGGGCGTGGCGAACGCGGCGTGCACGAGTGCGAGGCCGAGCGTCGTGTCCATCAGCCCCATGCCGCGGAGCTGCCCCTGCAGAGAGATCACGAGCAGCACGGCGGGGAACATCTGCGCGAGCAGCAGCCCGATCATGACGGCCCCGCGTCCGCGGAAGTCGAACCGCGACATCGCGATCGCGGCGCCGGTGGAGACGACGAGGGTCACCGGGACGGCGATCGCGGCGACGGTGAGGCTGTTCCGCAGATAGGTCAGGAACGGCGTCGTCGACAGCAGCTCGGCGTAGGAGGCGGTCGTGAACTCCGACGGGATGAGGTTCGCTCCGGCGCCGGCGAGCTGATCCCGGGGCGTGAGCGACGTCAGCAGCATGACGATGTACGGCCCGAGCACCATCGCGAGCACGCCGAGGAGGGCGATCGCGAAGCCGGTCCGTCCCGCGAGGCGGCCGAAGCGGACGGGGGCGGTCGTCGTACTCATCGCGTGGTGTCCTTCCGGGTGAGGCGCACGTAGAGCGCGATGAAGACGGCGAGGAAAAGGGCCTGGATGACGGCGTACGCCGCGCCGGCGCCGAAGTCGCTGGCCTTGTAGGTCGTCAGATACGACTCGAGCGCTAGGGTCGTCGAGGACGTGCCGGGCCCGCCGCCGGTGAGGATGAAGATGAGGTCGACGTAGTTCGACGTCCAGATCAGGCGCAGCAGCGTGGTGATGAGGATGGTCGGGAGGATGGCGGGCAGCACGACGTGCCGGAACACCCCGACCGGCCCGCATCCGTCGATCTGCGCGGACTCCTTGAGCTCGCCGGACACGCTCTGCAGCGCCGCGAGGATCATGATGGCGAAGAGCGGGATGCCCTGCCAGACGTCGATCATCACGAGCGTCGGCAGCGCGGTGCTGTTCTGCGAGAGGAACTCGATCGGAGCGTCGATGATCCCCGCGTTCAGCAGCCACTGGTTGAGGACGCCGTTGTTGGGATCGAGGATCCACTTCCACATCAGCGCGACCAGGACGCTCGGGGTCGCCCACGGGATCATGATGAGCCCGCGATACACGCCCCGCAGGGGGAAGCGGTTGTTCAGCATGAGCGCGAGCGACAACCCGCCGATCAACTGGAGCGCGACGGCGCCGAAGGTCCAGAACGCCGTGCGGCCCAGCGTGGGGAGGAACTCCGCGGTGCCGATGACGCTGGCGAAGTTCTGGAACCCGACGAACTCGAGCACGCCGGTGAAGACGCTCACGTCGTTGAACGAGAACCAGATCGAGCGGACGAGCGGATACCCGGCGAAGACCGCGACCAGCGCGATCGCCGGCGCGAGCAGGACGAGCGGGGCCACCGACCCGCGGCGAGCGCGTCGCCGGGGCCGGGCCACCGGCCGGCGCGGGGCCGGCCGGCCGGTGACGACCGCTTCCGTGAGGGTGGAGCTTGCCATGTCGGTCCTCAGCGCAGCACGTCGGACATCTTCGTCAGCACGTCCTGGCTGCTGATCTCACCCTGGAACGCCTGCTGGATGAGCGGGTTCCACTCCTTGGCGGCGAGCTCCGCCACTCCCTCCAGCGCCGGCCAGGTCTTGGCGGTGGGGATCGCGTCGACCGCGACAGCGAGCTGCGGGTCGGACGAGTACGCCTCGGTGTCGATGACCGACTCGAGCACGGGCAGCTGGCCCTGCGGCGAGGCGGAGATCTTCTCCATCTGCGCCTCCTCGCTCAGCCAGGAGATCCACTCCCAGGCGGCGTCCTTCTTGTCGGAGCCCTCGAGGATGACGTTGCCGCTCATGCTGCCGAGCGTCGCGCCCGGCTTCCCTTCCTCCGTGGGGATCGGGACGACGCCGAGCTTGTCGCCGAAGACGCCCTGCAGCTCCTTCAGGGATCCCGGGTGGTGGATCATCATGCCGGTGAGACCCTCGACGAAGTTCGTCTTGACGTCGGCGAAGGCGGCCGTGATCGATCCGGGGGGCGCCGCCTGCAGGTCGGTGACGATGCGGAGGTAGTCCTCGTTCACCGCGACGCCCTTCGCGTCGTCCAGGACGACCTCGCCGGAGTCGTCGACGACCGACGCGCCGCCGGCGTACATCCACGCGAGCCACTGGTCCTGACCGCCCGCACCGCCGCGGACGTCGATGCCGTAGCGGCCGTCGCCGGTGAGGGCGGCCGCCGCGTCGAGGAGGTCCTGCTGCGTGCGCGGCGCCTCGAGCCCGAGCTCCTCGAAGTAGTCCACGCGGTAGTAGAGATAGAGCGTCGTGTACTGGTGGGGCAGCATGTAGACGGCGTCCTCGCCGGGGAGCTGTCCGGTCGCCCAGAGCGAGTCGACGACGTCGTCCGAGGCGTCCCAGTCGTCGACGTACGGGGTGAGGTCCGCGATGGCGCCCTGCGGCGCGAACTGCCCGAGCCACCAGTCCTTGCTGCGGGCGGCGTCCGGACCGGTGCCGTTCATGGCGGAGGACACGAGCTGGTTCTGGTACTGGTCGAGGGGGATCGTCTCCAGCACGACCTCCACCTCGTCCTGCGCGTCGTTGAACTCGTCCGCGAGCTCCGTCCAGGTGGGGTCGGTCGCGTCGTCCTGCCAGAGCCAGTAGGTGATCTCGACGGGACCGTCGCCCTCGCCCGTCGAGGCGCCTCCGGCACAGCCGGCGGTGAGGGCGACCACGCCGAGGACGGCCAGTCCGGGGAGGAATCGGGTGGATCTCATGATGCGTACTCCTTCGTCGATCAGATGAGGGTTGTGCGAAATCGATTTCAAGACGGTCCGGCAGAACGTGCCGGGCGGGGGGATCAGACCGGCAGCGCGGCCGTGGTGCCGAAGTCGATGTCCGGGTAGCGGTTGCGGACGCCGTAGAAGTGGGCGTCCAGCTCATGGACCGCTCGGCGGGTGTCCCCCGCCTCGATCGCATCGATGATGCGGCCGTGCATGGCGGCGATGGCCGGATCCTCCTCGACGGGCTCTTCCCGACGCGCGGCCGCGAAGACCACCCAGAAGGACTGGAGGAACTGGTCCACGAACGCATTGCCCATCGGCGCGAGCAGCCCGCGGTGGAACTGCTGGTCGAGTTCGGCGAAGCTCTCGTTGCGCAGGGCGCGCTCCACCATCTCCTCCGAGAGCAGGCGCAGACGGGCCAGGTCGCTCGGCTGCAGGCGCGGGATCACCATCGGCAGCAGCGAGGTCTCCAGCGCGTGTCGGACTTCCAGGAGCTCGCGGGTGGCGGCCTCCGGGTCGTCGACGAAGCCGATCCAGCGGGTGGCGAGATCGGCGGCACGGAACCCGCGCCACACGCGGCGGGCGCCCTGCCGAGACGCCACGATGCCGAACGCTTCGAGCACGCTGAGGGCTTCCCGGATGCGCTGGCGACCGACCGCGAGCACGGCACCGAGCTCGGCCTCGGTGGGCAGCGGGTCGCCGATCTCCAGGCCGGAACGCTGCAGGTGCTGAGCCAGACGTCGGGCGAGCGCGTCCGACAAGTCGGACCCGGTGACCTCGATCTTGTCTGACATGTTCCGTTCGCTCCTTCGCGATGTCGGCGGAATTCCCGGTTCTGAGCCTAGACAGTCGTCTCGCTTGTCGTCAAGCACTCTTCTCAGAACGCCAACTTGTCCGACAAGTAAATGCGAGCATATGCGAAAATGCCGCGACCCGAAGGTCGCGGCATTCCGTCCTGGCCGTGCCCGAGGCCGGTCAGCGGTGCGCGGTCACCACCTGTGCGACCGCGGCGCGCTCATCGGCGGAGGGTTCGGCGATCGCCATGCGGCAGTGCGTGTCCACGACGTCGAGCACGCGGTACGCCTCCTTCATCCGCGCCATGTCGCCGCCGATGAGCGCGACGACGTCGTCCACGGCTGCCTGCGCCGCGGCGATGGCATCGGCATCTCCGGAGCGTCCGGCGTCGGCGAGTGCGCGGAACGGCTTCGGCGTCACGGAGGAGACGCCCGAGACGACGCCCTGCGCGCCCGCTTCGACGGCCGCGATGAGGTCACGGTCGGCGCCGGTGTACAGCTCGAAGTCGGCGGGCACGGCCGCACGATACGCCGCGATGTCGTCGAGCGAGAGCTCGCTCACCTTGGCCCCGACCACGTTCGGAAGGGCGGCGATGCGCACGAGCAGCTCCGGCGAGACGGGGTTCCCGCTGCGCGCGGGGTAGATGTAGACGTAGAGGCGCCCCTCCCCCACGGCCGCCGAGACGGCGCGGTAGTACTCGAGGATCGCGTCGTCCGTGGCACGCAGGTAGTAGGGCGTGAGGGCCGCGAACTCCGTGGCCCCCAGCTCCTTCGCGATGCCCACCAGGCGCACGGCCTCGAACGTGCTCGGCTGCCCGACGTGCACGATGACGCGCATCCGGTCGGCCAGCTCCTCCAGCGCCGCTCCCACGAGTCCCCGGAACTCGTCCGCGTCCACGGCGGGGAACTCGCCCGTGGTGCCGAGGACGAAGGCGCCCTCGTTCCCCGAGTCGGCCACGAACCGGAAGATCGCGCGCGACCCGTCGAGGTCGAGGGTCCCGTCGCGGTGGAACGCGGTCGGGACGGCGGTCAGGATGTCGTAGCGGGTCACTTCTCGGTCTCCTCGGGGGTCGTGCTCTTGCGGTTCTTGCGGTCGGCGCGTCCCCGGCGCGCACCGGCGTCGACGTTGCGGACGGTGGAGGTGAGCAGGTCGGGCTGCGCCGCGAGCTCGTCGTGCGCCTTCTCGATCTGCACGATGCTGTCGGTGTGGAGGATCGAGCCCTCCAACGAGGCCCGCTCGGCGCGGGGCGTGCGGGCGGCGCGGATCGCAGGCATGACGATCGACAGCACCGCGAGCGCGAGCAGGACGAGGGCGATCGGGCTGACGACCTCGAAGAACGGCCGCGTCGGCAGGATCGCCAGCGTGCGGGCGAGGTTCTCCTCGGCGAGCGGACCGAGCAGGAGACCGAGCACCACGGGCCCGGCCGGAACCTGCATGCGCTTGAGCAGCACGCCGACCACACCGAAGACGAGCATCGTGACGACCGTCGACAGGCTGTTCGAGGTGGCGTACGTGCCGATGATGCAGAAGATGAGGATGCCGCTCCACAGGTACGGCTGCGGCACGTCGAGCAGCTTGACCATGCCCTTCATCCGCACGAGGCTCAGCGCGAGCGACAGGAGGGTCGCGACGAGCATGATCCCGACGATCGAGACGACGAGGTCGGGGCGGTTGGTGAACAGCGTGGGCCCGGGGGTGATGCCCCAGATGATCATCGAGCCGATCATGACCGCCATCACGGAGTCGCCGGGGATGCCGAGCGCCATCGTCGTGGTCAGCGAGCCGCCGAGCGTCGCGCTGGAGGCGGTGTCGGACGCGGCGACGCCCTCGATCGACCCCTTGCCGAACATCTCCGGGCGCTTCGACGCCTTGCGCGCCCGCTCCCAGCCGATGAGCCCCGCGATGTCGCCGCCGGCCGCCGGGATGAGGCCGACGCCGAGGCCCACCGCCCCGCCGACCGCGGTGGCCCGTCCGCTCTGCTTGAGCTCGGCGCGGTTCGGCCACCACCGGCCGAGGCTCGAGATCGGTCGGACGTGCGACTTCCGGTACGTGAGGAGCTGATCGAACAGCTCGGCGATGCCGAAGAGCCCGATGATGACGGCGATGAAGTTCACGCCCTCGACGAGTTCCAGCACACCGAACGTGAAGCGCTGGTCGGCGGTGGCCGCATAGGTGCCGACGCTGCCGAGCATGAGTCCGAAGAGACCGGCCAGGATGCCCTTGAGCATCGACTTGGACGAGATGCCGATCATGATCGCGATGCCGAAGACGACGAGCGCGAACAGCTCGGGCGACTTGAAGTAGTCCCGGGCGAAGCTGGCGATCGGCACGGCGGCGACCGCGAAGAGCACGAGCGAGGCGAGGATGCCGACGGCGGAGACGATGGCCGAGATGGTCAGCGCGAGCCCGGCCCTGCCCTGCTTCGCCATCGGATAGCCGTCGAGGGTGGTGGCGATGGAGGCGGGAGTCCCCGGGGTGTTGATGAGGATGGACGGCACCCGGTCGCCGAAGTTCGCCGCGACGTAGATCGTCAGCAGCACCGCGAGGCCCTGCACCGGTTCGAGGGTCATGGTGAAGCCGGCGGCGAGCGCGACCGCCATGGTCGCGGTGATGCCGGGGAAGGCGCCGACCATGAAGCCGAGGACGAGGCCGACCGCCATGTACAGCAGGATCGAGATGTCGAGGAGCGAGTTCAGCCCCTCCAGGAGCGCGTTCACAGGGGGATCCTCAGGAGCATGCCGAAGACGACGTAGACGAATGCCGTGACGGCGGCGGAGTAGATGACGAGGCTCAGCCAGCGGCGGTGGCCGTACAGGAGCATCAGTGCGGCCATGAGCAGGGCGCAGGCGATCGGGAAGACCTCGATCCGGTAGCCGAAGAGGATGACCGAGCCGAGGGACCAGAGCGCGATGAAGCCGCCGGCGATCGCGATCGTCGCGATCACCCGGAGGACGCCGCCCGGCTGGATGCGCTCGAGATCCTCACGCGTGGGTGCCGGTCGGGTGATCGCCACGGCGAGCAGGGCGATCGCGATCACGACGCCGGTCACGCCGATGACGAGCGGCCAGAACCGGGCGTCGATCTGTCCGGGGGCGGCCTCGCGGCGCAGCGGGATCTGCGTGGCGAGGAAGAGGTAGCCGGCGGTGATCGCGAGGGCGGCGGCGGCGAACGCGATCTCGAGGGGTCGCGAGGCGGTCGCCCCCTCGTAGCCGCCCGGTGCGGCCGGCTCGGCCGCGGTGTCGGGGCTGGTCATGGTGCTCCTTCGTCGGAGGACGCGGTGGGGTCGGCGCGTGCCGACCCCACCGGAGGTGTTCAGCCCAGGAGGTCCTGGAACAGGGCGAACTGGTCGTCGACGAACCCGGTCCACTCCGCGGAGTCGCGGTAGACCACGAGGTTGCCGGCGTCCGCCTGGAACTTCTGGTAGCTCTCGGACTCCACGGCCTCCTTGACGGCGGCCTCGAGGGCGTCGTGCACGTCGTCGGGCAGGCCGGCCGGGGCGTAGATGCCGCCCCAACCGCCGAAGACGACCTCTTCGCCTATGGCCTCCTCGACCGTCTCGACATCCTCCGCGTCCGGGTGACGCTCGTCGTTCATGACCGCGAGGATGCGGACGGCCTCGCCCTGCGCGAGGGCCTCGCCGAGTCCGGAGACGGCGGCGACGGTCTCCCCGGACGCGGCCGCCGCGACCGCCGTGGCGCCACCGTCGTAGGGGACGGGGGTGAAGTCGGCGTCCGTGGCCTTGCCGAGGCCGAGGGTGGCGGCCTCCCAGATCGAGCCGGCGCCGGAGTTCGCGACCGTGACCGCGCCGGACTTCGCCTGGGTCACGAGGTCGTCGAGGGTCTCGATGCCGCTGTTGGCACCCACCGTGATGACGCCGGGGGCGAGCATGATCTGGCCGAGCAGGTCGAAGTCGTCGGGCAGCACGTCGGCGCTCTGGGTCGTGTTGAGCATCGCGATCTCGACGGGTGCGAAGCCGATGACGTAGCCGTCCGGGTCCTGCGAGCCGACGTACTCCATCGCGAGCGCTCCCGCGGCACCGGGCATGTTCTCCGGGATCACGCTGACGCCGAGGATCTTCTCGAGCTCGGTGGCGAGCGCGCGGGAGGACAGGTCGGATCCGCCGCCGGGATTGGCCTGGATGATCAGCCGGATGTCGTCCTCGGGATAGGTCGAGGCGGCCCCCTCGCTCTCGTCGACCTTCGTGCAGGCCGACAGCACCAGAGCGGTGGCGGCGAGGGCGGCGAAGGCAGCGGCCGCCCGAGTGATGCGCATGCGGGGCATCTTTGCTCCTCTACGTGGGTCGACCGTGTTGTCGACACCGCGAGGCTATCAGTGTTGACTGTTAACAGTCAACACTGTGGAGCGTCACTGTACCCGGCACACGGCCAGGAGGTGGGGGCTGAGCTCCCGGATTCCGGGCACGGTGCTCCCGGCTCGCGCCAGCAGCAGAGCCGCCTGCGTGAGCGACGTCTCCTCCACGGGCATCCCCTCCAGCAACATCCCGCCGGGCCCTTCGACGCCATGGACCTCCAGAACGTCGAGTCCGGCGGCGACGGCCTCCTCGGCGAGCGACTCCGCCGTATGGAAATGCCCCGCCGGGAAGCGACCCCGCGAGGAGGGAGTCCCGCGTTCCAGCAGTGCGCCGTGTTCGTCGTCGAGGTGGAGGTCGGTCACGCCGAGCGCGAGCTGACCGAATCCGACAAACCGCGAGAGGCCCGCCGCGAACACCCAGCCGCCGGATCGCACCACCCGTGCGGCCTCGCCGAGCGCCTGGAGACGGTCCGCGCGATCGGCCAGGTGGTACAGCGGACCGAGGAGAAGGGCCGCGTCGTAGCTGTCCTCGGCGAACGGCAAGGAGCGCGCGTCACCCACATGAGCGTCCACGCCCCGCTGCGCCGCACTGTGGACGTGCCCGCGCACCGGGTCGACGAGGGTGACCTGATGCCCGCGGTCCAGGAGCGAGCGCGCATGGACGCCCGCCCCGCCTCCGACATCGATCACGCGACCCTCGGTGAGGTGCCCGGCGATCAGCTCCTGGATGCGCTGGTGCTCCAGCGGCCCCTGCGCCGACCGGGTCGTCAACCGCGCCGATTCGTCGAACTGCCCCTCGTAGTAGTCGCGGATCCGCTCGTCGAGCTCACGCTGGTCCATGGGCGGCCTCCCTCTGATCGGTAGGCCTCCATCATCCACGACCGCCGAAGCGCCTGACCGGGGCTAGCCGGCCGTCGCGTTCTCGTACGCCCGCATCGCGGCCTCCTGCGCCTCCTTCAGCGCGTCCTCCGGCGACTTGTCCCCGAGCAGCGCGGCCGTGATGGCGTTGTTGAGCTCGTTCTGGATCTCCTGGCCCGCCGGCGAGGAGCCGAACGACTGTCCGTAGTCCACCACGTCGTAGTAGGTGGAGATGACCTGGTCGAAGCCGGCGTTGCCGCTGTCGGTGACGAAGGTCTCGCGGATGGACTGGTCGGCGGACGGCGACCCGGTGAACAGCCCGGTGTTGATCCCGCCGTCGGTCTTCAGGGTCTCGGCACGCGCCTCGCCCGCCGCATTCCACGCGTCGTCGGAGGTGAGGTTCACCATCCACGCGCACGCCGCCGCGGGGTTCTCCGCGCCGGCCGGGATCACGAACGCGGTGCCGGAGGCGACTGAGAACGGCTCCCCGTCGGCGTTCCGGAACGGCACGGCCTCCAGGTCGATCTGGTCGGCGTAGGGGCTGAGCACGTTGGGATACCACTGCGCATTCACCTGCGCGCCCACCTGCTGGGCGACGAACTGGTTCTGGTCGCCGAAGGCGTCGAACGAGTCAGTGAAGCTCTTGACGGCTGCGAAGCCGCCCTGCGCGTCGGTGATCTGCTTGAGCATCTCGATGCCGGCCACGTTGCTGGGGTCGTCCAGGGTGGGCGCCCCCTTCTCATCGTTGAGCTGGCCGCCCATGCCGAGGATCCACAGCCCGGCCTGGCCCGTCGCGACCGGGTCGAACCCGAGCCGCGTGGGCACGCCGCCGGACTCCTGGTACATCTTCTCGATCGCGCCGAGCAGCACGTCGGGCTTGGAGGTGTCGATCTCGTCCGCCGTCACCCCCGCCTCGTCGAGCACGGCCTTGTTCAGCAGGATCGCCGGCGGCTGGTAGAACTGCGGCACCGCCCACACGGCATCGTCGTAGGTGACGTCGTCGACGACGAAGGGGTACCAGTGGTCCCGCGGCGAGACGTCCTGGGCGGCGAAGCACTCGTCGAGCGGCATGATGAGGTCCTGCGCGGCATACGTGGTCACGTACCGGCGGTCCATCTGCACGACGTCGGGCACGTCGCCGCTCGCGATCCGCGTGGTGAACTTCTGCGCGTCGAAGGCCGTCGCGTCGAGGTCGACCTCGACGTCCTTCAGCTGCTCCGCGGCGTAGTCCATGCGCGAGGTACCGACGTCGTCGGCGTTCTCGAAGCCCCACGCCTTCAGCGTGCCGCTCGGCTCGGCCCCGAAGTCGGCGTCGGCTGCCTGGTCGTCTCCCCCTCCCCCGCCGCACCCGGCGAGGACGAGGACGGATGCCGCGGCGACCGCGGTGATTCCCAGCATGCGTGTGCGCATGACTGCTCCTTTCGATCTGTGGTTCGTCATCCCTTGCGCCCCTGGGTCGCGACGCCCTCGATGAAGGCGCGCTGCCCGAAGGCGAAGAGGATGAGCATCGGGAGGGTCACCAGGAGGGAGGCGACCATGACGTACTGGTAGTCGCCGTGACCGCCCGCGGTGGGGCTGTACTTGGTCATGGCGTAGGCGATGCCGAGCGGCGCGGTGAACTCGTCCACCGACCCGGCGTTGAGGTAGATGAGGGCGGCCTGGAGGTTGTTCCAGCTCGCCTGGAACTCGAACAGGAAGACGATGACGAACGACGGGATCGACAGCGGCATCGCGATCCGCCAGAAGAGGCCCCAGGCGCTGGCCCCGTCGAGCCGCGCCGCCTCGAACAGCTCCCGCGGCAGGCCGAGGAAGAACTGCCGCTGCAGGAAGATGTAGAAGGCCGAGCCGAAGAGGTTCATGCCCCACAGCGGCACCCAGGTGCCGAGGAGTCCGGTCTCCTTCCAGATGAGGTAGATCGGGATCATCGTCACCGCGCCGGGGAGCATCATCGTCGCGAGCACGAGGCCGAACAGCAGCCCGCGCCCCGGGAAGCGGAAGTAGGCGAACCCGAACGCGACGATCGAGCTGGAGATCGCGACGGCACCGGCGGCGAGCAGCGCGATGGCGATGCTGTTGCCCATCCAGTTCAGCAGCGGGAGCTGATTCCACACCTCGACGTAGTTCTCCGGCACGAACGTCTTCGGGATGAGGGCGTTGTCGAACACCTCTCCGCGCGGCTTGAAACTCGCCGCGAGGAGCCACGCGAACGGGTACAGGAACAGCAGTGCGAACAGCACGAGGATGACGTTCAGCACGATCCGGGCGATCAGGCTCTTCGGCTGTCGCAGGTGCCGCCGCCAGCGCGGGCGGGTCGGCACCGTGGTCGTGAACGTGCCCGGGGCCTTCTCGGGCTCCGCCTCGACGGGGACCTGACGCAGGGTCTGGGACATCAGCGGTCTCCCTCGTAGTAGACGAAGCGGTTGCCGACCTTCACCTGGATGAGCGTGATGATCATGATGATGACGAAGAGCAGCCATGCCATCGCCGCCGCGAAGCCGAAGTTGAACTGCCGGAACGCCTGCTGGAACAGATAGATCGCGTAGAAGAGGGATGCCTCCGGTGACGAGTTGCTCTGATCCCGCCAGAACAGCAGGTACGCCTGGTCGAAGATCTGGAAGGCGGCGATCGAGAGCACGATGACGTTGAAGAACATCGCCCCCGAGATCATCGGGAGGGTGATCGAGAAGAACTTCCTGATCGGCCCCGCCCCGTCGAGCGAGGCCACCTCGTACAGCTCGACGGGCACGTTCTTGAGGGCGGCGAGGAAGATCACCATGGTTCCCGCGACCGTCCACAGCGTCATGATCACGATGCTCGGCTTGACCCACGCGGGGTCGACGAGCCACTGCGGTCCCTGGATGCCGAATACCCGGAGGAACTGGTTGATCGCGCCGGAGTTGCCGTTCAGGAGCAGGAAGAACACGGCGGCGGTCGCGACGGCCGGCGTCATCTTCGGCAGGTAGTAGAGCACGCGGAAGGCTCCGGCACCGCGCCCGACGCGGTTGAGCAGCAGAGCGAGGATGAGCGCGAACACGATCTCCAGCGGCACCGCCATCACCACGTAGAACAGCGTGTTCGCGAGCGAGACGCCCACCCGCGGGTCCTCGAACAGGTTGGCGTAGTTGTCGATGCCGACCGGGCGGGCGCTGTTCGTGGCCAGGTTGTAGCTGCTGAACGAGATGTACAGGCTGTAGACCATCGCGCCGGCCGTGAAGATGAGGAATCCGAGGAGCCAGGGGGAGATGAACAGATAGCCGGCGAGGGCCTCTCGGCGGTTGTACCGGTCCCGCTGGCGGGTCTTGAGCGGCATCCACCTGCCTCCTTTCCGAGGACGCGCAGACACGGCGCTCCGTCCTGGCGCGATGCTAGATCCGGAGAACCGGTTCCCCTCGGGGCTTGCGCAGAACCGTTTCCTGTGGTTCGCCTGAATGCCTCGTCGGCGCGCTGATGCCCCGGGTGACGTTCCTCAATAGGATGTGGGGAATAAACACGGAGGAGGGGCGGGGGGAATGTTCGACGAGCGACGGCGACAGGCAGCGCTCGAGGAACTGGGGATCCTTGACACACCACCCGATGAGCGGGTGGATCGGGTGGCACGACTGGCGAAGGAGATGTTCGGCGTGCCGATGGTCAGCGTCTCGCTGATCGACCGCGACCGGCAGTGGCGCAAATCGCAGATCGGCCTCGGGGGGAACGAGGCACCGCGACAGGACTCGTTCTGCGACTACACCGTCTCGCAGGACCGGACGGTGGTGGTGGAGGACGCGAGCACGACCGACCTCTTCGCCGAGAACCCGTTCGTGACCGGCGATCCGCACCTGCGTTTCTACGCGGCGCATCCGCTGCACGCCCCGGGCGGCGAGCCGGTCGGGACGCTGTGCGTGCTCGACACGGAGCCGCACACGTTCACGGACGCACAGCAGGACCTTCTGCGCGATCTCGCGTTCTGGGTGCAGACGGAACTGGCCCAGGACGCGGACATCGACCACGCCGCCGTGGTGCAGCGGGCCCTGCGCCCGCGGGTGCACCCGGAGGTCGAGGGCTACACGATCGCCGCCGGGGCCGCTCCCCGGGGGATGCTCGCGGGAGACTACTACGACTTCTCCCGTCATGGCGATGCGATCCGCGTCACCCTTGCGGACGCGATGGGCAAAGGCACCGGGCCCGCGCTGGTCGCGGCCACCGTGCGGGCGTCCCTGCGCACGGCACCGGAGCGCTCGCTGGCCGACGCCGTGATCGAGGTGGACCGCCTGCTCGAGGACGACCTCGCCGACACGTCGATGTTCGTGACCGCTGTCGTGGCGGAACTACGACCCGAGACGGGAGAGCTCGACGTCATCGACGCCGGACACAGCCTGGCGTTCATCGTCCGTGCGGACGGATCGTGGACGCCCCTCCGCTCCACGAACCTGCCCCTCGGCATGGGGATGGGCATCGCCGACCCCCGGGTGCCGATGACCGCGCGACTCGAGGCCGGCGACGCCTTCATCTGCTGCAGCGACGGGCTCCTCGACGTGCTCGACGCCGACGACCCGTTCGGTCACGTCGAGCGGGTGCTCACCGCGATGGGACCCGACGGCGCCGTGCGCGAGGCCCTGCGACTCGCGAACGACGACCGCGCCACCGACGACATCACCGTCGTGGTGGTGCGGAGGGACGCATGACCGCGCGGTTCGCGACCATCCGCGTCCTGGCCCTGCTGTCGGTCCTGCTCGGCGTCAACTACGTCGCCTGGCGGTGGTTGGAGTCGGTGAACTGGTCCGCCTGGTGGATCGCGGTGCCGCTCGTGATCGCCGAGACCTACAGCCTCATCGACACGTTCCTGTTCTGTCTGACCATGTGGCGGGCGAAGGAGCGTCCGGCGCCGGTGTCGCCGCCGCAGGGCACGGTCGACGTGTTCATCACCACCTACGACGAGCCGATCGAGCTCGTCCTGACGACGGCCAGGGCGGCGAAACGGATCGCCTATCCGCACTCCACCTGGATCCTCGACGACGGCTCCCGCCCCGAACTCGAGGCGGAGGCCCGGGCCGCCGGCGTGGGCTACCTCACGCGTTCCGAGGACTGGACCGGCAAACCCCGGCACGCCAAGGCCGGCAATCTCAACAGCGCGCTCTTCCAGACCGACGGCGAGTTCCTCCTCATCCTCGACGCCGACCAGGTGCCGGATCCGCTGATCCTGCACCGCACGCTCGGGTACTTCGCCGATGACCCGGAAGTCGCCCTCGTGCAGACGCCGCAGTGGTTCGTGAACGTCGACGAGGCCGATCCGCTCGGCAGCCAGGCGCCGCTGTTCTACGGGCCGATCCAGCAGGGGAAGGACGGCTGGAACGCAGCCTTCTTCTGCGGCTCCAACGCCGTGCTCCGCCGCGAAGCCCTCATGCAGCTCGGCATCGTCGGCTATGTGCGGAACGTGACCGACTCCGCCGCGCGGGCGCTGAAGACCGCCGAGGCGCTGATCGCCCGCGAGGCCGAGACCGCGACGGACCCGGCCCTCGCCACCGAGCTCGGAGCGCTCCGCATCGCGATCGCGCGCGGTCGCAAGGAGCTCGCCGCAGGGGCGCCGGTCGCCGAGGTCGCCGCTCGCGTGGGCGACGCGGTCGACGATGCCTCCCGCATCCTCGTGGCCCACGACCTCGAGGGCATCCGCGCCGACCTCGCCGTGATCGAATCCCTGCCGGTGCAGCACGACGCCGAGCTCGGACAGGTGATCGTGGACGAGGCGGGACTCGAAGCCCTCGCCTCCTCCGACCTCTCCCCCCTCACCGCCGTGGAAGCCGTCCGCGGGCTGCTGGATGCCCTGCGCCTCGACCGGGCGGACGAGGCGCAGCCGATCCTGCCCCTCGCCACGATCTCGGTGACCGAGGACATGGCGACCGCGATGCAGCTGCACGCCCTCGGGTGGCGCAGCGTCTACCACCACGAGATCCTGGCCCACGGGCTCGCACCCGAAGACCTCCGGACGATGCTCACCCAGCGGCTGCGGTGGGCCCAGGGGACGCTGCAGGTCATGCTGCGGGACAATCCCCTGGCCAAGCGCGGGCTCTCGGTGGGACAGCGCCTGATGTACTTCGCGACGATGTGGAGCTACCTCTCCGGCTTCGCCGCGATCGTCTATCTCGCCGCCCCGGTGATCTACCTCGTGTTCGGGGTGCTCCCCGTCACCGCCTGGTCGGTCGACTTCTTCGTGCGGTTCCTGCCGTACTTCCTCGTCAACCAGGCGCTGTTCCTCGTGGTCGCCAAGGGGGTGAAGACCTGGCGCGGTCAGCAGTACTCGCTCGCACTGTTCCCCGTGTGGATCCGCGCGTGCTGGACGGCCTTCGCCAACGTCGTGCTCGGTCGGCCGCTGTCCTTCGCCGTGACCAGGAAGGACGGCCGGGATCCGCGCGGCGTCCCGTGGCGGGAGATCTGGCCGCAGCTCACCGCCATGGTCGTGCTCGTGATCGCCCTCGTCATCGGGGTCGCCCGGGTCATCGTCGGCACCGGCGACGGCACCGGAACCCTCGTCAACACGGCCTGGGTCCTGTACGACCTGGTCGTCCTCAGCGTCATCATCCAGGCGGCGCGCTACCGCGGTCCCGCCGCGCAGGTCCTCGAGAAGGAGTCGAATGAACGTCAGCACTGACACCAGGGACGGCTACGCCGTCGTCACGATCACGGGGCGCCTGACCGCCTCGGGGGCGCCGTTGCTCCGCAACGCGGTGAGCGACCTGGTCACCGCCGGGCAGCCGCGCATCGCGATCGATCTGAGCGGCACCGAGTTCGTCGACTCCTCGGGCCTCGGGGCTCTCGTCGGCGGCCTCAAGAGCGCCCGCGTGGCGGGCGGCGATCTGCGCATCGCCGCCGTCCCCGAGGCCGTGCGCACCGTCCTCCACCTCACCAACCTGGACCGCGTGCTCCGCGACTACCCGACGCCGGAATCGGCGTTCGATGGACGCTGAGACCCGGTCCTTCCACATCGACGGGCCCGCGGGGCTCGCCCTCGTCGACCGCGCCCTCGATGAGCTCGACCGGCTCTGGACTCACGCTCCGGAAGTTCCGGCTCAGGACCAGGTGCTGTTCACCCTCGCGCTCAGCGAGGTCACGACCAACATCGCGCAGCACAACGAGCACGCGGACGTCGTGCTGAGCATCGACGTCCGCGTGACGCCGGAGGAGGCGCGCGCCTACGTCCGCGACACCGCCCCGCCGGCACCGATCGACTGGGACGCCGTGACGATGCCGGGCGAGGAGGCGGAGAGCGGACGCGGACTCGCGCTGTCGCAGGCCGCGCTCGACGAGTTCACCCACACCGTCACCGATCTCGGCAACACCTGGATCCTCGTGCGACGCGTGGACCCCGCGCGCGCGGCGGGCGACTAGGCGATCAGGCGAGCCAGGCCGGCGCGCGCCCGCGCAGGGCGGCGGCGTCGATGGAGTAGCGCCCCGCCCCCGTGAGGGCGAGCGCGAGAGCCGCGGCGCCGAGCACCGCGACGAACTCGTAGCCGCCGGCCGTCACCCACAGGCCGGCGGGCAGGTGCACGAGCACGAGGGCGACCAGCATGTCGGCCGCGAGCAGGATGCCGACCGGGCGCGTGAGCAGACCGAGGATCAGCAGGATCCCGCCGATGAGTTCGAGGAAGGCCACGACGGGCGCGGCGATCTCGGCGAGCGGGACCCCCATCCCGGCGAAGCTGCCGATGGTGCCGGGGATCGTGAACTCGAAGATCTTCTGAGCGCCGTGGGCGGCGAAGATCGCGCCGACGACGATGCGCAGGACGAGGAGTCCGAGCGACGAGGCGGAGGAGGCGGAGGCTGTGGTGTTCGTCATGAGGAGGTTCTTCCTTCGTGGCAGGACACCCGCGCGGGCGCGGACCAGGGCTCTTGCCCTGGCCCCCACGGTAGGAACCGTTCTTTTCCGTCCGCTGAACGCCTCGGCTTCGCGGACGAGGGCGACCTCAGCGGGAGCCGACCTCGTGGAGCATCCGCTCCCGGGCGCCGTCGAGGTGAGCCGAGAGCACCGCAGCGGCGTCCTCCGGGGCTCCCGTGCGCATGACGTCGAGCAGCTTCACGTGATCGTCCGATGACTCGTGCAGGTCTTCGTCGTGATTGATCGTGACCTCGAGCAGGGCCGTGAACGTGGGGAGGTACTGGTTCCAGGCCCCCTCCAGCCGGGGGTGATCGGCGAGGGCGTAGATCTGGGAGTGGAAGTCGAGGTCGGCCGTCACGAAGGCCGCATGGTCACCCGCGTCCGCGGCCTCGGCCATGCGCTGGACGGCGTCGGCCATCGGCTGCCACCGGTCGTCGTCGTCGACCCGCATCGCCCGCGAGAGGGCGAGCTGCTCCAGCGCGCCCCGCAGACTGTAGAGCTGATCGACGTCGTCGCTGGTGAGGCCCACGATGTAGACGCCGCGCGGACGCTGCACCTCGACGAGCTTCTCGAAGCTCAGCTGGGTCAGGGCGTCGCGCACGGGACCGCGGCTGACGGCGAACTCCTCGGCGAGGGCCTCTTCGGTGAGGCGGGCCCCCGGTGCGAGCTCCCCCCGGACGATGCGCTGGCGCAGCACGCGCGCGACCTGCGCTCCCAGCGACTCCCCGCGGGTGACGGTCTGCGTCATGGTGACCTCCTGTTAACAGTTGACAGGATACACACCGGGGTGCGCGGTCAGGCTCCGGAGCGCGGACTCCACAGCACGAGTTCCGTCGAGCGACGGATGCGGCGGCCGGTCGGCATGGGCACGACACCCGCGGATCCGGCGGCGAACACCCGCACGCCGGGGCGGTTCTCCCGCTCGGCGCGGAGGGCGCCCTCCAGTGCGACGACACGGTCGCGCAGCATCCGGTTCTCGTCCTCCAGGTCGAGGAGCCGGGCGATCGCGGGGAGACTGACCCCTTCGGAGGAGAGCTGGGCCACCTCGCGCAGCTGCTCGATGTTGCGGTGCGAGTACCGACGGGAGCCGCCGGGCGTCCGCCCCGGCACCACGAGGCCGATCCGGTCGTACTGACGGAGGGTCTGGGGGTGCAGGCCGGAGAGCTTGGCGGCTGCGGCGATCGCGAAGACCGGAGTGTCCGCGTCCATCACGCCTTCCTTCCTGATTTCACGTCAGGCCGCCGCGCCGGGTCAGGCAACTCCCTTCCGGAAGCGCCTGACCCGACGCGAAAGCCTGTGCTCGTCAACGGCGGGCTTTCGCCATGAGCTCGGCGCGCGGGTTCTCCTGCGGCTCCAGTTCCTGGAACCGCTCGAGAGCCTCGCGCGCGGCGTCGTCGAGGTGCGTCGGCACCGCGACCTGGAGCTCGGCGAGCAGGTCGCCGGTCCCCTTGGCGGTCGCGACACCACGACCCTTGACGCGGAGCACGCGACCCGAGGGGGTCCCGGGGGCCACGCGGAGCTTCACCACGTCGCCACCGAGGGTCGGGACCTCGATGGTCGCGCCCAGCGTCGCCTCGGTGAAGGTCACCGGGACCACGAGGCGGAGGTTGAGACCGTCCCGCGTGAAGACCGGGTGCGGGCGCACCGTGATCTGCACCACGATGTCTCCGTTCTCCCCGCCGTCGGGCGAGGGACGACCACGGCCACGCAACCGGATCTTCTGTCCGTCGGCGACACCCGCGGGGATCTTCACCTTGAACGGCTTGCCGTCCTCGCCCTGCAGGGTGATGGTCTCGCCCTGCACGGCGGTGCGGAAGTCCAGCGTGGTGCGGGCCGTGACGTCGGCGCCGCGCTGCGGGCCGCCGAAGCCTCGGAAGCCGCCGCTCGGCTGCCCGAACCGGCCACCGCCGAACGAGCTGCCCTGGCCCTGGTTGAACATCGCGAAGATGTCCTCGAAGTCGGCGGTCTGGCCGCGCCCCTGCTGTCCGAACCGGCTGAAGACGTCTTCGAACCCGCCGGCGCCCGAGCCGCTCGCCGTGAAGCGAGCGCCCGAGCCCATGGCGCGGATCTCGTCGTACTCCTTGCGCTGCTCGGCGTCGGAGAGCACCGAGTAGGCCTCGCTGATCTCCTTGAACTTGGCCTCGGCCTTCGCATCGCCCTGATTGGAGTCGGGGTGATACTTGCGCGCGAGCTTGCGGTACGTCTTCTTCAGGTCAGCGTCGCTGACGTCCTTCGAGACCCCGAGGGTCTTGTAGAAGTCCTTGTCGAACCAATCCTGGCTGGCCATCGATCACCTACTCCGCAGGGACGGCGACGACGACCTTCGCAGGACGCAGCTCGACCTCGCCGAGGCGGTAGCCCACCTCGACGACCTCGAGCACCGTGGTCTTCGAGGTGCCGGGGGTCGGCTGCTGGAAGATCGCCTCGTGACGCTGGGGGTCGAACTCCTCCCCCTTCTCGCCGTAGGCGACCACGCCGAGCCGCTCCACGACCGTGCGCACCTTCTCGGCGATCACGGCGAAGGGGCTGCCTTCGACCAGATCGCCGTGCTGCTCGGCGCGGGCCAGGTCGTCGAGCACGGGGATGAGACCCTTGGCGGCCTCGCCCTTCGCACGCTCGATCTCGATCTGGCGCTGCTCCTCGGTGCGGCGGCGGTAGTTCGCGTACTCGGCCTGCAGGCGCTTGAGGTCGGTCAGCAGGGCGTTCTCGGCGTCGGCGATCGCGGCGTCGCCGGCGGCGGCATCCGCCGTCTGCGCGGCACCGAGGATGTCCTCGACCGTCAGCCCTTCCTCCGTCTCGGCAGCGGCGTCGACCGGGGTCTCGTCGGAGCCCTCGGCGGCCTTCGCCTCACGGGAGTCCTGGTTCTGCGGCACGGGGCCGGATGCCTGAGCATCCGACCCCTCCGGAACCTCGTTCTCGTCGAAGTTCTTGTCCGTCATGATTACTTCTTCTCGTCCTCGTCGTCGACGACCTCGGCGTCGATGACGTCCTCCTCGGAGGAGGGGGCGTCACCGGTCGGGGCCTCGCCCTCGGCCGAAGCGCCGGCGGCGTCCGCCTGCGAGGAGGCGTAGATCGCCTCGCCGAGCTTCGACTGGGACTGGTTGAGCTTCTCGAACGCGGTCTTCACGGCCTCGTCGTCGTCGCCGGCCAGTGCTGTCTTGAGCGCATCGACGTCGGCCTTGACCTCGGTCTTCACGTCCTCGGGGAGCTTGTCCTCGTTCTCCGAGATGAGCTTCTCGATGGAGTAGGCGAGGGTCTCGGCCTGGTTGCGGGTCTCCGCAGCCTCACGACGCGCCTTGTCCTCGGCGGCGTGCTCCTCGGCCTCGCGCACCATGCGCTCGATGTCCTCCTTCGACAGCGACGAGCCGCCGGAGATGACGATCGACTTCTCGGTGCCGGTGCCCTTGTCCTTCGCGGACACGTGGACGATGCCGTTGGCGTCGATGTCGAAGGTGACCTCGATCTGCGGGATGCCACGGGGAGCCGGCGCGATGCCGGTCAGCTCGAAGGTGCCGAGCGGCTTGTTGTCGCGCGTGAAGTCGCGCTCGCCCTGGAAGACCTGGATCGCGACGGACGGCTGGTTGTCGTCGGCCGTGGTGAAGGTCTCGCTCCGCTTGGTCGGGATGGCCGTGTTGCGCTCGATGAGCTTGGTCATCATGCCGCCCTTGGTCTCGATGCCGAGGGAGAGCGGGGTGACGTCGATCAGCAGGACGTCCTTGCGCTCGCCCTTGAGGACACCGGCCTGCAGCGCGGCACCGACGGCGACGACCTCGTCCGGGTTCACACCCTTGTTGGCCTCCTTGCCGGTCTCGCGCTTGACGAGCTCGGCGACGGCGGGCATACGGGTCGAACCACCCACGAGGACGATGTGGTCGATGTCGGAGACCTTGATGCCGGCCTCGCGGATGACGTCCTCGAAGGGCTTCTTGGTGCGGTCGAGCAGGTCCTTCGTGAGGTCCTCGAACTTGGCGCGGGTCACGGTCTCGGAGAGCGAGACGGGGCCCGAGTCGGTCAGCGACAGGTACGGGAGGTTGATGCTCGTGGACGTGGAGCTGGAGAGCTCCTTCTTCGCCTGCTCCGCGGCCTCCTTGAGGCGCTGCAGGGCGATCTTGTCACCCGAGACGTCGACGCCCGTGGTCTCCTTGAACTGCTTGATCAGGTAGTCGACGAGACGCTGGTCCCAGTCGTCTCCACCGAGACGGTTGTCACCGGCGGTGGCGCGCACCTGGATCGTGGAGAAGTCGTCGTCCTTGCCCACCTCGAGGAGGGAGACGTCGAACGTTCCGCCACCGAGGTCGAAGACGAGGATGAGCTCGTCCTCCTTGCCCTTGTCGAGGCCGTAGGCCAGGGCAGCGGCGGTCGGCTCGTTGATGATGCGGAGCACGTTGAGGCCCGCGATCTCACCGGCCTCCTTGGTGGCCTGACGCTCGGCGTCGTTGAAGTACGCCGGAACCGTGATGACGGCGTCGGTCACGGTGTCTCCGAGGTAGGACTCGGCGTCGCGCTTGAGCTTCTGGAGGATGCGCGCGGAGATCTCCTGCGGCGTCCACTTCTTGCCGTCGACGTCGAAGGTCCAGTCGGTGCCCATGTGGCGCTTGACGGAAGCGATCGTCCGGTCGACGTTGGTGACGGCCTGGCGCTTCGCGGTCTCGCCGACGAGCACCTCCCCGTCCTTGGTGAAGGCGACGACCGAAGGGGTCGTGCGGAAGCCCTCGGCGTTGGCGATGACCTTGGGCTCGCCACCCTCGAGGACGCTGACGACGGAGTTGGTGGTTCCGAGGTCGATACCGACAGCACGTGCCATGTGTTCTCTCCTTTGTTGGGAAGTCTGTAGTGGTCTGGAAACCTGCGGCGATCAGGGAAACCTGAGTCGCGATGGCTCAAGTGTACGCCGAGGCCTGAACGCTGTCAAATGAACTTGATATGAACAGGCTCAAGTTTTCCACCGGGGCGGTCGCGTGTCCGCGAACCGCCATGCTTGACTCTCACACGGTGTCAGACGGGAGAACAGAGACATGTTGTCCATCGGAGCGTTCGCGCAGATCGGCCAGGTGACCCACCGGATGCTCCGGCATTGGGACACGGCCGGGCTGCTCGTGCCCGCCCACGTGGACGAGTCCAGTGGTTACCGCTCCTACGACCCCTCGCAGCTCGAGCGCCTGCACCGGATCGTCGCCCTGAGGCAGCTCGGCTTCGGCCTCGACGCCATCTCGTCGATCCTCGCGGAGGGCGTCGACGCCGACCGGATCGCCGCACTGCTGCGCATCCGGCGCGCCGAGGTGGAGCAGGAGCACCGGCTCGCCGCCGCGCGACTCGTCGATGTGGAGCGGCGCCTCCACCTCATCGAGAAGGAGAAGCACATGTCGCAGATCGAGATCGTCCAGAAGCCCCTCCCCGCCGTGCGCCTGGCGGCCGTGCGCACCGTCGTCGCCGAGCAGCCGGCGGTCGCCGAGGTCGTGGGTCCCTCCTTCGACGCCGTGGCCGAGGTCATCGGAGACGAATGCGGCGCCCTCACCACCCCGATCGCCCAGTACCGGACACTGCCGGACGGGATGGAGGTCGTCGCCGGATACTCCTACTCCGGCCCCGCCGCCGACGGCATCGAGATCATCGAGCTCCCCGCCGAGGAGGACGCCGTCTGCGGGGTGCACCTCGGCTCGATGGAGCGGATCGCGGAGAGCTGGCACGCCATCCACACCGAGGTGGTCGCGCGCGGCCTCGTGCACGCCGGGCCGTGTCGGGAGCTCTACGTCCGCGCCATCGGGGACGACCAGTCGGACTGGGTCACCGAACTCCAGCAGCCCGTCGCGCGGCGCTGACGCGGCGCACGCCCGGGAGGCAGGATGGGGGGATGATCCGCGCCGTGCTCTTCGACCTCGACGGGGTCATCCGTCATTTCGACCACGACCCCACCCTGGAGGCACGGCACGGGCTCGCGGATGGCACGATCGCCCGCATCGCCTTCTCCTCCCCGCTGATCGACGAGGTCACCACGGGACTCCTCAGCCGCGAGGACTGGATCATCCGCGTCGGCGAGGCCGCGGGGTCCGCCGCCGCAGCGCAGGAATGGGGACGCACGCCGTTCGCCGCCGACCGGGACGTGCTGGCGCTCGTCGACGCGCTGCGGTCTCACGGGACCACCTGCGCCATCCTCACGAACGGCACCGACACCATCGACGAGGAGCTTCGCGACAGCAGCATCGACGCGCACTTCGATCGGGTGTTCAACTCCGCCGACATCGGACACGCCAAGCCGGACGTCCGGGCTTTCCGCCACGTGGTCGCGGCCCTCGACCTCCCACCGGAGGAGGTCTTCTTCCTCGACGATTCGCCGGGGAAGCTCAGCGGCGCACGAGCGCTGGGCATGACGACGCACCACTTCACCGGAGTCGCCGCGCTGCGGACTGCCCTCCACGCCGCCGGCGTCCCCGGCGCGACGGCATCGACGCCGATCCCTTAGGGCGTCATGCCCTTCGGGGTCGGGGTCACTTGCCCCCGGGCGGACCGACCAGCAGCAGGATCACATACAGCGCGACGATGCCCACGACCAGCAGCACCGCGAGAACCCAGGGGCGACGGAGGAACCAGCGCATCAGGCGGTCGTACCAGCGACGGTCGCGCGGGTCGTCGGTCGCGTCGAGCCGCCAGTCGCCCCGGAGTCGACCGGTGCGGTGCAGCCAGATCTCCATCGGGATGGTGGCGTACGGCACGACGGCGCTGAGGACGGCGAGCACGCCGACGCCGGGGTGCCACCGCTGGTTGAGCGCGACGAGGACGGCGGTCGCGGCGTAGGCGAGGAACACGAAACCGTGGATGCCGCCGCCGACGGTCACCACGACTCCCGGGGCACCGACGGCGCGGGCGATGATCGCGGCGATGAGGAGGGTCCAGGTGATCGCCTCCGCGATCGCGAGGACACGGTACAGGCGGCCAGGGGTGCGGAACACGGAACTCCTCGGGTGGGGTACCCCTCCAGCGTATCCCGCTTCGAATCGCCCACTTGGCCCCATCCGCCGCCGAAATGGAGCAAGGTGAGCGATTCGGAGGGGAATAGCGGGGCGGCGGCCGACGTTGCCGAAGGCATGGTGACGGTGGATGCGGATGCGCTGTCCTCGGTGCTCGGCACGGTGGACCTGCGCGTGGGGATCGCCCGCCGCGTGCGGCTGACCCCCGGAGGACTCCTCCCCCTGCCGCCCGGCCGGATCACCCTCGTCTACATCGCCGACGGCGCCGTGCACGGGCATCCGCCTCTGGGCACGGGGTGCCGCCTCGACGTGGACCGCGCCTCGCAGCAGCTCACGGTCGAAGAGCCAGGACACCGCGACCGACTCGTGTCCGGCGACGCCTTCCTGCTGCTCCGCGGCGACGCCTTCGCACTGGAGGCCGACGCCGATACCGCGCTCCTCCTCGTCGACATCGAGCTCGCGGACACCGCCTCTCCCCTCCCCGCGCTCCTGCCGCCCTTCCTCGCGGTGAGCGGATTCGACGCGCTGGAGCCGGCCGCCGCCGCGCTCGCCGAGAACATGGGCGTGGTCGACGCGGCCGCGTGCCCGGTGCGCCAGGGCGACCCGCTGATCTGCCGGATGATGGCGACCACCGTGCTGCTCTCGGTCATCCGGGCGTGGGCGGCCAACGGGTGCGCGCCCGCGGGGTGGCCCTCGTTGTCGAAGGACCCCTTCCTCGACCGCGTGGTGGACGCCATCCACGAGCAGCCGGGACGGGACTGGACCGTCGAGCGCCTGGCCGCCGTCGGCGCCATGTCGCGCTCGGCCTTCGCGGAGCGGTTCCGTCTCACCGTGGGCCGCTCCCCCGCCGACTACGTGACCGAGGTGCGGATCGACGCCGCGAAGCGGATGCTCCAGGCCGGGCAGTCGGTGTCGAGGGTCTCGCGCGAGCTCGGCTACGCCTCGGACGAGGGCTTCAGCCGCGCCTTCCGCCGCCGGACGGGCATGACCCCGTCCTCCTGGCGCGCCTCGCACTCCCTCGTTCCGGCCTGATCCGCCTGATCCCCATCCTCGTCCCCGCCTCGGGGCGGGCACGGCGTCAGGAGCGGGAGCTGCGGCGGTTCGAGAGGCCGAAGAGGACGGCACCGGCGAGGAGCGAGACCGCACCGATCGTGTAGACCAGCTCGACGCTCAGCGTGTCGACGAGGAGTCCGCCCACGCCCGCCGCGAGCGTGATCGCCCCCTGGAACCCGACGACCACGAGGCTGCCCCCGGCCTCCAGGCGGTCCGGCATGCGGTAGCCCACCCAGGTGTTCACGACGATCAGCCACGACGAGAAGAAGAAGCCCCAGAGGAGCACGACCGCGCCGATGCCGATGATCGATCCGGAGAAGAGCACCATCGACAGCACGGCGGCCGAGATCACCAGCGGCGCGAACACCGCGAAGAAGGCGAAGGAGCGGTCGATCACGAGGCCGATCGAGAGGTTGCCGAGAAGGCCCCCGACACCGAACAGCGCCAGCAGCACGACGATCGTCGAGGCGTCCACGTCCGGGATGCGCTCCAGCGCGAGGCGGACGTAGGTGTAGGCGAGGAAGTGGCCGAGCACGACGAGCACGTGTCCGACCATCCCGAGGCCGATGCCCGGACGCCGCACCGTGTCGACGAGCAGACGCAGGCTCGACGCCCGCTCGGCCGGGACGGTCGGCAGCGCCCACCGCAGGGCCACGGCCAGCACCACCATGAGCACTCCCGCGATCGCGAACACGGCGCGCCAGTCGACGACCTCGCTCAGCATGACTCCGAGCGGGACGCCGGCGACGGTGGCGAGCGAGACGCCGGCGGAGGTGAACATCACCCCGCGACCGAGGTGCTCCGGCCCCGCGAGCCGCGCGGCGACCGTGATCGACATCGTCCAGTAGGCGCTGATCGCGGCACCCAGCAGGAACCGCGCCAGCAGCACGACCACGAGGTTCGGCGCGATGGCGACCACGAGGTTCGACACCGCGGCGGCGAGCGCCATCCACACCAGCAGCGACCGACGGTCCAGACGGGGGAACACGAGGCCGACGGTCGGGGCGACGAAGAGCCCGACGAGCGCGGTGACGGTGACGGTCTGCCCGGCCTGGCCCGGGGTCACCCCGAGGCCGTCCGCCATCTCGGTGAGCACGCCGTTGGGGAGGAACTCGGCGGTCACCAGCAGGAAGCCCATCACCATGAGGGCGATGAGCCCGCCGTAGCGGATGCGGTCGCCGCGGGTGGTCGGCAGGGTCGGGACGGGGGCGGTCGTGGTCATGTTTCCAGACTCGCAACGGGGTCGGGCGCGCGCCCGACCGGTCGTCCGCCGCATCCGACCGATCGTCCGGCCCTGGACAACCCCCGGGGGACCCCCTAGGCTCGACGACGCACCGGGATCCGCCCGGGAAGCCCGAGCGAAGGAGGCGATGAGATGAACGCTGTCGTCGTCGTGCCTTTCGCCGACCACCTTCCCTTCGAGGCCACCCGCTCCTGATCGCCGCGTGGCCTCCCTTCCCGGAGCCACACCGTGACCGAATCCCCCGCTTCCTCGGAAGCCGCGTCCTTCGACGCCACCCCCTTCGACGCCCTCGAGACCGCCCTCTCCTTCGCCGAGGTCGAGCCCGGCCCGGACCAGCGCTGGACGACCTGGCCGTCGTCCACCCCCACCGAGCGGGGGCCGGAACCCCGCCCCGCCTGGGTGGTGACCTCCGCCGGCGCCCTGGACACCGAGCTCGGCATCCTGAAGACGGGCAAGGAGGCCGACGTGTTCCTGCTGGAGCGCGCCGTGCCCGGCGACCCGACGCAGCGCACCCTCCTCGCCGCCAAGCGCTACCGCGGCATCGAGAACCGGAGCTTCCAGCGCTCCGCCGTCTACACCGAGGGACGCAGCACGCGGAACACCCGCGACACGCGCGCCCTCGCCAAGAAGACCGCCCACGGACGGGACGTGGCCGCGGCGCAGTGGTCGCTCGCGGAGTTCGAGGCCCTGTGCCGGATGTGGGAGCGCGGCGCCCCGGTGCCCTATCCCGTGCAGGTCAGCGGCACCGAGGTGCTCATGGAGTTCCTCGGCGACGACCGGGGCATCGCGGCACCCCGGCTCGCCCAGGTGCGCGGGTCGAACACCGAGATGCAGGAGTACTTCACGCAGGTGGTCGACCTCATGCGGGTCTTCGCCGCCGCGGGCTTCGCGCACGGCGACCTCTCCGCCTACAACCTCCTCGTGCACGACGGACGGGTCCGGGTGATCGACCTGCCGCAGATCGTCGACGTGATCGCGAATCCGCAGGGCCTCGACCTGCTGCACCGCGACTGCGTCAACGTGTGCGACTGGTTCGCACGCCGCCGGGTGGACGGCGACGCCGAGGCCCTGTTCGCCGACCTCCTCGGGACCCTGTTCTGACCCCCGGGGTCAGGAGGCGAGTCGGGCGGCGAGAAGGGTCACCAGCTCGTACACGACGTGGCTCGCGGCGATCCCGGTCATCTGGGCGTGATCGTACGCGGGCGACACCTCCACGACGTCGGCGCCGACGATGTCGCGGTCGCGCAGCGCCCGGAGGATGCGCAGCAGCTCGCGGCTCGTGAGCCCTCCCGCCTCAGGGGTCCCGGTGCCGGGCGCGTGCGCGGGGTCGAGCACGTCGATGTCGATCGAGACGTACAGCGGCTTGTCGCCGATGCGGGTGAGGATGCGGTCGATCGCCGCCTCCACCCCGTGTTCCTCGACGTACTCGCTGGAGACGATGGAGAAGCCGAGGCGCTCGTCGTCCTCGAGGTCCTGCTTCGAGTACAGGGGTCCGCGGGTGCCGACGTGGCAGCTCGCGGTGAGGTCGATCAACCCCTCCTCGCTCGCGCGGCGGAAGGGGGTGCCGTGCGTGATGGGGGCGCCGAAGTAGGTGTCCCACGTGTCCAGGTGGGCGTCGAAGTGGAGGACGGCGACGGGACCGTGCTTCGCGGCCACCGCGCGCAGCAGAGGGAGTGCCACGGTGTGGTCGCCGCCGATCGTGACGAGGCGCTGCACCTGCTCGCCGAGCGCCAGCGCCGCGCGCTCGACCTCGGTCACGGCCTCGGTGAGGTCGAAGGGATTCACCGGGATGTCCCCCGCATCCACCACCTGGGCGAGCTGGAACGGCGATACGTCCTGCGCGGGGTTGTAGGGCCGCAGCAGCCGGGACGACTCCCGCACGTGCGACGGGCCGAAACGGGTGCCGGGACGATAGCTCACGCCGGAGTCGAACGGGATGCCGACCACGGCGATGTCGGCGCGCGGCACGTCCTCGATGCGGGGCAGGCGGGCGAAGGTGGCGATGCCGGAGTACCGCGGGTTCACGGAGGCGTCGACGGGGCCGATGTTGTCGGTCATTTCTCGTTCCTGTTCGTCGGGAGGTGGGTCTCAGAGGGCGTGCTGCGGGATGTGCACGAGCTGCACCCCGCCGTCGGCGATGGCTGCGCGGATGCTCGGGGCGATGTCGGCGCGCGATGCCACCCGTCGCCCGGTCGCCCCGAGCGCGGTGGCCAGGGCGGCCCAGTCCGGCTGCACGAGGTCGACGCCCACCGGGGTCATGCCGCGGTCGAGCTCGTTCTGGCGGATCTCCGCGTATCCGCCGTTGTCGACGCACACCACGGTGACGTCGAGGCGCTGCTCGACGGCGGTGACGAGCTCGTTCACGCAGAACATCAGGGCGCCGTCGCCGATGACCGTGACGACCGGGCGTTCCGTCTGCGCGACGGCCGCACCGATCGCGGCGGGCAGACCGTAGCCGAGCGTGGCGTAGGTCGGCGTGTAGAGGAGGGAGTGCGGCTGCTCCTGTCGCAGCACGCTGCCGAGCGCCAGGTAGACGATCTGAGAGGAGTCGCCCGCCACGATCGCGTCGGCCGGGAGGGCGTCGGCGATGACCTCGGCCAGTGCGACGGTGTCCGGCGCCGTCTCCCGCGACTCGGCCTCGATCGCGGCCCGCTCGGCCATGAGGTCACGGGGCGAGCGCGTGTCGTCGGGCAGCAGCGGCAGGAGGGCGTCGGTCACGGCGGCGGCGTCTCCGGTGAGGCCGACCGTCGCCGGGAGGTTCTTGTCCCGCTGCTCCGGAGAGATGTCGACGCGGATCACGGCGCCGCGCGCCTCGAGCCGCGGAGCCCAGAGCTCCGCCTCGCCCAGCTTCGAGCCGACCACGAGCAGCACGTCGGCGTCTTCGGCCACAGCCCGCGCGGCGGCGAGACGCAGGTTCGAGCCGAGCGCCAGCGGGTGGTGCTCGTCGAGCACGGCCTTGCCGTTCAGGGTCGTGAGCACGGGAGCTCCGAGCCGTTCGGCCACCGCGGCAACCTGGTGCGCGGCGTCCACCGCACCCCCACCGGCCACGATCACCGGGCGGCGGGCGGCGGACAGCAGCCGGGCGGCCTCGGCGAGTGCGATCGGATCCCCGGAGACACGGTCCGGCATCGGCCACGGCCTCCGGTCCTCCGCGGGCACGGCGGCGGGCGCCTCCAGCACGTCGAGCGGGATCTCGATGTGCACGGGCCGAGGGCGGCCGGTGCGGAAGAGGTGGAAGGCGTCGTGCACGGCCTGCACCGCCTCCGCCGCGGTCGACACGCGCCGCGACCACTCCGCGATCGCGCCGACCATGGCCGTCGCGTCCTTGGTCTCGTGCAGCGTGCCGACGTCGGCGAACTCCGCCCCGAGGGGCACGCCGGGCGAGAGCACGATGAGCGGTCGCGACTCGCAGAACGCGGTGCCGATCGCACTCATCGCGTTCTGCAGCCCGGGGCCGGAGGTCGTGATCACCACGCCGGGGAGCCCGGTCTGCTGCGCCCACCCGTCCGCGCCGTACCCCGACCCCTGCTCGTGGCGGTTGGTCACGGCGCGGATGCCGAGGTCGGCGAGGGGCCGGTAGAACTCCAGGTTGTGCGTGCCGGGGATGCCGAAGACCGCGGTCACCCCGTAGGCGCGGATGGTCTCCAGGACCGCGCGGCCCGCGGTGTCGGCGTACCGGTCGTCCTCGATGGTGTCGGTGCTCATCGTGTCATCCTCACATCGCGTGCCGACGGACGCCGTCGACCCAGGTCTCGCGCACCTCGATCGCCGCGATCTCCTCGGCCGGCACCGCGAGCGGATCGTCCGAGAGCACCGCGAAGTCGGCGTACTTGCCCGGCTCCAGGGAGCCGAGGTCGTCCTCCCGGCCGATCGAGACCGCGCCCTCGATCGTGTGCGCCCGCAGCGCCGCGGTCGCGGAGATGCGCAGGTCGTCCGGGCCGAGCCGGTGTCCGCGGCGGGTGACCCGGGTGACCGCGGTCTGGATCGCCTCCAGCGGGATGGGCTCGGCGACCGGGGCGTCCGAGGAGATCGTCATGGGCACGCCCGCACGCTCGAACTCCCCGAGCGGGTTGAAGCGCTCACCGGGCGTGCCGATGGCCTCCTCCACACCCTCGCCCCAGTTGAAGTAGTGCTGCGTCTGGTTCACGGGACGGATGCCGGCGGCCGCCATCCGCTCGATCTGCGCGGGGGTCGGCAGGCCGCAGTGCTCGATGCGGTGCCGGGCGTCCGCATCCGGACGCTCCGCGAGTGCCGCCTCGACCGCCGACACGACCATCTCGATCGCGGTGGGCGACTGGGCGTGGGTCGCGGTCTGGAGTCCGGCTGCATGCGCCTTGCGGATGAGCTCCGCGTAGTCGGCGGGCTCGTGGTAGAGCTGGCCGGTACGGCAGGGGTCGCCCACGTAGCCGTCCGGGAAGTACGCGGTCCAGCCGCCCAGGGTGCCATCGGCGTAGAACTTGATGCCGGCGAAACTCAGGTGGGCGTTGCCGAACTGTCCGACGAGACCCATCTCCAGCGCCTCGTCGAGCAGGTGCGACAGCAGGTACATCGATACGCGCAGCTCCAGCCGCCCGGCCTCGGCGAGCCGCAGGTACATGTCGAACTCGCGCCGCGTGACCTGGCAGTCGCCGATGGAGGTGACCCCGCCCGCGAGGAAGCGCTGCGTCGCCGCGTCGAGCTGGCGCAGGTGCTCCTCCGGCTCGTCCGCGAGGTGGAAGTTCGGACCGTGGTGGCCGATCTTCACCCCGTGGACGCCGGTGAGGATGTTGCACGCCGCATCGGACAGTTCGCCGGTGAGCTCGCCGTCGCCGTCGCGGAAGAACTCGCCGCCGTCCGGGTTCGGGGTGTCCCGGTCGACGCCGTTGAGGTCGAGCGTGTACGAGTTCACCACCCCGCCGTGGCCGGAGGCGTTCATGAGGTACACCTCCCGGTCGGCGGCGACCTCGTCGAGTTCGAAACGGGTGGGATGCCGCTTCTCGGCGAGGTTCCGCTGCTCGTAGCCGTAGCCGCGCACCGGGCGTCCGGCGGGGAGCTCGGCGGCCGCGGCCTTCAGCAGCGCCACGATCTCCGGGATGCTCCCCGCCTTCTCCGGACCGCAGTCCACCCAGGTCATCATCTGCCCGAACATCAGCGGATGCGCATGCGCGTCCACGAAGCCGGGCACGACCACCGCCTCCCCCAGATCGACGCGTTCCGGGGTGAGTCCGGCCCGCGCCGCCACGTCCTCGCACTCCGCCGCCGTGCCGAGGGCGACGATGCGCCCCCGGTCGGTCAGCATCGCGGTGACGGTGGTGTCCGCCGCGTCCGCCGTGTGGATGGCTCGCGCGGTGACGAGGACGGGAGCGGCCTGGGCCGAGCGGTCGAAGGGGGTGAGCTTTCTCATGATGCCTGTTCGCGGTGGTGTCGTGCGGGGAAGGGTGCCGGGTCAGGGCAGGCGGTTCGCCGTGGTGTCGGTCCGGGCGGTGAACGACGCGGTGACCGGGGCCTCGTCGGAGTGCTGCGGCGCGAGACGCGTGCAGATCCCGGCGATGACGGCCATGCCCACGAACATCGCGATCACCGACCAGACGCTGCCGGTCCAGGCGATGAGCTGCGTCGCGAACCAGGGCGAGAATCCGGCCCAGATGGCGGCGCCGACGCCGTACGACAGCGCGATGGACGTGTAGCGGGCCTGCGGACGGAACATCTGCGCGAGGATCGCCGCGATCGGGGCGTAGGTCGCGCTCATCGCGATGCGCACGAGCGAGGCGAAGAGGAAGATCAGCGGCTCGACACGGCCCGGCATCAGCAGCAGGAACGGGGCGAAGGTCAGCACCGACGTGATCAGGCCGATGTACATCACGTTCTTCCGGCCCCACTTGTCGCCCAGCCAGGCGACCGGCAGGGTCACGACGAACTCCACGAAGGAGGCCAGGGTCATCGCGTCGAGGATGACCTGCTCGCTGATCGCGATGGGCTCGCCCGTCGCGTAGGCGGTGGCGAAGGTGGTGGCCAGGTAGTAACCGCCGGTGGAGATGGGCAGGATGCCGATGCCGAGGAGGATCGGCTTCCAGTTGACGCGGAGGGCGAACGCGAGCGGCATGGACTGCTTGCGCCCCTCGATCTTCTCCTCGAAGACCGGAGACTCCTCGACGCGATACCGGACCCAGAGGCCGACCGCGATCAGCACGATGGACAGCAGGAACGGGATGCGCCAGCCGCCGTCGATGATGAACGTGTCGCCGCCGCGGGCCATGATCGCGAAGATGCCGGAGGCGAGGAGGGCACCGGCCGGGTTGCCGAGCTGCGTGAAGCCGCCGTAGAACGTCTTCGACTTCTCGGGAGCGTGCTCGACGCTCATGAGGACCGCGCCGCCCCACTCGCCGCCGACCGCGAGGCCCTGGATGGCGCGGAGCAGGATGAGGAGGATCGGCGCGAGGATGCCGATGTTCTCGTAGGTCGGGAGGCAGCCGACGAGGACGGTCGCGGCCCCCATCAGCAGCAGCGTGATGACCAGCGAGACACGCCGGCCGAGCTTGTCGCCGATGTGCCCGAAGACGATGCCGCCGAGGGGGCGGACGAGGAAGGCGACCGCGAACGTCGCGAAGGCCGCGGCGGTCTCGGCCAGGGGGTCGTCGCTCGGGAAGAACAGCGGGCCGAAGACGAGGGCGGCGGCCGTGGCGTAGACGTAGAAGTCGTACCACTCGATGGTGGTGCCGACGAAGGCGGCGATGCCGGCGCGGCGTGCGCGGCTGTGGACGCCGCTTCGGGGGGTGGGGGTGGTGGTCATGGACCCGCTCCTTCGCGGATGGTGTCGGATAGCGAAGGATGCTACGGACGCGGAGCGCCGCGGGCAAGGGCAGAACTCCAGCGATCCGCGCCATTCACTGGAGTTGTGTCGACAGCACCGCGCACTCCGGGCCTTCCGCTCGGTCAAGTGGCCCTCTACGCTGAGGTTCTGCGGGGGCGAGCGTGCACTGCGGGGAAATCGACGGAATCGGACGGCACATGGACTTCGACGCGGAACTCATCCGGGCGCTGCAGGAGGACGGCCGCGCCAGCATCCTCTCCCTCGCCGAGCGCGTCGGCCAGTCCCGCGCGGTCGTGGCGGCCCGTCTGCGCACGCTGCTCAGCGACCGCACGGTGCGGGTGGTCGCGGCCGTCGACCCCGTGTTCCTCGGCCAGCACGTGCTCGCCCACGTGTCGATCCGGACCGACGGGGCCGTCGAGGTGGTCGCCGAGCACCTGCGCGACATGTCCGAGACCGTGCTGGTGTCGGCGGTCGGCGGCGCCCACGACATCGTGACGGAGGTGCGGGTGGGGTCGATGTCGGAGCTCCACGACCTGCTCGCGCGCATCCGCGGGAGCGCCGGCGTGCTCGACATCAACACCATCATCTACTCGACCGTGATCAAGGGGTTCTTCGTCTCGGAGTACCACGGCGGCGTGACCCTCGACGGCATCGACGAAGCCCTCATCGAGCACCTGCAGTCCGACGGACGGATGAGCTTCCGTGCCCTCGGCGAGCAGGTGCGGCTCTCCCCCAGCGCGGTCGCCACCCGGGTGCAGCGGCTCATCGACGCCGGTGTCATCAAGATCAGCGCCGTGGAGGCCCGAGGGCTCGCGCACCGACAGCTCTCGATGGGCGTGGGCATGACGCTCGGAGACGACGACGAAGCCGTGATCGACGAGCTGCGGCGGGGGCGCGGCGTCGACTTCGCGGCGCGGACCCTCGGGCGGTTCGACGCCGTCGCGACCCTCGTGGAGCCCTCCGCCGGAGCCCTGTACGCGAGTCTCGAGCGGCTGCGCGCCCTCCCCGGAGTGACCCGGATCGAGGCGTGGCTGCATCTCGCGGTGCTCAAGGAGGACTACGCCCGCACCCTCCGCCCCCTCCGCACGGACTGACCCCGCCCCGCCCCCGCCCCGTCCGGCCCCCTCCCGTCCCGTCCGCGCCCCCTCCGGTCCCGCCCGGGATCAAAACCGCGCCTCTTTCACCCATCCCCGGCACGTTTCTGCACTCCCACCGCGGGGAGTTCCCCACGCGGGATGAATACGGCGCTTCGGGAGGCGCGTGGAGGATCCTTTTTGATCCGGCGCCCTCCGCACTCCCACCGGGAGGGGTTCTCGGTGCGGGATGAACAAGGGGCGTCGGGAGGCGCGGTGAGGGGCCTCATCGATCCCGCAGGTGGCGCGGCGGGACCGACCTCAGCCATCTCCGACACAGCTCCCCTCCGCCTTCCCCATCGCGCACCGGCCCGTCCGCCCCCGATGCCGGGATCGAGAACGCGCCTCCCGCTCGCGTCCCGGGCACGTTTACGCACTCCCACCGGGAGGGGTTCTCGGTGCGGGATGAATAAAGGGCGTCGGAAGGTGCGGGGAGGGGCCTTATCGATCCCGGGATCCGGGGGGAACGGCACCGGGGCGGGACCGGGGCGGGTCCGGGGTGAGACCGGGGCGAGACCGGGAAGGGGCGGGGCGGGGGGGTCAGGGGGTGAGGGGGGCGAGGAAGGCGCGGCGGACGGCGGCGACGTCGGCGTCCTCGCGCGTGGGGTGCACGCGGTTGAGGAGCAGCACGCCGTAGGCGCCCGTCTCGGGGACGACCGCGAAGCACGTGCCGGTGAAGCCGGTGTGGCCGACCGCGTCGAGGACACCCATCCACGCGGCATCGCGCACGCGGAGACCGACCGCCTGGCCGTAACCGGCGTCGGCCTGGATCGACGGGGTCGTCATGCCGCGGAAGGACTCCCGCGACAGCACGCGCCCGTGCGGCCCCTCGCCCTCATCGCGGAGGAGACGGGCGAGAGCGGCGACATCCGCCACCGTGCCGAACAGTCCCGCGTGGCCGGCGGGACGGCCGAGCGCATGGGCGAGCTCGTCGTGCACCTCACCACGCACGTTCCCGCGGTGCGGCTGCGTCTCCGTGGCGACCGCACGCTCCCGCTCCGGAGCCATGGTCAGCGACGCGGCGCCGATCCCCGTGGCCACCTCCGCCCAGAGCGCCGCGAGCGGCCGCCCGGAGACCCGTTCCAGACAGTCTCCGGCCGCGATGTACCCGACGTCGGAATACAGGTGGCGAGTGCCCGGCTCGGCACCGAGCGCCCGACGCCGCACGCGGACACGCAGTTCGTCCCCGCGCACGCCCTCCCGCCACTCGCGCCCCTCCGCCGGGAGCCCGGAGGTGTGGGTGAGGAGGTGCCGGAGGGTGATCCGCTCCGCTCCGGCGCCGCTGCCCACCGCGAGGACGCGCTCGACGGGCTCATCGAGGTCGATCACGCCCGCGTCGACGAGCCGCAGGGCGGCGATGGCGGTGAAGACCTTCGTCAGCGATGCAAGATCGAACAGGTGCGCGGCGGTGAGCGGAGCGGGATCGTCGTGCGCCGGCGACCCGAGGAGTTGCAGCTCTTCCGCGCCCCCGGCGACCGCACGCACCGACGCCCACGCCGAGCCCGGGGCTCCGTTCACCATGATCCGCCCGCGGCCGTCACTTGCTCATGCCGGAGGTGAGGCCGTTGATGATCTGCTTCGTCGCCAGCAGGAACAGCACCACGAGCGGAATGGTGGCGATCGTGAGTCCGGCGAACAGCTGCGGCCAGTCGGTCGAGTACTCGCCGAAGAACCGGGTCAGGCCCACGGGGAGCGTGTACGAGTCGCGGTCGCGCAGCAGGATCAGCGGGTAGAAGAAGTCGTTCCAGACCGGCACGAACCGGAAGACGATCACGGTCGCGAGCGCCGGGCGCACGAGCGGCAGCAGGATCTGCAGGAACGTGCGCAGCGGTCCGGCGCCGTCGATGCGCGCGGCCTCCTCCAGCTCGATCGGCAGCGCTCGGAAGAACACCGTCAGCACGAACGTGGTGAACGGGATGCCGAGGGCGCCGTAGACGAGGATGAGGCTGAAGACGTTGCTGGTCATCTTGAGCGCGTCGAGCAGATAGAACAGCGGCAGGATCGCCAGGTGCACCGGCAGCATGAGGCCCGAGAGGAACACGGCCTCGATCCCGCGGAAGAACTTCGCCCTGGCCCGCGCGAAGGCGTAGGCGGCCAGCACCGACACGACCGTCGTGACGATGACCGACCCGACCGTGACGGTGATCGAGTTGACGAAGTACGTGTCGAACGAGGCGGTGATCCACGCGTTCTGGAAGCTCGTGAACGTCGGGGGGACGGGGAGTCCGAGCGGCTCGGTGGCGATCTGCTGCTGCGTGCGCAGGGAGTTGTTGACCATGAGCAGCAGCGGACCGATCGCGACCAGCGCGTATCCCCACAGGAACACGTTGGCGAGGAGGCGGCCCACGAACGGGGTGTCGTTCGTGCGACGGGAGCGGCGCCGCGGGGCGGAGGGCCGGCCGGAGACGATCGCCTCGGTGGTCGGTTCCTGACGGGTGTCGAAGGCGGTGCTCATCAGAACAGCTTTCGTTCGGCGCGGCGCATCGTCGTCGTGATGACGACGGAGATGACCATGATGAAGATGAACAGGACGGTCGCGAGGGCCGACGAGACCCCGATGGAGTTCGGGTTCCCGGACTCGAACGCGGTGCGGTAGAAGAGCAGCATCATCACGTCGGTGGAGCCGGCGGGAGCGCCGTTCGACCCGGCGAGCGCGAACGGGATGGCCATCGCCTCCATGCTGCCGATGAAGGTGAGCACGGTGATGATGCCGATCGTCGGCGTGAGCATGGGGAGCGTGATGTAGCGGAAGCGCTTCGCGGCCGTGGCGCCGTCGAGCGACGCCGCCTCCTCGATCTCCTCGGGGATGCCGCCGAGGGCGGCGCCGTACAGCAGGATCGGGAATCCGATCCACTGCCAGGCGCTGACCAGCACGATGACCCAGATCGCGAGCTGCGGATCGCCGAGCCACGGCAGCGCGAGGCTCTCCAGGCCGACGCCGCGGAGGATCGCGTTCACGGGCCCGAACAGCGGAGACAGCATCAGCGACCACAGGTAGCCGATGACCATCGGGCTCACGAGGTAGGGCAGGGCGAAGATCGTCTGGAAGAACCGCTTGGTGCGCTTGCGGCGGTGCAGCAGCGTGGCGATGCCGAGGCCGAGCGAGTTCTGGAAGACCAGGGCGCCGGCGAAGAGCAGCAGGTTGTGGCCGAACGCGTTCCACAGCTCGGAGGCGTAGGGCTCCTTGGTGAGGAGCGTGAGGTAGTTGCCGATACCGGCGAATCCACCCTGCTTGGTGCCCTGCCAGTCGAAGAACGAGTAGCTGAGCGCGGCGAGCATCGGGTAGAGGATCAGCACCGCGAAGAGCACGGCGGCCGGGAGCACGAACAGCGCGGCCGTCGGCGTCGACAGCGCGATGCCGGTGCGGGGGCGCCGGCTCTTCGGCGGGCGCACGGGGAGGGTCAGAGCCATGGGGGGTCCTTCGCTCGTGGTGGGGCACCGGATGCGGCGCCCCACCACGCTCGGATCAGGAGGAGGGGGTGAACCAGGTGGAGATGCCCGACTGCAGGTCGGCGCCCAGCTGCTCCGGGGTCTTCTGACCGAGGAACATGGCCTGGATGTCCGGGCCGAGCACCGCGGTGCCGGTCGGGTCGCCGTAACGGAAGTCGACGAGCAGCAGGTACGGAGCCGGGTTGGCGGTGTACTGCTCGTTCATCTCCTGCATGAGCGGGTCGGAGTACTCCACCCCGGGGAGCGCGGAGAACTGGTCGACCTCGTCGGCGACGAGCTGGCCGAACTCCTTCGTGGTCATCCAGTTGAGCAGCTCGGTGGCCGCCTCCTGGTTCTCGCTGGCCGCGTTGATGCCGAAGCTGCCGTCCGCGTATCCCGGGGTGACCGCGTGGTCGAGCGCGCTGTCGGGGGACGGCGGGACCTCATAGACGCCCCACTCGGTGTCGGGCGCGGAGCTCTGGAACGTGGGCAGGTCGAACGAGCCGCCGGGCCACTGCGCGGCCTGGCCCGAGGTGAACTGCAGGACGGCGTCGGCGACGGCGATCGCGTTGACGTTCTTGTCGAGGTACTTCTGCATGTCCTGCACGATCTGCAGAGAGGACACGTAGGCGGGGTCGGTGAAGTCGACGTCGCCGGCGAGCACCTTCTCCTCGAAGTCCGCACCGCCGTAGTGGGCCGAACCGACGATGTCGTGGAACATCGGCAGGACCCAGTCCTCGCGGGCGCCGAGCGCCATGGGGGTGACGCCCTCCTCGAGGAGGGTCTCCTGCAGCTCGATGAACTCGTCCCAGTCGGTGGGCTCCTCGAGGCCCATCTCGTCGAACATGGTCTTGTTGTAGAACATCTGCATGGTCTGGTACGCGAAGGGGACGCCGTAGGTCTTGCCGTCGTCCTTGCCCTGGGCCGCGCGCAGGACCGTGGGGTCGAACTGGTCGAGACCGTCGACGATGTCGTCGATCGGCACGATCTGCTCCGACTGGATCGCCGACTGCACCCCGCCATAGGCGCGCAGCATCGCGATGTCCGGACCGTCGCTGCCCTCGAGGCCGGTGGCGAGGATCTGGTTGTACTCGGTGGGCTGGAAGCCCTCGAACTCGATGGTGACGCCGGGGTGGGACTCTTCGTAGGCGTCGAAGACGGCCTCCCACTTCGGGGACGACGAGGCCTGCCAGGACCAGATGGTCAGGGTGACATCATCCTGGCCTTCGCCGCTCGAAGCTGCGGGCGCGCAGCCGGCGACGGCGAGTCCGGCGACCAGGATCCCTCCGGTGAGAGCGAGGCGGACGGGGCGGTTTCGCATGGTGTTCCTCTCGGGTGACGTCTTCGTCGCGGCACGGGGACGATGCCGACACTGCCACTGTGGGCAATCTCTTACAAAAATGCAAGCGTTTCTGAAAATTCCTACCGAGTGTGCACCCGACCTGCCATCATGGGCTCGTGCCGAACAGTGTCGTGACAGCCATCCATCAGCGCCTCTCCGCGCTCACCCCCACGGAACGCCGCATCGCCGAACGCGTGCTCGCCGAACCGCAGGCGGTCCTGGAGAACTCCATCACCCGACTCGCCGAGGAGTGCGGGGTGTCGGTCGCCAGCGTCGCCCGCTTCACCCGCAGCCTCGGGTTCCCCGGGTACCCCGACCTGCGGATCGCCCTGGCCGGAGAGCTCACGCGGAGCGCGTCCGAGCGCGAGCGCTTCCAGGTGTCCGCGGGCGATGTGAGCCGCCACGACGACGCCGCGACCACGGTGCGCAAGATCGCCTTCGCGGAGGCCGAGGCCATCGAGCGCACCGCCCGCCAGCTCGACATCGCCGAACTGGAGCGGTGCGTCGCCGCGGTCCGCGGCGCGCGTCGCATCGACATCTACGGCGCGGCCTCCAGCGGACTCGCCGCGCAGGACCTCGAGCAGAAGCTCCATCGCGCCGGCCTCGTCGCCCAGGCGCGGACCGACCACCACCTCGCTCTCACCGGCGCCGCGCTCCTGGACGATCGGGACGCCGCGATCGCCATCTCGCACTCCGGCCGCACCCTGGAGATCGTGCAGGCGGCCGAGGTGGCCGCCGCCGCCGGCGCCACCACCATCGCCATCACCAACAACCCGCGCTCGCCGCTCGCCCGCGCGTGCGCGCACACCCTCGTCACGGCGGTGTCGGAGTCGACCTTCCGCTCCGGCGCGATGGCCAGCCGCATCGCCCAGCTCGCCGTCCTCGACTTCCTCTACACGCGCATCGCCCAGGCCGACTACGACCGGATCTCCGCGAACCTCCAGCGCACGCACGACGCCGTCACCGCTCACAGAATCGATTGATCATGCAGCTCGGAATCGACCGCCTCCTCCACGACGACCTGACGCAGCCGCAGCGGGACCGCCTCCGGGGCGCCCGCCTCGGGATGGTCACGAACGACCTGGCCCTCACCTCGACCCTCGCCCGTGGACGCGCCGGCCTCGCCGACGCCGGCTTCCCGCTCACGCTCCTCTTCGGCCCCGAGCACGGCCTGGACGGCCGGGCTCGGGAGGGAGAGCTGATCGGGGATCTGCGGGACACGCTGACCGGGCTCCCGGTGCGCAGCCTCTACGGCGCGGACGTGCGTCCCGCGGCCGCCGACCTCGCCGACCTCGACGTCGTGCTCGTCGACCTTCCCGACGTGGGTGCCCGTTTCTACACGTACATCTGGACGATGAGCCATGTGCTCGAGGCGTGCGCCGACGCGGGCGTCGCCGTGATGGTGCTCGACCGCCCGAATCCGCTCGGCGGACGCCTGGAGCAGGCCGAGGGCCCGATGCTCGACGAGGCGGCGAACTCGCTCGTCGGACGGTGGACGATGCCCGTCCGCCATGGTCTGACGATCGGCGAGCTCGCGCGACACTGGGTGCGCACGCGCGGGATCGACGTGGAGCTGCACGTCGTCGAGGTGCAGGGCTGGACGCGCGATCAGACCGCCCTCGGCCGGCAGGAGCTGACCTGGATGCCGCCCTCGCCGAACCTGCCCAGCGCCGCGACCGCCCTCCTGTACCCCGGCACGTGTCTGGCCGAGGGCGTGAACGTCTCCGAGGGTCGCAGCACGGCCGTGCCCTTCCGCGTCGTCGGCGCCCCGTTCATCGACGCCGAGGAGTACACGACCGCGTTCGTCGAGCTCGCCCTTCCCGGCGTCACCGCCTCCCCCTACGGCTTCACCCCTCTGGTGCGGGATCACGCCGGCGAGGCCTGCCAGGGACTCCTCCTGCACGTGACCAACCCGGTCGCCTTCCGGCCGGTGCACACCGGCGTCCGCCTGCTGTCCCTGCTCGCCACCCTCTACCCCGAGGCCCTGGCCGAGCGGGCGCTGGTGCCGATGCCCGGGGAGTCCGACTGGTCCCCGCTGGAGAAGCTTTTCGGGGTCGAGGGCGCCTTCCGCCGGATCACGGCGGGCGAGTGGGACGAACCGGAGTCGCTCGCGGTGCCGGACTGGCCGGGGCTCGTCGACGCCGACCTCCTCTACCGCTGACCGGCAGCCGCGCGGACGTCAAGGGGATGGCGGCGCCCGCGGCCGCCGCGCAGGATGGCCGGTATGACGGACGACGGCCCCGCGCCCACCGCGGACGGACACCACATCGTCGTGAACGGCCGTCGGTGGCGCGCCACCGATCCGTCGATCCCCGAGAACCTGCGGCAGGAGCTCGTCGACGAGCTCATGGCCGCACGGCGCGCGGTCAAGGCGGCGGAGCCCGACGCCCGCCGTCGCGTGCAGGATGCGAAGACCGCCCTCGGCGAGCGGGGTGCCCCGTGGTGGGAGGAGCCCTCCGCGGCGCAGGCCGAGGAGCGGATCGCCGCGACGATGCGCGCCCTCACTCGGAAACGCGCGGACTCGTCGATCTGCCCGAGCGACGTCGCCCGCGCGGTCGGCGGCGCGGAGTGGCGCGACCGGATGCCCGACGTGCGCCGCGTCGCCGCCGACCTGGCGTCCCGCGAGGTGGTCGTGGTCACGCAGAAGGGCGAGCAGGTGAGCATCGCCGACGCCCGGGGCCCCGTCCGGATCCGCCGCGGCCCCGCCCTCTGAACGCCCCGGTCGCCCGACGCCGACGGCGCGCCGTCACCGGGCGTTCACCGTCCGCGGCCAGACTTCGACCATGACCTCACCCGATCCCGCGGCGGGCGCCCCCGAGCCCGTGGCGACAGCGAACAGCGGCGCCGTGGCCGTCGTCGGCCTCGATCTGCGCGGAGACACCCCCGCACCTCGGAAGCAGGTGTACTCCTGGGCGCTGTGGGATTGGGCGACGCAGCCGTTCAACACCGTCATCCTCACGTTCGTCTTCACCGCGCTGTACCTCGTCAGCGCCTCGTTCCTGCCGTCGGAGATCGCCGCCCTCGACCCGAGCGACCCGGTCCGCGTCGCCGCGGAAGCCGACCTCGCCTCCGGTCTCGGACTCGGTTCGACGATCGCCGCGCTCGGCATCCTCCTGCTCGCCCCCGTCCTCGGTCAGCGCGCGGACGCCGCCGGACGACAGAAGCTCTGGCTGGGCATCGGCACCGGCGCTCTCATCCTCTGCATGCTGGGACTGTGGTTCGTCGAGCCGCAGCCGGCCCTGTTCTGGCTCGGCGTCGCGCTGATCTCCGCCGGTTCCGTGTTCGGCGAGATCGCCGCGGTGAACTCCAACGCCATGCTCATCGGCATCGCGAACCCGAAGAACGTCGGCCGCATCTCGGGCCTGGGCTGGGGCTTCGGCTACCTCGGCGGCATCATCGCCCTCGTCATCGTCGTCCTGCTCGACACCTTCGACTGGTTCGGCATGTCCACCGACAACGGCCTCGCGTACCGGCTCATCGCCGTGGGGTGCGCGGTCTGGGCGATCGTCTTCAGCATCCCGATCTTCCTCAACGTGCCGGAGCCGTCGCTCGGTCGGCCGGAGCGCAAGGTGGGGTTCTTCCGCTCCTACGTCCTCCTCGTGCAGGACGTGATCGGCCTCTACCGCGACCCGCAGACCCGGTCGACGTTCTGGTACCTGCTCGCCAGCGCCGTGTTCCGCGACGGCCTCGGCGGGGTCTTCGCGTTCGGCGCCATCATCGGCACCGCGGTGTTCCGGTTCGGCACCCAGGACATCATCGTCTTCGGCATCGCCGCGAACCTCGTCGCCGGCGTCTCGACCATCATCGCTGGGCGCCTCGACGACCGCCTCGGCCCCAAGCGGATCATCCTCGGCTCGATCGGATCGATGATCGTCGCCGGCCTCGCCGTGTTCCTGCTCCGCGACGCCGGGTCCCTCGTGTTCTGGATCGGCGGCCTCGTGCTCTGCGCCTTCGTCGGCCCGGCGCAGGCGGCGGCACGCTCCTTCCTCGCCCGCGTCACCCCGGCCGGCCGGGAGGGCGAGATCTTCGGTCTCTACGCCACGACCGGCAGGGCCGCGAGCTGGATGGCCTCGGCCGCCTGGACCGTGCTGATCGTCTCGACGAGCCAGACCGCCTACGGGATCCTCGGCATCGTCATCGTGCTCATCATCGGGTTCCTGCTCCTGCTCCCGGTGAAGGCGCCGCGCTGAGCCCGGGCATCGGACGGGTCGGGCGGGAGTAGCCTGACCCGGTGACCGTCGTCCTCGCCTTCCTCGCCAACATCCTCGTCGCGATCGCGAAGACGGTCGCCGCCGTCATCACCTCGTCCGCGTCGATGGTGGCCGAGGCCGCGCACTCCTGGGCGGACGCGGGGAACGAGATCTTCCTGCTCATCGCCGACCGGCGCGGCGCGAAGACCAAGGACGCCCGGCATCCGCTCGGCTACGGCCGCAACGCGTTCGTCTGGTCCCTCATCGCGGCGTTCGGCATCTTCACCGCGGGCTCGATCGTCTCGATCATGCACGGCATCCAGGAGCTGTCCGACACCGGCCCCGTGGAGAGCCCGGTCGTGGCGTACATCGTGCTCGGCATCGCCTTCGTCCTGGAGGGGGCGTCGTTCACGCAGGCGATGGTCCGCTCCCGTCGGCTGGCCCAGGAGCGCGGGTCCTCCACGTGGGACTTCGTGCTGGAGACGAGCGACACCACGCTCCGGGCGGTGTTCTTCGAGGACTCCGCCGCCCTCATCGGCCTCGTGCTGGCGGGCGGATCGATCCTCCTGCATCAGCTCACCGGTGTCGCCGCGTGGGATGCGATCGGGTCGATCCTCGTCGGGATCCTGCTGGGCGTCGTCGCCGTGATCCTCATCGGACGGAACATCGCGTTCCTCGTCGGCACGTCGGTGTCCCCCGCACTGCGCTCGCGGGTGGGCACGGCCCTCCTCGGCATGGACGACATCGAGCGGGTCACCTACCTGCACATCGAGTACGTGGGGCCGAACCGGCTGTTCCTCGTCGCCGAGGTCGACCTCGCGGGCGATGCACGCGAGCACGATGTGGCCCGGCGGCTGCGGGAGGTGGAGCGGCGGATCGAGGCGCACGACGCGGTCGAGACCGTCGTGCTGTCCCTCTCGGTGGACGACGAGCCCTCGCTGGACTTCGCCCGCGCGTGAGGCCGGTCAGGCGCGCCAGTTGTCGGCGAGCTTGGTGAGCAGCCGCGCGAGCTCCGTGCGCTCCTCCGGGGTGAACGACTCGAGCGCGCGACCGAGCAGCTCGCGGCGTTCGCCCCGCATCCCGCGGGCCAGTCGGCACCCCTCGTCGGTCAGCGCGATGCGGGTGCGGCGGGCGTCGTCCGGATCGGCCTCGCGCCGCACGAATCCGGCCTGCACGCCCTGCTGCACGAGCCGGGACGCCCGCGGCTGATCCACGCCGATCGCCTGCCCGAGCGCACTCACGCTGAGGGGTTCCGGCGCGGCGGCGAGGGCTTCGAGCATGCGGAGACGGGCCGGTCCGCCGAGGCGGCCGCCGTCGGCCATCCACGGCGGCATCCCCGGGTGGCCGCGGTGGTGGGCGAAGTGCTCGCGCGGGTCTCCGTGGGGCCCGTGCCCGTGTGCACCGCGGGGCCCGCCGTGCTCGCGGCCGCCGGGTCCGGGTCGGCGTCCGCGCAGTCGGGCGAGCGCCTGCGCGATCGCTTCGGCGGCGTCGGGGGACGCGGGGTCGATCGGATCGGTGGCCATGCCCCGATTTTACATGCAGCTTGACATGCGTTTACTTTTCATGTCACACTGCATGTACATGCACAGTGACATTGATATGTCGGATGACATCCGTCATCGGTGCACCACAGACCATGAAGGATCACCATGAACACCACTGCAGACAGCACTTCTGACAACACCTCCCGCCCGTTCGGTTTCTGGCTCCAGGCCGTCGACCGCCTGATGGCACAGGACTTCGCCACCGCTTTCGCCGCGGAGGGCGCGACCCGCCGCGACTGGCGGCTGCTGAACGTCGTCGACGGGTCGGTCCCCGCGCGCCGCCCGCTGCACCCGCACAAGCTGCACGATCTCGTCGACCGCGGCTGGGTCGAGGCGGACGGCGACGGATGGGCGCTGACCGACGAGGGCCGCGCGGCGAAGGAGCGCCTCGGCGCCACCGTCGACGGCATCCGTGCGAAGGTCGCCGGCGCGGTCTCCGACGAGGAGATGGCGACGACCCTCGCGGCGCTCGAGAAGATCGCCCGCGCCTTCGGGTGGGACGAGGAGACGCCTCTCCCCCGGAAGCAGCGCCCCGGGTTCGGCTTCGGCCCCCGCCACGGCTTCGGCCGCGGGGGCTTCGGCCCCGGGCACGGCTTCGGGCACGAGCGCGGCTTCGGCCCCGGGCACGGCTTCGACCCCCGGCACGGTTTCGGCCCCGGGCACGGCTTCGGTCGTCACGACGGCGAGGAGGACGGCGGGTACCGCGGGCGCGGTCACCACGACGGCCACGACCACCGCGACCACCGCGACCACCGCGACCACGGTCACGCACACCGCGGCCACGGCCACGGCCACGGCCACGGCCACCGCGCGCAGCGGATGGCGGAGCGCGCATTCGAGCGCGGCTTCGACGCCGGATTCCACCGCGGCCACGCCGCCTGACCTCACCTCCCCGAAGCGCCCCACCGGAACCCCGGCTGGGGCGCTTCCGCGTGCCGCGCCACCCCCTCCGGGATCACTATTGCCCCTCCCGAGCGCACCGGAGGCACGTCTTCGATCCCCCACCCGAGGCCCCGCGCGTTCCGCACTCGAGACAAGATCAGAAACGTCCCTCCAGAGCGCTCCCCCGGCACGCTTTCGATCCCGCGATCTGCGCCGCGCCGCGCCGGGACCCGGGCCCGGGGCGGGGCGGCGGGGGACGTTCCGGCCTCGGACGGGATCAGAAACGGCCTTCCGACGCGGGATCGCGGCACGTTATCCGTCCCGTACCGGCGACCCGTCCGCTGCCTTCGGAGCCCTACAACCGGGTCGGCAGGAAGCCCGCGCCCGGGCCGGCGGCCGCGAACGGCAGCCCGACAGTGGCGATCAGCACGACGAGCGTCACCACGGCCGCCGCGAGCAGGAGGAAGAGCACGACGAAGACGACGATCGCGAACACCCGGTAGCTACCGGTGTCGGCGACCTCCGGGGCGATCGACCGCTGCGCCCAGTCGTCCGCAGCCGCCGCGGGCTGCTCGCCCTGGAGGATCGCGGGCGTCGGACGGGACCGCTCCGAGCGACGGGTCGGTGCTGGAAGCGCATCGCCTGCCGCGTCCGGTGCCGTCAGCAGCCCCTCCGGGATCGGTGTCTCCGGTGGGGGCGGCGGGATCACGGCGTCGGCCGGCGGGATCACCGCGTCGGCGGGAGCGATCTCCAGCCCCGACTCATCCGGCAGCGCCGCCCCCTCGGGCACCGCGGACTCGTCGGAACCCGTCCCGCTCGCGTCGCTCATGTCAGCCTCCGACGGCTCCGATGTCAGTCACACCCACGTCGGTGCGGTGGAAGTTCTGGAACGACCGGGACGCCGTCGGACCCCGCTGACCCTGGTAGCGGTTGCCGTAGGGACCGGAGCCGTACGGGTTCTCCGCCGGCGAGGTGAGCCGGAAGAAGCAGAGCTGGCCGATCTTCATGCCGGGCCACAGCTTGATCGGCAGCGTCGCCACGTTCGCGAGCTCCAGCGTCACATGCCCGGAGAAGCCCGGGTCGATGAAGCCGGCGGTCGAGTGGGTGATGAGCCCGAGGCGACCGAGCGACGACTTCCCCTCCAGCCGCGCGGCGATGTCGTCCGGCAGGGTGACCTGCTCGAACGTGGCCCCCAGCGCGAACTCGCCGGGGTGGAGGATGAACGGCTCGTCCGGGTCGACCTCGATCAGCCGCGTGAGCTCCGGCTGGTCGACCGAGGGATCGATGAACGGGTACTTGTGATTGTCGAAGAGGCGGAAGTAGCGGTCCAGCCGCACGTCGATGCTCGACGGCTGGATCATCTCCGGCGCATGCGGTTCCAGGCCGACGCGGCCGGAGGCGAGTTCTGCTCTGATGTCGCGATCGCTGAGAAGCACGGCACAAGCCTAGTCATGAGCGCCTCACGCTTTGGCCATCCGGCCCGCGACAGGTAGGCTTGCTCCACCTGCTCTCGGGCGGGTACGGGGCTGTAGTTCAATGGTAGAACTTCTGCTTCCCAAGCAGACAGCGCGGGTTCGATTCCCGTCAGCCCCTCCACTTCTCTGATCCTCGCCTCGATGCGACCGGTTCGGCGTGCCCGACCCCGCCCGACCGACATCCATCGAAAGAGGGAGACTTCCCTCCATCGTCTTGACGATGTCGCCGTACGACGCTCCTGGTGGAGTGACAGGTATGGCAGATTCTCGCGCTCTTCGGCGCTTTCCCGAGTGGATGACCTCCCGTGGCGGCGCATGGATCACGCTCGGCGCGGTCCTCCTGATCATGATGACTCTCTTCGGCCTGTTCGGGTCGGCGAAGGCACCCGCCGGCAACGAGCAGGCCCCCGCGGGGTCGGAGTCGGCGCGCACGAGCGCCCTGTTGGCGGAGTTCCCGAACGCGGATCGGCAGTCCGTGACCGTGGTCGCGTCGCGCGACGACGGCGCGACGCTCTCGGCACCGGACGTCGACGCGCTCGAAGGCCTCCTCCCGGTGCTCGGCACGCACGCGGACGCGGATCCGACCGGGCCTCTCGTGAGCGAGGACGAGAAGGCCGCGGTTCTCGTAACGCCGATCGCGGTCGGCCAGACGAGCTCCGACACCGCCGCGGTGATCGCGGCGCTGCGGGCCGACATCGACGAGCACGCACCGGACGGGATGACCCTGCTCGTGACCGGCGGACCGGCCTTCGGCGCCGATATCGCCGCCTCCTTCGAAGGCGCCGACTTCACGCTGCTCCTCGTGACCGTCCTGATCGTCGCCGTGCTCCTCATCGTCACGTACCGGTCACCGGTGCTGTGGCTGCTGCCGCTCGCCGCCGTCGGCCTGGCCGACGGACTCGCCGGACGACTGACCGCGGCTGCCGGTTCCGCGTGGGACCTGCAGTTCGATGCCGGGATCATCAGCGTCCTCGTCTTCGGCGCCGGGACCAACTACGCCCTGCTCCTGATCTCGAGATATCGGGAGGAGCTCACCACCACGACGGACCACCGCCGCGCGCTCAGCACGGCCTGGCGCCGGACCGCTCCGGCGATCCTCGCCTCGAACCTCACGGTCGTCCTCGCCCTCCTGACACTCGCCCTGGCGGTGATCCCCGGCACGCACGGACTCGGCGTCTCGTCCGCCATCGGGCTGCTGGTCGCCCTCGCATCCGTCCTCTTCCTGCTGCCTCCCCTGCTGGCGGTGTGCGGACGGAAGGTGTTCTGGCCGTTCGTCCCTCGTCCCGGCGCTGCCACACGGCGCGGCGGGGTGTGGCGGACGATCGCGACGCGTGTCGTGAGCCGGCCGGTCGTGAGCCTCCTCGGGGGTGCGGCCCTGCTGGCCGTGATGACGGTCGGCCTCGTCGGGACGACGGTCGGGCTTGACCAGGTCGACAAGTTCCGGGTCCCGTCCGAGTCCGCGACGGGTCTCGAGGTGCTCTCGAACCACTTCCCGGCCGGAGAGGCGCAGCCGATCCTCATCGTCACGGACAGCGGTGAAGCCGAAGCCGTCCTCACCGCGGCGCGCGACGTGGAGGGCATCGTCCGCGCCACTCCTGTCGGGACGACGGACGATGGGAAGCTCACGAAGATCCTGGTGACCAGCGAGTATGCGCCCAGTACCGACGAGAGCCTGGCTCAGATCACGGATCTCCGGGACGCCGTGCACGACGTGCCGGGAGCGGGGGCTGTCGTCGGCGGCGCGGTGGCGACGGATCTCGACGCCCGTGCCGGGAACCTCGCGGACCTCGGCGTCGTGGTGCCGCTGGTGCTGGCGGTGAGCTTCCTGGTGCTGGCGTTCCTGCTGCGGTCGCTGGTCGCGCCGCTGCTGCTGCTCGCCGTCAACGTGGCGAGTGCCGTGGCCGCCATCGGCGCCGGGGCCTGGCTCAGTCGCGTGCTGTTCGGGCAGCACGCGCTCGATCTCCCGGTACCGCTGCTGGCCTTCCTGTTCCTGGTCGCCCTCGGCATCGACTACACGATCTTCCTCGTCCATCGCGCCCGGAACGAATCGGCGCTGCGGGGCACCCGGGACGGCATGGTGGAAGCGGTCGCCCACACCGGCGGAGTCATCACAAGCGCCGGGATCGTGCTCGCCGCCGTGTTCGCGGCGCTCGGCGTCCTGCCGCTGGTCACCCTCGGGCAGCTCGGGCTGATCGTCGGGGTCGGCGTGATCGTCGACACCCTGGTGGTCAGGACCGTGATCGTCCCGGCGCTGTTCGCCCTCGTCGGCGACCGCATCTGGTGGCCGGGGCGACCGGCCTCCGGACGCAACGCTGACGCCGGCTGATTCGTCGGGGTCGCTGTGCGTCGCTCACGCCACCGGACGGTACCGCTGCGCGACGGCGCCGGAGCGGAACTCCCGCCGCTCCACGAGTTCGAGCCGGAGACGCTCGTGCACGCCGTCGAGCAGCCGGGGACCATGCCCCGCGACGACCGGATGGACGACGAACAGGTACTCGTCGATCAGCCCGAGGTCGGCGAGCGCCGCGGGCAGCGCCACTCCGCCGACCGACAGACCCTCCCCCGGTTGATCCTTCAGCGCCCGCACCGCCTCCGGGAGATCGCCGCGCACGAGGTCCGCGTTCCAGTCGACGGCATCGAGCGTCGCCGACACCACGTGCTTCGGCAGGCGATCGATGGTCTCGGCGAAGGGCGTCTCCCACTCCTCCATCCAGTCCGGCCAGACCCCGGATTCCGGACGCCGCCACGCGGCCCGCATCATGTCGTACGTCACCCGGCCGTAGAGCAGAGCGTCGGCGCGTTGCAGCTCCGCGGTCCAGAAGCGCATCGACTCCTCGTCGGGCGGGAGTCCGGCCTCGTGAAGGCAGCAGCCGTCGAGCGTCACGTTGATCGCGTACCGCAGCGGTCTCATCGGAGCTCTCCGACCGGGATCGGCACCGTCAGCACGTTGCCGGCCGGCGCGAGCGGGCACGCCCACGCCGGGTCGTAGGCGCAGGACGGGTTGTACGCGAAGTTGAAGTCGAGCACGAGCGTGCCGCGGCGCGGGTCGGCCCCGAGGTCGGCGCCTTTGATCGTGTCGATGAGGTACCGCCCGCCGCCGTACGTCCCCCCGCTCTGCCCGGCGGAGGCATCGCGCACCGGCACGAACAGGCCGCCGCCGTAAGAGGCGAGCCGCCACACGTCGAGAGACCCGACGTCAGGGATCTCCACGACGCCGACGCGCTCGAACGGCACGATGCCGTCCGTCCCCGTGGCGAACTCGAACGTGGCCGGGTCGGTGTCGAGGATCGGGAGCTCGAACCGCCAGGAAGGGTCGTACGAGGCGATCGGCAGCCCCTCGAACAGCGCCCTGTCCTGCGGGAGGAGGGGCGTCGCCGCGTGCCGCAGCAGCAGCTCGTCGCGCTCGATCCGCCACAGCTCGTGCGCCTCCTCCGGGGAGTCAGCCCGTCGCACCGCTTCGTACAGGGCGAACACCCGCCGCCGCCAGTCGACGACCTCGACGGCCGTCTGCGCATTCGTCATGCGCCCACGGTACGCCGGAGGACGGACGCTCGGAATGGTCTCAGTCCCCCGATGCCTGACGCTCGCGCCGTGCGGCAAGGCCCACCGCGGCGAGCACGACGACGCCCGTGATGACCACCCCGAACGTCGCACCCAGTGCGATGTCGTGCACGTAGTGCACGCCCTGCATCACGCGGCCCACCGCGACGAGCCCTGCGAGGGCGAGCGCCGCCCACACCATCCACACCCGGCCCACGGCGACGGCGATCACGACCACCGCGCCGAACGCGAGCGTCGCGTGGTTCGAGGGGAGGGACCAGTCGCCCACCGGCGGGCATTCCCCGGCGCTCGGCCACCGCAGGCAGGGACGCGGCTGTGCGAACAGGAGTTTCGCACCCTCGCTCGCGACGTAGGCGACCACGACGCCGAACGCTGCGGCCGCGACCGGGAGACGACGGTCCGGCCGTCGGAACCAGGCGAAGAGGATGGCGGCCGCCGTCGCGGCGGCGAGCGCGGCGAGCCCCACCTCGGAGACGAGCTCGACGCGCGGGAGGTCCGTGCCGAGGCCCGCCAGCCATCGGGTGCCGACGACGCTCAGGCTCCCGGGCATCGGGAGCAGGAGCAGCACGGCGGCGAGCCCGAGGGCGGCGAGGAGCGGGAGGAGGGCGCGACGGGACAGGGGCGTGGACGGCATGCTCTCGACGCTAGGCCGGACCGCTGCGCGGGGACATCGGCCGCCGGACGGAGAGACCTCCGCCTCGGGGTGTATTCCGCGCCACTCCTACCGCGGGGCGGTCATCTCCGCGTAGCCGTCCTCGTAGGTCGGGTAGTCGAGCCCGCCGAGGACCGCATGCACCAGCGAGCCGTCGTAGACGAAGCCGCTCGCCGCACCGCCGTCGTCCGGGGGCACGGGCACGCCGAGGCGGTCGGCGAGGAAGGCCACGACGTCTCCCAGCGGAGCGGGCGCCTGGTCGACGGCGTGCACGAGCGCCGGGGGCTCCGGCACCCGCAGCAGGAGGTCGAGGATGCGTACGAGATCGGTCTCGTGGATCCGGTTCGTGCGCCGGCGGTGCGTGACGGGAGCGCCCTCCCTGACCTTCCGGAGGAGGAACTCGCGCCCGGGACCGTAGATGCCCGCAGGCCGCACGACCACCGCGTCGAAGAGCTCGACGGCCGCCTTCTCGCCGTCCCGCAGACCGCGGCCCCGGTCTGTGGTGGGCACCGGCTCGACCCGCTCGGTCACAGGCTCGGAGCTCCCGGCGCCGTCGAACACCCCGGTGGACGAGACGAAGACCGCACGCGCCGGCCGGGCCGGCAGCGCCGCCGCGAGGTGCGCGAGCGCCGTGCGATACGACGACACGTCCGGACCGGGCGGCAGGGTCATCACGACCGCATCGACCTCGGGCAGCGGCGCGGTGAGCGGAACGGTCAGGTCGGCCGAGATCGCTTCGACACCGTCCGGCACGGGCCCGTCACTGCGGCGGAGGGCCAGGACCTCACCGCCGTCCGCGAGGAGCAGCGGAGCGAGCCGGGTGCCGAGCTTCCCGAAGCCGACCAGGAGGGTGCGGCGCGGCGGAGGCGGAGTGGTCATCCCTCCCACCCTCGCACATCGCCGCCGAGCGACGGACGTAGGCTTGATCGGTGACGGAATCGCAGGGGCGGGTGTGGACGGGGGTCCTCCGCGTCGGTCCGCACCGCGGGGATCACCGGGTCGCCCTGCGCGCCGCCGTCAGTGTCGCCGTCCCGCTTCTCGTGCTGTGGGCCGTCGGCCGGCTCGATCTCAGCATCTATGCGAGCTTCGGTGCCTTCGCCGCGCTCTACGGCCGGCACGACGTCTTCCGCGACCGGATCCGCATGCAGGCCAGCGCCGGCGGCGTGCTGCTCGGCGCGATGCTGATCGGCACGGCCCTGTCGGTCCTCGCTGCACCCGCGGTGCTGAGCATCGTCGTCGTCGCACTCGTCGCCGCGGCCGTGACCCTGCTGGCCTACGTCCTGCAGTGGCACCCGCCCGGTCCGCTGTTCACGGTCTTCGCGACCGGGGCGTGCGCGACCATCCCCGCCACCGGCGCCTCCTTCGGCGCGGTCCTGCTCGTCGGCGGGGCGAGCGTGCTCTTCGGCCTCGCGCTCACCGCCCTCGTCGCCGTCGTCACCCGGACCACGGCGGAGGCGGCACCGAAGGCGCGCCCGTCCGTCGGGCCGGTCGCCGCCGAGATGGCCGCTTCGGTCGCCGCCGCGATCGTCGGAGCGGGCGTCGTCGGCCTGCTCCTCGGCGGCACCCACTGGTACTGGGCGGCGGTCGGCGCGGTGGCGGCGGTCAGCGGCGCGCAGCTCAACGCCCGCGTGATCCGCGGCATCCAGCGCCTCGTCGGCACGCTGCTCGGCGTGCTGGTCGCCGCCGGGATCCTCGCCCTCGACATGCCGCCGCTCGCGGTGATCGCCGTCGTCGTGGTCCTGCAGGGGACGGCCGAACTGTTCATCGGCCGCAACTACGGCATCGCGATGGTGTTCGTCACCCCGCTCGCCCTCCTGATGGTGCACCTGGCCGCACCCACCCCGGTCGCCGACCTGCTGACCGACCGCGTGCTGGAGACGATCATCGGCGTCGTGGTCGGGACGGTCGTGGCCGTCACGTCCGCGGCGCTGCGTCGCCGGAGCCGACGCCGCCGCCGCTGAGGGCCGACACGACGAAGCGCCGCACCCCGGCAGGGATGCGGCGCTCCGCAGGGTGTGCTTCTACTCGGCGTCCGCCGCGATCTTCCGCGCATCGTCGGCGTTGAGCACGCGGAACAGCAGGGCCGCGATGATGGCACCGACCGCGGGAGCCACGATGTACAGCCAGAGCGAGCCCCACGCGAAGTGCCCGCTGACCGAGAGGCCGAGGGCCACCGCGGGGTTGAATCCGCCGCCCGAGATGGAGCCGACCGTCGCCGCACCGACGAAGACGGTCGCACCGATCGCGAGTCCGTAGAACGAGTTGCCCGCCGTGTCCTTCGAGGTGGCGGAGTTCAGCACGACCCAGACGAGGATCAGCGTGAACAGCGCCTCGACGAGGAATGCCGGGCCGACCTCGATGACCATCGCCTTCTCGCCGGCCGGCCAGACGGCGAGGGCCACGAGAGCCGCGAGCGCCCCGCCGGCGAACTGCGCGACGAGGTAGGAGACGAAGTCGGCGACGCTGAGCCCGCCGCGCAGGAACACGCCCAGCGAGACCGCCGGGTTGAGGTGGGCGCCCGAGATGTGGCCCGTGGAGTACACGAGCACCATCAGTGTGAAGCCGATCGCGAGCGGGGTGAGCGGGCTTCCGCTGTTCACCGCGGCGATGATCGCGAGGACGAAGAGGAACGTGGCGACCGCTTCCGCGAGCGCCTTGCGAGGTGTACCGATCATGATGGTGTCCTTCTGTGGGATCGCAGGCGGCCCCCCGTCTCCCCGGAACGGCCCGGGCGACGACCCGCCTTGCGGCACCGAGGATAGCGCGCCGTCCTCTCCCGCTGGCTCATTGGCGGCGGAACTGTCAAGCCCGTCGCCCGCCGGAGTTCCGGACCCTACGGTGCAAGGATGACCGTCCAGACCGAGCCGCGCGCCGAGACACCCACCCGGCTGCGCCGCGCCATCACCGGCCCCCTGTTGTTCGCGTTCATCCTCGGCGACGTCCTCGGGGCGGGGATCTACGCCCTCATGGGGGTGCTGTCGGAGGACGTGGGCGGCCTGCTCTGGGCGCCCCTCGTCCTCGCGCTCCTCCTCGCCATGCTCACCGCAGGGTCATATGCCGAGCTGGTCACCAAGTACCCCCGCGCCGGCGGCGCCGCGGTGTTCGCCGAGCGGGCGTTCCACAGCCCGCTGGTGTCCTTCCTCGTCGGCTTCAGCATGCTCGCGGCCGGGGTGACGAGTGCGGCCGGACTGGCCATCGCCTTCGCCGGCGACTACCTCAGCACCTTCATCGACCTGCCGACCATCCCGGTCGCGATCATCTTCCTCGCGATCGTCGGCCTGCTCAACGCCCGCGGCATCCGCGAGTCGATGGGCGCGAACCTCGTGATGACGGCGATCGAGCTCAGCGGCCTCGTGATCGTGATCGTCGTCGTGGCGGTGTTCGTCGGCGGCGGGGGCGGCGACCTGTCCCGGGCGACGCAGGTGCCCGAGGGGGCGAACGTCGCGTTGGCGGTCCTCTCCGGCGCGGTGATCGCGTACTACTCCTTCGTCGGCTTCGAGACCTCGGCCAACATGATCGAAGAGGTCAAGGACCCGCGGCGCACCTACCCGCGCGCGTTGTTCGGTGCGCTCCTCACCGCCGGTGTCGTGTACGTGCTCGTCGGCATCGCCAGCGCCGTCGCCCTGCCGGCCTCCGAGCTGCAGGAGTCCAGCGGTCCGCTGCTCGCGGTCGTCGAGGCCACCGGGGTCAGCGTCCCGTCCTGGCTGTTCAGCCTCATCGCGCTCATCGCCGTCGCCAACGGGGCCCTGCTGACGATGATCATGGTCAGCCGCCTCACCTACGGCATGGCGGAGCAGAACCTCCTGCCGTCCGCGCTCGGGCGCGTCCTGCCGAAGCGGAAGACCCCCTGGGTCGCGATCCTCACCACGACGCTCGTGGCGATGGGCCTCACGCTGGTCGGAGACCTCGCGACCCTCGCCGAGACCGTCGTGCTGCTGCTGCTCGTCGTCTTCCTCAGCGTCAACATCTCGGTGCTGGTGCTGCGCCGCGACAAGGTCGAGCACGACCACTTCCGCGTGTGGACGTTCGTCCCGGTGCTCGGCGTCGCGTCGTGCATCCTGCTGCTCACCCAGCAGCGCCCGCAGGTGTGGCTGTTCGGCGCCATCCTCCTCGCCGTCGGGGGCGTCCTCTATGCTCTCGCCCGATGGACCCGCAACCGTTCCCAGACCACCGACACGAAGGAGAGCCATGAGCACGCCTGACGACACCGCCGACGAGACGTTCGAGGAGAACCGTCACGACCAGCTGACCTCGGCCCCCGACGCCACGGAGGCCGACGCCGCGCCGCGCGTGGACGTCTCGGAGCACGACGGCAACACCCGCATCGACATCAGGGACGACGCCGAGGTGCGTCCGGGCCCCGGCCCTGGCATGCCCGAGGCCGACGGCGAGGACTGACTGACCCCGTACACGCACGAGCGCCCGCTCTCCTCCCCGGAAGCGGGCGCTCGCACGTGCAGGGCGGTCAGAACAGCGTGTACCCGCCGTCGACCACCAGGACGGTGCCGGACATGAAGCTCGCGGCATCCGACGCGAGGAAGACCACCGACGGGCTGACCTCGCTCGGCGTGGCGTAGCGCTGCTGCGCGGAGTCCTCGATCCAGAACCGTCGGAAGCGCGGCTCGTCCACCGGCGACATGTCGGTCTTGATGTAGCCGGGCGCCACGGCGTTCACGCGCACCCCCGCCGGCGCCCACTCGGCCGCCAGCGACTTGGTGAGGTGGTGCACCGCGGCCTTGGAGGCGTTGTAGGCGGGCTGCATCTGCGGACGGTTGACGATCTGGGCCGAGATGGAGCCGACGTTCACGATCGATCCGGAGCCGCGCGCCACCATGTGCGCACCGACCGTCTGCGACAGTCGCCACAAGGCGGTGAGGTTCGTGTCGATGACGTGCGCCCACTCGTCGTCCGTCACCTCGAGCGCCGGGCGGTGGATGCAGGCGCCCGCGTTGTTGATGAGGATGTCGAGACGTCCGCCCACGGCCTCGATCGCCTCCGCCGCGATGCGGTCGACGGAGGGACGCTCGGTGAGGTCGCCGAGCACGACCCAGGCCCGCCGCCCGACGGCCTCGATCTCGGCCGCGGTCTCCTGCGCTGCGGCCTCGTCCCGACCGTGGACGACCACGTCGGCGCCGGCCTCGGCGAGGGCACGGGCGAACTCGCGGCCGAGACCGCGGGTGGCGCCGGTGACCAGCGCGGTCTTGCCGGTGAGGGCGAATGCATCCATGACGCTCATGCGTCGTCTCCTTCGTTCAGGGTGATGAGGGCGTCGGCCCGATGCCGGGTCGCGCGGATGAGGACGGCGTTGGGGCCGTCGACGTCGGCCGCCCAGGCGACGGCGTCGGCGTGCGATCTCCCGTACGCCTCGTGGCGGGCGACGAGACGACGCAGCCGCAGGTCCTCGGGCACGTCGAGGTACCAGGTCTCGTCGAGCAGGGGGCGCACGTGCTCCCACCCGTCGGCGTCGTGCAGCAGGTAGTTGCCCTCCACCACGATCACGCGGTCCCGGGCGGAGAGCGGCAGCACCTCGGCGACTGCGGCGTCGATGTCGCGGTCGAACCGTGGGGCGCGCACGTCCTCCCCCGCGCGGAGGCGGCCGAGGAGGGCCGCGAAACCGGCGACGTCGAACGTCTCCGGTGCCCCTTTGCGGTCGCGGAGTCCGCGGCGATCGAGGTCGTCGTTGGCGAGGTGGAACCCGTCCATCGGGAGGACCGGCATCCCGAGCCGCTCGGCGAGGGTGGACTTGCCGGCCCCGGGCGGCCCGACGACGCCCAGCAGGAACGGCCGCCCGTCGCGGGACAGTTCCCGCACCCGGGTCAGGGCATCGGCGGCGGTGAGTGCGTGCATCAGCGGTCCTCGGCGGTGGTCGGGCACGGATCGGGGAGCGGGCGGGCGCCCGCTCCCCGACCGGTGTCACTGGTCGAGCAGTCCGGCGTCCTTGTACAGGTCGATGTACTCCTGGACGCCGTCCTTCGTGATGAGCGGGTTGCCGATGTCGACGTTCACCTCGTCCTCCGCGCCCGTCAGGAGATCGTGCACGGCCTTGAGGTTGAGCTCCGCCAGCTCGCGGGCGTTCTGCAGGGAGGTGGCGGTCATGGTGCCCGCCTCGATCAGCAGCACGGCCTCAGGGGTGCCGTCGACGCCGTAGGCGAGGATGCCGTCGAAGCCGCCCTTGCCCTTCACCGCCTCCAGCGCGCCGGAGGCCATGTTGTCGTTCATCGAGATGATCGCGTCGATGTCGGAGTTGGCCAGCGACCAGTCCTCCATCAGGGTCATCGCCTCGTCCTTGTTCCAGTTCGCGATGTCCTCGGCGACGATGGTCACGTCAGGACGCTCGGCGAAGAACTCCTTCTCCCAGGCGTCGCGGCGGGCGGTGCTGTGGAAGTTGCCGGCCGGGCCGTTCAGCACCACGACGTTGGCCCCGTCCGGGATCTGCTCCACCGCGAGCTCGGCGACGACCGCGCCCTGCTTGTAGGGGTCGGCGTCGACCGAGTCGCCACCGGTCAGGCCCTCGACGCGCGGGTTGGTCGTGATGGTCACGATGCCCGCGTCGATGGCCTGCTGGATGTACGGCAGCTGGGCGTCGGCGTTGTTGGCCTGGACGATGATCGCGTCGAACTTGTTCGCGATCGCGTTCTCGATCATCTTGTTCTCGATCTCGTCGTCGGCCTGGCCGTCGAAGACCTCGAGGGTGATGTCGTCGTACTCGCCGGCGGCCGTCTTCATCTCGTTCGCGAGCCAGGCGGCGAACGAGTCGGCCTGCGCACGGGCGATGTACGCGACGCGGTACTCGTCCTTGTCCTCGGAGCCACCGCCTCCGCCGTTCCCGGTCGGGTTCCCGGTGGTGACGGCGCAGCCGGCGAGGCTGATCGCCGCGGCGGCAGCGGCGCCGAACGCGATGATCCTGCGGGTAAGACTCTTCATTGTCTTCTCCTGTTTCTCTGGGTGGGGTGAAGCGGTCGGGTGGGAGCGGTCAGGACGACGTCCTGCCGCCTCCCGGGTCGGATGAGGATGCGGAGGCGGAGGCTCCGACGGGGAAGGGATCGCCCTTCGCGTCGGACTTGAGGATCGTGGTCTTGGCCTTGCCGCGCTTGCTGAACACGTCGTAGGCGACGGCGACGACGATGATCGCGCCCATCACGATCTGCTGGATGTACGAGCCGATCCCGATGAGGTTCATGATGTTGCCGAGGATGCCGACGATGAGCGCACCGGCGAGGGTGCCCATCACGGTGCCGACGCCGCCGGAGAAGCTCGTGCCACCGATGATCGGGGCGGTGATGGCCTGCAGCTCGTAGCCGACGCCCGCGTTGGGGAGACCGGCGTTGACGCGGGACATGAAGATGACACCGGCGATGCCGACCAGGGCGCCGTTCACGAGGAACGCCTGGTACTTCACGCGCTCCACGGAGATTCCGGCGGCGCGTGCCGCCTCCTCGTTGCCGCCCACCGCGTAGACCGAGCGGCCGTACCTGGTCTGGTTCATGAGATACCAGATCACGATCGTCACGCCGATCAGCACGAGCACCGGGATCGGCAGCCAGCCGAGGTTGCCCTGGCCGATGAGGATGAAGTCGCCCAGCTGGAGGACGTTCTGCCCCTGGGTCAGCTCCAGCACCGCGCCGCGGGCCATCAGCATCATGCCGAGCGTCACGATGAACGCGGGGGTCTTCAACGTCGCGACGAGGAAGGCGTTCACGAGGTTGCAGAGCATGCCGATGAGGATCCCGGCGAGGATCGCGAGCAGCAGGTTGCCCGTCGACTTGTAGACCAGCACCGACACGACACCGGCGAACGCCATGACGGCGCCGGCGGACAGGTCGATCATGCCGCCGATGATCAGCGTCATCGCCCCGAAGGCGAGGATCGTGATCACCGCGACCTGGCGCAGCACGTTGAAGATGTTGTCCGAACTCAGGAAGTTCGGGCTCAGGAAGCTCGCCGCGACGATCACCACCAGCAAGATGATGTAGATCGAGAAGCGGTTCACCTCGAGTCTCTTCAGTGTCTGGAGCATTGTCATGCCACCTCGATTTCATTCATGGCGTAGGTGAGGATGGTTTCCTGCGAGAACTGATCGGGCGTCAGCTCCGCGGTGAGGCGTCCGGCCGACATCACGTAGATGCGGTCGCACATGCCGATGAGCTCGGGGAGCTCGGACGAGATCATGAGGATGCCGCGCCCCTGGCGGGCGAGCTCGGTCATGATCTTGTAGATCTCGAACTTCGCACCCACGTCGATGCCGCGCGTGGGCTCGTCGAGGAGGAGCACCTTCGGATCGGCGATCAGCCAGCGGGCCAGGAGCACCTTCTGCTGGTTGCCGCCGCTGAGGTTCGCGATGCGTGTCTGCAGGCTCGGCGCCTTGACGTTCATCTTCCGGAAGTACTCGGTGACGAGCTCCTCCTCCTCCCGTCGCCGGGCGAAGCCGCCGTGGATCACCTTGCGGAGGCTGGCGAGGGTGGCGTTCTTCATGATGCTCAGCTGCGGGACGATCCCGACCAGGCGGCGGTCCTCGGACAGCATCGCGACACCCGCCTTGATCGCCTGGGTCGGGTTCTTGATCTTCACGGTCTGCGTGTCGACCTCGATCTCCCCGGCGTCCAGCTTGTCGAGGCCGAACACGGCGCGGATGACCTCGCTGCGCCCGGCGCCGATGAGCCCGGCAAGCCCGACGATCTCGCCGGCGCGGATGTGCAGGTCGATGTCCTCGAACATGTGCTCGGCGGACAGCCCGGTGGCCCGGAAGACCGTGTCGCCGATCTCGACGTGCTCCTTCGGGTAGGACTGGTGGTCGAGGTCACGGCCCACCATCTGCGCGATCACCTGGCTCGACGTGATCTCGGAGGCCGGCTGCGAGCTCACCACCGTGCCGTCCCGCAGCACGCTGATGTCGTCGGCCAGCTCGAAGACCTCGTCCATCTTGTGCGAGATGTAGATGATCGACTTGCCCTGGGCGCGCAGGTCGCGGATCTTCGCGAAGAGCGACTCGACCTCCTTGTGCGCGATCGCCGAGGTCGGCTCGTCCATGATCAGCACGTCCGCGCTGTGGTACACGGCGCGGAGGATCTCGAGCGTCTGGATCTCCGACACGGTGAGGGTGCCGAGGCGGCGGTTGATGGAGAAGTCGAGCCCCTCCTCGGCGAGGATGCGCCGGGCCTCGCTGCGGATGAACCGCCAGTCGACCTTGCCGAACTTCATCGGCAGGCGGCCCAGGAAGAAGCTCTCGGCGATGGTCATGCCGGGCACGTAGTTGAGCTCCTGCGAGATCATGGCGATGCCGCGAGCGCGGGCGTCGATGGGGTTCTTGATCCGCACCTCCTCGCCGCGCACCCGGATGGTCCCGGCGTCGGGCTGGTAGATGCCGTTGATGATCTTCATCAGCGTCGACTTGCCGGCGCCGTTCTCTCCGCACAGGGCGTGGACGGTGCCGGGACGCACGTCGAACGAGACGTCGTCCAGGGCCTTCACCCCGGGGAACGACTTCGAGACGCCCTCGACGGACAGCAGGGTCTCGGTCATGACGCCGCCTTCACGGCGGGCTCGTCGACGCGCCGGACGCGGGGCAGGACGATGCGCTTGAGGGAGTCGATCGATCCCTCGCCCGACAGCGCCTCTTCCACCTGCTCGATGCCGTACACGTGGGTCACGAGCGAGTCGAGCTCCACCTGACCGGATTCGAGGAGCGCGCGGGCGATGGGCCACGTGCCGGTGTACCGGAAGATGCCGGTGACGTTGAGCTCGCGCATGGCGACCTCGGGCACCGACAGCGGGAACTCGTCGGCGCTGCCCACGAGCACGACCGTGCCGCCGGCGCGGGTGGAGCGGATGCCGTTGACGATGGCCGGCGTCGCGCCGGAGGCGTCGATGAACACGTTCGCCTCCAGCTCCACCGTGGAGTCGGCGGCCGGATCGATCGTGCGCGCGCCGTAGGACGCGGCGAGCTCGCGGCGGGCGGGGTTGATGTCGGCGATCACGACGTCGACCGCACCGAACGCCTTCGCGACCTGCGCCGTGATGATGCCGATGGGACCGCCTCCGGCGATCAGCACGGTGTCGCCGACCTTGATGCCGCCCTTCTGCGCGGCCGCGATCCCGACCGACAGCGGCTCCATGAGGGCGGCGGCGTGATCGCTGATCGCGTCGGGGACGTCGTAGGCGAAGTCGTCCTGGATGAGCACGTAGTCGCAGAACGCGCCGTCCACGGGCGGGGTGGCGTAGAAGGCCATCTGCGGGCAGAGGTTGTAGTCGCCAGCCCGGCAGAAGTCGCAGCGACGACAGGGCCGCTGCGGCTCGATGGCGACGCGCCGGCCGATCCGCGCCGGGTCGACGTCCGCACCCACCGCGACGATGCGTCCGCTCACCTCGTGGCCGAGGATGAGCGGGCTGTCGACGACGTACGGGCCGATGCGGCCGTGCTCGTAGTAGTGCACGTCGGAGCCGCAGACGCCGACGCTGGCGACCTCGATCAGCACCTCGTCGGCCGCGGGGACCGGGACGGGGCGCTCCTCGAGCGCCAGGTCCTTCACCCCCCGCAGCACGCTGGCGGTCATGGTGGTGGGGATCTCCGTCATGGGTGTCCTCTCTCTCCTGTGGAAGCGGGCATGCGTCCGCCTAGAACCGTCGGCCGTCGGCCTGGAGCTCGGCGAGCTCGAGGTAGCGGTCCGCGATGTCGGTGCGATCGGCGGCGGGGGCGGTGACGGAGGTGATCTCCGGTCGCCACTGCGCGGTCACGGCGGCGACCGTGGTCCCGCGCCACACGGCCGCGGCCTGCACGGCGGCGCCGCGCGCGGTGCCCTCGGGCGCGTCGACGGTGTGCACCGGGCGACCCGTGAGGTCGGCGATCACCTGGCGGTAGGCGAGCGACCGCGCGCCGCCGCCGATGGCGATGGTGTTCCCCGTCACCGGGATGCCGAGGTCGGCGAGGGCCCGCTCGCCGCGGACCAGGCCGAGCACGACGCCCTCGAAGGCGGCCAGGGCGAGCTGCTCACGGCTGGTCGCGGTGGTGAGTCCGGCGAGCATGCCCCGCGCGGCGGGGAGCCGCGGCGAGCGCTCCCCGTCGAGGTAGGCGGCGAGCACGGGACGCTCGGGGTCGAGCGGCGCGTCGAGGGCGAGGGCCGTCAGCGTGGCATGGTCGACGGCGAGCAGCCGCGCCATCGTGTCGGTGACCTTGGTGGCGTTGAGCGTGCAGACGAGCGGCAGGTACCCGCCGGTGACGTTGGCGACGCCGTCGACGGCTCCGCGGGGGTCGACGATCGGGTCGGGCGTGGTGGCGAACACCACGCCGGAGGTGCCGAGGCTGTAGGCGATGTCGCCGGCGCCGAGACCGATGCCCTGCGCCGCGAGGTGCTGGTCGCCTCCGCCCGCGCTGACGACGGCCGCAGGATCGATGCCCAGCGCCGCAGCGGCCTCGGGGAGGATGCGGCCGGCGGCCTCGTCGGGTCCGAGGACCTCGGGCAGCAGGGCCGCCCAGTCGCGGGGTCCTACGCACTCGTCCAGGATGTCGGTGCGCCACCGCCCTGCGGCGGCCGCGTAGTAGCCGGTGCCCGAGGCGTCGGAGCGGTCCGTGACGTGGCGGCCGGTGAGGCGGAAGGTCAGCCAGTCGTGCGGCACGGCGAGGTGACGGGTGCGGTCCCACGTCTCGGCATCCGTCTCCGCGAGCTGGACGAGCTTGGGCAGGGTGAGCGCCGCCGACGGCACGACGCCGATCTGCTCGGCCCACCACGCCGCGGGGCGGGCCTGGACCAGCGCGGCCGCCTGACCGGCGGAGGTCGTGTCGTTCCACAGGCGCGCAGGGCGCAGCACGCCTCCGTCGGCGCCGGAGACGACGAGTCCGTGGCACTGCGCCCCGACGCCGACGCCGACGATGCGGACGTCGTGGTCGGCCCGCGCCGCGGCCATGGCGAGGACGAGCGCCTCCCACCATGCCTGGGGGTCCTGCGTGCTCACGGGCGGGTGGGTGATCGGGTGCGGCGCCCGGCCGGTGCCGATGAGGGCTCCGGTCGTGGCGTCCCTGAGCTCGACGGTGCAGGACTGCGTCGAGCTGTCGACTCCGGCGACGACGTCGATCATCGCGCACCTCCGCCGGGAGCGGGGATGACGATGCGCGCGGGGTCCGACGGCAGGTCCTCGAGGCGACCGACCGCACCGGCGGGGTGGGTGGTCATGAACTCCGCCCACGTGTACCCGCGGCCGCGCATGAGCACCTCGGCGAGCGCGTCGCCCCAGGCGGACTGGGCGATGGTGATGCCGGTGGCCACGATGCCGCCGATGTCGGCGGAGGGCGACACCGCGACGGCCACACTGTGGTCGGCGAGCTGCGCCAGCGGGGTCGTGTGGCTCCGGGTGAGCGCGATGACGCGGGCACCGCGACCGCGGGTGATGCGGGCGAGCTGCACGACCTCGTCGGAGGCCCCGCCGTTCGAGATGAGCAGGACGACGTCGTCGGCCGTGATCGCTCCGGACGCGCCGTGAAGGCCGTCCATCGGGGAGAACGGCAGTGCAGGAGTGCCGGTGACGGACAGGATGTGCGCCATGCGACGGGCCACGGTGCCGGACGTTCCCGAGCCGCCGACGAAGAGCTTGCCCGCACCGGCGAGGATCAGCGACGCGGCGGTCACGAGGGTGTCGTCGATCGTGTCGATGAGCGCCGTCACGGCATCGGCCTCGGCCCGCAAGCGCTCGCGCGCCACCGCCAGGATGTCGTCATTGACCGTCAACACGTCTCCTTTGATCGCGCGTGAAGATTCACTTCGCTCATCTGTGATGCTTGGATGTACGTTTGAGCATAGGAAAGCGGCCGGAGCCGGAGGAAGGCAGAATCACATATGTCACAATTTCGTGATTTCAGCGCTCAAACGAGCGAGGTGCCGAAGGGCCTGGAACACGAGCGCGCACTGATGGCCGCGGTGGCCAGGGCGCACTATCTCGAGGACCGATCCCGGGTCGAGATCTCCGATGCCCTCGGTATCTCCCGCTTCAAGGTGGCCCGGCTGCTCGCTCGCGCCAAGGAGGAGGGCGTGGTCACGATCGAGATCCACGACTGGGGTCTGCCGGACGTCGAGCTCAGTCAGCGCCTGCAGGACAAGCTCGGCCTCGAGAACTGCCTCGTCGTCCGTTCCCATGGCGACGACGACGACGTCCGCCGCCAGATCGGCGCTGCCGCGGCCCGCGCCCTCAGCGACACCCTCCATGAGGACGAGGTGCTGGGCGTCACCTGGGGGCGCACGCTCACGGCCACCGCGAGCCAGTTCGCCCATCTGCCGCGCCTGTCGATCGTGCAGCTCACCGGTGTGGTCGCCGGCGATCTCGCGTCCTCCCCCATCGAGGTCGTCCGGCAGACCTCGCGGCGCGCGGGCGGCGCGGTCTACCCCATCTTCTCGCCGCTCATCGTCGGGGATCGCGAGACCGCGGCGAGCCTGCGCAATCACCCCGACATCCGCTCCGCGATGGACCTGTTCCCCTCCGTCACGACAGCCCTGCTCTCGGTCGGCGCCTGGGACCCGCCCGTGTCGCAGGTGCGGGACGTGCTCCCCATCGACGATCTGGCGAATGCCCTGAAGAAGGGATGCGTGGCCGACATCGCAGGGATCCTCATCGGCAGCGACGGCACCCCGGTCGACGAGGAGTTCCAGGACCGCTGCGTGAACATCTCCTACGCGGAGCTGCAGAAGGTGCCCCGCGTCGTCGCTGTGGCGGGCGGCGCCGCCAAAGCCGACGCGATCCGCACGGTCTCCCGGGTGGGCCTCATCACCGAGCTGTTCACCGATCACGCGCTCGCCCAGGCCGTGCTCGCGGAGGACGCGTGATCCAGGTCGCCGGGTCGCTGTGGTCGGTGCCCGCGACCGAACGGCGGGCGACCGCCGCGCGGCTGCGGGCGGCCGGACTGCGCCGCCTGCACTGGGACACGACCGACGGACGGTTCGCCGCAGCGGGCGGCTTTCGCCCCGAGGAGGCGGCGAGCCTCGCCACCGAGACCGGTCTGACGGCGGAGGCACACGTCATGGCGCGGCGTTCGGCAGTGGAGGTCGACCCGTGGACCGACTTCTGCGATCTCGTGATCGTGCACGTCGAGAGCGACGACTGGGAGGCCGCGGTCGATCGCATCGCGCGTCGCGGCGGCACGCCCGGTCTGGCGGTGTCACCGCAGACACCGGCGACGAGCGTGCCGGCGGACATGGCGGTGCTCTGCATGTCGATCGTGCCGGGTCAGGCCGGCAGTGCCTTCGACCGCGCCGTCCTCGCCAAGGTCACCGCCCTGCGGGAATCCTCGCCGTCGCGTCGCATCGGCGTCGACGGTGGCGTGCGCCGGGCCGATGCCGCAGCCCTCGCGGCGGCCGGGGCGGACTGGGTGGTCGTCGGCACCGATCTCGTCGGCGACCGGACCGCGGCCTGGGCCGACATCCTCGCCTGATCGCGGTCAGGCGGCCGGGGGCAGATCCCGCCCCAGCGTCCGCGCCGCCTGCCGGGCCATGCCCCACGCCACGTACTCGCCGGGCGGCGGCGCGTCGATCGGGATGTCGAGGATCAGCGGCGCGATCGCCCGCACCGCCGCCGACCGGGCACCGCCGCCGATGAGGATCCCGCGCTCCGCCGGCACCCGGAGGTCCCGGATGGCGTCGAGGCCGTAGCGCAGACCGCCGAGCACCCCTTCGAACGCGGCGCGGGCGAGGTTCTCCCGCGTCGTCGACCCGAGTGTCATGCCGAAGAGCGTCCCGGTCGCATCCGGGAGGTTCGGCGTGCGCTCCCCCTCGAAGTACGGTTCGAGCGTCAGTCCGCCCGCGCCGGGCTCCGCGGCGAGCGCGAGTCGGCCGAGCCCCTCGTGGTCGACGCCGAGAAGGGCCGCGACCACGTCGAGCACCCGGGCGGCGTTCACCGTGGCGACGAGGGGCAGATGGCCGCCGGCCGCATCCGCGAAGCCCGCCACGGTTCCGGTGGGATCGACCGTGCGGTGCGCACTCGTGGCGAAGACGGTGCCGCTCGTGCCGAGCGAGAGCACCACGTCGCCGGCGCCCGCGCCCAGACCGAGTGCGGCGCCGGCGTTGTCCCCGGACCCGGGACCGACCGGGCGCCCCCTGGCGTCGTCGACGGCCGCGTCGTGCGCGAGCACCCGCGGCAGGATCGCATCCTGTCCGAGCGCCGCGCAGAACAGGTCGCGGTCGTACCCGGCATCGGTCCAGTACCCGGTGCCGGACGCCTCCGAGCGATCGGTGACGAGCTCCTCCAGCGCGGCGCCGCGCTCGCTCTCCGGTCCGAAGCCGCGCAGGCGCCACGTGAGCCAGTCGTGCGGGAGCGCCACCGAGGCCACCCGGCGCGCGTTCGCGGGCTCGTGCTCCCGCAGCCAGCGCACCTTGGTGAGCGTGAAGGAGGGCACGGGCACGAGTCCCGTACGCGCGGCGAGAACCGCCGCACCGTGCTCGGCGATGAGCGCGGCGGCGGCATCGGCGGAGCGCAGGTCGTTCCACAGCAGAGCGGGCCGGACGACCCGGCCCTGGGCGTCCAGCGCGACCATGCCGTGCTGCTGACCGCTGAGCGCCCAGGCCTCCACGTCGTCGAAGCCGCCTGCGGCTGCGATCGCCGCCTGCAGAGCACGCCACCACTCCTCGGGATCGACCTCGGTCCCCGGCGGGTGGGGAGCGCGACCCTCCCGGATCACCCGGCCGGAGACCGCGTCGACGATGACGACCTTGCAGGACTGCGTCGAGGAGTCGATTCCCGCCACGAGTTCCATGGTGCGATCATCCCATGCCCGACCGCACCGCCCGTCGCGCTGGCCGGCCGCGACCCGGATCCCGCTACAGCCAGCCCTTGCGCTTGAAGGCCGCGTAGAGTCCGACCCCCATCGCGACCATGAGCAGCACCGCCATCGGGTACCCGAACACCCAGTGCAGCTCGGGCATGTGGTCGAAGTTCATGCCGTAGACGGTGCCGACCAGCGTCGGGGCGAACAGGATCGCCGCCCAGCCGGAGATCTTCTTCACCTCGTCGTTCTGGCGGATGCTCAGCTCCGTCATCCGGCGCATCTCGTCGTTCTGCCGCCGTGCGACGATGGTCGACTCGACCGTGAGGGCGTTGTCGAGCACGGAGCGGAAGGTGGCCGCCTTGTCGCTCACGCGCAGGGTGTGGTCGAGAACGTCGCGCAGGTACCGCTGGAGCTCCTCGCTCACGCGGTACTTCTCGGAGCCGCGGAGCAGCGCCTCCAGCATGCCGGCCAGCGGCTGGGTCGCCCGCTGGAAGTCGATCACCTCGCGGCCGAGGTCGTAGATCCGCTGGGTCGCGTCGGCGTCCTCCTCGAAGAGCTGACCCTCGATTTCGTCGATGTCGTTCTCGAGACCGGCAAGGACCGGGGAGTACTCGTCGACCACCTCGTCGAGGATCGCGTAGAGCACCGCCTCGGGGCCGTGGGCGAGCAGCGCCGGGTCGGCCTCGAGCCGGCGACGCACGCGGCCGAGGTCCGGCGACTCCGCATGACGGATCGTCACGACGAAGTCCGGCCCGACCAGCACGTGCACCTCGCCGAACTCGACCTCCTCGCGCTCGTCGAGGTAGCGCGCGGGCCGCAGCACCATGAACAGCACGTCGCCGTACCGCTCCAGCTTGGCGCGCTGATGCCCGGACAGGGCGTCCTCCACCACGAGCTCGTGGATGCCGAACTCGTCGGCGACGGCCCGCACCTCCTCGGCGCTCGGACGATAGAGGCCGATCCACCCCATGCCCCGCCGTTCGCGGATCCGCTCGAACGTCTCGTTGAGGCTGCGCGGGTTCTCGGCGCGCACACCGTCCACGTAGATCGCGTTGTCGACGATCGCCATGCGGACCTCGCTCGCTCGGGCCGGGATCACTCCGCCGGGGGGATGCAGGGGAGAGCGGCCTCCGCCGTCGCCGCGTGGTACTGCTCCGCGGTGAAGGGAAGACCGAAGTCGGGGGCCGTCTCCCCGGACGCGGCCGGCGCCTTGGAGGCGATCGCCGCGAGCTCCCAGGAGAGCTGCTGGGCGAACACGGCTCCGGCGGTGGAGTCGTTCAGCACGACCGCCACGGTGAACCCGGTGGTCGGATCCGAGTAGGCCGCGGTCGCGTATCCGGGCGTCCAGCCGTGCTGGCCGATCATCGAGCCGGCGATGTACGCTCCCCCGGTCGCCTGATACCAGGTGGGCGCGTCCTCGGCCACGGGCAGCGGCGTCGCGAACCGGTCGGGGTCGTCCTTGGTGCGCAGCGCCTGCGTCGCCTCCGCCTGGATGTAACGGCCGAGATCGGTGATGGTGGACACGGCCCCGGAGTCGGTGAAACCGGTGCTCGACGACAGGGTGGTGATGTCGACCGGGGCGGCGCAGTCGTACCCGCCCTCGCCCTTGTTCATGTAGTGCCCCTCGAGCACAGGGCCGTCCGAGGGCGGCGCCGCGGCCGCCGGCGGGAGCGAGGTCTCGGCGAGCCCGAGCGGCTCGGTGACGTACTCCGCGATGAGCTCGCGGGCGCTCATCCCGGACGCGCGCTCGAGGGCGAGCCCGAGCAGGAGGTATCCGGCGTCGGAGTCGCGGAACGTGGTGTGCGGAGCCACCCGGGTACGACCGAGGCCGTAGCCGGCGAGCTCGAGCGGTGCCCACACCCGGTCGGGGGTGTTCTTCCACGCCGCCTTGACCGTCTTCTCCGAGGAGCCGGCACCGCTGGTCCCGTTGCAGAGGTCGAGCAGGGTGATGTCGTCCATGTCGGCGACGCCGGAGACGTACTCCGGCACCTTCGCGTCCAGCTCGACCGTGCCCTCGTCGGCGAGCGCGTAGAGCACGTCGCAGGTCATCAGGCGGGTCACGTCGGCGATGCGGAACGACATGTCGGTGGAGAGCTCGCCGCCGTCCGCCTTGCTCTGCGTGCCGGTGGCCGCGACCCAGGTCCCGCTCCACGGCACCCAGACGCCGACGATCGCACCGCTGGCGCCGGAGGCGGCGATGGCGTTGTCGACCGCCCCCTGGAGCGCGGCGACGGTCTCGTCGGGAAGGGTCGCGTCGACCTGCTCGGGCGGCGTATAGCTGAAGGTCTCCTCAGAGGAGCATCCGGTGAGGACGAGACCGAGGACGGCCGCCGTGGCCGCTGCGGCGCGCCACCGGCGCGACGAGAGAAGGTGCATGTGTGGGAACCCCCGAAGACGTGTCTCCTGAGTCTAGAGCGCGGATGCTGAAAGTCGGCCCCGCGAGCCGTCGTAGGGTGTCCCTGTGCCCCATGACTTCGCCGCCGACGTGATCGCCGCCGTCCTCCGCCACATGAACGACGACCACACGGACGACAACCTGCTGATCGCCCGCGCCTTCTCCGCACCGCCCACGGACGACGTCGACGGCGCCGTGATGACCGGGTTCGACGGGGAGGCCGGAGTGTGGGAGGTCTCGCGCGACGCCGCGGCGTCGGAGCTCCGGGTGCCGTGGCCGGGCGGCCCCATCACCGAGCGCCGGGAGGTGCGCCGGGAGATCGTGGCGCTGTACGACGACGCCTGCTCCCGCCTCGGCGTGGAGCCCCGGCCCCACGACTGACCGTCGCTGCGGCCGCGGGCTTCCCTCCAAGGTTAGGCTGCCCTTACACTGAAGCCATGCCCGAGATCCTCTCCTTCTCCGCCGCCCTCCGGGAGCGCTCCTCCGGTTCGCATTCCCGCAGCGAGACGGCGGGCTTCATGTCCGATCTGCTCAAGGGCGAGGGATCGCGCGAGGACTACATCGCGCTGGTCGCACAGCACTACTTCATCTACGACGCGCTCGAGGAGGCCGGCGAGCGCATGCGCCAGGACCCGGTGGCGTCGGTGTTCCTCAGCGACAAGCTCACGCGCCTCCCGGCGCTCGAGGCCGACCTGGCCTTCCTCCTCGGGCCCGAGTGGCGCGAGCGGATCGCCCCGCTGCCCACCACGCAGCGCTACGTCGAGCGCATCCGGCAGGTGGGCGCGACCTGGGCGGGCGGCTTCGTCGCGCACCACTACACCCGTTACCTCGGCGACCTCTCCGGCGGCATCTTCATCGGCCGGGTGATGGCGCGGCGCTTCGGCTTCGAGACGAACGGCATCGGCTTCTACCTCTTCGACGACATCGCCGACCCCTCCGCCTTCAAGGACGTCTATCGCGACCAGCTCGACGCCGCCCCCTGGGACGAGGCGGAGCGCGAGCGCGTCATCGACGAGGTGCTGCTCGCGTACCGCTTCAACACGGAGCTCTTCGAAGACCTGGACCGCGCCCGCGCCGCCGCCTGACCGGCCGGCCTCAGGTCCTCGGCAGCTCCGGCGTGGAGGCCGCGAGCCACGCGTCGCGCATGAACCGCCGCACGTCCTCGTCCACGCGGATGTCGCTGGGCCGCAGCGGACGCGAGAGGTACAGCCCCTCCAGGGATGTGAGCCGGCTCAGCGCGACGTAGGTCTGCCCCGGCGCGAACGCCCCGGAGCCCAGGTCGATCACCGCCCGATCGTATGTCTTGCCCTGCGACTTGTGGATCGTCACGGCCCAGGCCAGCCGCAGCGGGAACTGGGTGAACTCGGCGACGACGTCACGGGAGAGCTTCTTCGTGTTCGGGTCGTAGGCGTACCGGAACCGCTCCCAGACGGCCGGCTCGACGTCGACCTCCTCGCCGTCGATCTCCACGCGCACGGTCCCGCCGAGGATCCGGGTCACCGTCCCGATGGTGCCGTTGACCCAGCGCGGCGGCTCTCCGGTCATCGCGGTGTCGTTGCGCAGGAACATCACCTGCGCCCCCACCTTGAGCTTGAGCTCGGACTCGGCGGGGAGAGAGGCCTCGCCGCGGCCGAAGTCGCCGTTGACCTCCGCTCGCGCGGTCTGCTCCTTGCCGGGCAGCGCGGCGAGATGCCGGCTGTTGATGCTGTTCACGATGTCGTTGCGGGTGGCGAGGGTGATCATCGGCACCTCGCCCGGCTCGGGCTCCGGAGGGGTGCGCGCGCCCTGAGCGTTGAGGATCCCGGCGATCTCCGCTGTCACCCGTCCATAGCGGACGGCGTTGAGCATGGACTTGAAGCCGTCGTCCGACTGGCGATGAATCTGCACGAGCTCCCGCACGTGCAGCTCGGCCCGGGTGTCCACCTCGAACAGCGCCCCCTGGGTCCCCTGGGTCCCTGAGCCTGTCGAAGGGGCTGTCGAAGGGCCCGCCCACACCTTCGCATCGAAGAACCAGAACGACCGGTAGTGATCCTTCACGTACCGGGCCTCGTCCCCGCGCGGCGGGACAGGGGCGAGCTGGTACGGGTCGCCGAACATGACGATCTGCACCCCGCCGAAGGGCTCCCCCCGCCGCCCCCTGGCTTGCCGGAGCGATCGGTCGATGGCGTCCATGAGGTCGGCGTTGACCATGGAGATCTCGTCGATGACGAGGGTCTCGATCGCGTTGAGGATGCGGCGGGTCGCATCGTTCTGGTCGATGTCCCCGTCCCCGATCAGCCCGATCGGCAGCCGGAAGAGGGAGTGGATCGTCTGCCCCTCGACGTTCAGCGCGGCGACGCCGGTGGGGGCGCAGATCGCGATCTGCTTCTTCGTGTTCCAGGCGAAGTGCTGCAGGAGCGTGGACTTGCCGGTGCCCGCGCGTCCCGTGATGAAGACGTGCTCCCTCGTGTCCTCGATGAGCCGGAACAGCTCCTGCTGCTCCTCGGACAGGGCGGGAAGGGACACGGTTCTCACAGGGCTGGCGGGGCGGACACGGGACGCTCCCCCATGCTACGTGCCCCGTCCGGCGGGGGCCCGCCGACGCTCGGCGTCCCCCCAGGACGCCCTCCTAGACTGGCCGGCATGGAGCGGGCCGGGACGCGCGCGCCCCGGCGGTCGCGCCTGGGCGCCGATCTGGCGATCCTCGGGCTCATCGGCGTCCTCCTGCTGGCCGCGATCGGCGCCGGAGGCGCCACGCTCTACCGGCAGTTCTACGGCCCGTCGGCGTTCGTGGTCCGCTATCTCGATCTGCTCGCCGAGGGGCGGGCGGCCGACGCCCTCCGCGTGCCCGGCGTCGCGATCGACCGGGAGACCCTCGATGACGCGGGCATCGACCCCGCCGCATCGGAGGCCCTGCTGCGCCGCTCCGCCCTCGGCCCCCTCACCGACATCGAGGTCGAGTCGGAGCAGACCTCCGGCGACGACACCGCGGTCACGGTGAGCTACCAGGCGGGTGGGCATTCCGGGACGACCACCTTCCACGTCGCGCAGGACGGCTGGGCCGGCATCACGCCGAACTGGCGCTTCACCACGAGCCCGCTGGCGGTCGTCGAGCTCACCGTGCGCGGGTCCGACCGCTTCGCCGTGAACGGCTTCGAGGTCGACCGTCGGCAGGTCTCCGCCGCCGGTACCGCCGCTCCTCCGCTCGAGCCTCTGCCCCTGCTGGTCTTCACCCCCGGCGTGTACTCCGTCACGGTGGACACGGCGATCTCGGAGTCGTCCGGCCACGGCGTCCTCGCCGACACGCCGCTCGCGGTGACCCCTCTGGACGTGCAGTCGGAGCCGACGGAGGAGTTCGTCGACGTCGTCCAGCAGCGCGTCGAGGAGTTCCTCACCCGCTGCACCACGCAGGAGGTGCTGCAGCCCACGGCCTGCCCGTTCGGGCTCCGCGTCGAGAACCGGATCGCGGCGCCGCCGAAGTGGTCGATCACCCAGCAGCCCGAGATCATGGTCGCGCCCTCCGACGACGGCCACTGGCAGATCCCGGCCGCGAACGCCGTGGCCCACGTCGAGGTCGAGATCCAGTCGCTCTTCGACGGCTCCGTCGAGCCGGTCTCCGAAGACGTGCCGTTCCGCGTGAACGGGTCGATCGCCATCCTCCCCGACGGCTCCGCCTCGATCCGCGTCGGATCGCCGGACGACCTCGGGCAGTGAGACCCTCGCCGCGTCAGCGGCGCTGGCGCTCCGCGGCGCGCTGATCACGGGCAGCGAGGTCGGCCAGCCGGGCGTTGTACTCCTCCAGCTCGGCGTCGCCCGTGCGGTCGGCGTGGCGGTCGCGGCGGCGCTGGAGCTTGGTGTCGCTCCGGCTCCACTGGATCGCGACGGTGATGGCCAGGATGAGCGTCGGGATCTCGCCGATCGACCACGCGATGCCGCCGCCCACGTACTGGTCGGTCATGGGGTCGGCGCCCCAGTCGCGGCCCATCGCACCGAACCAGTCGGCGACCATGAGTCCTTCCTGCATCATGATCGCCATGCCGAAGAACGCGTGCATGGCCATCACCGCGATGAGGGTGATGAGCCGGCCGGGGTACGGCAGTCGGTACGGCACGGGATCGGCGCCGATCAGGCTCATCACGAACAGGTAGCCCGAGATGAGGAAGTGGATGACCATCCACTCGTGCCCGAGGTGCTCGTACATCGACCAGCGCACGAGGTCGGTGAAGTAGAACGCCCAGAGCGAGAGGATGAAGATCGCCGCCGCCACGATCGGATGCGTGACGACCCGCGCGAACGGCGAGTGCACGGCCCACATGATCCACTCACGGCCGCCACGGGTGCCGTCGTCGCGCTTGTGGATGGCGCGCAGCGCGAGGGTGATCGGCGCCCCGGAGACGAGCAGCAGCGGGATCGCCATCGAGAGCATCATGTGCCCCAGCATGTGCACGCTGAAGAGGTACTCCTGGTAGGCGTTGATGGGACCGCCGGTCACCCACACCAGCAGGAGCAGACCGAGCACCCAGAAGACGGTGCGGTGGATCGGCCAGCGGTCGCCGCGGAGCCGGAGCCGGCGCACCCCTGCGAGATAGAAGAAGAGTCCGAGACCCGCCGCGACGAGCCACAGCACGTCGATGTCCCACGCCGTGAACCAGCGCTCCAGCGTGAGCTCGGGCGGCAGCAGCGATCCCGTGAGGATCTGGGCCGGGGTCTGCGCGAACGCCGCGACCTCGCCGGTGGGCGGGGGTGTGCGGGCGAGCGCGGCGGCGGCACCGGAGGCGAGACCCATCAGCGCCACCTCGCCGAGCACGAGCGCCCAGAACCACCGCGAGGCGCGGGCGCCGCTCAGCTTCGGGATCAGCTGCGTGCGGTACCAGGCGCCGAGCAGCCCCATGCCGACGAGGAGAGCGGCCTTGACCACGACGATGAGCCCGTACGGGGTGGTCCACACGGCCTCCCAGCTTCCGACGGCCACGATCGATCGGGTGAAGCCGGAGACCGCGACGACCGCGAAGGCGGCGATCGCGAGGGAGGAGTACCGCGAGACGAGTGCGGGCAGGTCGACCCCCTGCTGCCCGCGGAGGAGCACGAGGAGGAGCAGGCCGCCCAGCCACACCGCCGCGCCGATCGTGTGCAGGAGGATCGAGTTGACGGCCATGTTGTGTCCGTCGAGGTCCCCCGCGTGTCCCTGCGTCGCGAGCGGCAGGAACGACACCGCGGCCAGCAGCGCCGTGAGCAGTGTGGGCGTCCAGGTGCGCCAGGCGAACGCGAGCACCGTGATGACCGCACCGAGGATCGTCGTGATCAGCCACGACTGTCCCAGCGGGAGCTCGAGCAGGAAGCGCCCGAGCTGCGAGCCGAACTCGCGCTCGATGCTGAGCTGCGGGTTGAAGGCCGCCATGAAGGAGAAGAATCCGGCGAGTCCGGCGGAGACGGTGAAGACGGCGGCGCCGACCGAGGCGATGTTCAGGGCCGTGTCGAACGCGCGCTCTCCGGCCCGCAGTCCGAACAGGGCCAGCACGAGCGATCCGAGCATGAGCGCGCCGGCGAGGTTCATCACGAGCTTCGCCAGCGGTGTGCCCCACAGCACCACGGGTCCGGGGTCCTGCAGCAGCGGCGGGTTCGCCCCTCCGCCGACCAGGAGCGCCCAGGCGAGGGCGACGCCGGCGGCGGCGAGGAGGATGACGATGCCGGCGAGACGGTACGCCGACGTCGAGCGCGGCGTCTCGGTGCGGGAACTCACCCCTCCAGCCTAGGCGCGCGCAGCAGGGAGGAAGCACGAAGGCCGCCCCCGGATCGAGGGCGGCCTTCGAAAGGGTGCGGTCTTACTTGACGGCAGCCTTGAGCTTGGAACCGGCGGTCACCTTGACGCGCTTGCCGGCCGGGATCTTGATCTCGGCGCCGGTCTGCGGGTTGCGGCCCGTGCGGGCGGCCGTGTCGACCTGCTCGAACGAGATCCAGCCCGGGATGGAGACCTTGCTGCCCTTGGCGACGGCGTCGGAGACCGTGGCGAACAGCGAGTCGAGGACACCGGAGACGGTGGCCTGGCTCTGGCCGGTGGCGGAAGCGATGCTCGCGACGAGCTCGGTCTTGGTGATGGACTTGTCAGCCATGTCATCCTCCAGCGACGAAGGACCGTCGCATCGTGTGTGGGTGCGAGGAGCGGGTGCTCCCCGTTGGTCGTGTGACCGCCTCGAATGTACCAACGGCCACCCGGATTTCCGCGTCATTTCGCGGGTTTCGACCGATTTCCCGGCGTGTCGCGTCACATTGGCCACTCGCGTCACAGGTTTTCGGACGCTCGCTCGCCGGTTCAGGCCCCCGCGCGGGATCAGGCGCTCGCCCGCCTACGTGCCTGATCCCGCGCGATCGCCTGCGTCGCCGGGCATGCAAGAAGGGCGAGGATCCGAGATCCTCGCCCTTCTTCGCTCGATGCTTACCAGCTCGACTTGGTCACGCCGGGCAGCTCGCCACGGTGCGCCATGTCACGGAAGCGGACACGCGAGATGCCGAACTTCGTGAGGACACCACGGGGGCGGCCGTCGATGACGTCGCGCGAACGCACGCGAGCCGGCGACGCGTTGCGCGGCAGCTTCTGCAGGCCGACGCGGGCGGCCTCGCGGGCCTCGTCGGTGGCGTTCGGGTCGACCAGGGTCTTCTTCAGCTCGGCACGACGCTCGGCGTAGCGCTCGACGATGACCTTGCGCTGCTCGTTGCGCGCGATCTTGCTCTTCTTAGCCATGGATCAACGCTCCTCTCGGAATTCGACGTGCTGACGGATGACCGGGTCGTACTTCTTGAGCACGAGGCGGTCGGGGGTGTTGCGGCGGTTCTTCTTGGTCACGTACGTGTAACCCGTACCCGCCGTCGAACGCAGCTTGATGATCGGACGGACGTCCTGAGCCTTCTTGGCCATTAGAGCTTCACACCCTTCGCCTGGAGGTCCTTGACGACGTTCTCGATGCCGCGCACGTCGATCACCTTGATGCCCTTGGCGGACACGTTGAGCGTGATCTTACGACCGAGCGAGGGCACGAAATAGGTCTTCTTCTGCACGTTCGGGTCGAAGCGACGCTTCGTCCGGCGGTGCGAGTGCGAGACGTTGTGACCGAAGCCGGGAACAGCTCCGGTCACCTGGCACACTGCTGCCATGATGATGACTCCTTCATTACCGTGAGACCGGACGGCCTCACCCAAGATCCCTTGTCTGCACGCCGCCCCGCATGCCGATCTCTCGGCGGAAGAAGGGGGAGCACACGAACTGCGCACAGGAGCGTGCGCAGACGAAGAGTCAGTCTAGCACGGCCTCGGCCCGCCGTTCGAATCGCCTGAATGGTCCCATCTCAGCCCGAAAAGCCACCATTCGCGCGACTCGAAGCGTCGGCAGCACCCCGCCCCCACCGGAAGGCGGAGACCGTCGGGTCGCCGGGGATCCAGAAGCGCCAGGGGAACGCGTCCGTCCCGGCGACACCCGCCACCCCCACCCGCGGACCCTGGGCCACGTCGACCACGGGAGGGCCGAGCCACAGCTCCGCCCTGGCGCCGTTCTGCTCGTCGCCCGTGACGGCGTCGATGCCGTCGTGCAGGGAGTGCCGCAGCCCCGCGGCCTGTCCGAGCCGTCCCGGTCCGCGCGCGAGGTCCCGGAGGGCGGTGCGGCCGAGCGGCGGGACCGCACGTCGTCGTCGAGCCGCCGCCTCCACGCCGGACACGATCTCCCCGGCACGCAGCAGCACCCCGTCGCCCTGCCCCTCGGGGCCGCAGGCCACGTTGACGCAGGAGTGGATGCCGTGGCTGAGGTACACGTACAGATGCCCGGGCTCCCCCCACATCGTGGCGTTCCGGGCCGTGCGCCCCATGCGGGCGTGCGACCCGGGGTCGGCCAGGGCGCCCGTGCCCTGCCCGTGATACGCCTCGACCTCGGTGATGCGCACGCGCACCTCGACCGGGAGGCCGTCCTCGACGACGACGGTCCGCAGCTCCGCGCCGAGCAGCGTCGGCGCGACGTCCACGGCGGAGCGCATCACGTCGTCACGGGTGGCGCGGCGCAGGACCTCGGACTCCGTCACGTCAGAACCGCGGTGCCGTCTGGCACCAGGATGCGTCGAACCCGGTCAGCGCCACGAGCTCGTCCCCGGTCTTCATGTCGATCAGGTGCGTCTCGAGCTGCTCCGGGAGGGGCAGGAGCATCCCGTCGTAGGCGTTGTCGGCCATGTCCGGGGCGATCACGACGGCAGCGTACTGGCCGCTCGGCGAGGCGCAGGCCTGGAGGATCGAGTCGGCCGCACTCACTTCGACGAGCGGGGTGGCCGCACCGGAGTCGTCGACCCGGACCACGGCCTGGCCCACCGGGAGACCGCCCTCGTCCCGGGCGACGACGTGTCGCAGGGTCCCTCCGGGGAACGGGGTGATGGAGGTGGCGCTGCCGTAGTCCGGCTCGGAGGGGGCGAGCGGCTCCTCCGAGCCGTCCGCGAGGTCGAGCTCGACGACCGATCCGTCCAGCCGCTCGACGATGGCGGTGTACGTGCCGCGGGAGATGCCCTGGATCGTCGTCGCGAGGCCGAGGGACTGCACGCCGGTGTCGGCGGACTGATCGACGAGCGACAGCGCCCCGTCGAAGTCGATGAACAGGACGGCGGCGCTGTCGGGCACGAACTGCCACACGAAGACGCTCACCTGCTTGTCGCCGACCTCGATGATGCGGGGCTCGTCGTCACCGCTCAGCGACTGGGTGACGAGCACGCTCGCGCGTCCCTCGGTGTCGCTGAGCTCGCGATCGGAGTAGCTGTAGCCCACGAGGTTGCCGCGCTCGGACACCTGGATCCCGCCCACGAAGCCCTCGCCGGGCAGCGGGAGCTCGCGCTGGTCGGAGCCGTCCCTGTCCATCACGAGCAGCCGCGACTGGTCGTCGTCCTCCACCGCGGCCACGAGCTGCGTGGACGTGGCCCGGAAGTCGTCGATGCGCGGGTGGGAGAACACGGGCTGCGCGTTCTCTCCGGTCAGGTCGGTGCGGAAGATGATGTCGTCGCCGTCGGGATCACGCCGCAGGAGGAAGATCGACGACGGCGGCGTCTCGAAGGACGTCGTGAGGTCTGCGGCCGGGCCGCCCCCGGCGCCGGTCACCCCGGAGACGGTCACCGTGTAGGTCGTGTCGTCGTCGAGGGGCACGGTGAAGCGCACGCCCACCCCGCGGCCGGCGGCGTCGACCGTGAACGGCACGGACGGCTCGACGGTGACCTGCTCGGGGTCGATGGCGGAGAGCGGCTGGTTCGCCGTGAGGATGACGCGGCTCCCGGACGATTCGATGGCCTGCGCGGCGTCGACCTGCACGTCGGTGACGCGCGGGCCCTGGAGCAGGCTCACGATCCCGAGCCCGGTGCCGACGAGAACGAGCACCCCGACGACGGCTCCGATCGTGAAAAGGAACCGGCGACGGGACCACGGGGCACTCCGCGGCGCCTCGTCGTCGGCGGGAAGGTCGGTGGTGGGCGTCCAGCCCGGCTCCGACGTGTCTTCGACGACGCCGTCTGCTCGGGAGGCGGACGTCGGGCCCGCGGGGGTGAACACCGGTTCGGGCGCCTGCGGGATCGCGGGGATGCCCGCGGCCGACTCCTCCGCGGCGCGCGCGGCGGCTTCCCGCTCGGCCGCCGCACGCTCTGCGGCTTCGCGCTCGGCGGCTTCGCGCTCGGCGGCTTCGCGCTCGGCTGCGGCTTCCCGGTCGACGGCCGCCTGCTCGGCCGCGACCTCCGCCGCCATGCGTTCCACGGCCGCTCGCTCCTCGGCGACCTGCTCCGCCTCGGCCTGCTCGGCCGCGGCGCGCTCGGCCGCGGTCTGCTCCTCCGCGGCGCGCTCGTCCGCTTCCCGGGCGGCGCGCAGCTCGGCGCGGGTCCGCGGGACGGCGGGCGGCTCCGGCCGCTCGTCGTCAGTACTCATACGGGTCCTTCGGCTCGTCGATCGCCACCACGTCGGTCGGCTCGATGCGCAGGGAGCCGTCGTCGTCCGCCCGGACCGTGCCGGTGATCTCGACCCATTGTCCGGTCTTGTAGGCGTCGGCGTCGACGCTCACCGGCAGCGCCGCGGTCTGGGCGTCGATCACGCAGTGGGTGATCACGAGGCGCGTGAGGTTGACGCCGTCTCCGTCCCCGGGGGTGACGAAGCCCTGCAACGTGACGTCGGCACCGTCATAGGCCGTGGTGTTCGTCGCGGCGGCGAAGACGCTCGCCCAGTCGCCCACACCGAAGGTCGACGTGTCCGCGACCCCGAGGGCGACGGTGTCGGCCCCGGCGAACAGCGCGGTCTCCTCCCCGGCGCGGGACATCGCGAGCTCCACCGAGAGCGAGGCGGGCGGGAGGACGAGCGCGGAGACGACGACCCCGGTCGCGACCACGCCGCCGGCCAGCGCACCGACGCCCGCGAGACGCCGGCGGGACGACGCGGAGGGGTGCGCGGTCTCCGCGGGCGAGGATGCCTCCGGCTCGGCGGAGCGCGAGGCCGCGGGACCGTGGTCGTGCCCGTGGTCCTCCTCGGCACCCAACGGCAGGGCGCACGACCAGATCGCCCCGGCGAGCGTCACGACGGCGGCGGCGCACGCGAACCACACCGATTCCGGGCTGATGTAGAGACTGAGGCGATCGGTCACCGCGAGTCCGAGGGTGACGACGGCGACGACCGAGGCGAGACCGATGCCCAGCCACCGGGTGGCGAGGGCGCGGGAGCGGGCGGAGAGCTCAGGCAAGGACGTTCACCCCGATCCCGATCGCGAAGGCGGATGCCAGCACGACGGCGGTGATGCCGACGAGCGTGCGGGTGGTGAAGGTCGTGCGCATCAGCGCGAGCATCTTGATGTCGACGAGCGGACCGACGAGGAGGAACGCCACCAGCGCCCCCGAGGAGAAGGTGGACGCGAACGAGAGCGCGAAGAAGGCGTCGACGTTGGAGCAGATGGCCACGACGATCGCGAGCAGCATCATCGCGACGATCGAGAGCACGGGGTTGGCGCCGATCGCGAGCAGGACGTCGCGCGGGATGAGCACCTGCACGGCCCCCGCCAGCGCGGAGCCGATCACGAGCGCCGGCATCACGGCACGCAGCTCCACGAGGAACTGCGTGAGGCTGCGACGCACGGGCGTCCCCGGTTCGTGCGTGACGCGCTCGCACGTGTCGACGAAGCGCTGAGTGAGCAGCGACTCCGGCGAGGGGTGGCGACTGTAGATCCATCCGATCAGGTTCGCGATGAGGTAGCCGCCGACGAGACGGGCGACGAGGATGCCGCCGTCCCATCCGAACGCGGCGTGCGTCGTGAGGATCACGATCGGGTTGACGATCGGCGCCGCGATGAGGAACGTCAGTGCCTCCGCGGGGGCGAGTCCGCGCATCATGAGCCCGCGGGCGAACGGGACGTTTCCGCACTCGCAGACCGGGATGAGCATGCCGAGCAGGGAGAGCACGGCACGGCGGGCCCAGGCCCGTCGCGGAAGCCAGCGGTGGATGACGTCCGCCGGGAGCCAGACCTGCACCACGATCGACAGCAGCACCCCGAGAACGACGAACGGCAGCGCCCCGATGAGCACGCTGAGGGCGAGCGTCAGACCGTCCTGCGCCCGGGTCGGCAGCGAGGCGGGGAAGAGGGTGGGGAGGAAGGCGTCGATGAGGAACAGCGCCGCGACGATCACGGCGCCGATGCCGACGGCGATCCACGTCGAGCGCGGCGAGGGCGCTCGACGGTGCGTGTGGCCCGGACGGGTGGCCGTTCGTGCCGGGGCGGTCACGCTGTCGCAGCCCTCTCGGCGTCGCGCTTGTTCGCGCACGGGGTGCAGAGCCCGAAGATGTCGACCACGTGGGCGGCTTCGGTGAACCCGTGCAGAGCGGCCGTGCGATGCGCCCACTGCTCCACGTCCTTCGCCTCGATCTCGACCGTGAGGCCGCAGGATCGGCAGATGAGGTGGTGGTGGTGGCCCTGGGTGGTGCACGCCCGGTAGAGCGCCTCGCCCTCGGGGCTCTGCAGCGAGTCGGCGTCGCCCGCGGCCGCGAGCCCGGCGAGAGCGCGGTAGACCGTGGCCAGGCCGATGCCGGTGTTGTCGTCGCGGAGCGTCGCGTGCAGGCTCTGCGCGCTCACGAAACCGCGCGCGTCGGCGAGCGCTTCGCGCACGCGTTCGCGCTGCCAGGTGTTCCGCTGAGCCATGCCTTCGATTCTAGGCCGGGACGGTTGGCGAGGGCTGGGAGCGGCCCGCCCCCGCTTCGAATCGCCCGATTGGCGGCATCCCCGGCCGAGATGGAGCACAGTGCGCGACTTGAACGGGGTCAGACGCGGGTGACCCGGGAACGGACGCGCTGCACGATCCAGCACACGACGTAGATCGTGAACGACAGGGTCGTGATGTAAGGGCTCACCGGGAGGGTTCCGGCGAGAGCGAGCAGGATCCCACCCACCGCCGAGACGAAACCGAACAGCGCCGCCAGCAACGGCACCGCGACCGGACCCGCCGTGACCCGCATGGCCGCGGCGGCCGGTGTCACCAGCAGCGCCATCACCAGCAGCGCGCCGATGATGTGCACGCTCACCGCGACGATGAGCCCCAGCAGCACCATGAACAGCAGGCTCACGGTGCGGGTGGGCACCCCGCGGGCGGCCGCCGACTCCGGGTCGAGGGAGTCGAAGCGCAGCGGATTCCACATCACGAGCAGGCCGACCAGCACCACGACGCTGATGCCGATGAGCCAGCCGAGGTCGGGACTCGAGACCGACACGATCTGCCCCGTCAGGAGGCTGAACCGGTTGGCGCTGCGGCCGTCGTACAGCGACAGGAACAGGATGCCGAGCCCGAGGCCGAACGGCATGAGCACGCCCACGATCGAGTTGCGGTCCCTGGCTCTGGCGCCGAGGACCCCGATGAGGATCGCCGCGACGAGGGCACCGCCGAGCGAGCCGAGCACGACGCTGCCGCCGAACAGGAGCGCGGCCGCCGCCCCGGCGAACGACAGCTCGCTCACCCCGTGCACAGCGAAGGCGAGGTCGCGCTGCATGACGAAGACCCCGATGAGGCCGCCGACGATGCCGAGCACGGCACCCGCGATGATCGAGTTCGAGAGCAGGGCGACGAGCTCGCCGTAGTCCTGGAAGGAGAAGATGTCGTCCCAGCCGACCAGGGGGACGAGGGCGGACCCGACGGTCATGCGGCTCCCCCGTGCTCGTGGTCGTGGTCGTGGTGCGGCTCCGCATCGGGGACGCCGACGACGACGAGCCGGTCGCCGGCGCGGAGCACGAACACCGGGGTGCCGTAGAGATCCGTCAGCACGCGGGTCTGCAGCACCTCCTCCGGGGTCCCGAGGAGGAACCGGCCCCCGGCGATGTAGAGGATGCGGTCGACGCGGTTCAGGATCGGGTTGACGTCGTGCGTGACGAAGAGCACCGCGGCCCCGCGCTCGCGACGCTGGCGGTCGATGATGTCGGTGACGGCGACCTGGTTGGCGAGGTCGAGGTTCGACAGCGGCTCGTCGCAGAGGAGCAGTGCGGGCTCGTCGGCCAGCGCCTGTCCGACCCGGAGGCGCTGCTGCTCCCCGCCGGAGAGCAGGCCCACCCGACGGTCCGCGTACGAACTCGCCCCGACCGCGGCCAGCAGCGCGTCGACCTTCGCCCGGTCACCGCGGTGCGGGACCGGGAACCCGAAGCGGCTGCCCTGCACGCCGAGGGCGACGAGATCACGGGCCCGCATGCTCGTGTCCGGAGCGAGCGCGCGCTGCTGCGGGATGTACCCGATGCGGGCGTTGCCGCGGTGCACGGGCTCGCCGGCCACGCGGATGCTGCCGCGCGAGAGGGGCTGGAGTCCCAGGATGCTGCGGAGGAGCGTCGTCTTCCCGGATCCCGACGGGCCGAGCACGGCGATGAACTCCCCGGGCTGCACCGTGAGGTCGAGCCCCGACCAGAGCTCACGGTCGCCGCGCTGCAGGGCGCCGTCCGCGATCTCGAGGACCGGACCGGGGACCCCCGCGGGTCCCTGAGCCTGCCGAACGGCTCCGCTCACGACTGGACGGCGGCGGCGAGGCTCTGGATCGCGTCACTCATCCACTCAGAGTACGACGATCCGTCCTCGAGCAGCTCCGTGAAGGCGACCACGGGCACGCCCGCATCCTCTGCGGCCTTCTCCACGCGCTCGGTCTCCGCGCCCCCGGTCTGAGCGTTGGTGAGCACGGCGGTCACATCGCCGGACCCGACGACCCGGAGCGCCTCGAGCAGCACGGCGGGCGCGACGTCGCTGCCCTCCTCCACGGACTCCGCGAAGCCGTCGGGGGTGACGTCCGTGAGTCCGGCGGCGGTGGCCAGGTAGCCGGGCAGCGGCTCGGTCAGGAACACCGTCGCACCGGCGGCATCCGCCTTGATCGCCTCGAGGTCGCCCTCGAAGCCCTCCAGCTCCGCGACGAGCTCGTCCGCGTTCGCGCGGAACGTGTCGGCGCCGTCGGGGTCGATCTCGGTGAGCTCGTCGGCGATCGCCTCGACGACGTGGATCATCGTGTGCGGGTCGAACCAGACGTGCTCGTTGAAGCCCTCGATGTGATCGTGGCCGGCGTGGTCCTCCCCCTCGGCCTCGTGATCGTGCGCCTCGTCCGTCGTCTCGTCGTCGGCGTGATCGTGGTCCTCGCCCTCGTCGTGACCCTCGTTGCCCGGGTAGTCGTGCGAGAACTCCACGGCCGTGACGACGTGGGGGTCCTGCGCATCCTGCAGGAGGCTGTCGATGAACGCGTCGTAGCCGCCGCCGTTCTCCACCACGAGGTCGGCCTTCTGCAGCGTGAGGCGGTCGCGAGCGCTCGCCTCGTAGGAGTGCGGGTCCTGGGTGACCGAGTCGATGATCGAGGTGACGTCGACCCGGTCCCCGCCGACCTGCGCGGCGATGTCGCCGTAGACGTTGGTGCTCGCGACCACCGTCACCGCGCCGTCGTCCTCCGCCGCACCGGAGGTCGACGAGCATCCGGCCAGGGAGAGGGCGGCGACCGAGGCGAGTGTGAGGGCGAGGACGGGCTTCTTCATGAGTCCCACTCTAAACGCTAATGAGAACCATTATCAAACCGACGTCCTCGCCCCGCCGACCCGGTCAGCGCGCGAGAGCTCCCGGAGCGATCCACGCCGTGGCCTCGCCCGGCAGCACGGAGCCATCGAGCGCCACGGTCGACAGCACGGCGTCGTCCGCCGCAGCGCCGAGCTCGAACGGCGCGGTGCCGAAGTTCGTCACGACCTCCCAGCCGTTCGGGCGCCGGAACCGGAGCACGTCCTCGCGCCCCGTGTCGACCCACTCGAGCGTCTCCCCGGTCTGCAGCACCCGCCGCAGCCGCAGCGCCTCGCGGTACAGGTTGAGGGTCGAGCCGGGGTCGGCGTCCTCCACCTCGACCGCATGCTCCGCGAACCAGCCGGGCTGCGGCAGATGCGCGCCGGCCGCGCCGAAGCCGTACGAGCTGCCGGACGCCGTCCACGGCAGCGGCACGCGGCAGCCGTCGCGGCCGAGGCCGTCGAAGTCCGCACCGCGGAAGAACCCGGGGTCCTGCCGCTGGTCCGGCGCGATGTCCGCGACCTCGTGCAGGCCCAGCTCCTCGCCCTGATAGAGGTAGGCGCTGCCCGGCAGGCCGAGCAGCAGCAGGGTCGCGGCGTGCGCCCGGCGCAGGCCGCCCTCGCGGTCGAGACCCTCCTCCGGGCCTCCGGCGCGCACCCACTCCGTGCCCTGCTTGACCGCGCGCCCGCGCAGGGGCGGCAGGCCGTAGCGGGTGGCGTGCCGCGTCACATCGTGGTTCGAGAGCACCCAGGTGGTCGACGAGCCCGCGGCCTGCGCCTGGGCGAGGTTGTCGGCGATGATGCGCTGGAAGTCGGCCGCGTCGAAGTCGGCGACGAGCAGGTCGAAGTTGAACGCCTGTCCGAGCCCCTCCGCGGAGGCATACTTCGCGCGGCGCTCCGGGGTCTCCACCCACGCCTCGGCGACCGCGGTGCGCGGCGGGTCGTACTCGTTGAAGACTGCGCGCCACTGCGCGTAGATCTCGTGCACGTCGTCGCGGTCGATCATCGGGTGCGTGCCCGAGGTGCGGTCCATCGCGTCGAGCTCGGCGCGCGACGGCAGCGGCTCGGTGAGGTCCTTCGTCAGCATGTGGGCCACATCGATGCGGAACCCGTCCACGCCGCGGTCCGACCAGAAGCGGAGCGTCGTCAGGAAGTCCTCGCGCACCTCGGGGTGGTCCCAGTTGAGATCGGGCTGCTCCACGGCGAAGTTGTGCAGGTACCACTGACCGTCCGCGACGCGCTCCCAGGCGCTGCCGCCGAAGACCGAGACCCAGTCGGTGGGCGGCTCCGCGCCGTCGGGACCGGTGCCCTCGCGGAAGATGTAGCGCTCCCTGGCGGCCGAGCCGCGGCCGGCGGCGAGTGCCTCCTGGAACCAGGCGTGCTGGTCGGAGGTGTGGTTGGGGACGATGTCGACGACGACGCGGATGCCCCGCGCGTGCAGCGCCTCGACCATGGCGTCGAAGTCGTCGAGGGTGCCGAGACGGGGGTCGACGTTCCGGTAGTCCGCCACGTCGTACCCGCCGTCGGCGAGCTCCGACGGGTAGAACGGGCTCAGCCACACCGCGTCGATGCCGAGCTCGGCGAGGTAGTCGGCGCGCGACACGATGCCGGGGATGTCACCCAGGCCGTCGCCGTCGGCGTCCGCGAAGCTCCGCGGATAGATCTGGTACACGGCGGCCTGACGCCACCAGGTCGCGGTCTTGTCGTCTTCGCGGGTCGCGGTGAGCAGCGAATCGGTCATGAGGAAGAGGCTCTCCTTGTTTCTTGCGGGGGTCGGGTCAGCCCTTGACGGCACCCTGCGTGACGCCCTCCATCACCCAGCGCTGAGTGAAGAGATAGGCGACGATCGCGGGAGCCATGGCCATCAGGTACGAGGCGAAGGCGACGTTGTAGTTGTTGCTGAACTGGTTCTGGAAGAGGTTCTGCCGCACCGGGAGCGTCTGCAGCGCCGGATCGGAGATGATGAGCGACGGCATCATGAAGTCGTTCCAGGCGTAGAGGAAGGCGAAGATGCCCACCGTGGCGCTCATCGGCGCGAGCAGCGGGAAGATGAGCCGCCAGAACGTCTGCCAGGTCGTGGCGCCGTCGATCCGCGCGCTCTCCTCCAGCTCGATGGGGATCGAGCGCAGGAAGGCCGTGAACAGCAGCACGCTGAAGCTGAGCTGGAACATCGTGGCGAGGATGATCACGCCGAACGGGTTGTCGAGGCCGACGCGTCCGGTGAGCTGGATCTGCGGAAGCGCCACGACGGGGAACGGGATGAACATCGCCGCCAGCAGGTAGAAGAACGAGTACCGGAACAGCCGGCGGTCCCAGTTGCGCACGATCGCGTACGACGCGAAGGCCGCGAGGACGATGGTCGCGATGACCGTCCCCGCCGTGACGAGCAGCGAGATCGCGGCCCCCACGGGGAACTTCGTCAACGTCCACGCCTGCACGAACCCGTCGATGCTGAATGGGGCCGGCAGCGAGAACGCGTTGCCGTCGACCGCCTGCCCGGTGGTCTTGAACGCCATCGAGATCGTCACGTACAGCGGGATGAGGATGGTCGCTGTGCACAGGATCAGGATGATGGTTCCCGACCAGTTGACGCGCTCCATCTTCTGCCGCTTCCGGCGTCCGTCCGCGGGGATGGTGGTGAGGGTCTCCGTCGACATCAGAACGTGTTCCTTCCGCGGGTCAGCGAGAGCTGGAGGACGGAGATGAGCACGGCCACGATGAAGAAGATCGTGGCGTTGGCCATCTGGTAGGCGTAGTCGCCGCCGTTGAAGCCCGCGATGATCGTCATCGCGACGCTGCGGGTGGCGGTGCCGGGGCCGCCGTTGGTGAGGCCGACGATGATGTCGTAGGCGTTGAGGAAGCCCTTGAAGCCGAGGATCACGTTGATGACGACGTATCCGGCGACGAGGGGGATGGTGATGCGGGTGAGCTGCTGCGTGCGGCTGGCGCCGTCGATGCTCGCCGCCTCGTACACCTCGCCCGGCACCGACAGGAGTCCGGCGATGTAGATGAGGAGCGTGCCGGGGACCGCCTGCCAGGCGGTGACGATGACGATCGCGACCCAGGCGAGATCGGGGTTGGCGAGCAGGCTCGTCTCCAGCCACGGGATGCCGGTGGCCGCGCCCGCTGCGGGGATCGAGTTCGAGAACAGGAAGTTGAAGACGTAGGCGATGATGATGCCCGAGATCACCATCGGGATCACGAAGATCGTGCGCAGGCCCGTCTTGAACCGGATGCGGGAGGTGAGGCCGACCGCCAGCAGGAACGCGATGACGTTGACGACGATCACGGTCGCGATCGAGAACCCGAACGTGAAGAGGTAGCTCTGCAGGATCGCCGGATCGCTGAACAGCGCGATGTAGTTCGTGAGCCCGTTGAAGCTCCATTCGCCGATGCCGATGGAGTCGGTGAAGCTGAAGAAGATGCCGATCACGCCGGGGACGGTGATCGCGAGCGTGAAGATCACCAGGGTCGGCAGGAGGAACAGGTAGTAGATCGGCTCGACACGGCGCGTGTGGCGGCGGATCTTCCGCGGCCCGCCGGTGAGGATCGCGGTGGTGCTCGTCCCGGCGTCGGCGCCGGTGGTCGTGGTGGTGCTCATGGCGCGGACTCCTCTGTCTCGCCCGATGCGGAATCCTCGGAGCTCGGGATGGGGGCGCGGAAGGCGATGCGGGCCCAGTCGGCGTCCATGGTGCGGAGGATGGACGACGGGGCGGCGCCGAGGACCATGGCCTGCGCGTAGTTGAAGATCGGGAGGGTCTTCGGGACGAGCACCGAGGGGCCCTGGTAGATCCGTCCCTCGTCGTAGTACTCGATCATGCCCTCGATGCGCGGGTCGTCCGGCGGCGCCGCGTCGGTCGTCGGGGTGAACCCGAGCTGCGACGCGTTGTACTCCTCGATGTGCTCGGGGAGGTAGAGGTACTCCAGGAAGTCGCGCGCCGCCTCCTGGTGCTTCGACTCCTCCGGGATCATGACCGCGAGGTCCATGTTCACGCGGACCGCGAGGTCGGCGGGGTCGTCGGTCATGGGCAGCGGGAAGGTCCCGAGGTCGAGGTCGGGGTCGGTCTTGGCGATCTCGCTGAACGCCCACGGCCCCTGCAGGTACATCGCGGCCTCGCCCTTCGCGAAGGCGAGGTTCCCGTCTCCGTACGCCCGGCTCGCGGCGTCCTCGTTCGTGTACTCCTCCGCGAGCACCATCATCCGGTCCATCGGCTCCGCGAAGTCCTTCTCGAACGAGACCTCGGAGTCCTGACCGACGTCGGTGCCTTCGGCGGCGAGCGCGTCGAAGAACGCCAGCACGTCGAGCGAGCCGCCGACGGCGTAGTCGTACCACCCCTGCCCGACGGTCCAGTCGTCCTTGAAGGTGGCGTAGAACGGGTCGATCCCGGCCTCACGGAGGCTGTCGCTGACGGCGAGGAGCTCGTCCCACGTCTGCGGCACCTCCAGGCCCTGCTCGGCGAAGATCTGCTTGTTGTAGATGACGGAGGCGGCCATGACCGAGTACGGCAGCGCGCTGGTGCGCCCTGCGCAGGAGCCGTACTGGTCCATGAGCGGCTGCAGGTCGTCGCGGATGCCGGCGGCGGCTTCCGTGTCGGAGAGATCGGTGAGCGCGCAGCGCTGCACGAAGCGGGCGACCTCGTAGTTGTAGTTGGCGAGCATGATGTCCGGCGGATTGCCGCGGACGAAGCTCGCCGACACGACGTCGACGCCGGACGTGTCGATCTCCACTCGCACGTCGTCCTGCGACGCGTTGTACTCCGCGACGAGCTCCGTCATGAACGGGATCGCCTCGCGCTTGCTGAACGTGAAGCGGATGGTCTCCGCTCCCCCGCCCGCGGCGCAGCTGGTGAGCGCGGCGCCGGTCAGCACGAGGCCGAGCGCTCCGGCGGTCCAGCGCACCACTCGTGGTCGTGTTGCAGACACCATCGTCCTTTCGTAGATCCGCGGAGTAAATCTAGTGAGCGAATTTAGTCCGTCTAGAGGTACTGTCTCATCTGGGCGACAGAAAGGTCAAGGGGAGTGACAGAGGTCTCGACGGGACTCGGCACCGGCCGCGCGAGCGTGAGCGCGGTGCTCGACTTCGCCTGGACGGCGGGCGAGTTCACCGCGACCGAGGCCATGGCCGGCACCTCGTTGACGCGCTCCACCACGATCGACGCGATCGACACGCTCGTCACCGCGGAGGTGCTGCGCGAGCTGCCGAACGCCCGCGCCATCGGCGACTACCGCTCGGGACGACCCGCGCGCCGCTTCGCCCTCGCGGCGGACCTCGGCGTGGTGATGGGGATCGACGCCGGCGACACGCACCTCGCGGTGACCGTCGCGGATCTGCTCGATCGCACGCTCGTGCATCATCGCGTGGAGGTCGACCCCGCGCAGAGCGCCGACGACCGTCGGGCGACGATCCTGCAGCACCTCGCCGCCGCGCGCGACGAGGCCGGGGTGCCCGCGGAGCGCGTGCTCGCGGTGTGCGCCGGCGTCGCCGCCCCCGTGAACCGCGACGGCATCTCGCCCCCGCACCCCGACGGCTTCTGGGAGCGCACGAACCCCGGCCTCGCGGAGGCTCTGCGCGACTGGGCCCCGGTGGTCGAGGTCAAGAACGACGCCCAGCTCGCCGCGATCGCCGAGGGGACGCTCGGAGTCGCCGTCGACTGCCGCGACTACGTGGCCCTGCTCGCCAGCGAGCGCTTCGGCGGCGGCGTGGTCGTCGACGGGCACGTGCTGCACGGCGCCCACGGCGGCGTCGGCGAGGGCGTGGTGTTCGACCACATCATCGGCGTCGGCTCGGCGGTGGGGCTTCGGTATGCGCTGGAGGAGCAGGCCCGGGGCGCGGTGGCGGACGGCGAGGCCCCCGCAGATGGAGCCCTCGGCCGGCTCGTGGCGGGCGGGCCGGTCGACCCCCGACTGGTGCTGACGCTCGCCGCCTCCGGAGACCCCGACGCCCTCCCCGTCGCCGAGCGCGTGGGCGCGACCCTCGCCCGCGTCGTCGGCGTGCTCGGCAGCATGTACGACCCCGCGCGCGTGATCATCTGCGGCGCCGTGGCGGAGAGCATCGAACCCGTGCTGGCCGCCGCCCGCCGGATCCTCCCGGACGAGCTCCACCTGCCCGCACCCGAGATCCTCGCCTCGACCCTCGGCGCGGAGGTCGTGTCGGCCGGGGCGATCGCGACCGCCCGCAGGGCCGCCCGGGAGCGTGCTGTCCCGCGCCTCGCGGAACAGCGTCTCACCGCCTGACCCTCCTCTCCCTTTCCCTCCCCCTCTCGCGAGAACAGGCAAGCGGGCGCGTTCAGGCCCCTCCACCCCTGACAGCCTGTTCTCGCGCGAACGCCTGTGTCGGCAGCCTGTCGTGAGAACAGGCCCCCGCGCGGATTCAGGCGAACGCGGGAGTTCAGGCTCTCCCACCCCTGGCAGCCTGTTCCCGCGCGAACGCCTGTGTCACGCGTCGCACGGACGGAGTGCTCGCGGTCAGGACAGTGTCGGCGGAATACCGAAGAGGCTGTGGAAGGCGGCCGAGCCGGCGGGAGAGATCGTCACGGCGCGCGAGGTCTGCTGAGCATGGATCCAGCCCCGGTCGCGTGCGGCGCGGAGGAGGACGGCACCGAGGTGACCCGAGAGATGCGAGCGCCGTTCGGTCCAGTCGAGGCAGCTCCGCACAAGAGGACGACGAGACGACGGCACCAACGCGTCCGGCCCCGCGATGCTCTCGAACAGGTCGCGCCCCGTCGCGGTCACCGCGAGGTCCGGCGTGAGGTGCCCCCGCTCGACGAGCGCGTCGAAGAGGGCGACCCCCAGGCGACCGGCGAGGTGGTCGTAGCAGGTGCGGGCCAGGGCCATGCCGTCTCGCGCCGTCGCTGAACGAAGGCTCGAGACGGCAGCCGCCTTCCCGGCGTATGCCGTCGCGGCCTCGATGATGTGCGCGGCGTCAGAAGACGCGAGGGTGACGTAGGAGTGACGCCCCTGTCGGCGGAGTGCGACGAGCCGGACGTCGAGGAGCGTCGTCAGGTGCTCCGACGCCGTCGACCTCGACACCCCGGCGGCACGCGCGAGCTCGCCGGACGTCCATGCCCGGCCGTCGAGGAGCGCCAGACACATCTGCACCCGCGTCGGGCTGCTGAGCGCGTGTCCCAGCTGGGACACGGACGAGGGATCGACGATCACGCCACGACGGGGTCGTCGAGGAGCGGCGCGCGGAAGTTGGAGCCGACCCGAGGCCCCTGGGCGAAGTAGTGGCGGAAGGCGTAGGAGAGAGGGTCCCACTTGTCCGTGTCGATGCGGTCCGGTCCGTGCGCCTTCAGGATGTCCTCGTGCACGTGGACCTGCAGGACCTCCGCTTCGACCGCCAGTGCGTCGCCGCCGTCGATCGGGATGATCTGCGCCACGCGCGCTTCGATCTGCACCGGACATTCTGCGATCCGGAACGGGATGACCACGTCCGACGGCATGGGGGTGAAGCCCCCGAGACTCCATTTGTCCGGTTCATGCCGGTAAGCGGGAACCTTCTCGGCGGGAACCGGCGAGCGGCCGGTGGTCGGCGCGATCGCCTCCACGGCGTGCACGAGGTCGGCGGAGGGGAGGTTGATGACGAGGTCCCTGACCCGTTCGATATTCGCGGCCGCCTGCCCTTCGGCACCTAGCCCGAGCATGTACCGCGTCCCCAGCGCCCATGCGGACGAGATCGGGCTGATGTTCGAAGACCCGTCCGGGTTGACCGTGGTGATCAGCGCGACGGGAGTCCCGAAGTACAACACCGGCAGGTCGACGCTCCGCGTGGTTCTCATCCGTCCATTCTCGCCACCCGATCGTTCGGGCCGCGCCGAAGTGTGGACTCCCTCAGTCCACCAGGAGCGCGGGCTCCTCGAGGATGGAGGCGACGTCGGCGATGAAGCGGCTCATGCCGTCGCCGTCGATCACGCGGTGGTCGAACGAGCCGGCGACCGTGGTCACCCAGCGCGGACGCACCTCGCCGTCGACGACCCAGGGCTTCTGGCTGATCGTGCCCATGGCGACGATGCCGGCCTCGCCCGGGTTGATGATCGGAGTGCCCGCGTCCATCCCGAACACGCCGATGTTCGTGATGGTGATCGTGCCGTTCTGCTGGTCGGCCGGCGGGGTCTTGCCCTCGCGCGCCGTGAGCGTGAGCCGGTTCAGGGCGCGGGCGAGGTCCTTCATGCTGAGGTCCTGTGCGTCCTTGATGTTCGGCACGAGCAGACCGCGGGGCGTGGCGGCGGCGATGCCGAGGTTCACGTAGTGGCGCACGGCGATCTCGGCCCCGGCCTCCGTGTCGATCCAGGCCGCGTTGACCATCGGCGTCCGGCGGACCGCCCAGATCACCGCGCGGGCCATGATGAGCAGTGGCGAGACCTTGATGTCGGCGTAGTCGGGCGAGGCCTTGAGGCGCTTGACGAGCTCCATCGTGCGGGTGGCGTCGATCTCCTTCCACACCGTCACGTGCGGGGCGGAGTACGCGCTCTGCACCATCGCCGACGACGTCGCCTTGCGCACGCCCTTCACGGGGATGGACTCGGTGCGGTCGTCGCCCGCCGCCGACGGGCGCACGGGCGCGAGGCCACGCGCCAGGCCGGACGGGGCCTGCGGCGCCGGCACCGTCTCCTCCCGCACGCTCCCCCACTCCGGGGTCTCGATGTTGCGGAAGACGCTGGCCTGGGACGCGTGCTTCATCACGTCGTCGCGGGTGACCTCGCCGTCGGCGCCCGTGGGCGTCACGCTCGTGAGGTCGACGCCGAGGTCACGGGCGAGCTTGCGGATCGGCGGCTTCGCGATCACGCCGACCGACGACCGCACCGGGCGCTCGGCCGGGCGCTTGCGTCGCGAGGTCGCGCCGCTTCCGGAGCCGTAGCCGACGAGCACCGACCCGCCGCCCTCCTCGGGCGCGGGTGCCTCGGCCGTCGCGACGGTGCCGGGCGCGACCGCACCGGTCCCCGAGCCGGCCGCGGGGTCGGTCACGAAGGTGATGATCGGGGTGCCGACCTCGACCGTCGCGCCCTCGTCGACGAGCAGCTCGCCGACCACGCCCGCGTGCGGGGAGGGCAGCTCGACGAGGGACTTCGCGGTCTCGATCTCGCAGATGACGTCGTTGATGGCGACCCGGTCGCCCGGGGCCACCTTCCACGCGACGATCTCGGCCTCGGTCAGCCCTTCGCCGACGTCCGGGAGGGGGAAGTTCTGCGTGCTCATGACGGGTCCTTTCGGCGGATGCCGGGTGTCAGTAGGCCAGGGAGCGGTCGACGGCCTCGAGGATGCGGTCGGCATCCGGCAGGTAGGCGCCTTCGAGCTTCGCGGGCGGGAACGGGGTGTCGTACCCGGAGACGCGCAGCACTGGGGCTTCGAGGGCGTAGAACGCGCGCTCCATGACGGTCGCGGCGATCTCGCTGCCGAGGCTCGTGAATCCCGGAGCCTCCTGCGCGTAGACCATGCGTCCGGTCTTGCGCACCGACCCGAGGATCGGCTCGTAGTCCACCGGCGACAGCGAGCGCACGTCGACGACCTCGCAGCTCGTGCCCTCGGCCTCGGCGAGCGCGGCGGCCTGCAGCAGCGTCGTGACCATGGCGCCGTGTCCGACGAGTGTCACGTCGGTCCCGGTCCGCACCACCCGCGAGGTGTGCAGCGGGACGGCGGGGGCGTCGAGCTCGACCTCGCCCTTCGGCCAGTACCGGCTCTTCGGCTCCAGGAAGATCACCGGGTCGTCCGACGCGATGGCCTCCTGGATCATCCAGTAGGCGTCGTTCGCGGTGGACGGCGACACCACGCGCAGACCGGGGGTGTGCGTGAAGTACGCCTCCGGGCTCTCCTGGTGGTGCTCGACCGCGCCGATGTGCCCGCCGTACGGGATGCGGATCACGACGGGCAGCCGCAGCGACCCCTCGTGCCGGTTGGTGAGCTTGGCGAGCTGGGTGGTGATCTGGTCGAACGCGGGGAAGACGAAGCCGTCGAACTGGATCTCGACGACGGGACGGAACCCGGCCATCGCGAGGCCGATCGCGGTTCCCACGAGGGCCGACTCCGCGAGCGGGGTGTCCAGCACGCGCTGCTCCCCGAAGTCGCGCTGCAGGTGCTCGGTGATGCGGAAGACGCCGCCGAGCTTGCCGATGTCCTCGCCCATGAGGAGGACCTTCGGGTCGTCCTCCATCGCCTTGCGCATTCCGGCGTTCAGCGCCTTGCCCAGCGGCATGGTCTCCCGGGTCACTGGCCCTCTCCTTCGAACGACGCCTCGTAGCGGGCGCGCCAGGCTTTCTGCTCCTCGATCAGCGGATGCGGCTCGCTGTACACGTGGTCGAACATGAGGTCGGCGCGGGGCGGGCCGAGCTGCACGGTGCGGGCGCGGAGGTCTTCCGCGGCGTCGGCGGCCTCGGCGTCGACGTCGGCGAAGAAGCTCTCCTCGGCGCCGCGGTTCTCCAGGAACGCGCGCATGCGGACGATCGGGTCGCGCCCGGCCCACGCGAGCTCCTCGTCGTCGCCACGGTACTTCGTGGGGTCGTCGCTGGTCGTGTGCGCGCCGAGACGGTAGGTCACGGCCTCGATGGCGCGGGGACCGCCGCCGGCGCGCGCCTCGTCGAGGGCCACCCGGGACACCGCGTAGCTGGCGAGGACGTCGTTGCCGTCCACGCGGACGCTGGGGATGCCGTACCCGGCGCTGCGCTGCACGAGCGGCACCCGGGACTGCGTGCTGACGGGGACCGAGATCGCCCAGTGGTTGTTCTGCAGGAAGAACAGCGTCGGGGCCTGGTAGCTCGCCGCGAACACCATGGCCTCGTGCACGTCGCCCTGGCTGGAGGCACCGTCGCCGTAGTACACGACGACCGCCTCGTCGCGCGCGGGGTCGCCGGTGCCGGTGCGGCCGTCGAAGGTGAGGCCCATGGCGTAGCCGGCGGCGTGCAGCACCTGGGAGCCGAGCACGAGCGTGTACAGGCGGGTGTTGCCGTTCTTCGGATCGGTCGGGTCCCAGCCGCCGTGGGAGACACCGCGCATGAGCTTGATGATGTCGACCGGGTCCACGCCGCGGATCCGCGTGACGGCGTGCTCGCGGTACGAGGGGAAGATCGTGTCCTGCGCGCGGGCGGCCCGGCCCGAGCCGACCTGCGCCGCCTCCTGTCCGCGGCTCGGCGGCCACAGGGCGAGCTGGCCCTGCCGCTGCAGGTTGGTGGCCTGGGTGTCGATCGCGCGGATGCCCACCATGTCGCGGTAGAACTGCGCGAGCTCGTCGTCGGGGATGGCCTCGATGAGCGGCAGGTACTGCTCCGCGGCCGGCGTCGGGGCGACCTTTCCGGTCTCGTCCAGAACGCGCACGAGGGGGGTCTCAGAGGTGCTCACGACCCCCACGGTACCGGCGTCGGCATGCCGGGTCACGCATACCTAGGACGCCCTCGTATTTCCGCGGAACCCCGAGATTCCGCGGTTCGCAGGGCGGTGTCGCGCTCAGCGGAGCGTCGAGGCGACCTCGAGCACGCGGGCGACGGCCGCCTCCTCGCCGACGGAGATCCGGATGCCGTCGCCGGAGAACGGGCGCACGATCAGGTCGGCGTCGACGAACGCCGCCGCGACCTCGTCGGTGCGCGCTCCGGTCGGCAGCCAGACGAAGTTGCCCTGGGCGTCCGGCACCTCCCAGCCCTGCGCGCGGAGCCCCTCGACGAGACGGGCGCGGCGTTCGACGATCACGGCGACGCGCTCCAGGAGCTCGGCTTCGGCGTCGAGGCTCGCGATGGCGGCGTTCTCGGCCGCGGACGTGACCGACAGCGGGATACCGGTCGTCCGTGCCGCGTCGAGCACCTTCTCGTGGCCGATCGCGTAGCCGACCCGGAGCCCGGCGAGACCGTAGGCCTTGGAGAACGTGCGGAGGACGACCACGTTCGGGTGCGCCTCGAAGACGCGCTCGGCCAGGCCGTCGACGGCATCGGGGGCGGTGACGAACTCCGCGTAGGCCTCGTCGAGGATGATGAGCACGTCGGACGGCACGCGGTCCACGAACGCCGCGAACTCGGCAGAGGTGACGATGGGTCCGGTCGGGTTGTTCGGCGTGCAGACGATGATCGCCCGCGTGCGGTCGGTCACGGCCTCGGCCATCGCGTCGAGGTCATGACGGGAGTCGGCCGTCAGCGGCACCTGCACCCCTGTCGCCCCGGCGACGAGCGGCAGACTCGGGTACGCCTCGAACGACCGCCAGGCGTAGACGACCTCGTCGCCGACGGAGGCCGTGGCGAGCACGAGCTGGTGCAGGATCGCGACGCTACCGGAGGCGACATGGACCTGCTCGGGCTCGACCCCGTAGCGGGCGCCGAGCCGCGCGCGGAGACGGCCGGCCGTGGCGTCGGGATACCGGTTGATCGGCGTCGTGTGCTGCAGTGCGTCGAGGACCGAGGGCAGCGGATCGAACGGGTTCTCGTTGCTGGAGAGCTTGAAGGCCTCGGGACCGGCCTGCTTGCCCTGGCGGTACGGCGCGAGGGAGGCGATGGCGGGACGGATGCGGGGCAGGGTCGGCTCGGTCACGCGTCGAGTCTAGGACGTGTGGCCCGCCACCCTTTCGAGGCCGAGGGTGCACTGATACCATTCTGGTATGGCTATGACGGTGCGACTCCCTGCGGAACTCGATGCGCGGCTCGAAGACATCGCGCGCGCCCGGCACGTCTCCAAGCACGCCGTGATCATCGAGGCGGCCACCCGGTTCGCGGACAGCGAGTCCAAGACCGACCGAGTTCTGGCGCTCGCGGACGAGGTGACCGAACGCTACGGCGACGCCATCACGCGCCTCGAAGACGCCTGATCGATGGCCACCGAGTACATCGAGCCCGAGCAGGCCCTCGCGCTGATCGCGAAGCTCGGCCTGCATGTGCGCGACGAGGGACTGCTCTTCTCCGCTCTGGCGCGCCCTGCCGCCGGGATGTTCGGCGTCGATGCGTATCCGACGTTCGCGGAGAAGGCGGCCGCCCTGATGAGCTCCGTCGCCCAGAATCACGCACTGTTCGACGGGAACAAGCGCACGGCGCTCTATCTCACCTTCATCTTCATCCGGCTGAACGGCTACGACGTCACCTTCACGAACGACGAAGCCTTCGAGTTCGTGATCGATGTCGCGCAGAGCCGGATGGATCTCGGCGAGATCACCCAGGCCCTCGCGGCCCACATCCGCCCCGTGGACGACCGCGGCTGACACCGCGAGCCCCGCGTGGGAGACTGAACGCATCATGCGCTTTATCATCCGGGTCGTCGTCAACGCGTTCGCCATCTGGGTCGTCACGCTCATCCCCGTGCTCCAGGTCACGGTGCGCGCCTTCCCGCCGGGCGAGACGCTCCAGCTCGTCCTGACGCTGCTCGCGGTCGGAGCCCTCTTCGCGCTGGTGAACACCATCATCGGCACGGTCGTGAAGATCGTCGCCTTCCCGCTGTACATCCTCACGTTCGGCCTCATCGGCTTCCTCATCAACGGCTTCCTGCTCTGGCTGACCGCCTGGATCACCAGCAGCTTCGGGTGGGGCCTGTCGGTCGAGTCGTTCTGGTGGGGCGTTCTCGCCGCCCTGATCATCTCGATCATCAACGGCCTCTTCGGCTTCATCCTGCGCCCGCAGAACAAGCGCTCCCGCCGCGACTGACCCGTACGGCTCACGGATCGGGGAGCACACGCTCCGCGCGGTACTCGGTGCGTTCGACGGTGACGGCGCGATCGAGGTCCGCCCAATAGGCCTCGAGAGCCACCGCCCGCGGGTCGGTGGAGGTATCCACCATCGCCGCGGTCTCGATGTAGCTCTCCAGCGCATGCGTCTCGAGCGCGAGGTCCTGGCCTCCGGGGTCGGGGTCACCCACTCGACTGGCGGTGAAGCTGTCGGCGGACCCCGTGCCCTCCCTCGCCCCTCCTGCGGCGAGCGCGGACACCACGTCGTCGGTGTGCCGGAGCTGCACGAGCGTCTGGTCGGCGGACAGCGTCGGCTCGACCGGGCTCCCGGCGGTGATCTGGGTCGTCACCGTGAACGCGCTCTCGATCGCCAGGTGCGCCGCGATCATGCCACCCTGCGAGTGGGCGACGACGTCCACCCGATCGCCCGGCCTCGCACCGGCCGCGGCCAGCGCGTCGAGGGTCGCCTGATACGACGCGGACCGGCCCCCGGTGTAGAGCTCGATGTTCGACTTCATGTCCCAGGCCTCGACACCCCCGCCTTCCCGGAGCGACATCGAACGGCTTCCCGAGACGTAGGCGACGTAGCGCGGGGACTCACCCGGAACCGTGTACTTCTCGATCGCCACCTGCGCGCCGCCGGCGGACGGCATGCGACGGAAGGCGCTCGCCAGCCCGCTCGGCGCCCCGGCCGGACGCGAGTGGGAGGCCGCGGAGACGCGCACCGGATCCGCCGACGCGCCGAGCACCATCCCGGGCCGCACGCGCCCCAGCCCCGACGTCACGCCGACGACGGCGCCGCCCAGGAACATCGGCGGGAGCAGCCCTCCGACGTCGAACTGATCGCCCAAGCCCCGGAAGCGCCGCTCATCCGCGGCCCGCTCCTGCGAGTCGGCGAGCGGGGCCAGGCGCTCGTCGGCGGCGAGGAGCTGTCGCAGCCGCGCCTCCACCGCGGCGGCCGCCATCGCGTCGGTGTGCGACAGCGCCTCCCTCTGGGCTCGCAGTTCCACCACCTCGTACACCTCCGCCATGAGGTCGAGATCGGCGGCCGTCTCCTGGACGCGGGCCGTCAGCGTCTCCAGCGCCCTCACGGCGGAGCGGAGGGACCAGGCCGCGGAGGCCAGCGGGGTCCACGCCGCCGAGCCGAGCAGCGCCTCGACCCGCCCTACCGATCCCTCCACCTCCGCGCAGACCGGCACGACACCCCGCACCCGCGCCGCGAGCTCGCGGAGCTGCGTCGTATCCACCGCGATCGCGCCGCCGTGATCGATGCTGAGCCCGCTCATGCGCCCTCGACCTCCGCGCGACATCCCTGCAGCATCCTGCGCACGGTCGCCGTGTCGTCCGACAGCCGCCAGAGGGCCCACCGCAGGGCCTCGACGCCTTCGGACTCCCAGGCGCACGCGTCACGCAGCGCGGTCAGAGCCGAAGCCAGGTCATCGAGCCCCGCGAGAGCGCCGTCCAGCTCGGACAGCACTCCGGCCCGCAGCGCAGGATCGACGCCGGGAGAGAGGGCGGTGAGGACGAAGGGCGACATGGAGCCAGCCTTCCGCCGGGCCGCGCCCGGCGGCGCCAGGGCCCCGCGGACGGCCACGACCGGTGGACAGCCGGTTCCGGCACGCGACGGTGCAGGAGGTCGCGGCGCTCCGCGAACCGGTCCCGCTGTGCAGGAACGGCATCGACCGGCAGAATGGATCCGTGACAGCCCGAGATCCCTTCCGCGTGATCTTCGTCTGCACGGGCAACATCTGCCGCTCCCCCATGGCGGAGGTCGTGTTCCGAGACCTCGCGGAACGGCAGGGCCTCGGCTCTCAGATCGTCTCGCGCAGCGCGGGCACCGGGGACTGGCACCTCGGAGAGCGCGCCGACCATCGCACCATCGACGCCCTCGCCCGCCGCGGATACGACGGCTCCCTGCACCGCGCCCGCCAGTTCACCGCCGCCTCCTTCGCCGAGAACGACCTCGTGGTGGCCCTGGACCGCACGCATGAGCGCATCCTCCGCGAATGGGCCAGGGACGAGGACGAGGACGGCAAGGTGACCCTCCTCCTCGCGTTCGATCCCGATGCCTCGACGCACGACGTCCCCGACCCGTACTACGCGGGCCCGGAGATGTTCGATTCGGTGCTCGGTATGATCGAGACGGCGACTCGCGGCTTGTTCCGCCAGCTCGAACCCGCCCTGCGCCTGCCCCGCACGCCCCGAGCCTTCGGGGCCTGATCAGGAGGACTCCCCTGACTTTCCAGCCTTCGCTCCCGCCCCAGCCCCTCAGCCCCCTCGACGGCCGCTACCGCGCCGCCGTCACCGGGCTCGCGGACTTCCTCTCCGAGGCCGGACTCAACCGCGCCAGGGTCGAGGTGGAGGTGGAGTGGCTGATCGCCCTCACCGACCGCTCGCTGTTCGAGACGAGTCCGCTGTCGGACGGCGACAAGGAGCGCCTGCGCGCGCTGTACCGCGACTTCGGGCAGGCCGAGATCGACTGGCTCGCCGAGAAGGAGGCCGTCACGCAGCACGACGTGAAGGCGATCGAGTACCTCGTGCGCGACCGGCTCTCGACACTGGGCCTCGACCACATCGCCGAGCTCACGCACTTCGCGGCGACGAGCGAGGACATCAACTCCGCGTCCTACGCCCTCACCGTCAAGCGCGCGGTCGAGGAGGTCTGGCTCCCGGCCCTCGACACCGTGATCGCGAAGCTGCGCGAGCTCGCGGTCGAGCACGCCGACGCCGCGATGCTCTCGCGCACGCACGGCCAGCCCGCCACGCCCTCCACGATGGGCAAGGAGCTCGCGGTCTTCGCCTGGCGCCTGGAGCGCGTGCGTGCGCAGATCGCCGGCTCCGAGTACCTCGCGAAGTTCTCCGGGGCGACCGGCACCTGGTCCGCCCACCTCGCAGCCGACCCCGATGCGGACTGGCCGACCATCGCCCGCGAGTACATCGAGGGGCTGGGTCTCGGCTTCAACCCCCTGACGACGCAGATCGAGTCGCACGACTGGCAGGTGGAGCTGTACGACCGGGTGCGTCACGCCGGCGGCATCCTGCACAACCTCGCCACCGACATCTGGACCTACATCTCGCTCGGCTACTTCGCGCAGATCCCGGTCGCCGGGGCCACCGGCTCCTCGACGATGCCGCACAAGATCAACCCGATCCGCTTCGAGAACGCCGAGGCCAACCTCGAGATCTCGGGCGCCCTGCTCGCCTCGCTGGGTCAGACGCTCGTCACCAGCCGTCTGCAGCGCGACCTCACCGACTCCACGACGCAGCGCAACATCGGCGTCGCGTTCGGGCACTCGCTGCTCGCGCTCGACAACCTGCGCCGCGGCCTGAACGCGATCTCCCTGTCGCGCGACGTGCTGCTCGCCGACCTCGACGTGAACTGGGAGGTGCTCGCCGAGGCGATCCAGACCGTCATCCGTGCCGAGGTCGTGGCCGGCCGCTCCACGATCACCGACCCGTACGCGCTCCTCAAGGAGCTCACCCGCGGTCACCGGGTCGGTGCCGCCGACCTCGCCGCGTTCGTGCAGGACCTGGAGATCGGCGACGCCGCCAAGCAGCGGCTGCTCGCGCTGACCCCCGCGACCTACACCGGCATCGCGGAGCGCCTCGCCCGCTGAAGCCGGCAGGAGCTAGGAGCCCGACTCCCCGGAGTGCTCCTCGACCCTGTCCTTCGGCATGAACGACGCCGCCAGGAGGGTGAGAACCGCGGTCACCGCGACCGCGACGAACACCCACACCGAGGCGTGGACGATCGTGTCGGGGTCGTCCGGTCCCGCGCCCTGCGCGATGACCGCGTTCGAGATCGCCCCGAACACCGCCACGCCCACGGCGCTTCCCGCTGACCGCGCGAAGGCGTTCATCCCGGTCACCGCTCCCCGCTCGCCCCAGCCGACCGAGGCCTGTGCGGCGATGAGGGTCGGGGCGGCACTCCACCCGAGGCCGAAGCCGAGGAGGAAAGCGATGCCCGCGACGACGAACGGGTTGGGCCAGGAGGCGACGGCGGCGAGCGCGATGGCGGCGACGGTCGTGATACTCATGCCGATGAGCGTGGTGCGGCGGAAGCCGATGCGCAGGTACAGCCGTCCGGCGTTCGCAGCGGCGAGCGGCCAGCCGAGGGTCAGGGCGGCCACCGCGAGACCCGACAACAGGGGGGCGATGCCGATGGACCCCTCGAGGTAGGCCGGGGCGAAGCTGGTCACGCCGAGCATGAGCGCTCCGATGCCGAGCGAGACGATCGTGGTCGTGAGGATGAGCCGACGGGTCACGAGGCGCAGATCGACGATCGGCTCCGCCACCCGACGCTCGACGACCCCGAAGGCCACCAGCGCGACCGCCCCGATCCCGAAGCAGAGGGCACTCGGCACGGACAGCCACGCCCAGGCGTTCCCGCCCTCCAGCATGCCGAGGATGAGCGCCGTGAGCCCGACGGTGAGCAGCACCGCTCCCCCGTAGTCGATGCTGTGCCGCCGGGTCTGCTTCTGCTCCTTGTAGGTGCGCAGCAGCATCCATCCGGCGATCAGACACAGGGGCACGTTGATCCAGAAGATCCACCGCCAGGCGTCGAGCTGGGCGAAGATGCCGCCGAGCGCCGGGCCGACCACCGACGAGATGGCCCAGACGCTCGCGACGTACCCCTGCACCTTGGCGCGTTCGGCGACCGTGTAGATGTCGCCGACGATCGTCATCGCCATCGGGGCTACCGCCCCCGCACCGAGGCCCTGGATGATGCGGAACGCGATCAGCGCCGGCATGCTCCAGGCGATGCCGCAGAGGATGGATCCGAGCAGGAACAGGGCGATGCCGAGCAGGATGATCGGCTTGCGGCCGACCGTGTCCGCGAACCGCGAGTAGATGGGCACACTCACGGCCTGCGCCAGGAGGTACACCGAGAACAGCCACGGGAACTGCTGGTAGCTGCCGAGGTCGCGCACGATGCTCGGCACCGCGGTGGCGAGGATCGTCGCGTCGATGGCGATGAGGCCGGTGGCGAGCATGAGCGCGCCGAGGATGGGTCCCCGCTCCGACCGGAGTCCGATGGAGGCGCGGTCGACGGAGGCAGTCACCTCAGGGACAAGCGGAACGACCTCACCGATATTCCGCCTGGTGTCCGCGTCACGACGATGCGGGGCGTCCCGGCTCGTCGGCTGTGCCGTCGCCCGCGCCCTCGTCCTCCGCGTCGTACAGCACGGGGCGGTCGACGGTCTTGGTGACGTCGGCGGGATCGACGGCGAGCATGAGCATCGCGAGGATCAGGAGGGTCGCGATGAAGGCGCCGCCGCCCACGACGAGGCTCAGCGCCACGGGGGTGAGGCCCTCATAGGTGCCGTTCGCGATGGCGGTGTTCACGCGGAGGGTGAAGGCGCCGGTGGAGACGAGTGTGACCACCAGGGCGAACACGCCGCAGCCGAGCGCGATGCCGAGCAGGTGGAGCGGCCGCAGGATGTCCCGCCGGGTGGGCTTGTCGTCGCTCATCGCTCTCCTCCGTGCTCCACAGGAGCCGCATCGTTCTCGGGGGCGGCAGCGACGTCATCGGCGTCCGCGCGCTTCGGGGTGAGGCCGGCGATGCCGAGGAAGACGGCGACGATGGCCGCATACCCTCCGAACATCCCCACGCCGAGGATGATGCCGGACAGCTCGAACGTGCCCGCCTTCTCGATCGTGTACTCCTGGACGAAGCCCGAGGGGATCAACAGCAGGACGACCGCGAGGAGCAGACCCAGTGCTCCGACGGTGATCGCGTCGGTGGCGAGCGCACCTCCGACACGGCGGGCACGGATCCCGGCGAGCAGCTCGAGGCCGCCGCTGAGCACGCCCCAGGCGATGAGCACGATGAAGAACATGTCGTCCGTGCGCCAGGCCGGCACGCCGCCGGCCATACCGGCGATCGCGCTCACGACGGCGAGGAGGATCGCCGACCAGCGCGACCCGGCCGGGAGGACGAGCCACGCGGCGAGGATGTGCACGAGGGCGGTCACCAGCGCGAAACCGCTGAAGACGGCGAGACCGACCGCCGCGGAGTGATCCGAGGAGAAGGTGATCATCAGGGCGGCGACGGCGGCGAACAGCGCGCGCAGCAATTGCACGTGGCGCATGGTGAACGCGCGAGCAGGGGCAGACATGACGGCCAGATCCTCCGGGGTTTCCCCACCAGTCTACGCGGGGCCAGGAGCCGGAAGCGCCCGGGGATGCTCGTGAAGCCCGGCGGATCTCCCCAGATCGATTGCCGGGCTTCACGACATACGCAGCAAGGGGGGCATCACTGCGTCGGGCCACTGCCGCAGGGTCGGGCACCCTCCCCGCGACATCGCAGCCCCGTGACCCACGTGCCCACCTGGTCCCCTGAGGTGTGCGCGTGCGGTCGTATGCTCACTCTAGAGATGTGTTCTTCACATACCGGGTGGGGGCTGTGATGGGTTTTGGGGACGGCGAGAAAAGAGGGGCGACGCCGGACGCGTTCGCCGCGGCACTGCGCGACGCGATCAACGCGAGACCCGTGACGCTGTCGTGGTTGCAGCGGCAGCTCCGCGACCGGGGCAACCGCGTCTCCATGGCCACGCTGAGCTATTGGCGGTCCGGAGCCCGCCGCCCGGAAGGACCCCAGTCGCTCGCCGCCCTCGCCGACATCGAGGACCTGCTCTGCCTCGATGCCGGGGCGCTGAGCCGCCTCCTGCGCCCGCACCGCACGGGGCCGCTGGGCCCCCAGGGGTTCCCGCTGGAGCAGGTCGACATGGAGCGGGCGGTGCGTGAGGTCTACGCCGCCCTCGGCGCCACCTATCCGGACACGTCGCGGGAGCTCACCGTCCACTCGGTCACGGACGTGGACGCCGACGGCGAGGTGTCCTCGTGCCTCACCCGCAGCATCGTGCAGTCCACCACCGGGGTCATCACGGCCATCCCCGTCCTCGACCTCACGCCCGGCGTCCCCGGACCTCCGCCGCTCCTGACGGCCGTGGCGGGCGGACGGGTCACGGCCCGCTACTCCCACCCGAACGGCGAGGCGCACGGTGCGCTGATCGAGCTCGACGTGCCCCTCGCGGCCCCGGACACCGCGGTGGTCGAGTGGTCAGTGCAGTACGAGCCCGGCCATCCCTCGGATCGGGAGACCGGGCACGCCCTGTCCCGCCAGGCGCGGGAGCTGCTCGTGTGGACGCGCTTCCACCCCGACGCCGTCCCCGACTGGTGCGACGAACTCGTCGAGACCGCCGGGGGCACCGTCGTCACCGCGCTCCCCCGGCCTCGGGGCACGTCGGTGCATCAGGTGCGCCGGGCGTTCGGTCCCGGCGCCCTCGGCCTGCGCTGGGGGTACGGTCCTCGCGAGGGTGATCAGCCCGGCTGATCGCCCGTCGCGACCGGCCGCCCCGGCGTGTTCGACCACTGGCTCCAGGAGCCGGGGAAGACCTTCGCCGGGATGCCCACCTCGTGCAGGACCAGAGCCGTGTGCGCCGCCGTGATGCCGGATCCGCAGTAGGCCGCGACCGGCGTCTCCGCGGTGATCCCGACCTCCGCGAGCGTCGCCCGCACCGAGTCGCGGTCGCGGAGGTGCCCGCTCTCGTCGAGGTGCCGCGTGGTGGGGAGGTTCCGGGCACCGGGGATGTGTCCGGCGATGGGGTCGAGCGGTTCGGTCTCGCCGCGGTAGCGCTCGGGGGCGCGCACGTCGAGCAGGACCCCGGTCTCCGGGAACGCCGCCGCCTCGTCGATCGAGAGAGCGTCCTGGCCCGGATCTGCGAGGACGACGTCGCCGGTCTCCGGCACGACGTCGTCGGTCGCCAGCTCGTATCCGGCCGCGGTCCAGGCCCGCAGCCCGCCGTCGAGCACCCGGACGTCGACCCCGGCCTGCCGCAGCAGCCACCACGCCCGAGCCGCCGCGAGCCCCTTGGTGTCGTCGTAGGCCACGACGGTGTCGCCCTGCCGCACGCCCCAACGCCGGGCCGCCGCCTGCAGGGTCTCCGTCGACGGGAGCGGATGCCGCCCCTCGGTGGGCGCTCCGGGTGTGGAGAGCTCCTGATCCAACGACGCGAACACCGCGCCGGGGATGTGACCCGAGCGGTAGTCGCCGGGGCCCGCCTCGGGGCGGTCGAGGCGCCAGCGCACGTCGACGACCCGGATCGGGGCGCCGTTCTCGAGGAGGTCGTGCAGTTCGGTCGCGGAGACGAAGTGACTCATGGTGCGAGGCTACCGAGTGCGGGTCGCGGCGCGTCCGTCGCCGTCACGGACGGACACGGTCCTCGCTGCCCGGGAATAGCCAGGCGTCCCCGGTGTTTCCCCCCACATGATTGAAACTTCAACGGTCGCCACGGAGCGGACCCGCGTGCGGGTGCCTCTGCGCTTCGCAGACGGGTTCGCCACGACGGCCGACGTGGTGACCTTCGACGGCCTCGTGGACGGACGCGAGCACCTGCTGCTCGGGCTCGGCGACTGGCAGGCGGCCCTCGCCCGCTCCGCCGACGGCGGGGATGCCCCGCTCGTCCGTCCGCACAGCGAGTGCCTCACGGGAGACGTGTTCGGCTCCGAGCGCTGCGACTGCGGACCGCAGCTGCGGGAGGCCGTCGAGCGGATCGCCGCCGAGGGGGGCTTCCTCCTCTACCTGCGGCAGGAGGGCCGTGGCATCGGCCTCTACGCCAAGCTCGACGCGTACGCCCTGCAGGACGCGGGCCTGGACACCTACGAGGCGAACGTAGCCCTCGGGCGCGGCGAGGACGAGCGGGACTACACCGTCGCCGCGCAGATGCTGCGCGCGCTGGGCGTGGACCGCATCCGGCTGCTCAGCAACAATCCCGACAAGGCCGCGCAGCTCGACGGGCTCGGCATCCACGTCACCGCACGGGTCCGCACCGAGGTACACCTGTCCGAGGCGAACTCGCGCTACCTCCAGGCGAAGCGCGACCACACCGACCACACGATCGACCTCACCGCGGCGTGACCTCCGAGGAGCACGACATGAGCGAGACGCGGCCCCTGCGGCGACTCGACGACGACGAGCTCGCGACGTGGCTGCCGATCATCCGGTTCGTCCAGCTGCTGCCCCAGGTCCTCGACCGGGCGCTGAAGGACGAGGTGGGCCTGAACCACGCCCGCTACGCGATCCTCGTCACGCTGGCCGGCCAGGGTGAGGACGCCATCACCATGACCGAGCTCGCGCGCATCGCCGGGCTCAGCCGGTCGCGTCTGAGCCACGCACTGGACTCCCTCGAGGCGCGCGGCTGGGTGGAGCGGACGTCCTGCCGCACGGACAAGCGCACCCTGTCCGCGACGCTGACCCCGGCCGGCCGGGAGATGCTCCGGGCGGCCGCGCCCGTCCACGTCGCCCAGATCCGCGAACTCATCCTCGACCCGCTGTCCGCGGAGGATCGACAGCGGCTGCAGGACATCCTGGGGGTGCTGCTGCCCGGCGTCACGGCGGCGCTCTGAGCCGCGTTCTGCTCTGAGCAGAACGTGTCGATCACCCGGCGGGCGGCGGCCTATCGTGAGGCATGGCCGACATCGTCCCGTTCCCCCGTGCCCCGCGTCCCGTCCGCCCGCCGTCGGACGGCCCCGAGCCGCTGTGGCGCGACCTGCTCGGGGATCAGCTCCGGCGGCGGCGTCATGACCGCGGGGAGACGCTCAGCGAGACCGCGGAGAAGGCCGGGGTCTCGCCGCAGTACCTCTCCGAGGTCGAGCGCGGTCGGAAGGAGCCGTCCAGCGAGATGATCGCCGCGATCGCCGGGGCCCTGGATGCCACTCTCGTGGAGCTCACGAGCGCGGTCGCCGAGGAGCTTCGTCAGGCCACCCCCGCCGCGGCGGCGGTGTCGGCCTCCCGCGGCGCCTTCGCCCTGGCCGCCTGACCCGCCTCACCTGCACGACCGGGGTCCGGGTGCACGACGGACCCCGGGGCTCCGTCGTGCACCCGTCACCTCATCGTGCCTCCGGATCACGGGGACCGAGCACGGTGTCGATGAGGCCGTAGTCGAGGGCGGCGGCGGCGGTGAAGACCCGGTCCCGGTCGGTGTCGGCGCGGAGCTCCGTGAGGGAGCGGCCGGTGTGCCGCCCCAGGATCGTCTCCATGTCCGCGCGCACCCGCACGACCTCGTCGGCCGCGAGGATGAGGTCCGGGATGGCTCCGCGCGACTGGCCGGCCGGCTGATGCAGCACGATGCGCGCGTGGGCGAGGGCCGCCCGCTCCCCCGGCGCTCCCGCCGCGACGAGGAGCGCCGCCGGGCCGATGGCCTGCCCGACGCAGGTCGTCGCGATCCGCGGGCGGATGTGCTGCATGGTGTCGTAGATCGCCAGCGCGGCACCGGGATCCCCACCCTCGCTGTTGATGTAGAACTGCACACCGGTCTCCGGGCTGTCCGCGTCGAGGTGCAGGAGCTGCGCGATGAGGGCGTTGGCCACCCCCGCGTCGATGCCGGTGCCGAGATAGATGACGCGCTCGGCGAGCAGATGCGAGTACACGTCCATGACCCGCTCACCCCGCGGATGCTGGGCGATGACGTTCGGGATCGTGTAACTGCTCATGCCTCCGCCCCCAGCCCCACCCGCGCACGACGGCGCGGCATGATCTCCGCCGTCGACCGCACGATCTCGTCGACGAACCCGTAGTCCTGCGCCTCGGCCGCCGTGTACCAGCGGTCGTGCAGGGAGTCCTCGAAGATCCGGGCGACGGGCTGACCGGTGTCGTCGGCGATGAGGCCGAGGACCGTGTCGCGCATGTGCCGGAGGTCGTCGGCCTGCGCCTCGATCTCCACCGCCGAGCCGCCGATCCCCGCCGAGCCCTGGTGCATGAGGATCCGGGCGTGCGGGAGAGCGCGCCGCTTGCCCTTCGTCCCCGCGGAGAGCAGGAACTGCCCCGCGCTGCAGGCGAGGCCGAGGGCGAGGGTGGAGACGTCGTTCGGGATGAGGTGCATGAGGTCGCGGATCGCCAGCATCGACGGCACGGACCCGCCGGGCGAGTGGATCCAGAGGGCGATGTCGGCCGCCGGATCCTCGGCGGAGAGGCCGAGGAGCTGCGTCATCAGGAGGGTGCCGTTGTCGTCGTCGAGGGCGCCGTCGAGGACGAGCACCCGCTCGTGGAACAGGGCGCGCCGGGCCTCGGGGCCGAACTGCGGGAGGGGGTTGTCTTCGCTCATGTCCCCAGCCTCCGGCTCCCCCGGCGCTGGCGGGAGCGAATCCGCCCGGAGCAGATCCGCTGTGAGCGGCGGCGGGTGCACCCGCCGGAAAACGCGACGTAACACCGCCGACGCACGACCCGCCTAACCTCGGGGCATGGCGAAACAGAAAGCACCCGCATGGCAGTCCGAGGACGGCCTGAACTTCCGCACCCGCAAGTGGGTGCGCCCGGAAGACCTCAACGCGAACGGCACGCTGTTCGGCGGAAGCCTGCTGAAGTGGATCGACGAGGAGGCCGCGATCTACGCGATCGTGCAACTCGGCAACTACCGTGTCGTCACCCGGCACATCTCCGCGATCACGTTCGAGGCGTCGGCGGTGCAGGGCGACCTCATCGAGATCGGGCTGCAGGCCACCCGTTTCGGCACCACGTCGCTCACCATGCGGGCCGTCGCGCGCAACATGATCACCCGCAAGCGCATCCTCACCATCGACGAGATCGTGTTCGTCAGCATCGGCGAGGACGGCCTGCCCACCCCGCACGGCTACGACGAGATCACCTACGACCGGGACCGCATGCCCACCGAGCGCATCGCCACCGGCACGATCCCGCTCCCGAAGCGCTGACCCTCATTCGCCGACCCACCCCCTTGCGGTCGACCCACCCCCGAAAGTGCGTCACTTACGGGGGTGGGTCGCGCGGAAGGGGGTGGGTCGACGGTCAGGCGAGGCCGAGGACCGCGCGCCGGTGGGTGACGCGGTGGCCGATCCAGAAGCCGACCGCAATCAGGCCGACGAGGCCGATCCCGAGGATCCACGGGAGCAGGGACGGTGCGGCGCCCGCCGTGGCCGTCGCGAGGGTGCCGGAGCCGTCGGCGATGCGTCCGTTGCCGGCCGCGAGGTCCGCGGCGCCCGCGTCGAGCTTCGCGCTCCCGGCCGCGAGGGTGCCCGAGCCCTCGGCGACCGCGTCGGCGCCGGTGCGGAGTTCGCTCATCCCGGACCGGAGGTCGCCGGCGCCCGACTGCAGCGCGCCGACACCCGTCGCCAGAGACCCGGCGCCCTCGTCGAGCCGCGCCGCGCCGGCGCTCAGCTCCGCGGTGCCGGAGTACAGCGACGATGCTCCGGTCGAGAGGGTCTGCAGCCCGGACGCCAGATCCGCCGCACCCGCCGCGAGCCGGGAGGTGCCGTCCTGCAGCGTCTGCGCTCCGGCGGCCAGGGCGGGAGCGCCCTGCGGGGAGACCAGCGCCACGGTCCCCGGCCAGCCCTTCGAGGGATCGCCGTCGATGAGCGCTCCGACGCCGGCCGTGACGCGAGCGGAGCCGTCGGCGGCGCCGATGAGCCCCTGCGCGAGATCAGGAGCAGCCGCGGCGGGGGCCGCCAGCGCTCCGACCTGCTTCTCGACGCCGGCGGCGAGCGCCGCGAGCTGCTGGAGCTGCACATCGGCAGGGTTCGCGGCGAGGAGGCCCTGCAGACCGGCGGCGAGGGTCCGCGCATTGCCCGGAGCGGTCGTGGCGACGCCCGTCAGCAGGGCCTTCGTCTCCGGATGGGCGAGCTTCTGCACATCGGCGCTCACTCCGGCGCGCAGCGTGGTGCTCAGAGTGGTCGCGCCCTCGAGCACGCCGTTCGCATACTGGTGGGCGCCGGCGACCCCCGCGGCGAGAGTGCTCGCGCCGTCGACGAGCTGCCGGGCCCCGGCGTCCGCCGCCGCCATCTTCGCCGCGAGCTCCTGCGATCCGGCGAGCGCCGTCTGCGCTCCGCCACTCACCCGTCCCGCACCGTCGAGGGCGGTGGCGGCTCCCGCGGCGAGGGTGCCCGCGCCCTCGGCGAGCGTGGTGGCACCTGCGGCGGCTGTGGTCGCCCCGTCACTGAGCTTCACCGATCCCTGCTGCGCCGTCGCGGTGCCTGCCGCGAGATCCTGCGTGCCCGCGGCCAGCTCGTCGGCTCCCGCGGCGAGGTCGGCAGCGCCCGAGGCGAGGTCCGAGGATCCCCCCTGCGCGGTGGTCGTGCCTTCCGCGAGCTCCGAGGCGCCCGCGGACACCTTGCTCATCGTGGCGAAGAACAACAGCACCATCGCCGCCAGCAGAAGGCTGAGGACGATCACGGCGATGCGCATGCCGAGGCCGTGCGCGTGGGTCTTTTCACTCGTCATTGAGGACTCCCGAGGTCAGTGGCGTCGTTGCCACCCGCGACTGTAGGCCCGCCCTCTCCGGGACCCCCCGGTTTTGCCGCGAGGTACCAAGTCCCACCTCAGGCGGTACTCAGTTTCTTGTCACTCTCACACAATCGCCGACCCGGCCCCCTATGTGCGAGCCACCCGCATATGTGACGCACTTTCCGGGGTGGGAGGCACGGAAGGGGGTGGGTCCGCGAGAGTGGCGAAGGCGTTCGCGAGGTCGGCGAGGAGATCGTCGACGTTCTCGAGGCCGACGGACAGACGCAGGACGTCGGCGGCGGGACGCGCCTCCGCGGGGACCGGGCGGTGCGTGAGCGCGGCGGGGTGCTGGATGAGCGAGTCGACGCCTCCCAGCGACACGGCGTGCGTGAAGAGGCGGGTCGCCCCGGCCACCGCCGCGGCCGCTGCATAGCCGCCGCGCACCCGCAGGGCGATCATCGCCCCCGGCCCGCGGAGCTGCCGTTCCAGGATGCCGCGCGGATCCCCGTCGAGCCCGGGATAGAAGACCTCGGCGACCTCGGGCCGATCGACCAGCCACTGCACGATGCGACGAGCACTCTCCTGCTGGTGCCGCACGCGGACCGGCAGGGTCGTGAGACCGCGGTGCAGCAGGTACGCGCCGAGCGGGTGCAGGAGCCCCCCGGTCACCGCACGCACGCGACGCAGCGCCTCCGCGGTCCTCTCGTCACAGGCGACGACGCCGGCGATGACATCACCGTGGCCGCCGAGGTATTTGGTGGCGCTGTGCAACGACATCGCCGCGCCGTGGTCGATCGGGTTCTGCAGCACGGGGGTCGCGAACGTGTTGTCGACCACCACCGGCACGCTCCCCGCCTGCCGCACGACCTCGGCGATGTCCGCGACCTCGAGGGTCGGGTTCGCCGGCGTCTCCACGACGACGAGTCCGGTGTCGGCACGCCGTGCGGCGGCGACCTCGTCGGGACGGCAGTACGTCGCCTCCACGCCGAGCAGGCCCGACCCCAGCAGGTGGTCGGTCCCTCCGTAGAGCGGACGCACCGCGACGACGTGCCGCGCCCCCGTGGCACCGGTGTGCGCGAGGATCACGGCGGTCATGGCCGCCATCCCGGAACCGAAGGCGACGGCGGCCTCGGCGTGCTCGAGCTCGGCGAGGGCGTCCTCGAAGCGCGCGACCGTCGGGTTCCAGAGGCGGGCGTAGACCATGCTGCCGTCCTGCGGCGGCCGCCCCCCGGTGGCCATCGCCTCGTACGAGTCGCCGCCGCGCTCGACGTCGGGCAGCGGATTCGTCGTGGAGAGGTCGATCGGCAGGGCGTGGACCCCGAGTGCCTCGAGGTCGGCACGGCCGCTGTGAACGGCGACGGTGTCGGGATGCAGCGGTGCAGTCATCCCCCCACGCTGGCCGAATCGCGACGTTTTCGCAGATCATCGACAGAACACGTCATGAAGTCGAGGATCCCCGCTATTCTCTGCAACATCCGGTCGCATCAAGGAGGGCACGTTGGCGAAAGCGCAACTCGACGAGATCGATCTGGAGCTGCTCGCGGCCCTGAGTCGCGACGCGGCCGTCACCAACAAGGCTCTGGCCCACCGCCTCGGACTCGCGGAGTCCACCTGCGCCCACCGGATCCGCGGACTGCGCGAGCGGGGAGTCATCCGCGACACGCGCGTCCGCCTCGACGGCTCCGCGCTCGGCTACCCGCTGCAGGCGATCATCAAGGTCCGCCTCGCGCATCACACCGGACCCAAGGTCACGGCGCTCTTCGACGCGCTCGTCGCGATCCCCCGGGTGCTCCAGGTGTTCCACGTCGCCGGCGTCGACGACTTCCTCGTGCACGTGGCCGTCCAGGACGCGACCGCTCTGCGCGACATCGTGCTCGAGCACATCACCGTCCACCCTGTGGTCCGCGGCACCGAGACCCAGCTCGTGTTCGAGCTCCGCGACGGCACGGGTTTCCTCCCCCGCTGAACGAGGGGGCAGGATGGAGGGACGCCGTTGCAAAGGAGCACCATGAGCCGTCGTGCCACCCCCGCCACCGAAGCGATCCGCGGGATGAGGGACCTCCTCTTCACGCACGCCACGGACTACGACGCCGCGCGCCGCGAGTTCGCCTGGCCGAACCTCGCCGAATTCAACTTCGCGCTCGAGTGGTTCGACGTCATCGCCGGCGAGAACCCCGACCGTCCGGCCGTGCAGATCGTCGAGGCCGACCTCAGCCTCCGCTCCTGGACGTACGGCGAGCTGTCCGCCCGCTCCGACCAGGTCGCCGCCTGGTTGCGCAGCCTCGGCATCGGCCGCGGCGACCACGTGATCGTCATGCTCAACAACACGATCGAGCTGTGGGAGGTGATGCTCGCGATCACGAAGCTGGGCGCGGTGTCGATCCCGACCTCGACGCTGCTGTCGGCCTCCGACCTCGCCTACCGCATCGAGCACGGCCGCGCCGGCGCCGTCGTCACCCTCGGCGCCCTGGCCGACCGCCTCGAAGGGATCGCCCCCGACGTGCTGCGCATCGGCGTGGGGGCGTCACTGCCTGGGGAGTGGAAGCGGTTCGCCGACGCCACCGCCACCACGGAGCCCTTCGTCCCGGACGGGCCGACACCCGCCGGCGACACGGCCCTGCTGTACTTCACGTCCGGCACGACGAACCGCCCGAAGCTCGTGCAGCACACCCACGTCTCCTACCCCGTCGGCCACCTCTCCACGATGTGGTGGCTCGGCGTGCGCCCGGACGACGTGCACCTCAACATCTCCTCCCCCGGGTGGGCCAAGCACGCCTGGTCGAGCTTCTACTCGCCGTTCCTGGCCGAGGCGACGGTGTTCGTCTACAACTACGACCGCTTCGACGCGAACACGCTCATGGAGGTCATGGACACCCACCACGTCTCGACGTTCTGCGCCCCGCCCACGGTCTGGCGCATGCTCCTCCAAGCCGACCTCTCGCGGCTCGCGCACCCTCCGCGGGAGCTCGTCGGCGCCGGCGAACCGCTGAACCCCGAGGTCATCGACCGGGTGCGCGAGGCGTGGGGCGGCACCATCCGCGACGGCTTCGGCCAGACCGAGATGACCGCCTGCATCGGCAACTCCCCCGGGCAGACCGTCAAGGTGGGGTCGATGGGCCGTCCGCTGCCCGGCTACCCGGTCGTGCTGCTCGACCCGTCGACGGGCGAGGTCGTGGAGGACGAGGGCGAGATCGCGCTCGACCTCGCGCAGCCGCCCCTCGGCCTCATGGCGGGGTACTACGACGATCCGGAGAAGACCGCGGAGTCGCGGGCCGGGGGCTTCCACCACACCGGGGACATCGCCGTGCGCGACGCCGACGGCTACCTGACCTACATCGGACGCTCCGACGACGTGTTCAAGGCCTCCGACTACAAGATCTCGCCGTTCGAGCTCGAGTCCGTGCTGCTGGAGCACGACCTCGTCGTCGAAGCGGCCGTCATCCCCAGCCCCGACCCCACGCGCCTCGCGGTGCCGAAGGCGTACGTGTGCCTGACGCCGGACGCGGGCGCGGACGAGGCCGCCGCCGCGCGCGCCGTGTTCGGCTACGCGCACGAACGGCTGTCCTCGCACCTGTGGGTGCGGATCATCGAGTTCGTGCCCGAGCTGCCGAAGACGATCTCCGGGAAGATCCGCCGCGTCGAGCTGCGGGCACGCGAGAGCGCCCGCGTGGCCGCGGGCGACGAGGCGCGGCAGCACCGCGACCGCGACTACCGCTGAGCGCTAGGAGACGACGGCGACCGGCGCCGTGGGCGTCGCGGGCGAGCCGGTCTTGAGCGTGGCCGTCGTCGTGGTCGCCGGCGCCGGCTTCACGCGCGCGGCCCGGCGTCGCGACTCGAACCCGCCGGCCGTGAGCATCGCGCGCACGATCCCGCCGATCACGAGCATGCCCACGAGCGACGCGCCCGCCGCGATCAGCGGCAGCCACTGGTTCGCGAAGCTCGCGGTGAAGCTCATCAGCGCGCACACGATCCACAGTCCGACCGCGCCGCCCGCGAGCCCCCCGGCTCCGCGGATGATCGCGATCGCGGCCACGATCGCGCAGACCGCGGCCAGCGCCGCACCCACGTATCCGATCGGTACCAGAATGGCGGCCAGATCTCTGGCCACTCCCAATGTCGTCATGACGACCCCCCGTCCGGCGGAACCCCTCCGCACCTTCGACACTAGAAGTGTCTCTCCGGAAGGCCATCCGTCTCAAGTCCGATCCGGGTCATCCTTCCGGTGGATATCCGCGGATCAGCGCCGGACCGGCCACCGCAGTCGGCGCGGCCGCACGACGCGGACCGGGCGGGTGACGACCGCGTCGACCACCATCGAGCCGTCGGTGGGGCCGACGATCGCGATCGCGGAGGTCTCGGTGGCCTCGGCCGGGGCCACCGGCTGCCTCGCGAGCGCGCGATGCGCCTTGACGTACGCCGGCACGAGGAGCACGATCGCGCCCACCCAGGCGAGCGGGTTGCTGAGGGCCACGCCGTCGAACCCGATCATCGCGCCGAGGACCACCGCGGCGACGACGCGCATCACGAGCTCGATCACGCCGGTGACCGTCGGGACCAGCGTGTGACCGAGCCCCTGGAGCGCGCCGCGGAGCACGAAGAGCATGCCGAGCGCCCAGTAGCCGCAGCCGTTGATGATGAGCATGCGGTGCGCCATGTCGACGACGTCGTCCGAGCCGTCGCCGACGAACAGCCGGACCATCGGCGCGCCGAACGCGATGAGCAGGCCGCCCAGGACGATCGCCGCGGCGACCGCCATCCAGGTGGCCTCGACCACACCGCGCCGGATGCGGTCGGGGCGGCGACCGCCGTGGTTCTGCGCCGCGTACATCGACACGGCGAGCCCGAGCGAGGAGAGCAGGGCGACCGCCAGGCTGTCGACCCGGGATGCCGTCGTGTAGGCCGCCACCGCGTCGGCGCCGAGCGTGTTGAGGGCGACCTGCACCGTGAGGGTCCCGATCGCGATGATCGAGGCCTGGAAGCCCATGGGGAGGCCGAGGCGCAGGTGGTCGGCGATGTCCGTGCGGGAGATGCGCCAGTCCGAACGACGCAGGTGCAGCATGGGCAGCCGCCGGCGCACGAACTCCAGGCACAGGATCACGGAGACGGCCTGCGCGACCACGGTGGCGAGCGCGGCACCCCCGACACCCCACTCCAGCGGACCGACCATGAGCACGACGAGCCCGACGTTGAGCGCGCAGGAGACCGTGAGGAACACCAGCGGGGTCTTCGAGTCGCCGATGGCGCGGATGATGGCGGAGAGGTAGTTGAAGAACATCGTCGCGCCCGCGCCGAGGAAGCTGATCTGCGTGAACACCGTCGCCTCGGCCATGAGCTCGGGCGGCGTCTGCAGCAGCGCCAGGATCGGCCCGGCGATGAGCGGGGCGACCACCGTGAGGACCACGCTCGTGATGCCGCTGAGGAGCACACCCGTCGCGACCGAGCGGCGCACGGCGGCGTCGTCGCGCGCGCCGAAGGCCTGGGCGATGGGGATGGCGAAGCCGCTCGTCAGGCCCCAGGCGAAGCCGAGGAGCAGGAAGAGCAGGCTGCCCGTCGCGCCGACGGCGGCGAGGGACTGGACGCCGAGGTGGCGTCCGACGACGATCGCGTCGGCGAACTGATAGAGCTGCTGCACGACGTTGCCGAGCAGGAGCGGGATCGAGAACGCGAGGATGACGCGCCACGGACGGCCCGTGGTGAGGGTGGTGGCCATGAAGGAAGGGGCTCGCAGGGAAGGAGGGGATGGATCGGGGGTGCGCCCAGTTTATCGAATCGTTTCGGGCGAACGGAACACCCTTGGACGGATTGCCGTCGCCGGGGCCTCGATTTCGGGCGAGCGGGCCGCGGTGGTTACTCTGCATCAGTCGACGACGACCGGAGGAGATGAGCGTGACGAAGCAAGACACGGGGGCCATCCGCCAGGGGCAGAACGGAGCCGGAGGCGAGGAGCACCTGCGGCGCGCGCTCAGCAACCGGCACATCCAGCTCCTCGCGATCGGCGGGGCGATCGGCACGGGCCTGTTCATGGGCAGCGGCAAGACGATCTCGGTCGCCGGCCCTTCCGTGATCTTCGTCTACATGATCATCGGGTTCATGCTGTTCTTCGTCATGCGGGCGATGGGCGAGCTGCTGCTGTCGAACCTCAAGTACAAGTCGTTCAGCGACTTCGCGAGCGACCTCCTCGGCCCGTGGGCGGGCTTCTTCACCGGCTGGACGTATTGGTTCTGCTGGGTGGTCACGGGCGTGGCCGACGTGATCGCGATCGCCGGGTACACCGACGCCCTGATCCCCGGCGTGCCGCTGTGGATCCCCGGTCTCCTCGTGGTCGTGATCCTCCTGGCGCTCAACCTGCCGACCGTCGCCGCCTTCGGCGAGATGGAGTTCTGGTTCGCGCTCATCAAGATCGTCGCGATCGTCGCCCTCATCGTGACCGGCCTGGTGATGATCCTCACCGGGTTCTCCCACGACGCCGGCACCGCGAGCTTCTCGAACCTGTGGGACCACGGCGGCATGTTCCCGCACGGCTTCCTCGGCTTCGTCGCCGGCTTCCAGATCGCGGTGTTCGCGTTCGTCGGCATCGAGCTCGTCGGCACCGCCGCCGCGGAGACCAAGGACCCGAAGCGCAACCTCCCGAAGGCCATCAACGCCATCCCGATCCGGGTCCTGCTGTTCTACGTGGGCGCGCTCATCATCCTCATGGCCGTCACGCCGTGGACCGAGTACGTCGCCGGCGAGAGCCCCTTCATCGCAATGTTCGCCCTCGCCGGGCTCGGCATCGCCGCCACCGTCGTCAACCTCGTGGTGCTCACCTCGGCGATGTCCAGCGCGAACTCCGGCATCTACTCCACGTCGCGCATGGTCTTCGGCCTCGCGCAGGACGGCGACGCCCCCCGGTTCTTCGGCCGGCTCTCGAAGCGCCGCGTGCCGCAGAACGCGCTGTTCCTGTCCTGCATCCTGCTGCTGTCCGGCGTCGTGCTGCTCTACGCGGGCAAGGACATCGGCACGGCGTTCGAGATGGTCACCACGGTGTCGGCCGTGTGCTTCATGTTCGTGTGGACGATCTTCCTCTGCAGCTACCTCGTGTACCGGCGCCGTCGTCCGGAGAAGGCGGCGACCTCGGCGTTCAAGATGCCGGGCGGCGTGTTCATGGTGTTCGTGGTGCTCGCGTTCTTCCTGTTCATCCTCTGGGCGCTGACCACCCAGCCGGACACCCTGATCGCGCTGCTCGTGACACCGATCTGGTTCGCGATCCTCATCGTCGCCTGGCTGTTCGTGCGGAAGTCGCCGCACCACCTGGAGCGCCACGCCGCGCACATCGCGTACCTGCGCGACGACACGATCCCGGCCGACTGAGGCGTCAGGCCACCGACTCGAGGGTCGCGGACTGTGTGGCCGCGACCTTCGGGGCGAACACACGGGGGCGGAGCGCGAGGAACAGCAGCACCATGCCGGCGGCGAGCAGCATGTGCCCCACGCCCGCGATGCCGGCGATCATCTTCGTGGACTCCTGGCCGAGCACCGTGAGGCAGCCGTGCCAGACGAGCATCGCCGAGGTCAGCACGAGCCCGGCGGTGTAGGTCCAGAAGAACCAGCCGAACAGGCGGCTCTCGGAGAGCGCGAACGCCTTCTCCAGGAGCATCACCACGAGGAAGACGACGAAGCCCAGCACGAGCAGATGCGTGTGCACGAGTCCGAGCTGCGTCGGCGCCCCCTCGGGGAAGCCGTTGATCTTGGTGAACTCGCGGTAGAAGAGTCCGGAGGCGACGCCCACCAGCATGGAGGCGAACGCGGCGGTGAAGAGCCTGCGCATGGGAGTCCTTTCTGTCTGCCTCCAGCCTCGCCGGGGGACCGTCGCCGCGGATCCATCGAACGGTTGAGACCGCGGGCGTCAGAGCAGACCGGACTCCCTGGCGATCGCGACCGCCTTCGCGCGGCTGTCGGCCCCGAGCTTCTCGAAGACGTGCACGAGGTGGGTCTTCACCGTCGCCTCCGTGACGAACAGCGCCTTCGCGATCTCCCGGTTCGAGGCCCCGGTGTCGAGCAGCCGCAGCACGTCGAGCTCGCGCCCCGTGAGCTGCACCCGCGGGGCGCGGAGGGCGCGGCCGACGCGCGCCGTGAACTCCGGCGTCAGCGCCTGCCCGCCCGACGCGGCCTGTCGCACGGCCCGGACGATGTCCTCCGGGGCGATGTCCTTGAGCAGATACCCCGCCGCCCCTGCCTCGATCGCGCCGAGGATCTGGGCGTCGCGGTCGAACGTCGTGAGGATGAGCACCGCCGGCGCCGGGTCGAGCGCCCGGAGCGCCGCCGTCGTCTGCACGCCGTCCATGCCCGCCCCCAGCCGCAGATCGCAGAGGACGACGTCGGGACGGAGGTGCCGGGCGAGCACGACCGCCTCCTCCCCCGACGCGGCCTCGCCCACGACCTCGGCGTCGTCGCGGCGGTCGAACAGCGAGCGCACGCCGGCGCGCACGATGGGGTGGTCGTCGACGAGCAGGATCCGCACGGGGGTCACGACCGGCCTCCGAGGGGCAGGTGGGCGGACAGCGCGGTGCCGTCGCCGGGGGCGCTCTCCACGTCGAGACCGCCGCCGAGCTCGCGCAGCCGGGCGCGCATCGCCCGCAGGCCGTAACCGCCGCCGGGCCCCGCCGACTCCAGCCGGGACGGGTCGAAGCCGCGACCGTCGTCGACCACGTCCAGCCGCACCGCGTCGCCGGCGTCCGCGAGCGTCACCACGACGCGAGTGGCGCCGGCGTGGCTGCGCACGTTGGCGAGCGCGGACTGGGCCGTCCGCAGCAGGGCGACCTCCGCATCGAGGCCGAGTGCGGGCAGATCCTCGTCGGCATGGAAGGTGGCCGCGATCCCGGTCTCGGCGGTCAGGCGCTCGAGCATGCGGGCGAGGGCGTCGCTCAGCGCGGAGCCGTCCAGCTCGGCGGGCATGAGGTCGTCGACGATGCGTCGGGCGTCGGCGAGCCCTTCCGCGGCGAGCGCCCCGATCTGCCCGAGCGCCCGATCCCGGCCGTCCTCGTGCTCGGCGGCCGACCGTGCCAGCAGGACGATGGACGACAGGCTCTGGGCGACCGTGTCGTGGATGTCGCGCGACACCCTGGTGCGCTCGGCGGCGGCGCCGGACTCGCGCTGGGTCCGGGCGAGCTCGTCCTGGAGGGCCGCCATCTCCTGCTGCGTCGCGACGAGGGAGGCGATGAGTCGCCGCCGCTCCCGCCCGTCGCGGACGAGTTCCAGGTAGCCGCGGGAGATCCCGAGGGCGAAGATGCCGCCCACCAGCGGCCCGATCACGTTCGCGTAGGTGGTCGTCCCGGTGTGCAGCAGCGGGGCGACGATCACGACGGCGAGGATGACGATGCTGAGCAGCACGGCCCACCGCAGTCGCAGTAGGAAGCCGGCGAGCAGCCACAGCGAGAACGCGAGCCAGACGAACTCCGGCGACAGCGCCACCGCCCCCAGCCAGATGGCCGTGAGCCCCAGCAGCCAGCCGGTGGCGAGCGCCCGGTCGTCCGTCCGGGAGGAGAGCAGGAGTCCGCCGCCGTACCAGCCGAGGAAGGCGAGGGCGGTCGCGAGCAGCCACGGCACCGGGACGCCGTCGGCGAGGGAGCGGACGACGCCGACGACGGTGAGCACGACGGTGATGACGGCCTGGCCGATACGGAGCGACGTGACCAGCCGCCCCCAGGAGCGCGTGCGTCCCGTCCGCCCTCCGGGGTGGTCGATCTCCGCGATGTCTCCGGTCGGCATGCTGACATTCTCGTCCGCCGGGCCGCTGCGCGCCTCCATCGTTCGGTCGACCCGGTTCGAATCGCCCGATTGGCGGCATCCGGCCCGGATTTGGGACCAATCAGGCGATTCGAACGAATGTATCCTGGGGCCGATGTCGACACCGCACCCGTTCCCGGCGACGATCGCGGCGGCCGTCGACCACGAGCTCGTCATCCGCAAGTCGCGCTTCCTCACGCACGTCGCACCGGTGTCTTCGGTGGCCGAAGCCGAAGCCGTCATCGCGACGATCCGGAAGCGCGCCTGGGACGCGAACCACAACTGCACCGCGATGGTGACCGGTCTGCACGGGGATCAGGCGCGCTCCTCCGACGACGGCGAGCCCTCCGGCACGGCCGGGGTCCCGATGCTCGAGGTCCTCCGGCGCCGCGGCCTCACGGACGTCGTCGCGGTGGTGACCCGCTACTTCGGCGGGGTGAAGCTCGGGGCGGGCGGCCTCATCCGCGCCTACTCCACGGCGGTGTCCGAGACGCTCGACCGTGCCGCACTCGTCCGCCGCGCGGCGCTCACCCAGGCGACCGTCGAGGTCCCGCACGCCGAGGCCGGCCGCTACGACAACCTGCTCCGCGACTGGGCGGCGTCACACGGGGCCACGCTCGGCACGCCGACCTACGGGGCCTCCGCGCAGCTGGAGCTGTGGGTGCCCGCCGCCGCGCTTCCGCGCCTGACCGCCGACCTCGCCGCCGCGTCCGGGGGCGCCGTGGCCCCGGTCCCCGGCATCGAGCGGATCGTCGACGTCGCGGACTGAGGCCTCCCGGCGGCCGCACACCGTCCGCCGGATATCCTGGACGCCGCGGTCGCGGAAGGAGAGCGATGTTCGACAGTCCGCTCTCGGCCTCGCCGTACGAGATCCTCGGCGTGGATCCGGCCGTCGACGACGCCGAGCTCCGGCGGGCGTATCGGTTGCGACTGCGGCAGACCCACCCCGACACCGGCGGCGACGCGGCCGTGTTCATCCAGGTCCAGCGCGCGTGGGAGCTCATCGGCACCGCGGAGGACCGCGCCGCGTACGACCGCCGCGCGGGCCTGACCGACGACGGCGGCGAATGGAGCGGCTGGCGCCCGCAGACCGTGCGCACCGACACCCGGCCGCGCGCCCGCTCCTACGGACACCCCGGCGGCTGGCGCCGCGAACGCTACCTCTCCCTGATCCGCGAGTGGGCGGGTCACGGGGTCGAGGTCCCCGATCCATACGCCCCGGTCCTCGTCCGCGCGGCCCCGAGGGAGCTCCGGCGGCTGCTCGCCGACGCGCTCGCGGAGGAGGCCACGGCCCGCACGGTCTCCGACCTCGGCATGGGCTTCACGGTCTGGCACGACGTCGCCGCCGGACAGAGCCCCGAGGACAAGCTCGACCACGTGGTGCTCAGTCCCTCCGGCCTCTATGGCGTCATGTCCGAGGACTTCGGCGGGGTCGTGGGGTTCCGCCGCGGGGAGATCACCGGCCCGAGCCTCGGCACGCGAGCCCCGGTCACGGCGGCTCTCGCCCGGATGCGCACGGTGGCGAAGGCCGCGAAGGTGAAGTTCGGCGGCGCGATCGTGGTGCTCCCCGACGACGACCTCGCCCAGGCGGTCACCCCGCTCGGGAGCACTCGCGGGGTCCCGGTCGTGGTGGTGCGGCGCAGCGCGCTGGCGATGGTGCTGCGGCAGGGCGTCCCCGGGGCGCGGGCCATCGGGGGCAACGAGCTGTTCGACGTCCGCACCCGGCTGCAGCAGACGGTCCGCTTCGTCTGACGGTGGCGACGCGCCCGGCATCCCGGCATGCTCTTTTGAATCACTCAAAACACGTGTAGAGTCGAGGGCATGGAGACGGAACTCGACTCGGCGTTGCGCGACGCCGGGCTGCGTGCGACTGCGGGCCGCGTCGCCGTTCTCGAGGCTCTCGGCTCCATGGCCCATACGGATGCGGAGCGGGTCTACCGCGCCGTGTCCGACGTGCTTCCGACCACGTCGATCCAGTCGGTGCACAACATCCTCGCGGACCTGACGACGGCGGGCCTCATCCGCCGGATCGAACCGGCAGGCTCCGCGGCGCTGTACGAACGGCGCATCGACGACAACCACCACCACATCGTCTGCACCTCCTGCGGTGCGGTCGGCGATGTGGACTGCGTCGTCGGCGAGGCACCGTGTCTCACCCCGTCCTCGACGGGGGGCTTCACCGTGCAGACAGCTGAAGTCACCTTCTGGGGCCTCTGCCCCAGCTGCCAGAACGCCGCGTAGGCGCATCCACCGATCCCCTCCCCGAGGGTCCGTTCGGCATGTCCGCGCGGAGAAGGAGAAGACCATGACCAACCCCACCGACGCGGGCCGTCCGGCCACGACGACGCAGGCCGGAGCGCCGATCGCGAGCGACACCCACTCGCTGACCGTGGGCCCCGACGGCCCCACCGCGCTGCACGACCACTACCTGGTCGAGAAGCTCGCCTCCTTCAACCGCGAGCGGGTGCCGGAGCGCAACCCGCACGCCAAGGGCGGCGGCGCGTTCGGCGAGTTCGTCGTCACCGAGGACGTCTCGAAGTACACCCGCGCGGCCGTGTTCCAGCCGGGCGCCACCTCGGAGACCCTCCTCCGCTTCTCCTCCGTCGCCGGTGAGCAGGGCTCCCCCGACACCTGGCGCGACGTGCGCGGGTTCTCGCTGCGCTTCTACACGACCGAGGGCAACCTGGACATCGTCGGCAACAACACCCCGACGTTCTTCCTCCGCGACGCCATCAAGTTCCCCGACTTCATCCACTCGCAGAAGCGCCTCGGCGACTCCGGCCTGCGCGACGCGGACATGCAGTGGGACTTCTGGACCCTCTCGCCGGAGAGCGCCCACCAGGTCACCTACCTCATGGGCGAGCGCGGCCTCCCCCGCAGCTGGCGTCACATGAACGGCTACGGCTCGCACACCTACTCCTGGATCAACGCCGAGGGCGAGGTGTTCTGGGTCAAGTACCACTTCATCTCCCACCAGGGCGTCGAGGCGATGAGCCCGGAGGAGGCCGAGCAGCTGGCCGGTTCCGACGCCGACCACTACCGTCGCGACCTGTTCCAGTCGATCGACGGCGGCGACTTCCCGAAGTGGGACCTGTACGTGCAGATCATGCCGTACGACGAGGCCAAGGACTACCGCTTCAACCCCTTCGACCTCACCAAGACGATCTCGAAGAAGGACTACCCGCGCATCAAGGTCGGCACGCTGACCCTGAACCGCAACCCGGAGAACTTCTTCGCGCAGATCGAGCAGGCCGGCTTCGCGCCGGGGAACCAGGTGCCCGGTACCGGCATCTCCCCCGACAAGATGCTCATGGGCCGGATGTTCGCCTACCCGGACGCCCAGCGGCACCGCATCGGCGCGAACTACAACCAGCTGCCGGTGAACCAGCCGCACGCCGCCGAGACCCGCAACTACCAGCACGAGGGCTCGATGCGGTACCAGTACAACGACGCCGCGCACCGCACCTACCAGCCGAACTCCTTCGGGACCCCCGGTGGCCCCGAGGCCGACCCGGCGAAGGGCATCGAGGTGAACTGGTCGGCGGACGGCGAGCTCACCCGCTCCGCCGCGACGCTGCACGCCGAGGATGACGACTTCGGTCAGGCCGGCACGCTGTACCGCGAGGTCTTCGACGGCCCGCAGCGCGCGCGCTTCCTGGAGGTGCTGACCGGTCAGGGCCGCTCGATCACGGTCGACGCCATCCGCGAGCGCTTCTTCCAGTACTGGACGAACGTGGACGCCGAGCTCGGCGCCGCTCTGCGCGACCGCGTCTGACCCGAGACCCCAGGTTCTCCCCGAAACCCCCTCTCCGCGACACCGCGGGGAGGGGGTTTCGGCGTGTAACCGGGGTCTCGGCGCCAGGGAAGGGAGAGGGGGAGGAGGATGGTGGGGTGGCTGTTTCCCTCTCCGACCTCACCGAGATGCCCGACCCGCAGCACGTCTACGCGGCGGACGGCACACGACTGGCGACGTACACGTGGGGGGAGCTCGACGCCCCGGTTGTGGTGACCGTGCACGGCTTCGCCTCGGGAGCGCGCGACAACTGGGTTCTCACCGGCTGGGTGCGCGAACTGACCAGAGCCGGGTACCGCGTGCTCGCACTCGACCAGCGGGGCCACGGGCAGAGCGACAAGCCGCACGAGTCCGACGCCTACGCCATCCGGAACCTCGTGACCGACGTCGAGACCGTCATGGACACGTACCTCGTCGACGACGCGTTCTACCTCGGCTACTCGCTCGGCGCCCGGGTGGGGTGGGAGGTGGCCCGCGAGCTCCCGCATCGGATCGGCCGGGCGGTCCTGGGCGGTGTCCCCGACGGCATCCCCCTCGCACGTCTCGACCTCGACCAGGTGCGCGCGTACATCGCGGACGGCACCCCGGTGGAGGACCGCACGACGCAGAACTACATCGCGCTGACCGAGCGGGTGCCCGGGAACGATCTGCGCGCGCTCATCGCCCTGGCCGAGGGACTTCGGGGCTCCGGCACGATCGATCCCGATCCCGCGGACGCGCCGGTCGTGCCGCTGCTGTTCGCGACGGGATCGAAGGACGCGATCATCGAGGGCTCCCGGGCACTGGCGGCCGCGGCTCCCGATGCCCGTTTCGTCGAGCTCCCGAACCGCCACCACTTCAACGCCCCCGGCTCCCGCGACTTCAAGGAGGCCGCGCTCGCGTTCTTCGCCGAGTCCTGATCCCCGAGACCCCGGCTACGCGCCGAGACCCCCTCCCACACGCGTGTGCAGGAGGGGGTCTCGGCGCGAAAGCGGGGTCTCGGGGATCAGGCGGTGGCGTCCTCGCGCTTCGGGAGGACCCAGCCGGCGCGGGGGAAGTGGCACGTGTAGCCGTTCGGGTACTTGATCAGGTAATCCTGGTGCTCGGGCTCGGCCTCCCAGAACGGACCAGCGGGCTCGATCGTCGTGACGGCCTTCCCCGGCCACAGCCCGGAGGCGTCGACGTCGGCGATCGTGTCGCGGGCGACCTGCTCCTGCTCGGGGGTGAGCGGGAAGATCGCCGACCGGTAGCTCGAGCCGATGTCGTTGCCCTGACGGTTCAGCGTCGACGGGTCGTGGATCTGGAAGAAGAACGCCAGGATGTCGCGATAGGTCGTCGCACTCGGGTCGAACACGATCTCCACGGCCTCCGCGTGACCGGGGTGGTTGCGGTAGGTCGCGTGGTCGTTCTCCCCGCCGGTGTAGCCCACGCGGGTGTCGATCACCCCGGGCTGGCGGCGGATGAGGTCTTCCATGCCCCAGAAGCAGCCGCCCGCGAGGACGGCCGTCTCGGTCCCGGGGGTGCGGGTGATGGTTCCGGTGTCGGTCATGACTGCTCCTCAGAGGTGTCGGTGGTGAAGAGGGGGCTGTAGCGACCGTACCCCTCCTTCTCGAGATCCTCCGCCGGGATGAAGCGGAGGGCCGCCGAGTTCATGCAGTAGCGCAGGCCGCCCTCGGCGCGGGGTCCGTCGTCGAAGACGTGCCCCAGGTGGCTGTCGGCGCCGGACGACCGCGCCTCGGTGCGGGTCATCCACAGCGTGCGGTCGGTCTTCGTGGTCACGGCGTCGGCGTCGATCGGGCGCGTGAAGCTCGGCCAGCCGGTGCCGCTGTCGTACTTGTCGCGGGAGGAGAACAGCGGCTGGCCGGAGACGACGTCGACGTAGATGCCGTCGTCGTGGGTGTTCCAGTAGGCGTTGCGGAAGGGCGGCTCGGTGGCGTCCTGCTGCGTGACCTCGTACTGCAGGTGCGTGAGACCGCTGACGGCCTCGGGGGTCCTGCCGTAGTCGTTCGACATGAGTGGCTCCTTGTCCGACGCCGCTGGCTGCGGCGTCACAGAGGAGAACCACGGGGGCCTGGCTTTTGGTCCCGCGGGGCTGGGAGCGGGCTGGGAGTTTCCGCTCAGCCCGCATCCCGGACGACGGCGAGGTTCCGTTTCGCGGTGCGGACGATCTCCGCGACCGTGCGATCCTCCGGCCGTCGCGCGACCTTGAGGCCGAGCCAGGGCACGTCGCCCGCGGCGCGGAGCCCCGCGCGGACGTGCGCCGCGTCGAGCAGCGAGGCCGACGCGGGATGGGTCTCGGCGAGGGGCAGGTGCGCGTCCACCCAGGCGGGGCCGTACGGACTCTCCATCGGCGCGGCCCCGGAGAACGCGAGCCCGGTCAGCAGCCCAGAGGCCGCCGCGTCGGCGATCTGCGCGGTCACCGCGTTCGCATCCCGCAGCTCGATCGCCGACCGCCCCCAGTTGAGCCAGAGGCCGACCGGGGCGCCGGCGGACCGGATGGCCGCGATCTCCGCGGCGAGCGGGAGGAATCCCTTCTCCGGCGTCTGACCGGGAACGACGGCGTCGCAGTGCTCGATGACGAGCCGGGCTCCGCTCCAGTCGAACGCCGCGACCTCCTCCAGCGACCGGGCGAGCGCATCCCCGTCTCCGCTCCCGCGGGGCGCGGTGTGCAGCATCACCACCGCGACCGCTGCGTCGCTCTCGGCGGTGAGCCGCGCGACGTCGTCCGCCACGCGCCGCAGATCCGCCACCGCCGCGGCCCTCCCCTCCTCCTGCGGCGAGGCGAGTCCGTACGACGGGTCCTCGCCGAGCCGCCGCATCACGTACGGCACCGGGGTGACCGCGAGCGGCACACCCGGCACGTGGCCGAGGAACCAGGACGGGTCGTGAGGATGCACCGCCCCCATCCACGGCACCTCGAGCCCGGCCACCCCGGGGAGCGCGCAGAGCTCCGGCAGCAGCGCGGCCTCGAATGCCGGATCCCACCGCGCGTGCGCAGGGGACAGCGGGTAGGCGCTGAGGAGCACGGGGGTCACGGACGGGCCTCGGCGAGACTCCGCGCGAACCAGGACGTGATAGTGGCCGGATGGGTGATGGCCGTGCCGACGCAGACCGCAGAGGCGCCCGCGGCGATCGCGGCGGCGGCGTGCGCCGGGGTGTGGATGCGGCCCTCTGCGACGATCGGGCGCGTGCAGCGTGCCGCGATGAGGCCGATGAGCTCGAGGTCGGGACCGTCGCTCTTCGGACGCTCCCCGGTGTAGCCGGACAGGGTCGTGCCGAGGATGTCGGCACCCGCGGCTTCGGCGGCGATCGCATCGTCGAGCGAACCGCAGTCGGCCATGATGAGCGCGTCGGAATGGTCGCGCAGGCCGACGATGGTCTCCGCGAGCGTCCGGCCGTCGGGCCGCGGGCGTCGGGTGCCGTCGATCGCCACGATGTCCGCGCCCGCGTCGGCGACGGCCACGGCATGCTCCAGCGTCGGCGTGATGAAGACGTCGGCGTCGCCGTCCTTCCACAGCCCGATGATCGGCACCGGGAGGTCCGCGACCGCGCGGATGTCGTCGATGCCCTGCACGCGGATCCCGGCGGCACCGCCGACGAGGGCGGCGTCGGCGACCTGCGCCATGGTGCGCGGGTCGCGCATCGCCTCCCCGGGGTACGCCTGACAGGAGACGATGAGTCCGCCGTGCAGGCGTTCGAGGATGGGGTTCGGTGTCATGGTCGCCTCCAGGCGGATGCCGCCGCTCCCCGCAGCGGCGCGTCGTCGCCGAGGGTTCCCGGCAGGATGGGGGTGTCGTGCAGGGCGTCGATGGCCTCCGCGTGGAAGGCCGCCCGCAGGGAGTCCCACCACAGCTCGCCGATGCGCGGCACGCCGCCGGTGACGACGATCCGCTCCGGGTCGAGGAGGGTCGCGGCTCCCGCGAGTGCGCGGCCGACGGCGGCGGCGGCGTCCTGGACGGCGCGGACGGCGAGGGAGTCCCCCGTGCCGGCCGCGGCGGCGACCCCGCGCGCATCGCGCAGCGCCGCGTCGCCGCCGAGCGAGAGGTAGTGCCGGTGCAGGCCGATGCCGGAGCCGAGGGCTTCGAGGTGTCCGCTCCGGCCGCAGGGGCAGCGGAGGTGCGCGGCACCCGGGATCGGGAGATGCGCGAGCTCGCCGGCGACGTGATGGGCGCCGCGCACCGGACGGCCGTCGAGGATGATGCCGGCGCCGACCCCGGTGCCGACGGCGACGACGAGGGCGCTCGAGGCTCCGGCGGCGGCCCCGTGGAGGTACTCCCCCGTGGCGTGCGCGTCGACGTCGTTCTGCACGGCGACCGGCGCATCGGCGGGGAGGCGGTCCCGGAGGGCTTCCCGGATCAGAGCGGCCAGCGGAGTGCCCGGCCAGTCGGCGAACGTGTCGGTGGCCGACACGATCGTCCCCGTCCGTGCGTCGACCACGCCCGCGGTGCCGACGCCGACGCCGACGAGCGCGGACTCCTCGTCGAGCAGCTCCTCCGCGAGCGCGGCGACGGTCGCCACGACCGCGGCGGGTCCCGCGCTCGCGGGGGTCCGCGCCGCGGTGGTGCGCAGCAGCGCGTCCGCACGGTCGGCGAGCGCCGCGGCCGTCTTGGTGCCGCCGATGTCGACGGCGAGGACGACCTCGCGCATCAGACGGCGACCGGAAGCAGACCGAGCTCGTCGAGGATCGTGCGGATGCCGGCGACGGCCTCCGGCGTGAGCGGCTCCACCGTGTCGGCCATCGCCGCGTGGTCGATGATGCCGCGCGCATGCATCGCCGCCTTGAACGCCCCGACGCCGGTGGCGTCGCCGGACAGCCCCTGCGGCTGGAACACGATGTCGAAGAGCCGGTTGATGCGCTCCTGCTCGGCCCGGGCGGTCGCCCAGTCACCGCGCTGCGCGGCCTCCCAGAGGCGCACGTAGCCCGCGGCCTCCACATTCGCCAGGCCGGGGACGACACCCGCGGCACCGACGAGGGCCATCGCGTCGACGACGACCTCGTGTCCGGTGAGCAGCTGCAGCGGGCGACCGGCGGCCTCGTTCGCCGCGATCAGTCGGCGGAACCCGACGTCGTCGCCGGACGAGTCCTTCACCCCCTGGATCACGCCCTCCCTGCCGAGCTGCACGAGCAGGTCGATGCCGAGCTTGGAGTGCACGCGCACCGGCACGTCGTAGGCCCACAGCGGCACGTCGATCGCGGCGGCGATCGTGCGGAAGTGCGCGGCGATCTCGGCCGGCGAGTTCAGCGTGTACAGCGGCGCGGTGGTGACGATCGCCTGCGCGCCCGCGGCGGCGAGCCGGCGGGCCGTCTCGATGATGCGCGGGGCCGTGAGCTCGATCGCCCCGGCGATGACGGGCACGCGTCCGGCGTTCGCGGCGACGATCGTCTGCAGCAGCTCGACGCGCTGGTCGTCGGTGAAGTAGGCGGTCTCGCCGGTGGAGCCGAGCGCGAACAGTCCGGAGACGCCCTCCCCGATCAGGCGCTCGACGAGGCGGGTGAGCGACGCGTGGTCGATCGTCCCGTCGGGGAGCAGCGGGGTGGCGACCGGCGGGACGACGCCGGAGAACGACAGGGCGGGAGCGGGGGAAGGCATAGGTGTTCCGTCTTTTCAGTAGTGGGGTTCGAGCAGCGAGGGCGCGGCGCCCAGCAGCGTGCGGGTGTAGGGATCGGCGGGGTCGTCGAAGACCCGGGCGGCGTCGCCGTGCTCGACGACGCGGCCCTTGTTCATCACGGCGATCTCGTCGGAGAGATAGCGGACGGTCTGGATGTCGTGGGAGATGAAGACCATGCCCAGCCCGAGCTGCTGCTTCAGGTCGGTCAGCAGGTTCAGGATCTGCGCGCGCACCGAGACGTCGAGGGCCGAGGTCGGCTCATCGGCGACGATGACCTGCGGGTCGAGGACGAGGGCCCTGGCGATCGCGACGCGCTGCCGCTGGCCGCCGGAGAGCTGACTGGGCAGCGCCTCCAGCGCCGACGACGGCAGCCCCACGAGCCCGATGAGGTCGCGCACCTTGCGCTCGCGGCTCGCCGGGGAGCCGAGGCGATGCACCTGCAGCGGATCCAGCAGCGCGTCCCGCACGGTCATGCGGGCGTTCAGAGCCGTCGCCGGGTCCTGGAAGACCACGGAGAGGATGCGTCCCAGGCGCTTGCGCACCGCGGGGGTGAAGGAGCGCACGGTCTCCCCGTCGAAGACGACCTGACCGCTCGTGGGCTTCTCGAGGCCGATCAGCACCTTCGCGGAGGTGGACTTGCCCGAGCCGGACTCGCCCACGATGCCCAGCGTCTGTCCGCGGCGGACCGTGAGCGAGACCCCGGCGAGCGCGTCGACGTAGTGCGGGCGGAACAACGACGAGCTGCGGGCCCGGTAGCGGACGTGCACGTCCTGCAGCTGGATGACGGGTTCGCTCATCGTCCTGCTCCGATCGGTTCGACGGGCGCATCGGCAGGATGCGCGGAGTAGTAGTGCTCGGTCCCGTCGATGTGCCGCCGCACGGGTTCCACTCCGGCGTACCGGGCGGGGTCCGTCGAGCGCGGCGCGAAGCGGTCGCCCTGCGGGAAGTCCCGCGGGGAGGGGACGACACCGGACACCTGGTGCAGGCGGTCGGAACCGGCCTCGATCGAGAGCACCGCCCCGAGCAGGCCCTGGGTGTATTCGTGGACGGGCTGCGTGAGCACCTCGCGTGTGGTGCCCTGCTCCACGACCTGGCCCGCGTACATCACCGTGATCCGGTGCGAGAGCTCGGCGACGAGGGCGAGGTCGTGCGAGACGAACACCAGTGCGAACCCGAGCTCCCGCTGCAGACGCATCAGCAGCTCCACGACCTGCGCCTGCACCGTCACGTCGAGGGCCGTGGTGGGCTCGTCGGCGATCACCAGCCGCGGGTCGCGGGTCAGGGCCATCGCGATGAGCACGCGCTGCCGCTGGCCGCCCGAGAGCTCGTGCGGGTACGAGGCGAGCGTGCGCTTCGGATCGAGACCGACGAGCTCCAGCAGCTCCTCGGCCGTGCGGGTGCCGCCCCGGGAGGTGAGCTGCTTCATCTGCGCGCGGATCAGCATCGCGGGGTTCAGCGAGCTCAGCGCGTCCTGGTAGATCATCGCGATGTCGTGGCCGCGCAGCGCGTTGCGCTCCTTCGGCGTCATCCGCAGCAGATCCTTCCCGTCGAACAGGATGCGCCCGCGGATGTCGGCCTTCGGATCGAGCAGCCCCATGATCGCCAGCGAGGTGATGGACTTGCCGCACCCCGACTCCCCCACGAGCGACATGGTCTCGCCGGGGCGCACGGTGAAGCTGACGTGGTCGACCACGTCGACATCCCCGTGGCGCGGGAAGGAGATGCACAGGTCCTGCACCTCGAGCAGCGGCGCGGCGTCTCCCGTGTAGACCAGGCGATCGGTGCGGGCGAGCTCGCGGGCGCGCAGCTCGGCGAGGCGTTCCGCCAGCGGCACCGCCTCCGCGGTGGGCACGAGCACGTCGGGGACGCCGCTGGGCACCGAGAGGTTGACCGCGGTGTCGACCGTCGGGATGACGTGGGTGTCGTCCGGGGCGGCAGCCTCCTCCAGGTCGTGCGTCGACTCCTCCGTGTTCGCGGCATCGGCCGTGATCTTCCTGGCGCGCGGCGAGACCATGGCGTCGGTCATCCCCTCGGACAGGATGTTGAGGCACAGCACGGTGATCATGATGAGGATGCCGGGGAAGAAGGTCGCCCACCAGGCCCCGCTCATGAGCAGGTTGCGCCCCGCGGCGATCACATTGCCCCAGGACGGCTCGGGGTCGGGCACACCGGCCTGCAGGAACGACAGCGAGGCCTCGAACACGATCGCGTCGGCGACGAGCACCGTGGCGAAGACGAGCACGGGTGCCATGGCGTTGCGGGCGACGTGCCGCACGATGATCCGCGGGGTCCCCGCGCCCATCACGCGGACGGCCGAGACGTAGTCCTCGCCGTACTGGTCGAGGATGTTCGCCCGGACGATGCGGGTCAGCTGCGGCACGTAGAGGAACGCGATCGTGAGCACCAGCACCGGAAGCGACTTGCCGAACACCGCCACGAACACGGCGGCGAGCGCGATGCCGGGGAACGACATGATCACATCCATGACGCGCATGAGGGTCTCGGAGATCCACTTCGGCGCGGTCGCGGCGATCGTGCCCAGCACGCAGGCGACGGCGAGGGCGACGAGGGTGGCCCCGAGCCCGATCACGAGGGAGTAGCGGGCCCCGTAGACCAGTCGGGAGAAGATGTCGCGACCCTGCCGGTCGGTGCCAAACCAGTGCTCCCCGCTCGGCGGCTGCACCGGCGGGCCGGAGGCGAGCGGGTCGTACGGCGAGATCAGCGGCGCGAGGATCGCGGCGAGCGCGATGATCGCGAGCACGGCGAGGCAGATGATCGAGCCGAGGGAGAGACGGCCCCAGCGGAGGCCGGGGACGGAGAGCCGTTCCGTGAGTCTGCGTCGCATGTCACACCGCCCGGATTCGAGGATTGATGAGCACGTACAGGAGGTCGACGATGATGTTGATCACGACGAACGCGAGCGCGACCGCGAGCGTCACGCCCTGCACGAGGTTGGGTTCGTTGTTGGTGACCCCGTTGAGGATGAGGGTGCCCATCCCGGGGATCGCGAAGATGATCTCGATCACCACGGCGCCGCCGAGCAGGTACCCGATGCGGAGACCGAGCACCGTCACGGGGGTGATGAGCGCGTTGCGCAGCACGTTGCGGCCGACGACGACCACCCGCGGGATCCCGGCGCCGAGGGCGGTGCGCACATAGTCGCGATCGAGCTCCTCGACCATCGAGGTGCGCACGACCCGGGAGAGCTGCCCGATCACGGGCACGGCGAGCGCGACCGCGGGAAGGGTCATCCGGGCGAGCCACCCGGACGGGTCGTCGGCGAAGGCCGGCAGCGGGCCCGAGGCCGGCAGCACCCCGAGCGCCAGGGTGAACACCTGGATGAGCAGGATGGCGAGCCAGAAGGAGGGCGTGGACAACGCGGCGACGCCGAAGACGCGGATGACCTGGTCGGGCCAGCGGTCGCGGTAGACGGCAGCGAGGACGCCGACCACGAACGCGACGAGGACCGCGATCACCAGACCGAGGAAGGTCAGGGCCAGCGTCACCGGGAAGGCCCGGGCGACCTCGTCGACCACCGGCAGGCTGCGGGCGGAGTAGGTGCCCAGGTCGCCCTGGACGAGGCCGATCAGGAAGTTCACGTAGCGGACGAACAGCGGGAGGTTCAGTCCGTGGTCCTCGCGGTACGCCTCCAGCGCTTCGGGGGAGGCGGTCTCGCCGAGCGCGGTGCGTGCCGGGTCGACGGGTGAGAACGACATCACGAAGAAGACCAGGAACGTGATGCCGAGGATCATCAGCGGCAACTGCAGCAGTCGCCGGCCGACGAGGCGGAGCGTGTGGGACACGTGCCGCTCCTTCCGGGGGTGGGGTGGCGGGGGCGCGCTCTTCGGGCGAGCGCGCCCCCGCCCTGTCGGGCAGGTGCTACTTCGCGGCCACGCCGACGTCGAGGAACGACAGTCCGGTCGTGGGGACCGGCTGGAAGCCGACCAGCTCCTGCGAGCTCCAGGCGGTGGGCAGCTTGCGGTGGAACAGCGGGTACAGCACGGCCTGGTCGGAGATCAGGTCGTACGCCTGGTTCCAGGACTCCTGCTGCTCCTCGCCCTCCTGGGTGACGGCGGTGTCGAGCAGCGTGCGCAGCTCGGCGTACTCCGGGGAGTCGGCCCAGGCGGTGCGCGTCTGGGTCCAGACGTTCTCGCCGTACCACCAGTTCATGAGCAGGTCGGGGTCCACGCCGAACACCGACGGGTCACCCGGGGCGATGGCGACGGTGTAGTCGCCGGAGTCGACCTTCTCGTACATCGACGCCGACTGGCTGATGTCGAGGGTGGTGTCGATGCCGATCGCGTCGAGGGACTCCTTGATCAGCGGGGCGACCTCCTTCACCCATCCGGTGTCGGTCATGCGCAGCGTGATCGCGAGGTCGGAGACCCCGGCCTCCGCCAGCAGCTCCTCCGCCTTCTCCGGGTCGTAGGAGTAGACCGTGGAGGCCTCGTGGTAGTTCGGGTAGTCCTCGGGTAGGAACGACGTGGCCGGGGTGGCGTTGCCGAGCATGCCGGTCTCGATGATCTTGTCCATGTCGAGTGCGTAGTGCAGGGCCTGACGGACGCGGACGTCGTCGAACGGCTCGGCTTTGGTGTTGAACATCATGAAGAGCAGACCGAACGACTGCACGCTCTCGACCTCGGCCGAGGCGGCCAGTCCGTCGGCATCGATGTACGGCACATCCTCGATCGCCTGCACCGTGCCGGTCGACATCGCGGTGACGCGGGCGGACGCGTCCGCGAGGAGGTTCCAGTTCATGCCCGCGGCGAGCGCGGGACGCGGGCCGTTGTAGTCGTCGTACCGCTCGAAGACGATCTTGTCCTCAGGGACGGCGGAGACGAGGGCGTAGGGGCCGGAGCCGATCGGGTTCGCGCCGAACTCCTCGGGGTCGGCCTCGACCACGGCCTTCGGCACGATCTTGACGACCCCGAGTCGATCGTCGATGAGGGAGAACGGGTAGTCGGTGGTGATCCGGACGGTGTCCTCGTCGACGGCGGTGACCGTGTCGATGAACTCGACGAACGAGCGGAACAGGGAGTTGTTCGCCGGGTCGAGGACCCGCTCGTAGCTGAAGACCACGTCGTCGGCGGTGACCGGGTTCCCGTTCTGGAACGTCGCGCCTTCGCGGAGGTCGATGTCGAAGGTCGTCTCGTCGACCTTCGTCGGGAAGTCGGCGGCGAGGGCGGGGGCGGGCTCCTGCGTGACGGGGTCGAGGTCGATGAGTCCCTCGAAGACGTGCCAGTTCGCCGAGACCGTCACGGCGCCGGACGCGACCATCGGGTCGAAGCTGCCGTTCAGGGTGTAGGAGATCCCGGCCTCGATGATGCCGTCCGGGTCGATGTCGCTCGCGGCGGGGCTCTCGGCGGTGCTGGCGGCGCCGCCGCCGCAGCCGGCGAGGGCGAGGGACGCGGCGACCGTGCCGGCGACCGCCATCGCGAGACGACCCGCGCGGCGGCGGGTGCTGTGTCGGTTCATGTGTGCTCCAGGTGGTGGGGGGGGCGACGCCTTGAGGACATCAGACGTCTGATGTACTCTAAACACACGTTCGACCGGATCACAAGAGTGAGAGGATCGGAGCGTTTCCGGCAGGCAGGAGAGGGACCCTATGAAGTCCACCACGGGGAGGGCGTCGCGGATGCGGCGAGCCACGACGGCGGATCAGATCAAGCAGCTCATCCTCACTCGCGGACTCACCCCCGGCGATCCGCTGCCGACCGAGGCCGAGCTCTGCGAGGAGCTCGACGTGTCGCGCTCCTCGGTCCGCGAGGCGATCCGCACGCTCTCCACCCTCGACATCGTCGACGTCCGGCACGGACACGGCACCTACGTGGGCCCGATGTCGCTGGACCCGATGGTCGAGGCGCTCGTCTTCCGCGGCGTGCTCTCCCCCGAGGGGTCGCTGCAGGCGCTGCGGGAAGTCGTGGAGGTGCGTCTCGCCCTCGACCTCTCCATGGCGGAGCGCGTGGTCGAGGCCGCTCAGGCGCAGGCGGACCCGGAGCTCGACGAGCTCGTCGCCGACATGGTCGACAAGGCCGGCCGCGGCGAGTACTTCCTCGACGAGGACAGGGCGTTCCACACCCGCCTTTTCGGCGCCATCGACAACCGTCTCGTCGGCCAGCTCGTCGGAGCGTTCTGGGACGTGCACACCGCCGTGCTCCCGCAGCTCGGCATCGCGCAGCCCGACGACATCCACAAGACCGCCAAGGCGCACGGCGACATGCTGGACGCCGCGCGCTCCGGCGACGTCGAGCGCTATCGCCAGGCCGTCATCGAGCACTACCAGCCGCTGCAGCGGGTGCTGGCGACCGCGGAGGACGTGCGGGGCTGAGCCCGGGGACTCGGTAGTCTGACCTTCCCACCACGGAAAGAGGACCCGCATGTCCGTTGGACTGCTCGCCGTCGTCGACGACATCCTGAGCGCCGCGATGAAGGCGTCGGCGAAGGCCGCGGGAGTCGTCATCGACGACGCCGCCGTGACCCCGCAGTACGTGCAGGGCCTCACCCCGGCCCGCGAACTCCCCGTGGTCGGCAAGATCGCCCTCGGGTCGCTGGTGAACAAGTTCGTCATCATCATCCCGATCGCGCTGCTGCTCACGGCCTTCGCGCCGTGGGTGCTGCCCTACCTCCTGATCCTCGGCGGCTCGTACCTGTGCTTCGAGGGCGCGGAGAAGGTGCTCGAGTGGTTCGGCGTGCAGCACGGCCACGCCGACGAGGGCGCCCGCGACGAGAGGAAGCTCGTGCTCGGCGCCGTCCGCACCGACCTCATCCTCTCGACCGAGATCATGCTCATCTCCCTCGCCAGCCTCGACAAGGGACTCGGCATCTGGTCCACCCTGGCGATCCTCGCCGTGATCGCGCTGGTCATGACCGTCGCGGTGTACGGGGCCGTGGCGCTCCTGGTGAAGATCGACGACATCGGCCTGAAGATGGCGAAGAACCCCGCACAGCGCGTCCGGCACACCGGCACCCGGATCGTCCGGTCCATGCCCGCGGTCTTCCGCTTCATCAGCGTGCTCGGCACCGTCGCGATGCTGTGGGTCGGCGGACACCTCGTCCTCATCAACCTCGGCGAGGTCGGGCTGCACGCTCCGGCCGACGTTCTCCACGCGGTCGAGCACGCGCTGGAGCCCCTCGGCGGCTTCGTGGTGTGGGTGGTCGACACGATCATCTCCGCGATCGCCGGTCTCGTCTGGGGCCTCGTGATCGTCGGCGTCGTCCTCGGCATCGCGAAGCTCTTCGGCAGGAAGCCGAGCTTCCACGAGGGCGAGGCCTCCCCCGCCGACATCCACGTCTGAGTCCGTCGGGACGGGGTGACGTCGTCTCGACGATCCGCTGCTGGCGGTGATCGCGGCGCTGCCCTTCGTCTTCTCGGCCGTGAGCGAGGCGCGGTACCGCGAGCGCTTCTTCGACCCGATCATGGCCGACATGCATCGTGCCATCCTCGTGCGCGACGAGCTCGGCCGCCGCGGCGCACGCTGACGTCAGCCGCCGCCTGCGCCGATCCTGCTAACGTCGGCGTGCGCACCCGAAGCGCGAAGAAGGAAGAACCTGCGATGACCGCCGTGCACCTCAGGCCCGTCGAGAGCGCCGACCTCGACACGATCACCGAGATCCACAACCACGCCGTCCTGCACACGACGGCGATCTGGAACGAGGAGGAGGTGGATCGCGCCGACCGTGAGGCGTGGCTCGCCGACCGGACCGCGCGCGGCTGCCCCGTGATCGTCGCCGCCGACGAGAGCGGCGTCGTGGGCTATGCGTCCTACGCCCAGTGGCGCCCGCACAGCGGTTACCGCCTCACCGTGGAGCACTCCGTCTACGTACACGGCGATCAGCGCGGACGCGGCATCGGCACGCTCCTCATGATCGAGCTCATCGCCCGGGCCCGGGCAGCCGGGATGCACGTGATGATCGGCGGTGTGGAGAGCGGCAACACCGCCTCCCTCGCCCTCCACGAGCGCCTCGGATTCCGGGAGGTGGGCCGCATGCCCCAGGTCGGCGCGAAGTTCGGCCGGTGGCTCGACCTCAGCCTGCTGCAGCTCGTGCTCGACGAGCGCCCCACCCCCGACGCGGCGCGCTAGCGATGGGCTTCCTGCAGTGGCTCGTCGACGCCTTCTCCTCGTCCTGGGTGCTTCCGGGTGGGCAGACGCTCCTGGTGCGTGAGGTCGTCGGGAACGCGTTCGGACTCGCGAGCGCCCTCGGCGGCATGCGGCGCAAGGTCTGGGCGTGGCCGGTCGGCATCGTCGGCAATCTCCTGCTGCTCACGGTGTTCCTCGGATCCGCGCTGAGCCCCGACCCGTCGCTCCCGCATCTGCTCGGTCAGGCCGGGCGGCAGATCATGTTCATCGCCGTCGCGATCTACGGGTGGATCCGCTGGCGCAATGCCGACGGCGGTCGCATCGTGCCGCGGTGGGCGCCGACCGGGGCCCGCATCGGTCTGGTCGTGGTCCTCGTCGTCGGGACCGTGGCGCTCACCCCCCTGTTCCGCGCCCTCGGTTCGTGGGAACCGGTCTGGGCCGACGCCTGGACCTTCGTCGGGTCACTGCTGGCGACGTACGGCATGGCGAAGGGCTGGACCGAGTTCTGGCTCATCTGGATCGCCGTGGACGTGGTGGGGGTGCCGTTGCTGTTCAGCTCCGGCTACTACGCGACCGGCCTCATGTACGTGTTCTACGGCGTCTTCACAGCGGTCGGGTTCGTGATCTGGTGGCGAGCGCAGCGACAGGCCGCGCGTCCGATCGAGATCCTCCCTCCCGACCCGAGCCCCCGCCGTCCGGACGAGGCCTGAGCCGCGCGCGGATTGTTTCGGTGCGTGTCGAGGCCGTTCGCCCCGATGGCGTCCGGTCCCGTTTCATGGAGCCCATGACCCGGCAGATCCGCTTCAACGCGTTCGACATGAACTGCGTCGCCCACCAGTCGTCCGGCCTGTGGCGCCATCCCGACGACCGGTCGCGGCAGTACAACACCATCTCGTACTGGACCGACCTGGCGAAGCTGCTGGAGAGCGCGACCTTCGACGGCATCTTCATCGCCGACGTCCTCGGCACCTACGACGTCTACGGCGGCACGAACGAGGCCGCCATCCGCAACGGCGCCCAGGTGCCGGTGAACGACCCGATCCTCCTCGTCAGCGCGATGGCCGCGGTGACCGAGCATCTGGGGTTCGGCGTCACGGCCGGCACCGCGTTCGAGCACCCCTACCCGTTCGCTCGACGACTCAGCACGCTCGACCACCTCACTCAGGGCCGTGTCGGCTGGAACGTCGTGACCGGGTATCTGCCCAGCGCCGCGCGCAACATGGGTCAGGAGGACCAGCTCGCCCACGACGACCGCTACGACCACGCGGACGAGTACGTCGAGGTTCTCTACAAGCTCTGGGAGGGCTCGTGGGAGGATGACGCGGTGGTGGAGGACCGCGAGCGCGGCATCTTCACCGACCCGTCGAAGGTGCACCCGATCCGGCACGAGGGGAAGCACTTCTCCGTGCCCGGCATCCATATCTCGGAGCCGTCCCCGCAGCGGACTCCCGTGATCTATCAGGCCGGCGCGAGCCCGCGCGGGGTGAGGTTCGCGGCCGAGAACGCCGAAGCCATCTTCGTCGCGGCACCCTCGAAGGAGGTGCTCGCCGGCACCGTGAAGCGCATCCGGGACGCCCTCGAGGCCGCGGGGCGCGATCGCTACGACGCCCGCATCTACACGTTGCTGACGGTGATCACCGCGGCGACGAGCGAGGAGGCGGCCGCGAAGCACGCCGAGTACCTCTCCTACGCGAGCCCGGAGGGGGCGCTCACCTTCATGTCGGGATGGATGGGCGTCGACCTGTCGCAGTACGCCGAGGACGAGCCGGTCGGGAACGTCGAGTCGAACGCGATCCAGTCCGTGCTGCAGCACCTGAAGGAGGAGGCCGACCTGGGGCGCGAGTGGACAGTGGGCGACTTCGGCCGCCACAACGCGATCGGCGGGCTCGGTCCGACGATCGTCGGCTCCGGGGTCGAGATCGCCGACGAGCTGCAGTCGTGGGTCGAGGAGACCGACATCGACGGCTTCAACCTCGCCTACGCGGTCACGCCCGGCACCTGGCAGGACGTCATCGAGCACGTCATCCCGGTGCTGCGCGAGCGGGGCGCCTACCCCGAGGAGTACGTCCCCGGCACGCTCCGCCACAAGCTCCACGGCCGCGGCGACCGGGTCCAGCCCACGCACCGCGCCGCGAGGTATCGCGTCGGCTAGTCCCCCCTTCGAATCGCGCAACTGGTTGCTTCGGGCGCCGTTTCCCCACCATTTGCGCGATTCGAAAGTCCCTATACGAGCCAGGGTCGTAGACGTCAGTCGTCGCTGCTGCTGAAGATCCCTCGCAGCACGAGGAAGACCACCACGGCCACGACCGCGACGATCCCGAGCTTGAAGATGAACGCGAGGACCGAGAACAGGGCGCTCACGATCCACCACGCGATCACGACGGCGAGGATGACGCCGAGGATGGTCCAGAGGTTCTTGGTCATGCCTCCAGCCTACGGAGTCGAAGCTGCGGGAATCTCCGCGAGCGACCGGTACACGGGCAGCCCGAGCTCGTGGGCGATCTCGACGTCCTTGTCCGCCCCGGATGACTCCCCCGGCAGCCGGAGCACCGCGTCGCAGTGCTGCAGCAGTCGGCGAGCGGTCTCGTACATGACGTCGCCCTCACCGGAGTCGCCCGGCTCGAGGGTACGCAGGACCGGCAATGCGACCCACTCCCCGATCATCGGCACGTGGCCGAGGCGGAAGATCGGACCGGACGCCTCCTCCAGACGCGCGAGATTCCGAGCGATCAGGACGGGGTCGCCGTTCGTGCCGGAACGGTAGGGGCCGGCGATCAGGATCAGGAGTGGCTTCATCATGGAGATGACTGTAGTCTGAATCATGCATAAACGTGCAACTTCGTGAGGAAACGTATGCTCGCTGCTCAGCGCAAGGACCACCTGCTCGACGTGCTCGCCCGCGAGGGACGGGTCGTGGCGAAGGTTGCGGCCGATGACCTCGGAGTCTCGGAAGACGCCATCCGCCGCGACCTCCGCGAGCTCGCCGAGGAGGGCAGGCTCCAGCGGGTGTACGGCGGCGCGCTGCCCATCGCCGCGGCCGATCGCCCGGTGCGTGAGCGTCACGATCTGGCGACCGAGAGCAAGGAGCGGGTCGCCCGCCAGGCGGTCACGACCATCCGCCCCGGATCGACGATCGTGCTGGATGCCGGCACCACCACGCTCGCGATGGCGCGGCTGCTGCCCTCCGGCACCGGCATCACCGTCATCACCCCGAGTCCCGCCGTCGCCCTCGCCGTCGCCGAGCACTCGGATGCGAGCGTGATCATGATCGGCGGCGAGCTCACCCGGCACTCCCTCGTCGCCGGCGGAGGACTCGCGATGGAGGCGATCCAGCACCTCGCCGCCGACGTGTTCTTCGTCGGCGTCACGGGCGTCGACCCGCGCCACGGTCTCACGACGGGCGACCTCGACGATGCCGTCACCAAGCGGGCGATCGCCTCCCGATGCGCCGCGACCGTCGTGCTCGCGAGCGACGAGAAGATCGGCGCCGCCTCGCGCTACCCGGTACTGCCGTTCGAGGCGGTCGCCGCGGTCATCACCGACCCGCTCGACGAGAATCCGCTGATCCCGGAGGTGCTGGCGCAGATCCCGGCGCGGGAGTGAGCGACGATCCGTCTTCTCCCGCGAGGCGTTCCGCGAGCAGGACGTGCAGGTGTCCTGCCGCCGCGAGAAGCGCGACGCTGCGGCGCGTGAGGTCGGCCAGCCGCTCCGCGAGGATGCGCTGCACCTGCTCGGTGTCACCGTGCGCGCGCACCTCGTCGATGATCCGGGAGACCGCGGGGATGCCGTAGCCGCCCGAGCGCAGGGCGGCGGCGATCCGCGCCTCGGTGATCGCGAGGGAGTCAAAGGAGCGGACCGATCCCGCACGCCGAAGAGGGCGCACGAGCCCTTCTCGCTCCCAGTGCCGCAGTGCGGAGGAACGGACGCCGAGCGCCTGGGCGAGTTCGCCGATGGCCATCGCATCGTCCTCGACGAACGGATCGCCGGCCTCCGCCACCGCGTCCTCGAGTCCGCGCAGGGCCGCGCGCACCCGTGAGCGTTCGAGGGCGAGATCCGCGTGCAGGGTGTCGATCCGCTCCGCCGCCTGCTCGACCGATCCGCCGATGAGAGCGGGCATCAGTCGACGCGCGGGCACCGGACCGAGCGCCGTCGCCAACGCGCGATAGGCGTGCAGCGCCAGGGCATGCGGCCTCCGATACCGCCGGTACCCGTTCGCACCGCGCTCCGCGGAGGGGAGGACACCGAGGCGCTCGAGGTCGCGCACCTGCTGCGTCGAGTAGCCGACCAGCCGTCCGAGCGCCGCAGTGGTCATCACCTGCTCTTGAGGGTTCTGCACGCTTCTCCTCGTGTTTCCGGTTCTTGAGTCCACATAAGCACATCAGCCTCAGCATTGAAGGATGGAAATGCAGGAGATCATCGAAGAGGTCCGCTCGTTCGACGGCGTGCTCGTCGTCGCCCCGGAGGCGGGCAGCGACTTCCCCGAACTGTCATGGGGAGACGCGTACTTCTACCACGCGCCCGACGGCCGGATGCCGGAGCGCACGCAGCCGTACGGGACGATCATCACGAAGGACTATCCCGACGACACGTCCTCGGCGCTGGACGCTCCAGGGCGCTTCCGGGTGAACATCCACGTCGGACGCGAGCGCGCGGCGTCGATCATCGCGGCGGGGTCTCTCACGGGCGGCGACACCGACCCGACGGCGGTCGACGTCTTCCGGCCTCACCCGTTGTACGGCACCGCCGGCTGGGTGTGCGTGATCAACCCCGCAGCGGCGACGGAGGGCGCCGTGCTCGCCCTTCTCCGCGAGGCGCACGAGGCCGCGCGCGCTCGCACCGGACGACGGGCGAGGTGACCCCCATGTCGACTCCGCAGGGCATGACCGAGGCCGACCGTCGGATCGTCGCGGTGTGGGCGGCCGACTGCGCCGAGCGCGTGCTGCCGCTGTTCGAGAGCGAGGCCCCGGACGACGACCGTGCGCGCGATGCCATCGCCAGGACGCGCGCCTTCGCCCGGGGCGAGATCACGGCTGCGGGCGAGATCCGTCGTCGCTTCGTCGCGGGCAGGGCTGCCCGCAGCGCCGTGACCCCTGCCGGCACCGCGGCCGCCCGCTCCGCGGCACAGGCCGCCGGGGTCGCGCACATGGGAGCGCACGCTCTCGGGGCAGCCGCCTACGCCGCGCGAGCCGTCGAGCGGGCACACCCTGACGCCCCCGACGCCCGTGCCGCAGAGGTGCGCTGGCAACTCGCGCACCTCTCCCCCGAAGCCGCTGCGGTCCTGCGCGCTCTCCCACCGGTGGGCACCGATCCCGCCGGCCCCCTCGGCCCCGGGCTCCTCTCCTCCGGCCCCCTCGGCGAGGTGATCCGCGAGATCCAGACGCACCTCTCGTCCGGCTAGGACCCTCCTTCGAATCGCGCAACTGGCTGTATCCGAGCCCGAAATGGAGCCAGGTGCGCGATTCGAAAGCGGGTCCGACCGCTTCAGCCCCGATTCAGCGACGACCCGCCACACTGGGGGGATGCGGATCCTGGTGGTGGACGACGAGGTGCGTCTGGCCGAGGGCGTGCGCCGCGGACTCGAGGCGGAGGGCTTCGCGGTCGACGTCGCCCACAACGGCGTCGACGGCCTGTGGCGGGCCCGCGAGACCCGGTACGACGCCATCGTGCTCGACCTGATGATGCCCGGCATGAGCGGCTGGAAGGTCTGCGAGGCCCTGCGCGCCGAGGAGAACTGGACTCCCGTGCTGATGCTCACCGCCAAGGACGGCGAATGGGATCAGGTGGAGGCGCTGGAGAGCGGCGCCGACGACTACGTCACGAAGCCCTTCTCGTTCGCGATCCTCGTGGCCCGACTGCGGGCGCTCGTGCGCCGCGGCGCCGTGGCGCGACCGACGATCCTGGAGGCCGGCGACCTGCGACTGGATCCCGCCGGACACCACGTGTGGCGCGGCGAGACGCCGATCTCCCTCACAGCCCGCGAGTTCGCGGTGCTCGAGCATCTGATGCGGCACCGCGGGCAGGTGCTGTCGAAGCGCGACGTCCTCGCCGGCGTCTGGGACGACGACTTCGACGGCGACCCGAACATCGTCGAGGTGTACATCGGTCACCTCCGCCGCAAGGTCGACAAGCCGTTCGGACGCGAGGCGATCGAGACCATCCGCGGCGCGGGCTATCGGCTGGCGGCGAACGGTGGCTAGGCGGCTCTGGCGGTCGGTCCGCGGCCGGACGACCCTGGGCGCCACCCTCGTCGTCGCGGTCGCGCTGCTCCTCGGGGCCTTCTCCTTCTACGGGGTGCTGAGCGCGAGCATCCACGGCAGCACCGAACGCGCGGCGGAGCAGCGGCTGGAGGAGCTCGTCAGCCGCTTCGACGGGCCGGGACGCCGCGGCCCCGACCAGCTCGACGACGACCTCGTGCAGCTGCTCGGGCGGGACGGATCGGTGCGCGCGGCGAGCGAGGAGGCCGCCGATGCGCTCGGCACCACGCCGCTGCCCGTCGACGACGATCCGCAGGTCGTCCGGATCGACGGCGAGCCGATGGTCGTGGTGTCGGAAGACGTCGAGGGCGACCAGACCCTCGTCCTCGCGGTGCCGATGGACGAGGATGCGGAGACCCTATCGACGGTGGCGACGCTGCTCGTGATCGCCGTCCCCGCGCTGCTGCTGCTCGTGGCCGTCACCACCTGGCTCGTCACGGGGCGCGCGCTGCGCCCGGTGACCCGCATCCGCCAGGAGGTCGAGGGCATCACCGCCGAGCGTCTCGATCACCGGGTGCCGGTCCCCGACACCGCGGACGAGATCCACTCCCTCGCCGTGACGATGAACGGGATGCTCGACCGGCTCGACGCGGCGGCGACCGCGCAGCGCCGCTTCGTCTCCGACGCCTCCCACGAGCTCCGCTCCCCCCTGGCGACGATCCGTCAGCACGCGGAGCTCGCCCAGGCGCACCCGGAGGTGACGAGCATCGATGAGCTCGCCGAGGTGGTGTCCGAGGAGGGGCTGCGGCTGCAGGGCATCGTGGAGTCGCTGCTGCTCCTCGCCCGCCTCGACGAGGGGGTCAGCGGGAGCACCGAACCGGTGGACCTGGACGACCTGGCCCTCGCGGAGGTGCGTCGGCTGCGGGCCGCCGGGCTCGACGTCGACGGCTCCGGCATCCGTGCGGCCCGCACCGTCGGCGACCCCCGGCTGCTGGGCCAGCTGCTGCGGAACCTCGCGGACAACGCCGCCCGGCACAGCAACGGCCGGGTGGCGATCGGGGTGGAGCCGCGACCCCATCACGTCGTCCTCACGGTCGAAGACGACGGCACCGGCATCCCGCCGGAGGAGCGGGACCGCATCTTCGAGCGCTTCGTCCGACTCGATGAGGCCCGCAGTCGGGACGCGGGAGGCAGCGGGCTCGGTCTCGCGATCGCGCACGGCATCGCCACCGCCGCCCACGGCGCGATCGCGGTGGACACGTCCCGGTGGGGCGGCGCCCGCTTCACCGTCACCCTCCCCTCGGCCGGCCCTCTCTCCTGACCTGATCGCCCCACCCGAGATATCGGTTCCTGAACGGGGCTTCAGGAGGCTTCAGGGTGGCTTCAGCGGCGTCGGGAGACCATCGAGACATGAACGACAAGACTCCTGCCCCCGACCAGAACCCCACGCCGGACGAGAACGACGCCGCGGGTCAGAACCCGGCACCCGCGGTCCCGAACGCAGGCCAGGACCAGAACGCCGGAACGGGCTCCCCCGCCGGCCACGGCACGACCCCCGACGCCCCGACGGTGCCGGTCGCACCGACCCCCGGCCCTGCTGCCGCCCCGGACACCGCCCCTGAGGCACCGGCCGCCGCAGCGACCCCCGCCACGCCCGGACGCAAGCGCGCGCTCCTGATCGGCGGCGGGATCGCGGCCGCGGTGCTGCTCGCCGGTGGAGGCGTCGCGGTGGGTGCCGCGATCGGCGACGAGTTCGGCGACGACGAGGACCGCCCCGCGATGGAGGGCCCCCGACACGAGGGCGACCATGGCCCGCGCGGAGACCACCGCGGCGACGAGGATGCCCGCCCGAGCGGAGACCGGGGCGACCGCGGCCCGGTGACCGGCATCGGCACGGACGACGTCGACGAGATCCTCGCGATCGCCGCCGCCGCCCAGGACGCCGCCGAGGGCGAGGTCACCTCGATCGACGCGAAGCGCGACGGAACGTGGGAAGTGCAGTTGACCACGTCGGCCGGGGACGAGACCGAGGTGCGCGTGGACGACGACCTCACCGCGACCGTGGTGTCGACCGACGCCGCGGACGACGACGACCAGGGACCGACGGTCACGCTCGACGAGGAGACCATCCGCACCCTCGTCGACGCCGCCCTCGCGGAGGCCGAGGGGATGATCACCGACCTCGATGTGGACTCCGACGACGTGAGCCCCTACGACGCCTCCGTCCTCACGACGGACAACCGCTCGATCGACATCTCCTTCGACGCCTCGTTCGCGGTCGTCGGCACCGACATCGACGAGTGACCGCGGCCCTGACGGCTAGCATGCAAGGATGACGAACTCCGATCCGATCGACGAGGTCTCCATCGGCGGCGAGGTCATCCGCCTCGGGCAGTTCCTCAAGTTCGCGGGACTGCTCGATTCGGGCGGCGACGCGAAAGAGGTCATCATCGACGGCTACGTCACCGTGAACGGCGAAGTGGACCGGCGCCGCGGGCGTCAGCTCCGCGACGGCGATGTGGTCACCTTCGAGGGCCGGGCGGTCCGCGTCCGGCCCTGACCCGGCGTCGCGGAGCCGCCCGCCGCCTCCGCGCCGCGGTTCCGTGCCTCGCTCACGAGCACCATGGTCACGCCGGCGCCGCACAGTGCGAACCCGCCGAGCGTGATCGCGGTGAGGGGTTCACCGAGCAGCAGCGCCCCGCCGATCGCGGTCGCCGGGGCGACGAGGAAGAGCAGCGCCTGCAATGCGGTGATGCCGACCCGGCGCAGCAGCCACCAGTAGAGGCCATAGGCGCCGAGCGTGGGAAAGACGGCGGTCAGGACCACCGCGATCCAGAACGACGGTCGCGCCGGTGGCACGAGCGCCCCGGCGAGCGCGCCGATGACGAGGAGCAGCACGGCGGTCACGCTCACGTGGATGGTCAGGGTCAGCAGCACCCCCGTGCGCACGGCCGTCCGCCGCTGCACCAGCGTGCCGATCACGAGGCAGACCATCGCCGCCGCCGGAAGCAGGTAGGCGACGAGCGGCGCGGAGCCGGCGCCGAACTGCGACTGCACGACGAGCAGCACCCCCACCGCCCCGATCACCAGTCCCGCCACCTGGGCACCGCGCACACGGAGGCCCAGCACCGGCCCGACCAGCACGGCGACGAGCAGCGGCTGGACGGCGTCGATCAGCGCGACGGTGCCGGTGGCGATCCCCGTCGCGACGGCGGCGTACACGGCGGCGCAGTATCCGAACTGGGCGAGCGCGCCGATGACCGCCTGGATGCCGAGTTCCCGCGCGGTCATCCCCTTCGCCGCTCCGGACAACGCAGTGAGGACGACGAGCAGGACGGCGAGCGGCGCGAACCGCCAGACCAGCAGCGTCAGCGGGTCGACGTCCGCGGTGGCGACCGCGGGGATGAGGAATCCCGAGCTCCACGTGAGGACGAAGGCCACCGCCGCACCCACGGTCACGACCCGAGAGAGTATACCGATCTGTTTACTCATCCCGTCACTATACAGGTTGGTATACTCGCCGCATGTCGACAACCGTGCCGGAGCTCCCGCCGCTGACCCCCGGGGCGCGCCGCGTGCTCGACGCTGCCTCCGACCTCTTCTACGAGCGCGGCATCCACGCCGTCGGGGTCGACACCATCGCCGCCGCCGCGGGCGTGACGAAGAAGACGCTCTACGACCGGTTCGGGTCGAAGGAGGCGCTCGTCGTGTCGTACCTGCAGCACCGGGACGCCCGCTGGCGGGATCACGTCGCGGTCCACCTCGCACGGGTCCCGGAGCCGGGGCCCGCCCGCGTGCTCGCGATCTTCGATGCCGCCATCTCCTGGGTGCCGGACCACAGCACCAAGGGATGCAGCGCCATCAACGCGCGCGCCGAGATCGACGGCCCCGGGGACGCCCCGCTGGTGCTCGCCGAAGCCCGCCGCGAGAAGGAGTGGCTGCTCGGGGTCTTCGCAGAGCTCTGCGTTGAGGCCGGCCTCCACGACCCGGACCGGCTCGCCGAGACGCTCATGCTGCTCTATGAAGGCGCGATCGTCACCGTCGGCATGGGCACGTTCGCGGAGCCGTTCGCGACCGCTCGGGACAGCGCCCGTCGACTGCTGGAATCCGCTGCGTCCGACGCGTCCTAGCCGTCGGTCGCCGGCGAGGACGCGCGCGGCGGCAGCACGGCGCGCACCGTGACCACGAGGAACGCCACGAGCAGCACGACCATCGTCACGTCCGCGACGATGTAGGCGTAGTGCGCGCCATCCGTTCCTGGAGCCCCCCGCCCTGCGATGACGAGGTCGCTGCGTCGGTTGAGCATCGGGCGGATGACGACGACCTCGACGAGGAACACCAGCCACAGCCCGCCGAGCAGCAGCGCCGAGGAGCGCCCGGCGCGGGCGCGGATGCTGACCGCCGTCAGCACGAGGAGCACCGCTCCCGCGAGGACGTTGAGGGCGGTGAACACGAGGCGACCGATGCCGAGCCCCAGCGGGATCGTGATCCCGGGCGCCAGGAACTTCAGCGGCGCCTCCAGGAACGAGATCGCGATGATCGCCCCGAGCAGGAATGCGGGCAGCAGCAGGCGCAGCGCCGTCACCGTGCGTCCACCCGTCATGGCCTCAGGCTAACCGGGCTGTCCACACCCGCGACGGCGGGTGACCGTGGAAATCGACCCCTCGTCCCGCACTCAGGGGATAATGGGTAACATGCCACGTCCTACCGACGCCTATCGCGGGCTCATGCAGAGCAGCCGGCTACGGGTTCTCGCCGCCTTGATGGACACTCCGGGGATCGGCCTCGCCGAGCTCTCCCTCCGCATGGGCCTCCACGTGAACACGCTGCGCGACCACCTCCGCGTGCTCGAGGGTGAGGGTCTCGCCCGGTCCGAGGTCGAGCACACCGGTCGGCGCGGAAGACCGCGGCTGCGCTTCTCCCCCGTGCTGCCCAGCGAGCCGAACGAGATCGAGGAACGGCGGGTCCAGGAGGCGATCCGTCACGGCGACCTCATGCGCGCGGTGCTCCCGGCGACGCGATCCGGGCTCCCGGAGGCCGCGACGCATCAGCTCGACGCGCTGTTCCACCACCTCGACGACGTGGGCCTGCAACCGGACATCGACGAGAAGGCGATGACCGTCGACCTCTCCCCCTGCCGCTTCCACACGCTGCTGACCGATGACCAGACCGTGGTCTGCCGCGTGCACGAGGAGCTCATGAAGTCGGTGCTGGCGAGAGCGGGCGGCCCGGTGGAGATCGAACGCGTGATCCCGTTCACGAGCGCGCACTCCTGCCACGTCCGGCTCAGCCTCCGCGAGGAGTCGACGTCCGACGCGGGACGCTGACGCCGCGGCTCAGTTGAAGTCGCCGCCCGGCGCCATGTCGGCGAACCGGGAGTAGTGCCCCTGGAAGGCGACGGTGATGGTCGCGGTCGGACCGTTACGGTGCTTGGCCACGATGAGGTCGGCCTCGCCGGGACGGACGTCCTTGTCGTAGACCGAGTCGCGGTGCAGCAGGATGACCATGTCGGCGTCCTGCTCGATCGATCCGGACTCTCGCAGGTCGCTGATGGCGGGCTTCTTGTCCTGGCGCTGCTCGGGACCACGGTTCAGCTGCGACAGCGCGATGACCGGCACCTGCAGCTCCTTGGCGATGAGCTTGAGGCTTCGGGAGAACTCCGAGACCTCCTGCTGACGGGACTCGACGCGCTTGCCGGAGGTCATGAGCTGGAGATAGTCGATGATGACCATGCGCAGACCGGCACGCTGCTTCAGCCGTCGGCACTTCGCCCGGATCTCGACGAGCGTCATGTTCGGGCTGTCGTCGATGTAGAGCGGGGCGTCGTTGATGCGGCCACGGGTGGCGGCGACCGTCGTCCAGTCCCGCGGGTCGAGCGTTCCCTTACGCATGTTCTGCAGCGGGATCGCCCCCTCGGCGCTGAGCAGACGCATCGCGATCTCGCTCTTGCCCATCTCGAGGGAGAAGAAGATCGAAGGGAAGTCGTGCCCGATCGAGGCCGCACGGGCGAAGTCGAGGGCGAGCGTGGACTTTCCCATCGCGGGTCGCGCGGCGACGACGATCATCTGCCCGCCGTGCAGGCCGTTGGTCAGCTCGTCGAGCTCGCGGAAGCCGGTGGGGATGCCGGTCATGGAGCCGTCGCGGCCGTTGGCCGCCTCGATCTCCTCGACCGCGGCGTCGACGGCGACGGTGAGCGGCACGTAGTCCTCGGCCGTCTCCGAGCCGGTCACCGAGTAGATCTCGGCCTGCGCGTTGTTGACGATGTCGGTCGCGTCGCCCTGCCCGTCGTAGCCGAGCTGGACGATCCGCGTCCCGGCGTCGACGAGGCGGCGGAGGATCGCGCGTTCGGAGACGATGCCGGCGTAGTAGCCGGCGTTGGCCGCGGTCGGGACGATCGACGTGAGGGTGTGCAGGTAGTCGGCGCCACCGGCCTTGTTCAGCTCCCCCGTCTTGATGAGCTCGTCGGTGACCGCGACGACGTCGGTCGGCTCGCCGTGGGAGTACAGCGAGAGGATCGCCTCGAAGATGAGCTCGTGCTTGGGGATGTAGAAGTCGGCGCCCTTGAGCGTCTCGATCACGTCGGCGACCGCGTCCTTCGACAGGAGCATGCCGCCCAGGGCGCTCTGCTCGGCGAGGAGGTCGTGCGGAGGGGTGCGCTCGGGCGGACGCTGCCCTCCCAGGCGCTCCTCGGAGATGTCGGCGATCGACACTGTGTTCCCTTCGATGCGACGGTTCTGAGGCGGGCCCCGCGCGCGCATCCGCGGATGCCGGTGCGGGGGACCGCGGCCGCGCGGCGGCCATCCCCAGACAAGCAGGTGCCCCCGACATTCGGTCGCTCGACCACGCTATGAGCGGTCTCCACACGGTGCAACATGGCCTGTGGATAACCATGTGGACAGCGTGCGGACAATCTCGGAGTGTCTGTGCAGAACAGGTGTGGATAACCCCGTGGACGGTGTGAACACCGAACTTTTTTTAGGTCTATGAACTGGGATTTACCGTTTCCCCACCCTGTGGATGAAAACGAGTTTAAATTGCGCGTTGAAGGTTTCCCCTCCGGAGGGGGCATGTGTAGAACCTGGGGAAAGTCAAGCCGGAAATCCGCCGGGCGCGTCACGATCTGACACGAGACGAATCGGATGTAAACGCCCCTGGACAGAGAGGGGGTGCGCGAGTATTCTGCCTCCCATCGACACACCCGTGGACCTTCGGAGGGGGAGGACGACGTGGACGCTCGGACCACCCGACGCGGCGTACCCCACGCCGTCCTCTGGGGTGGCATCGGCGCGCTCGCCTGGGCGGCCCTGACCGTCCTCACCGGCGGCGGTTCCGCGCACGCGGACGAGCAGCCGAAGGGTCCGCTCGACGGCCTCACCTCTGTCGTCTCCGAGACCGTCACCGCTGTGACGAAGCCCGTCGTGACCGATGTCGTGGCTCCGGTGGTGAACCAGGTGGCGACGCCCGTCGTCCACGAGGTGGTCGCTCCCGTGGTGCACGAGGTCGTCGCTCCGGTCGTGACTCACACCGTCACTCCCGTCCAGGAGGCGGCTCCCGCCGTCGTCGAGACGGTGACCGAGACGGTGACGCAGGTCCCGGTCGTCGGAGACACTGCGGCTCCTGTGCTGGAGGCGGTCGCCGAGACCACCGAGACGATCGTCGAGCCCGTCACCGACGTGCTCGGCTCTGCACCGGTCTCGCAGATCACCGCGCCCGTGCTCGACCTCGTCGGCGGTCTTCCGCTGGTCGGCGGCATCGTCGTGGACTCCGGCGCCATCGACCTGGTCGAGAACGTCGTCGGCGTCGTTGACGGCACGACCGGTCTGATCGGCGGCGTCGTCGACGAGACCGTTCCGCCGGTCGTCGAGGCGCTCACGCCCCGCGACCCGACTTCACCGCAGACCCCGGAGGGCTCCGTCCCCGCGGGCGTCCCCCCTGTGCGCGACGACATCGCCGCGCTTCCCGAGGCTGCGCCCGCACCGTCGGCGTCGCCGAGCACAGGCCAGGACTCTGTGCTCCGTACCGTGGCTTCCGCCACGGCCGTGGTTTCCGCGCCCGACTCCTCGGACGCCGGTGCCGGTGACATCGCTCCGGTGCCGTTCGGTGCTCCTCCGGCCGCCCCGGCCACCCCCGCTTCTTCCTCCGCCACCTCGGCCGGAGGTTCCACCAGCGCCCCCGCTCGCCTCAGCGAGATCGGCGCGACCCCGCTCCGTGCCTGGGAGCGGGTCGCCGGCGCACGGGACGACGCCCTTCCGGGCGCCCCCGTCGCCGACACCGACGTCTCGCCTGACTGACGGACTGTCGCGTCATCCCACCGGGATGACAGATGCCGTGCTGCGCGCGCACTTCCTCGCGCGCATCCCATCAGACAGACCAGTCACGTCAGGAGAACCATCATGCGTACCTACGCGAAGCGCGTCCTCTGGGGCACGCTCATCGCCGGCGGGATCACCCTGCTCGGCGCGACGGCCGCCAATGCGGCCGAGACATCCGGAGACGACGGCTTGCTTTCCGGCACCCAGGCGGTAGCACCCATCACCGCCCCGATCACGGTCGTCGACAACGCGATCTCCGTGCTCGGCGACGCGGCATCCACCACACCGGCACCTGCTCCGGCCCCGGCTCCCGCCCCGGCACCCGCACCGGCACCCGCCCCCGCTCCGCAGACGAGCGGCGAGGAGGGCACGGCATCCGGCACCCAAGCCGTGGTGACCGTCAACCTTCCCGTCACGGTGACGGACAACGCCATCAGTCTCACCGAAGACTCCACGACCAGCACCCCGGCCGCCGCTCCTCCCCAGAGCGCGGCTCCCCAGGCCCCTGACGCGGCCGGGGTGCTTTCCCTCGACACGGACGGCCTGGAGGGCGTGCTCTCGGGCACCCAGGCTCTGGTGGCGGTCAACGCCCCGGTGACCGTGTCCGACAACGCCATCTCGCTGCTCGGCGACTCCGAGTCGGCCGCTGAGGGAGAGAGCGCCGCAGCACCGGCGCCTGCCCCGGCGACCGGGTCGAGCACCTCGGGCGAGGACGGCACCGCGAGCGGCACCCAGGTCGTCGCGCCGGTGACGGCCCCCGTCACGGTGAGCGGCAACGCCATCTCGCTCCTCGGCGACAGCGAGGCCACCGGCACCTCCGGCGGCACCGCGGCCCCGACCGCACCCGCGGCCGGCGGGAGCACCACCGGCGGTGACGACAGCATCCTCGGGGGCACGCAGGCCGTGGCACCCGTGACGGCGCCTGTCACCGTCGGCGGCAACGCCATCTCGCTGCTCGGCGACAGCGAGGCCACCGGCACCTCCGGCGGCACCAGCCCGGCACCGGCTGCGCCCGCGACCGGGTCGAGCACCTCGGGCGAGGACGGCACCGCGAGCGGCACCCAGGTGGTCGTCCCCGTGACGACCCCCGTCACCGTCGGCGGCAACGCCATCTCGCTCCTCGGCGACAGCGAGGCCACCGGCACCACCGGCGGCACCGCGACTCCGACCGCACCCGCGGCCGGAGGCAGCACCACCGGCGGCGACGACAGCACCCTCGGCGGCACCCAGGTGGTCGCCCCCGTGACGGCCCCCATCGGCGTCACCGGCAACGCCATCTCCGTCACCGACGACGCCACCGTCACCGGCACCACCGGCGGCACCGCGACTCCGACCGCACCCGCGGCCGGAGGCAGCACCACCGGCGGCGACGACAGCACCCTCGGCGGGACTCAGCTGGAACTCCCGGTGACGCTTCCCATCACGATCGGCGGGAACGCGATCTCCGTCGTCGGCGAGAGCACGGTGACCGATCCCGGCACCAACCCCGGCACGGACCCGGGCACGGACCCGGGCACTGATCCTGGAACGGACCCCGGCACGGACCCGGGCACCAACCCCGGCACCGACCCCGGAACCGACCCCGGAGCGAACCCGGGGACGACGCCGAGCACCGGAGCCGGCATGACCAGCATGCCGTGGGCTGCGGGTGCCGCCGCGACGGGTGAGGCCACCGGCCTCGCGATGACCGGTGGCGCCTCGGCCCCGTGGCTGTGGGCCCTCGCCGCTCTCCTGCTGCTGGGAGGTGCGGGTCTGCTGCGCCGTCGCACGGCGTAGGCGCTGAGCCCCGGCGGTGGCGATGTCCTCGGGGGAGGAGACTCGCCCCCGCCGGTGCGCGGCAGCGTCCGCCCGTGCGGTGCAGCCCTCGCTGCGCTTCCTCTGCCGAGCGTGACCGCCGCGCGAACGGCGGATGCCCCGTGGTCCCCCCACCGCGGGGCATCCGTGCGCCCGTTCTACGGACGCACGGGACGTGATGGGCTTAGCCGAGCTCCTGGAGATCCGCCGTCATGTCGCCGCCTGCGTCTCCGGTGTTGACCGTGCCCTTCGGCTCGAAGAGGATCGCCTGCACCTCTTCCTCGGCTTTCGGGCAGTGCTCGACGCCCCGGGGCACCACGAACACGTCGTTCGGGTTCAGGATGACGTCGCGGTCGCGGAGCTGGATCGTCAGGCGTCCGCTCACCACGAAGAACAGCTCGTCGGTGTCGGGGTGCGTGTGCCAGACGAACTCGCCCTGCAGCTTCACGACCTTGACGTCGTAGTCGTTCACGCTCGTCAGCCGGTGCGGCTGCCAGTGCTCGTGGATGGTGGACAGGGCCTCGTGCACATTGCGAACGTCGTCCGTCATGGCCAGCAGCCTATCCTCACGGCAGGACTATCGATCCGTCGGCCGCGATGACAGCGGCCGTGCCCGGGAAGTCCCGCCGCGCGCGCTCGTCCATCAGTGCGCCGGCGCGACCGGTCGGATCGGGCGCCGGGGCACCGCCTTCTGCGTCAAGACGGACAGAGCGGACCTGTCCGCCGAGGAAGGTGCCGTCCGCACGGAGACGGACCGACAGGTAGGCGCCGAAGCGGGTCTCCTCCTCCGCCCCGAAGACACCCCCTCCCGCGAAGTTGCCCAGGCTGTAGGCGATGAGGCGGCCGCGGTAGAACTCCGCGCCCCGGAGGACGTGCGGACCGTGCCCGACCACCAGATCGGCCCCGGCGTCGACGGCCGCGTGCGCGAACGCCTGCGGATCACCCCGGTTCTCCCCGAAGCTGTGCTCGGTCCCCCCGGTGACCGCGTCGGCCTCCGGTCCCTCGGCACCCATGTGCGCGTGGACGACGACGAGATCGGCCTGCTCCGCCGCCGCGCGCACCACCTGACCGACGTGACGGAGGTCGGTGACCCGGTTGAATCCCCCATAGGGCGCGAAACCGACCAGGGCCACGGTGGTCTCCCCCACCCTCGTCACGACGACCTCGTTCCGGTCCCCGACGGCGTCCATGCCCTCCGCGCGCAGCACGGCCCTCGTCTCGTCGACGCCCTGCCGGCCGAAGTCGTGGCTGTGGTTGTTCGCCTGATTGAGCACGTCGAAGCCGTGCAGCGCCGCAGCGGCATCCGGCTCGCTGCGGAACGCGAGGCAGTGGTCGCTCCCGCCGCACTTGTCGACGCCGGTGTCCGCGGCGATCACCTGCTCCAGGTTGCCGGTGACGATGTCCTCGGTGAACCAGGGGCGCACCTCGTCGAAGGTCGATCGCCCGCGGTCCGCCGGGATCCCGCGAGACGCGTCGTACAACAGGATGTCGCCGACGGCGCCGATGCCGACCTCTCCCGCGCGGGTGCCGGCGCGGTCGGCGATCGCGGCGGGGCGGGCGGGGATCGCCGCCGCCGCGCTGACGGCGAGGCCGACCCCCACCAGGCTCAGCACCGCGACCGAGGTCCGCCAGGGGACTCTGCGAGGCGCACCGTCGACCGCGGCCCGCCGACGAGGGAGATCCCACAGCCAGGTGAGTCCGTCGCGAGCGGTGAGGCGATCGAGGCCGATGCACGCGGCGACGAGAGCCGCCGTGAGCACGACCGGGAGCAGGACGGCCGCGAGCAGCTGCACGGCCTGCCCCGCGTCGGACAGCACCCCCACGAGCGCGGCGTCGGCAAGGGCCAGCAGCGGCATGTGCAGGAGGTAGATGGGCAGCGTCCGGACGCCGAGCGCCTGCAGTCCCCGCCCGACGAGAGGGAGGGCGGCGAGGATGGGCGCGGCGGCGAGTCCCATCGCCACCCCGAGGACGGACACCGCCGGCCACACCCCCGGAACGGTCTCCGTGCCCGTCACGCGCATGACGGCGTAGGCGGCCAGGTACCCGAGGATCAGCGCCCCGGCGAGTGCCGGTCGTGGTTTCGCGGTGAAGCGGCGGATGCGCGGCGCGAGATACGCACCTCCGAGGAAGAAGAAGAGGTTGTAGAGGAGCGATCCGCGGTTGCTCACCACGTCGACCAGTCCGGCGGCCACCGCCACCGAGAGCACCCCGGCGCCCGCCAGCAGGACACCGCGCGGCAGTCGCTGCAATCCCTTCGCGACGACGAAGTACAGCGCGAGCGCGTAGAGGTACCAGGTGTTCGGCGGGCTGATCGTCACCCCCTCCACGAAGGCGGAGACGCTGCGCGGCACGAACGTCGGGAAGTCCGGGAATGCCCACATCGCGGCGGCGTGGATGAGGCTCCACAGCAGGTACAGATACAGGAAGCGGGCCACGCGGGGACGGAACACGACGGCCCAGGGCCGGGCCAAGGCTGCCGAGGCGAAGTACCCCGACAGGAACAGGAACAACGGCATGAGGAAGGGCCAGATGAGGTCGCTCGCGAGACCCCAGGCTCCGGGGAGGGGGATGCCGAGCCGCCAGTCGACCTGCAGGTAGGTCTTCAGGACGACGTGCCAGAACACCACGAGGACGATCAGCAGCCCCTTCGCGGCATCACCCCAAGGCGCGCGCGATGTCGTGGGTGCGGTCATGACCCCAGTCCATCCCGCCGGATGTTGCGAGAGCGTATGCGAATCCGCCGACACTGCTGCAACAGTCGTGTCCGTACCGTCCTTCGGATGACACGCATCAGATACCTCGTCGCCGCCGTCCTCGCCGCTCTCCTCGTCCTCGCCGGCGCCGCGCCGGCGCTCGCGATCAGCGACGGCAGCGACGCGACGGAGAGCTACCCCTTCATGGGCGCCTACAAACCGGGCTTCCCGACGCCGCCCGGCCCGGGAGGGAACGGCTGCGGCGTCACCCTGATCGACCCGCACTGGGGGCTCACCGCCGCTCACTGCCGCAAGAACAACTTCGCCCAGGTCGGCTCGCCGATCGGCTGGACGGTGCAGTTCGGCTCCGCCGACGTCACCCGAGGCGGAGAGGTGGCGACGGTCAGCCGGTTCTTCCAGCTCCCGAAGTCCCGGGAGGGCTTCTTCGGCAAGGACCTCATGCTCCTGCGGTTCGACGAGGCCGTGGACCAGACGCCCATCCCCGTCGCCGGAGCCTCCCCTGCGGTGGGGACGACCGGACGGATCCTCGGCTGGGGGAACACGGCGACGACATCGCCCGCGGTCTACCCGTCGATGTTGCAGGAGACCGACGTCGACGTCCTCGATCCGAAGACGTGCCCGAACGCGTCCGACGGGGAGCTCTGCGTGGGCGGCGGCGCGGCGAAGGCCGGCAACGCGGACTCCGGCGGCCCCCTCGTGATCCGTGAAGGGGCGGGCTGGACGCTGGCCGGCGTGCTCAGCGGACCGGAGCAGGACAACGACAAGGCGGCTGGGCTCTACACGGACGTCACCCGGCACGCGGAGTGGATGCGCATGATCATGCGGGACCACGCCACCATCCCGGACGACGAGGTCGACCTCGGGTTGGGAGGCTACCCGGCACTGTCCGAATGCGCGTCGTCCCTGGTGATGGCCGAGCACTCCCGCCGGGACGACCCGGCCCTGCTTCTGACCAACGGCCACTGCATTCCCGCGGTCGAGGAGACCCGCGATGTCCCGCGGCGCGGCGCGTTCCTCCAGAACCTTCCGGCCGACGGCGAGGTGCCCTTCGCCGACGCGCAGGGCTACGGACTGACCACCGCGCGTGTCGACCGTCTCCTCTTCGGCACGATGACGGGCACCGATGTCGCCGTGTACCGCCTCGACGCGTCCTTCGCCGAGCTCGAAGCGCGCGGCGCGACCGTCCTCCGTCTCGCCGCAGCATCGCCCAGGGTCGGCGACAGCGTCCGCCTGATGACCACCGAACCCCTGACCTGCACCATCGAGGCCGTCGTCCCCACCCTGCGCGAAGAGGGCTATGAACTGCACGATTTGCTGCGGATGGCGACGGAGAAGACGTGCGAGACGTACCCGGGAACGTCGGGTGCCGCGCTCGTCGCGGGCGACGGGAAGACGGTCGTCGGCATCAACAGCTCCCACAACGACGGCGGCGAGGCGTGCGCGGAGGACAACCCCTGCGAGGTCTCGGCAGACGGGACGACCTCGATCCGCCCCGGGCAGGCCTACGGGCAGCAGGTCACCGGTCTCAACGACTGCATCGCGGCAGGGTCGGTGTTCGACGCGGACGCCCCGGGATGCACCCTCACCGCCGCGGCCGACGACGCCGCGCCGCTGAACGTCCCGCTCCTCGTCGGCGGCGCGGTTTTCACCCTGGGCATCGCCGCGTTCGTGTGGGCGCTCATCGCGCACCGGCGGCGGCGGAACCGGTTCACCGAGCCGGCATCCGTGTCGGAGGGCGACGCCCTCGTCTGACCCGCGTCCGGATGCACGAACGCCCCCTGTCCCGGAGGACAGGGGGCGTTCCGTTCGACAGGCGTGGCCCGTCGGGTGCCTTACTTGGCGGCGACGACCTGCAGCGTGATGACGGCAGTGACGTCCTCGTGCAGACGCACGGTCGCCTCGTGCTCACCGGTCGCCTTGATGGGCGAGGGGATGTGCACCTTGCGCTTGTCGATCGAGCCGAGGCCCGCAGCCGTGACGGCCTCTGCGACGTCGGCGGTCTTCACCGAGCCGAACAGACGGCCTTCCTTGCCGGCCTTCACCGCGAGACGCACCTTGGTGCCCTCGAGGGTGTTCTTCAGGGCCACAGCCTCGTCGCGGTCGTGGATCGCGCGTGCCTGACGCGCGGCCTGGATCGACGCGACCTGCTTTTCGCCACCACGGGTCCACGCCGTAGCGAAGCCCTGGGGGATGAGGTAGTTGCGGGCGTACCCGTTCTTGACCTCGACCACGTCACCGGCGCTACCCAGCCCGGCGACCTCGTTCGTGAGAATCAGCTTTGCCATCTCAGTACCCCTTACCGGCCGGCGCCAGCGTAGGGCAGGAGCGCCATCTCGCGCGCGTTCTTGATCGCGGTGGCGATCAGACGCTGCTCCTGCACCGACACACCGGTGATGCGACGGGCGCGGATCTTGCCGCGCTCCGAGACGAACTTGCGGAGGGTGGCGACATCCTTGTAATCGATGACGCCGACCCGGATGGACTTCGCGGGGGCGGCGTTCTTCGCGCCCTTCCGCGGCTTGCGGCGGTCGCCGCTCGACTTTCCAGCCATTGCTTTTCCTTAGTGATGAGCGGGGTGCGGCCCTTCGACAAGCTCAGGGACCCACCCGTGAAGAAGTGTTTTCAGAAGGGGGTGTCGTCGCCGAAGCTGCCCGGAGTGCTCCAGGCGTCGGCGCTGGTCGACGAGCCGGGCGTGGACCACGGCTCCTCCGACACCTGCTGCTGCTGCGCGGGACGGGACTGTCCCCCGCCGCCACCGCCCGAGGCCGCACGGGTGACCTGCGCGGTCGCGTACCGCAGCGAGGGGCCGATCTCGTCGACCTCCAGCTCGATCGCGGTGCGCTGGTTGCCCTCACGGTCCTGGTAGGAACGCTGGCGCAGACGACCCTGCGCGATCACGCGCATGCCCTTGGTGAGCGAGCCCGCCACGTGCTCGGCGAACTCACGCCACACCGAGGCGCGGAGGAACAGCGCTTCGCCGTCCTTCCACTCGTTCGCGGCACGGTCGAAGTTGCGAGGCGTCGATGCGATGGTGAAGTTCGCCACCGGCAGCCCGTTCTGCGTGTAGCGCAGCTCGGGGTCGGCGGTGAGGTTGCCCACCACGGTGATGACGGTTTCGCCGGCCATGAGACTTAGGCCTTCGCAGCCTTGGCGGCCTTGCGGGCAGCCTTCTCTTCGGAGCGCTTGGCCTCGGAAGCGATCATCGCCTGAGCCTCTTCGGCGCGGAGCACCTTGGTGCGCATGATCTGCTCGTTCAGCTTGAGCTGACGGTCGAGCTCCTGCGTGGCGGCGCTGGTCGCGGTGAAGTTGACGACGGCGTAGATGCCCTCGGTCTTCTTCTGGATCTCGTAGGCGAGACGGCGCTTGCCCCAGATGTCGACGTTCTCGATAGAGCCACCATCGTTGGTGATGACCTTCAGGAACTTGTCGAGCGTCGGGGCGACCTGGCGCTCGTCGATCTCGGGGGTCAGAATGACCATGAGTTCGTACTGGTGCGTCACTTACCCACCTCCTTCGGACTAGAACGGCTCTCGGGACTTTCCCGGGAGCAGGAGGGTGTGTGCACGTGCCCGCCCCAGGCGACCGAGTGGACGCCGGAAGGCAGACAACCTCGACAGTCTAGCGGAGTTTCCTCGGAGCTGCCTCCCGCACTTCCCGCCCGGCCTTGGCATGCTGGAGGGCGTGCCTGGTGACGGTCATCGGCACGGACCTGGAGGGGGGCGCCATGCGCGTCAACAAGTGGGGGGTCGGCGTCGTGCTCGCCGCCGCCGTCATGCTCACCGGATGCTCGGCGGGGGCTGCGGACAAGCCGGCCGCGTCGAAGCCGACCGGGGCCGCGTCGCAGGAGGCCGAAGCGCCGTCCAGCGACTGCCCCGAACTGGCCGACGGCGCCACCGTCGACGGCTCGGCCCTCGGCGCCTGCATCGCCGAGGCCATGACCGACACCGCCGGCTACGCCGCCAAGACCGTCGTGATGGGCATGGAGTCCACCACGCGCTTCAACCCGGCCGAGAAGGCGCTGGAGTCGCTCTCCCCGATGGGCTCGATCGTCGCGATCGACGACGACGTCTGGGTGAAGTCGCCCTCGAGCGACTGGCAGGCCGCCGACCCGTCGTCGAGCGACCCCATCATCGCCGGCCTCAGCACCACCGCGAAGGACGTCACCGCGATGGACCCCGCCGAGACGGCGAAGGCCATCACGGGCGACTTCACCGTGACCGGCACCGGCGAGCGCCTCGGCCAGAAGGTCTACCTCGTCAGCGGCACCGTCGAGCAGGCGGGCACGCCGGTCGAGGTCGTTTTCGAGGTCACCGAGGACTACGTCAACCTCGCCTCGACCAGCTCCGCGACCATCCAGGGGCAGTCGGTCGACGTCGCCCTCGAGATCACCGAGTGGGACGTGAAGCAGGACATCGTCGCGCCGGTCTGATCGGACGAGACACGTGAAGGGCCGGAGCGCACGCTCCGGCCCTTCGCCGTCACCACGACCGGTGGCGGAGGAACGAACGGAGGCCGTCGATGCACCTCAGGTATGACCCCGAAGCGGATGCCGCCTACCTCCCGGTCGGGCGCGCGCTCCACGCAGGTGAATCCGTCGCGCAGGTACCGGAGATACGCAATCCGCACGGGGCCGGGGAGATCATCCTCGATTTCGACGCCGACGGGCACCTTCTCGGAGTCGAGATCCTTCAGGCGTCGAAGCTCCTCCGGGCCGAAGACCTCGATCGGGCCCGACGCATCTCGAACGAGTCTCCCTGACGGAGCATGTCGGCGCGGGTCGCCGTGTCCGTCTAGTAGGCGACGGGAGGCACCTCGGCCCAGACCGCGCGGTCGTCGGCGGAGGGGGCGTCGGGGATCCGACCGGTTCCGTCGGGCTCCGGGATCGCGGCGAGCAGCGCCTGCGTGTAGGGATGCCGCGGCGCCGCCCAGAGCTCGTCGGTCGGCCCCGATTCGAGCACCCTCCCGCCGAACATCACGAACGTGCGGTCGGCGATGCGGCGCACGACGGCGAGGTCGTGGGAGATGAAGAGCATCCCCGCGCCGGACTCGGCCACGAGATCGCGCATGAGACCCGCGACACTCGTCTGGGTGGAGGCGTCGAGGGCGGAGATGGGCTCGTCGGCGACGAGCAGCGAGGGCCGCGCCGCGAGCGCTCGGGCGATCGCGATGCGCTGCTTCTGGCCGCCGGAGAACTGATGCGGGAAGCGGGTGCGCACCTCGGCGGGCAGTCCGACCCGCTCCAGCCACTCCTGCACGGTGGAACCGGCGGCACCGCGCGCGCGGGCGGTCGCGATGCCGTCGGAGATCTGGTCGCCGATCCGCCGGCGCGGGTTCAGTGAGGTCGCCGGGTCCTGGAAGACCATCTGGATGCCCGTGAGCGCCGTGTCACGACGACGGATCCCCAGCGGCGCGACGGGGGCTCCGCGGAACGACACCATCCCGGCGGCGGTCTTCTCGATGCCGACGACGGCGCGGGCCAGGCTCGACTTGCCACTGCCGGACTCGCCCACGAGGGCGACCGTCTCTCCCGCCGCCACACTCAGCGAGACGCCGTTCACCGCGATCACGGGCGGGGTGCCCGGGTACCGCACCACCACGTCGCGGGCGTCGAGGACGCTGACCTCACTCATCCGCGGCCTCCTCGGGGCTCTCGTCGATGCGCGACCCGGGCAGGGCCGCGAGCAGCATGCGGGTGTACTCGTGCTGCGGGGCGCGGAAGAGCGTCTCCCGATCGGCGAGCTCGACGATGCGGCCGTCCTTCATGACGGCGACCGTGTCCGCGATCGCACTCATCACGCCCAGGTCGTGGGTCACGAGCAGGACGGCGAGATTCCGCTCGATCGCCAGGTCGCGCAAGAGCTTCAGGATGCCGGCCTGCACCGTCACGTCGAGGGCGGTCGTCGGCTCGTCCGCGAGCAGCACCTCCGGGTCGCACGCGAGGGCGCACGCGATCGCGATGCGCTGCCGCTGTCCGCCGGAGAACTGGTGCGGATACCGCTTCAGCGCCTCGGCCGGGTTCGGCACCTGGACGGTCTCGAGCAGCTCCACCGCCCGTTCGCGCGCAGCGGCGCCCTTGAGGCCGAGGTGCACGCGCATGTGATCGGTGAGCTGCCGACCGACCGGCAGTTGCGGCTGCAGCGAGGCCGACGGGTCCTGGAAGACCATCGCGACGCGCTTCCCGCGGACGCGGTTGAGACCCCGGCGGCTGCGACCGACGAGCTCCTCCCCCGCGAGCAGGATCGAGCCGCCGGTCTTCGCCTGTCGCGGCAGGAGGCCGAGCACCGCCAGGGAGGTGAGCGTCTTGCCGGAGCCCGACTCCCCCGCGAGACCGTGGATGCGCCCGGGTTCGAGCTCCAGGGACACGCCCTTCACGAGCGGGCGGCCGATGTCGATCGTGAGGTCGCGGATGCTCAGCGTCGCCGTGCTCTGCGCGGTCATGCGGGCACCCCCGTCGCGGAGGCGGTGTGCTCCGCCTGCTTCTCGTGTGTGATCTCGGCGGTCGGGTCGAGCACGTCGCGCATCGCGTCGCCGAGGAAGTTGAACGCGAGCACCACGGTGAGGATCGCGAGGCCGGGGAAGACTCCGAGCCACCAGGCGTCGAAGTTCTGCATCGCACCGGAGATCATCGACCCCCACTCCGCCGTCGGCGGCTGCGCGCCGAGACCCAGGAAGGAGAGTCCCGAGAGGAGCAGGATCGCCGCTCCGATGTCGAGCGTCGCGAGCACGAGGACCGGGCCGGCGATGTTCGGCAGGATGTCGACGAAGAGCGTGCGCAGCGGCGAGTGGCCGAGCAGGCGGCCGGCGATCACATAGTTCTGCCCGCGGAGACCGAGCACGATGCTGCGGGTGACGCGGGCGTACTGCGGCCATGAGACCACGATCGCGGCGATGACGGCGTTGAACAGCGAGGGGCCGAGCGAGGCCGCGACCACCATGGCGAGGATCACGGTCGGGAACGCCATGAAGAGGTCGGTGATGCGCATGAGCGTCTCGTCGACGGCGCGCCCGAAGTACCCGGCGACCGCGCCGACGAGCGTGCCGATGATGAGGGCGGCGATCACGAGCATGAGCGCGAGCGGCAGACTCACCGTCGCGCCGGTCATCAACCGGGAGAAGATGTCGCGGCCATTGCCGTCGGTACCGAGGATCGTGTCGATTCCCGGCGGCTGCAGACGGGGCAGCACCTGCGCGTTCGGCGGGTAGGGCACCCACCACTGCGCGGTGAAGGCGACGATGATCCACGCACCGGCGATGACGGTGCCGATGATGCCGAGCGGGGTGCGCCAGGCGCGCGGCCAGCGGAAGCGGAAGCGTCCGGCGGGGGTCGCTGCGGCGATGCGGCTCATGCGATCCTCACTCTCGGGTCGAGCACGCCGTAGAGCAGGTCCACGATGAAGTTGATGAGGAGGTAGATGACACCGACCACGAGACCCACGCCCATGATGCCGGGCAGGTCGAGGTTCGCGGCGGAGTTGTAGGCGTACGTGCCCAGCCCCGGCCAGGCGAACACCGACTCGACGAGCACGGTTCCGGAGAGCAGGGCCCCGAACGCGACACCCACCACGGTGAGGATCGGGAGCGAGGCACCGCGGAGCACGTAGTCGAGGATGACGCGCATGGCCGGCAGGCCCTTGGCCCGGGCCGCGCGCACGTAGTCGCTGCCGAGGACCTCGAGCACCGAGGTGCGGATGAAGCGGGTGAGCAGTCCGATGGTCACGAGCGAGAGCACCATGACCGGCAGCGCGAGGTGCGCGAGGGCGTCGAAGAAGCCCACCGCGTCGCCGTTCAGCAGGTAGTCGACCGTGTAGAGCCCGGTCACGCGGGGCGGCGGGGTGATCGACGGCGAGATGCGTCCGGAGCCCGGGGCGATGCGCAGCTCCAGGAAGAACACGTAGAAGCTGACCAGCGCGAGCCAGAAGGTCGGGACGCTGAGCCCGACGAGCGTGACGACGCGGATGACCTGGTCGGTGATGAGGCCGCGGCGGTAGGCCGCAAGAGTGCCGAGCACGATGCTGACCGCGAGACTGACGATGATCGCGCCGATCGCGATCTCGATCGTCGCGGGCACGGCGGTGGCGAGGTCGCTGGTGACCGGGCGTCCGGTCACCAGCGACGTGCCGAGGTCCCCGCGGAGCAGGTTCCCCATATAGATGAAGTACTGCACGAACAGTGGCTGATCGAGTCCGTTCGCCTTGATGAACGCCTCGCGCGTCGCGGGGTTCTGCGACGCGCCCTCACCGAGCGCGGCCGAGACCGGGTCTCCCGGCACCAGGTTGGTGAGCGCGAACGTGACGATGGTCACGCCCACCAACAGGAGCAGAGAGGTCCCGGCCCGCCGCAGCAGGTATCCGACGAGAGGCGAGCGGCGCCGCTGCGCCTGCCTCTGCACGGCCACTGTCGTCATGGCGATCCGCTCAGCCGGCCGGCTGGATCTCGGCGATGTCCATCTCCCACACGGAGTTGTAGACGGCGCCGGACACGCTGGAGGCGGAGGAGATGTTGCGACCGGGGACGATCAGCGGCACGAAGGGGCCCTCGGCCTGCATGGCCTCGGCGAACTCGGTGAAGGCCTCGGTGCGCTGCTCGGCGTCGGTGGCGGCGGCCGCACCGGCGGCGATGCCCGCGATCTCGGGGTTGGCCTCGGCCGCCCAGCCGGCGCGGAGGCCGACCTTCAGACCCGGGGCGAAGGGCAGGAAGTTCGCGGAGTCGGCGTAGTCCGGACCCCAGAACCACAGGCCGAAGCCCTCGGTGCCGTTGACGTACGCGTCGAGCTCGGTCGCGAACGGTGCAGGAGCGAGGTCGACGGCGATACCGGCGTCCTCGAGCTGCGCCTGGATGCGCTCCGCGAGCGGGGTGAACTCCACGCCGCCGACCGGGTAGTCGTTCGGGAACTGGAGCTTGAGGGTCTGACCGGTGTACCCGGCCTCCTCCAGCGCGGCCTTCGCCTTGTCCAGGTCCTGCTCCACGCCGCTGTCGAGGGCACCCTCGAACCCGGGCGGGATGACGCCGGTCGCCTGGACGGCACCGGCACCGGCGAGCTCGAGCAGCGCGTCGTAGTCGAGCGCGTAGCGGATGGCCTCCGCGATCTTCACGTTCGCGAGGTCACCGCCGGCCTCGCCCTGGTTGAGCAGCAGGAAGATGGTCTGGCCGGACGGGACCGAGTCGACGCTGATGTCGTCGCCGAGACCGGCGACCTGGTCGCCGTTGAGGTCCATCGCGACCATCGAGTCGCCGCCCTTGAGGTTGGCGAGCTGGGTCGCGCTCTCCGAGACGTTGCGCACGACGACGCGGCTGTAGGCCGACTCCTCGTCGCCGTTGTACTCGTCGTTGCGCGTGAGGACGACCTGCGAGCTGAGGTCGAGGGTGTCCAGCACGAACGGGCCGGATCCGGCGGACTCGCCGTCGAGGAAGCCCTGGGCGCTGTCCGAGCCGTCGGTGGTCCCGCCGTTCTCCATGACGACGTCGGCGTTGACGATGCCGAGCGCCGGGTTCGCGAGGATCGCGGGGAGCTGCAGCAGCGGGGTCTCCGAGGTGAACCGGATGGTCTTGTCGTCGACCTCCTCGATCGTGAGGCCACCGAGCAGGAAGTTCGGCTTGGCGTCTTCCATCCCCTGGATGCGCTGCAGCGAGAACACGACGTCCTTCGCCTCGATGGGCGAGCCGTCGGAGAACACGCGGTCGCCTTCGAGCGTGAAGGTGAACTCGGTCGCCTCGTCGTTCTGCTCCCAGGACGCGAGGCCCGGGACCGGAGTGGAGACGTCGGAGCCCTCGAAGTCGACGAGGGTCTCGTACAGCGCCTTCGCGATCATGTTGCCGGTCGGGTCGTAGGTGTGACCCGGGTCGGTCGTCTCGATCGAGAACGCGGTGTCGATGACGAGGGAGTCGGACCCCTGGGACGACTCGGAGTTGTTCGCGGAGTTCCCTCCCGAGCAACCTGCGAGCGCCAGGAGCGCGACGGCTCCGAGCGCGAGGACCGGCGTGAAACGGCGTGACGACATCAGGGCCTCCAAGGGCGAGGAGTACATTCGGGTGCGGCCGCCACCGATGTGGACGACCGGGGATCAGATTCGCATCATATGCGACGATGTGTCCAGCAAGTGCGCGTCACACAGGCACGCATTGTCGAGAAGCTCGGATGTGAGGAGCAATATGTCCAGCAAGGACGCGGATCCGTCGAAGCAATCTGGACGAAGTGCCGCCCCTTTGGATGAGACGGCGTACAGAATCCTCGATGTGCTCCGCGATAACGGTCGCGTCTCGATCGCCGCTCTCGCCGAGAAGGTCGGCATCTCCCGGGCCAGCGCCTACACGCGGGTGGAGTCGCTCGTGCACGACGGCGTCATCACCGGGTTCAGCGCGCGCGTGGACCAGGCCAAGGCGGGGCTGTCGATCGGGGCCCTCGTCTTCGTGACGGTCATGCCGCAGGCCTGGGCGTCCTTCCGGGAGCGCATCATCGAGATGCCGGACGTGGAGTGGTGCGCGATCACGACCGGCGAGCACGACGCGATGCTGCTCATCCGCGCCGTCGACGTGAGCGGTGTGCACGAGTTCTCGACGGGGGTCATCGCGCAGCTTCCCGAGGTGCGGACGGTGGTCAGCGTCGTCGTGCTCGACGAGGTGATCCGGCGCCCCTACCTGCTTCCCGGAGACCTGCCCGAGCGGCAGACCGAGGTGCCGCTGGGGATGACCCGGTGGACGCCGGCTTCCCCCGGTCGGGACGCGCTGCCGCCACGCTGAGGTCAGGCGGCCGGGATCTCCTCGACGACGCTGAGCTGCGGGAGGCCGTGCATCTCGTAGTGCTCGACCAGCCGGATGCGACCGTCGTCGGTGAGCTCCAGCTCGCTCTCGCCGTCTCCCGTGACGACCGTGCCGTCCGCCCGGAGCACGTGGACGAACGACACCCAGATCGTGTCGCCGGTGCGCGTGCCCACGAACTTCCCGAAGGTGACCGTGTCGCCCTCGTAGCCGCCCCAGATCGCGCCGTCGCGTTCGAAGTACTCGAAGACGCTGGGGGCGTCGGGGTCGACGGCCGATGTCGTGGACGAGACCATGCGGAAACGTCGGCCGTCGAGGGAGGGGAGAGTGGCGGTGGCAGTCACCCCTCGATTATGGGGGATCGACGGCCGGGGCCCGCGTCGTCGGACCCGGCGGGTACCGTGGTCGCATGGAGTGGATCGCAGACCCCGGCGTCGGCGCGTGGCTGCGGGAGACCCTCGACGACGGTCTGGGCAGCATGCACGCGGTCGTCCCCCGCGGCTTCCCCGCGTACGCCCGTGTGTTCCATCCCGCCACGGTGCGGGAGAGTCCCACGGCGGCGGATTCCGAGGTACGTGTCAGCTGGGCGGACACCGCCGCCGCCTTCGGCACGACGATGCACGCAGAGGCGCAGTGGCACCGGATCGTGCGCACTCCCGTCGACGCCGACTGGCGGACGCGCATCGCCCCGGACGGCCGCGAGTTCACGGCACCGATGGAGGGCGCGCTCGACAGCGACCTCGTGGCGATCCTCGCCGGGCACCTCGCCGCCCACACCGCGACGCCGCACGAAGGGGTCGTCGCGCTCTGGGAGGGGTTCGGCGGTCTGGTCGGCTTCTTCGGAGGCGGACCGTCCCGTGTCTTCCTCACGTTCGGCGCAGACCCGCACCATCAGGCGATGCTCGACCGCAGCACGCACGACCCCTTCAACAACGTCTTCCGGAAGCCCACCTGGCAGGACGGCATCCTCTCCCGCGAGATCTCCGAAGGGCCCCGGCTGCAGCTCCCCGGGCGCGATTACGTGCTGTTCTCCGGGGGCGCCCAGGCCTTCGCGGATCCGGACTGGGTGCTCGACGTGCCGTGGCGCGACCGGGTCGGCGAGGAGCACGGCTTCCCGCCCGCCGCCCAGAGCCCGAACATCCTCTGGCCCGCCGATCGCGCCTGGGTGATGGTCTCGGAGATCGACTACGACTCCACCATCGTGGCGGGCTCGCCCGACCTCATCCGCGCGATCTGCACCGACGAGCGGCTGGAGGCGAAGGCCCTGCGCGAGGGCGCCGACCTCACGTGGGACGCCGACGAGGCCAACCGATGACCGCTCCGCAGGCATCGGCGTCGTTCGACGCGCGCCCGCTCACCGATCCGGTCGACCCGTCCGCGGTGCGCGCCTTCACGGCGGAGCTCCGGTCCCGCCGGACGACGGGCATGGCGGTGTCGTCGATCATCGCCATCGTCGCGGTGGCGATCGCCGGCCTCGTGATGCTCCCGATCCTCGCCTCCGTGGTGGTGGCGCTGGCGGCGAGCAGCGGGTCCCCCGCCGCGGCGGCGATTCCGCTCGTCCTCCTCCTGCTGGTCGCGGCGGGGGTGGGCGTGCTCGTCTGGATGGGCGTCCGCAACGCGCGCACCGCGCGGTATCGCCTGCACCGGTTCGCCCAGGCCAACGGCATGACCTACGAGCCGCGTGTGGACGATCCGCCGCTCCCCGGCATGATCTTCCATCTCGGCCGCTCGCGCATGGCGACCGACCTGGTCCGCGGGACGAGCCCGCGGTTCGTGGAGTTCGGCAATTACCAGTACACGGTGCAGTCCGGGAAGAACTCGACGACGTATCGCTGGGGCTATGTGGCCGTGAAGCTGGATGTGCCCCTGCCGAACATCGTGCTCGACGCGAAGGGCAACAACGGCTTCGGCTCCAACCTGCCGGCCTCGTTCCAGCGGGCGCAGCGTCTGTCGCTCGAGGGCGACTTCGACCAGCACTTCACCCTGTACTGCCCGGACGGCTACGAGCAGGACGCGCTTTACCTCTTCACGCCCGACATCATGGCGCGCTTCATCGACAACGCCGCGCAGCTCGACGTCGAGATCGTCGACGACTGGCTGTTCCTCTACACGCCCCGCCGCGCCTCGACGCTCGACCCGGCGACCTGGGCGTGGCTGTTCGGGACGGTGGGGGCGCTCTTGACCAAGCTCGACCAGTGGGCGCGGTGGCGCGACGACCGCCTCGCCGCCGCGACGCCCGGTGGCCACGCTCTCCCCTTCGCTCCGCCGGCCGGGATGATCACCCCACCGCCGGGAGTCGCGCCGCAGGGTCGGCGCCTCAAGCGCACGGGCACCTGGGTGCCGATCATCGTGGTGATCGGATTCGCGGTCTTCTGGATGCTCAGCCGCTGGAACTGACGACGACCCCGATGTGGGGGTGGGTGCCGTTCTGGGGAACCGACGCCCACCCCATCCCCCCTCGGGATCGAAAGGAATTCGACGTTCCCTCCGCATTGACGGTTCGACCGTCCCGCCCGTGGTCAGCTGGGGACTGACGCTGCGTGGCGATATCCGGATGGTATACCGGCGGACGTTGCACCCGGTTGCGTTCATGCGCGGGAATGCACTTTCCCGCGCGGCTCTCAGCGGTGCATCGAGCTGTCGGCCGCGGCCCCGCTCGCGGTCTCCGCGGCCAGGACCGTGTCGAGCGTCTGCCAGGCGTCCGCAGCGCGCATCGCCTCTCCGACCTGCCGTGCGCGATCCCGGAACGTCGGCTCGGCCAGCACCCGGCGCACAGCCTCGGCCACCTGCCCGGGCTTCGGCGCATTCGTCCGCAGGTTGATGCCCACGCCGGTCCACCCGACTCGGGCGGAGACCTCGACCTTGTCCTCCGTCTGCCCCGCGACCACCAGCGGGACGCCCTGGGCAAGGGCCTGCTGCACGCCGCCGAAACCACCGTTCGTGACGAACACGTCGACCTCCGGCAGCAGCCGGTCGTAGGGCAGGTACTCGGCGACGCGGACGTTCGCCGGGAGCTCCGCCGGGAGCGCGTCGACAGGACGTCCGCCGGTGGAGACGACCACGAGGGCGTCCGTTGCCGCGAGCCCGGCGATCGTGGGAAGCACGAGCTGACCGAAGTCGGCGTTGGCGATGGTGCCCTGACTGACATGGATCACGGGCCGCCGGCCGTCCAGGTCGGACCACCACTCGGGCAGCGGCACAGCCGACGCCGCCGCGGGCAGGGGTCCGGCGAAGTGCACGGACGCCGGGAGGTCGGGGCGCGGGTACTCGAACGCGGACACGGAGAACTGCACGTACGCGTCGGCGCGGCCCGCCCAGTCCAGCACGAATCCGCCGAGATCGCGGCCGACCGCCTCGCCCGCCATGGCATCGGCCTCCTTCTGCACGCCCCCGAAGATCACGCGCTCCGCCACCAGACGCAGGAAGGCGTTGCGCACCCGTCCGAACGGCCCCCGCATCGGCGTGACTCCGAGCCCGAACGGGGCCGTGTCGACGCTGCGGGCGCCGAGAGGGAAGATCCCGAGGACCACGACCGGGGGCCGCTCGGCCTTCGGCAGCCGCTGCAGCAGCGCCGCACCGACGAACAGCGGCTCGGTGAGGACGGCGTCGACGCGGTTCCGCGCCAGCTCCCCGCGCACGGCCTCGAGCTGAGCCCGCCCCGGACGGATGAACAGAGTGCTCATGTCGAAACGGAGCGCGGCCACCCCGGTGAGACCTTCACGCTCGGGGAACGCGCCGTTCGCGTCGTCGAGGTCGACGTCGGCCTCCGCCGGCAGCGGACGGAACCGGGCACCCGCCGCGGTCACCTGCTCCTCGTAGCGGGTGCTGGTGAGGAAGAGGACCTCGTGCCCACCGGCGACCAGGTGCCTGGCGACCTGCAGCAGCGGGAGCACATGCCCGTGGGCGGGGGTGCAGGTGAGGAGGTAACGGGACATGGCGGCTCTCTCGATAGGGTTGGTTGTACCGTTGAAGTATTCATCACCCCTTGAGGAAAGTCAATGATGTCGAGTGCACGTCCCTACCGATCCGCCCTGCGGACCCGACAGGCCGAGGAGACCCGTGCGCGCATCGTCGCGGCAGCCGCCCGCCTGTTCGCCGCGCAGGGATACCAGGCGACGACGATCTCCGCGATCGCCAAGGAGGCCGGGGTCTCCGCGGAGACGGTGAAGACCACGGCGGCGAAGGCGGAGTTGCTCATCGCCGCCTTCGAGGTCACCTTCTCCGGCTCGGAGGCCGCCGAGACCCTCGCCGACACCGAGGCCGGCTCCGGGCTGACGACCCTTCCCGACGACGTCTTCCTCGACGCGGTCATCACGCAGATCGCCGCCGCGAACGAGCGGGGGCATGCGCTCTGGACGGTCCTCCTGGGCGCGGCGCTCTCCGACCCGGTCGTCGACGCCGCCCTCCAGCGCATCCTCGCGAACCGGGCGGCGGACTACCGGGGGTTCGCGGCGGAACTTCAGCGCCGGGGCATCGTCCCCTCGGACCACGACGACGACGCCCTCGCCGACGTGCTGTCGTTCATGCTCTCACCGGAGAGCCACCAGCAGCTCGTCGTGCAGTCCGGGTGGTCGCCGGATCGCTATCGCTCCTGGCTGCGGAGCGCTGTGCTCGCCGCGGCCTCTCCGTCGGCGTGACGACTCAGGTCGGCGAGGAGTTTCGTTGTCCGATTCCTCAACCAACGCGTAACATGCTACTCATGCGCATCAAGACACCGATCGCCAAGGTCGGGTATCTGCTCGTCGTCATCGTCGGGATCGTGCTCACCGTCGTACCGCTCACGGTCCTCAGGTTCGAACTCGGATTCGTGTGGGCCACCGTGGTTACCGTGGCGGCCGTCGTCGTGGCGGCACGAACGTTCCGTAGCCCCGGAGAGTCGGACGCCCCACGCCCCTGGTGGAAGATGACCAGCACACGAGGGAGCGGAATCCTCCTCAGCGCAATGTTCTTGATCCAAGGGATCATGGCCTCCTTCGGAGCATTCGCTTCACCGAGTCCGGTGCTGGCCGTGATCGGTGGCCTGGTGGCGCTCGCAGTGGCAGCTCTCTACCTGAACTCCGCAGTCCGGGTCCAGAGCACTCGGGTGCCGTCGCTGCCAGAGAGCTCCAGGCCGAAGCTCTCCCCCTGACAGGTGCTCGACGGGGCGGGCTGAGCGCGGGTCAGAGCAGCTCGGCCACGAGGGTCTCGATGCGGCGGCGGATATCGTCGCGGATCGGCCGGACGGCGTCGATTCCCTGGCCGGCGGGGTCGTCGAGCACCCAGTCCTCGTAGCGCTTGCCGGGGAAGAACGGGCACGCGTCACCGCAGCCCATCGTGATCACGACGTCCGACGCCTGCACGGCCCCGGTCGTGAGCACCTTCGGCTGCTCGGCCGTGATGTCGATGCCGAGCTCCCCCATCGCCGCCACCGCGACGGGGTTGATCTCAGCGGCCGGCATCGACCCGGCGGAGCGCACCTCGATGCGGTCGCCGGCGAGGTGCCGGAGGAAGCCGGCCGCCATCTGCGAGCGCCCCGCGTTGTGGACGCAGACGAAGAGGACGGAGGGCCGCACGGGCCCAGCGTATCCCGTTCGAGTCGCGTGAATGGCCGCATCTCCGGCCGAAATGGGGCCAATCAGGCGATTCGAAAAGTCAGAAACCGTGCTCGGCGGCGAAGGCCCGGAGGGTGCCGTCGGTGCCGTCGCCACCGAGGAAGGTCGAGGTCTGCAGGGTCACCGTGTCGGTGAAGCCGTTCGGACCGGGGACCGTGATCTCCAGCGGATACGTACCGCCGAAAGCGGGGATCCGCGGCACGTCTTCGCCATCCGCGAGCGACCGGGCCGCGAGGAACGCCGCGCTGACGTCCACCCCGTGGATCCGGTACACGGTGTCGGCAGGCAGCAGCTCGACACCGCTCGCGTCCAGCCCGAAGTCGTCCTCGGAGGTGACGATGGCGTACTCGTCCGCGCCCCCCTCGCCCTGGCTGGTCCGTCGGAGCTCGACCGTGTCGGTGTGCTCGGTGCCCGCCATCTCGTAGGTCACGGTCGCGGTGCCGCTCTCGCCGTCGTCCGACGCGGCCACGTCATCGACGGAGAGGATCTTCGGCCGGTCCTCGATCTGGGGATAGACGCCGCTCGGGGTGAGTAGCAGCGCCAACGGCTGGGCGAGGTCCACGGCGGGAGAGAGCTCCTCGGCCGCACCCTTCTCGTCCCCGGCGGCGAGAAGGGCGAAGAAGGACTGCACGGAGGACCGGACACCGTCCTCCGCGGAGAAGAGCTCGGAATCGGTCGACGACGGCGCCGGAGTCGGCGGCGACGAGGGCCCGCAGCCCGCCAGCACCAGAGCGAGGCCGAGAGCCGGCGCGAGGATGATCGGCAGACGCCTCCATCGAGACGGGGATGAACTCACATGCACCTCAGATCGTCGCCGTGGGCCACGAGCCACTGGGGAAGCCGGTCAGGTTGGCCATATCCTGCTTGAGCTGGTCGGAGAGATCCTTCGATGCCGTGAAGTTCTTTCCCAGCTGCTCGCCGAGGTCGACGGCGACCCGGGCCAGGTTGGTGCAGACGGTGGTGATCTTGGGAACCGCGTCCAGCCACTCCAGGGGGTCGGCGGTGACGAAGCTCGCCGCCGCATCCACCTGATCGAGCAGATAGGTGAGCAGTCGAGCTCCGAACTCGATCCAGGCATCCAGGATCTTCTTCGCGTAGTCGGCGAGGAAGTTCATCATCGAGTCCGTGTAGCCGGCGAGGGTGTCGATGGCCATCAGCTGGCGGGCCGCGAGGTCCGAGTAGCCGTCGCCCGTGGAACCCTTCCACGAGGTGTCGGCCTTGAGGTAGCTGTCGGTGATCGTGGTCTTGGACGACGTCACCTTCCGCTTGACCTCGAGCCAGTCGTCGCGCTTGGAGTACATGGCGAACGGGTTGCCGGGGCTCAGGTACTCCGCGATCGTCTGCATGAACGCGTTGAACTGCTCGACCGCCTCGTTGAGCTTCTTGACGACCTCCTCCATGGCCCTTCGGAAGAAGTCCATGAACCTGTCCCAGAGGCTCATGTCGTCTTTCCGGGAGTTGTAGGCGTTCGCACAGTCGTCGAGGCCGACCCTCGCCTCTTCGATGCCGTCCCTGATGTTCGTGACCAGGGTCGTGAACGATCCCTCGTCGGTCGGCGTGACGAATGCTCCTACCATCATCGTGTCCTCTCCGGTATGTCGCCGGCGGTTGTGAGCGTCAAACTCAGCCCTGGTCCAGCAGCCACTGCGAATAGCCGTCGGCTTCCTCGTAGCGCCTCTTGGTGTCGAGCAGCTTTTCCGAGATCTCGGTGAAGACCGTCGGCGCGCGATCAGCCAGACCCAGGATCGTCGCGTGGGCCTCGTTGTAGTTCTCCTCCGCGCCGAGCATGTGGCCGACGCCGTCCATCTGGTATCGGGCCAACCGGCACCCCGCGACGAGGGTCTTCGTCGCGCTGAACGTCTCGGCGAGGTCGCTCCACGCCAGCGCGTCGGCGCGCAGATCCTCCAGCGCGGCTTCGTAGTCTTCGTAGCTCATCGTGCAGCTCTCCGTCCTTCGCTGTGTTCCGTGGGCGATCAGCGGGCGGCGCGTACCGAGCGCACGACCCCGGTGAGATCGGGAAGGTCTCTGAGGAGCGACGCACGCCGCTCGCCGAGCCAGCCCCTGGCTCGCGTGAACAGCTCGACGATCTCCCCTGCAATGGCCTGCTCGGAGACGAACTGCACATTGGTCGGGTCGATCGCGAGCGCCCTCGGTGCGCCGCCGACCAGCTCCATGCTCACGTTGCCGGACGGACTGCGCAGCACCGTGACCTCCGTCGTCGCAGACCTCACGGCCTCCCGGTAGACCCGGAGCTCGGAGAAGCCTGAGAGCAAGGTGCCGAGCTCTGCCCGCAGGGCGGACATGTCGAGGGAATCCGCGTCCGGCGAAGGGATCGGCGGCACGGTGGGCTCATCGGACGCCGCGAACACGAGCCCCTCGTCCTCGAGCTCGGCGATCGTGTTCAGCCTGGCAGCCGCGCTGGCCTGACGGAGACGGAGGACGATCGGGCCCAGCTCCCTCGCCGGGATCTGGCGCCACCAGGACGGAGCGAGACGGAGCGTGCGAAGCACTCCATCGACATCGACGGATGCGCTGACCGTGTCGCTGTCATCCGACACCAGCCAGATGTTCGGATCTTCTTCGACGAGAGCGGTCAGGCGTTCCTGCACGGTCTCCGGTTCGGGCATCACTCGCTCCACATCCGGCGGACCGACTGCTCGGCGCTCGTGAACGTCTCGTTGGAGAGCTGGGTGTTGTCACGGAGGCGTCGGAGCTCGGCCCGCATCTCCTCCATGCTGCGGTTCCAGTCGGTCTGGGCGCGAAGATATGCGCGCTGCGCTTCACCGGTCCATTGGCTCGACAAGACGTCGAGTGACGCCGTCAGCTCGACCAGGATCCGCTCGATCTCATTCACCCCGCGGGTCATCCCGCTCACGGCGACGTCGATCTGCGTGCCACCGATCTTGATGTCTCCGCCCATCGTCCGCTTCCCCCCTCAGCGTCGTTGCCACCCCTCCCGGGGCACGACCCCGACTCTACGGGAGCACATCCACGGAGTTCAAACATCTTGCGCTCATCTCCGGTGAACCGTCGGCACCGCGGGCTCACCGCAGGCCGAGATACGACAGCTCTCCGGGGTCGAGCATCCGCGAGCGGATGAGGAACCGCATCCCCGTCGGACCTTCGACGCTGAACCCGGCGCCGCGTCCCGGCACGACATCGATCGTCAGGTGCGTGAACTTCCAGTACTCGAACTGCGAGGCCGACATGAAGACCTCGACCGGATCGTCGAGCCCGACCTCGAGGGCGCCGAGGAGCACGTCGCCGGGGCCGGTGAGGAACATCCCCACCGGGTAGCACATGGGCGCGGAGCCGTCGCAGCAGCCGCCGGACTGGTGGAACATGAGCGGCCCGTGCTGCGCGGTGAGTTCACGGACGAGCGCGGCGGCGGTCTCGGTCACCGCGACACGGGCGGGCGGGGCGGCGGCGGCCATGGGGACTCCTTCCGGGATGCCGGGTGCCGGACGGGCGGCGAGCGCCGTCCGACACCCGGGCGCGGGCGGATCAGAAGAAGCCCATCGGGCCTTCCGCGTACGAGACGAGGAGGTTCTTCGTCTGCTGGTAGTGGTCGAGCATCATCTTGTGGTTCTCGCGGCCCACCCCCGACTGCTTGTACCCGCCGAACGCGGCATGCGCCGGGTACTGGTGGTAGGTGTTCGTCCACACGCGGCCCGCCTCGATCGCCCGGCCCGCGCGGTACGCCGTGTCGCCGCTGCGACTCCACACCCCGGCGCCCAGGCCGTACAGGGTGTCGTTCGCGATCGAGATCGCGTCGTCGAAGTCGTCGAACGAGGTGACCGAGAGCACCGGACCGAAGATCTCCTCCTGGAAGATCCGCATGTCGTTCGTCCCCTCGAACACGGTCGGCTGCACGTAGAAGCCGTCGCTGAGGTCGCCGCCCAGGTCGGCGCGCTCGCCTCCCGTGAGCAGCCGGGCCCCGCCCTGCTTCCCGATGTCGATGTAGCTGAGGATCTTCTCGAGCTGATCGTTCGATGCCTGCGCGCCGATCATCGTCGCGGGGTCGAGCGGATTGCCCTGCACGACCTTCTTGACCCGCTCGAGGCCGTCGGCGAGGAACCCGTCGTAGATCGAGCGCTGGATGAGCGCCCGCGACGGGCAGGTGCAGACCTCACCCTGGTTGAGCGCGAACATCGTGAAGCCCTCGAGCGCCTTGTCGTAGAACGGGTCGCTCGTGGAGCGGGCGACGTCCTCGAAGAAGACGTTCGGGCTCTTGCCGCCGAGTTCCAGGGTGACGGGGATCAGGTTCTGCGAGGCGTACTGCATGATGAGCCGGCCGGTGGTGGTCTCTCCGGTGAAGGCGACCTTGCGGATGCGCTTGTGCTGGGCGAGCGGGGCGCCGGCCTCGATCCCGAAGCCGTTCACGATGTTGACGACCCCGGCCGGCAGCAGGTCGCCGATGATGTCGAACAGGAACAGGATCGACGCGGGCGTCTGCTCCGCGGGCTTGATGACGATGCAGTTGCCCGCGGCGAGCGCCGGCGCCAGCTTCCACACGGCCATGAGGATCGGGAAGTTCCAGGGGATGATCTGCCCGACGACGCCGAGCGGTTCGTGGAAGTGGTACGCGACGGTGTTCTCGTCGAGCTGGCTGATGCCGCCCTCCTGCGCGCGGAGCACCCCGGCGAAGTAGCGGAAGTGGTCGATCGCGAGCGGGATGTCGGCGGCGAGGGTCTCCCGCACGGGTTTGCCGTTCTCCCAGGTCTCGGCGACCGCGATCTCCTCCAGGTGCTGCTCCATCCGGTCGGCGATGCGGTTCAGGATCACGGAGCGCTCCGCGGGGCTGGTCTTGCCCCAGGCGGTGAAGGCCTTCCAGGCGACGTCGACGGCGCGGTCGATGTCCTCCACGGTGCCGCGGCCGACCTCGGTGAAGGGCTTGCCGTTGACGGGACTGATGTTCTCGAAGTACTGGCCCTTCACGGGTTCGACGAACTCGCCGCCGATGTAGTGGCCGTAGCGGGGCCGATAGTCCGCGACAGCTCCGGGCTGCCCGGGGGCCGCGTAGGCGAGGGACACGTCTTCTTCGACGATGGTCATGGGGGTCTCCTTCGACGGGGGCGCCGCGGCGTCGATGCCGCGGTGTTCCCTCGACGCTAGGCCGCTCCCCGTTGCACTCCCGGTGCGCAACGTTGCAGCCGGTTGCACCCCGTTCGAATCGCGCACCTTGCTGCATCCGCGGCCGGAATGGGACCAATCGGGCGATTCGAATCAGGTGAGGCGCTCGATACGGGTCACGAGGCCGGCACGACGCGGCGAGCGCGCCGGCAGCATCTCCAACGCGAGCCGCAGCACCTCCGCGTCCTCGCTGCCCTCGGGGGTGTCCGCGTAGGCGAGCAGCACGTCCAGACTCGCCCCCGACAGCATGACCTCCCGCAGCGCCGCACGGACCGAGTCGCGGAACTCCTCGACGCCGGGCGAGGCCGACTCCGGCAGCACCGGACCCCGATACGCCGTCAGAGCGACCCGGTGCGCCCCGCGGTCGAGCAGGGACAGCACGTCGTGGGCGTCGGTCTCCAGCGGCACCGGAAGACGATAGGGGCGGGACTCCGGCACGAGATCGGGGGCCGCCCGCTCCAGGACCTTCCGCAGGCGCACCATCTCCGGCCGCAAGGTGTCCGGCGAGACTCCGGGTCCGTACACGAGCTCGGCGAGCCGGTCGGCGGAGAGGCCCTGACGGTGCACGGCCAGCATCAGCAGGATGGCGGCGTGCCGGGCGCTGAGCTCGGTGACCGCCTCCTCATGCGCCGACACGGTCTCCAGCCGGGCGCGGTCGCGTCCCAGCACGTGCAGTCGTGCGCGTGCGAGGGCCTCCGGTGTCGGCCGACTCGGCGGTCGACGGGCCGGAGGCTCCGCCCTCCGTTGCAGTCGCGCCACGAGGAGCTCGGACTCGACCGCTCGCGCCGTCGCGTCGACGAGCAGCCGCGCCTGCGGGGTCACCACCTCCGGCCCCCCGGTGATGTCGATCACACCGAGGACCCGCTGCGTCTCCGGGTCGCGCACGGGCGCGGCGGTGCACGACCACGGGTGCACCAGCCGGTTGTAGTGCTCGGCCCCACGGATCTGCACCGACCGCTCCAGGGCGAGAGCGGTGCCGGGGGCGCTCGTGCCCACGGCGTCCTCCGCCCAGTTCGCGCCGGCGACGAACCCCATGCCCTCGGTGAGGGACCGCAGCTGCGCGTCGCCCTCGATCCACAGCAGGCGCCCGGCCTGGTCCCCGACGGCGATCACGACCCCCGAGTCCTCGGACTCACCGGGAAGCAGCAGCGCGCGGATCATCTCCATCGCGGAGGCGAGCGGATGGGCCAGGCGATAGGCGTCGAGCTCGTCCTCGTGCAGATCGAGCGGCGGCAGTCCCTCCGGCCCGACGCGACGACGCCAGGACCGCTCCCACGACTCGCGCACGAGCGGACGCACCTCGCGGAGGCGGTGATCGTCGAGATTGCCGGCGATGAGCTCCTCGTGCGCACGCTCGACGAGGAGGCGAGACGCCGTCGGCGACGCCTCCCGCGGATCGTGCCACGTCGCAGACACGCGTTCTCCGTTCCTGGAGCCGGGAGCGTGCCCTCAGTGTACGAGCAGGATCGACCCGGGGGAACAGCGGGCGGCGGCGGTCAGGGCAGCAGGCCGGCCACGAGATCGTCGATCACGTCGTCGGTCGAGGTCTCCGGGTCGATCGGGGTGGTGAGCCGGTCGAGCAGCAGACCGTCGATCGCGTAGTGGAACAGGGCGATCTCGCGGCGTCCTCCCGGGAGGCCCGCCTCGACGTTGAAGGCGACGTCCGCATCGAAGCCGGCGCGCTGCCACGCCCCGAGCACGGCGGCGAGCTCGGGACGACGAGCGCTCTCGAGCCGCAAGGCGAACAGGGCGAGGGTCACATCGCGATCGGCGGTGAGGCGGCGCACGATGTCCCGGATGTAGTCGGCGAACAGCTCCCGGCTGGGCGTGATCTCCGCCCTCCGCTCCAGGTCCTCGGGCGATGGGGCGAGGCGCTCCCCGATGCGGTCGACGAGTCCCTCGATCAGCGCGTCCCTGCTGCGGAAGTAGTTCGATGTCGTCCCCGCGGGGACCTCCGCCTCGGCGTCGACCGCGCGGTGCGTGAGCCCCCGGGATCCTTCGCGGGCGAGCACGGCCAGCCCGGCATCCGCGAGCTGCCGCCGACGCGGCTCGTTCCTCACCATGCCGCCACCCTAGCGCGATCACTACGACTGTTGTACTCTCAACCGCAACAGATGTAGTGATTGGAGAACCATGCGAGAGCTCGTGTACTACGCCGCAGTGACCCTGGACGGGTTCATCGCCGGGCCGGACGGGGAGTTCGACGCCTTTCTCGTCGAGGGCGACCACATGGACGGCATCAACGCCCGCTTCGCCGACACCCTGCCGACCGTGGCCGCCGAAGCCCTCGGCATCCCGCAGCGCAACGACGTGTTCGACACCGTGTTGATGGGCAGGAACACGTACGAGGTGGGCGGGCTCGCGAGCCCGTACCGACACCTGCGGCAGATCGTCTTCAGCCGCACCCGCACCGCCGCGGCCGAGAACCTCGAGGTGACGGCGGAGGACCCGGTGGACGTCGTGCGACGCCTCAAGCGCGAGGAAGGCGGCGCGATCTGGCTGTGCGGCGGTGGCGCTCTCGCGGCGACGCTGGCCGACGAGATCGACCGGCTCATCCTGAAACGGCAGCCGCTGCTCTTCGGATCCGGCATCCCGCTCTTCGGCGACCGCCCCTACCGTCCCGAACGGTTCGAGGCCGTGGCGACGACCCCCTATGGATCGGGCGTCGTGGTGACGGAGTACGTGCGACGGCGCGGGGAGTGATCCTGCCGTCAGCGGGTGCGTAGCCGGTCGAGGCCCGGATGGCAATACCGTTCTCGAATCCGTTCCCGGTTCCTATCGTGGTCCCATCACGAGTCAGGAGGCGCCATGAACGTCCACACCCCCACCAGCACTGGCTCCTCGCAGCGCGCCGACGCGGCCCACCCCGCCGCGACCGAGCCGGCCTGCGAGCGGATCGACTTCGACCGGTACGTCGTCGCGCACGACGCTCCCGTCGGATACATCGAGGTCGTGCCGCCGCTCTATGTCTGCTACCTCGGACACCCGTATCCTCGGGCTGTGGAGATCGCTCAGGTGTACGACTACGACCATGCCGTCAGCATCGTCAGTGCCATGGCCGCGGGTTCGCGCGACCACGCCCTCGCCGGATGAGCCGCGAGGTCTGGCCCGGGTCCGCATACCCACTGGGGGCCACCTTCGATGGTCAGGGCACCAACTTCGCCCTCTTCAGCGAGGGCGCGGAGCGCGTGGAACTCTGCCTCTTCGACGCGGACGGCACGGAGACACGGGTGCCGCTCACCGAGGTCGACGCGTTCGTCTGGCACGGCTACCTGCCCACGGTGCAGCCGGGACAGCGCTACGGCTACCGGGTGCACGGCCCCTACGACCCTGCCCAGGGACAGCGGTTCAACCCGAACAAGCTGCTCCTCGATCCGTACGCGAAGGCCGTCGCCGGTGAGATCGACTGGGGACAGTCCCTGTTCGGCTATGACTTCGGCGACCCCGACTCCCGCAACGACGACGACTCCGCGGCCGCGATGGCGAAGGGCGTCGTCGTCAGCCCGTTCTTCGAGTGGGGCGGCGACCGGCCCCTGAAGACGCCGTACGCCGAGACGGTGATCTACGAGGCGCACGTGAAGGGGCTCACCCAGCGGCATCCCGAGGTGCCGGAGGAGCTGCGCGGGACCTACGCCGGCATCGCGCACCCGGCGGTCGTCGAGCACCTCCAGCGCCTCGGCGTCACCGCGCTGGAGCTGATGCCGGTGCACCAGTTCGTGAACGACTCGGTGCTGCAGGACAAGGGCCTGTCGAACTACTGGGGCTACAACACCCTCGGGTTCTTCGCCCCCCACAACGCGTACGCCGCCGGCGGCCAGGACGGCCAGCAGGTGCAGGAGTTCCGCGCCATGGTGCGCGCGCTCCACGAGGCCGGCATCGAGGTCATCCTCGACGTCGTCTACAACCACACCGCGGAGGGCAACCACCTCGGTCCGACGCTCTCGATGCGCGGGATCGACAACGAGGCGTACTACCGACTCGAAGAGGACAAGCGCTACTACACGGACTACACCGGCACGGGCAACAGCCTGAACGCGGGCAACCCGCACGCCCTGCAACTGCTCATGGACTCGCTGCGGTACTGGGTGACCGAGATGCACGTCGACGGCTTCCGCTTCGACCTCGCGGCGACGCTCGCCCGCGAGTTCTACGACGTGGACCGCCTCGCGGCGTTCTTCGAGCTCGTGCAGCAGGACCCGATCGTCTCGCAGGTGAAGCTCATCGCCGAGCCGTGGGACATCGGACCCGGCGGCTATCAGGTGGGCAACTTCCCGCCGCAGTGGACGGAGTGGAACGGCAAGTACCGCGACACCGTGCGCGACTTCTGGCGCGGTGAGCCGCAGGCGCTCGGCGAGTTCGCCTCCCGCCTCACCGGCTCCGCCGACCTGTACGAGCACTCCGGCCGGCGCCCTGTCGCCTCCATCAACTTCGTCACCGCGCACGACGGCTTCACGCTGCGCGACCTCGTCTCCTACAACGAGAAGCACAACGAGGACAACGGCGAGGACAACAACGACGGCGAATCCCACAACCGCTCCGACAACATGGGCGCCGAGGGGCCGACCGACGACATCGACATCAACCGGCGGCGCGCGCGTCAGCAGCGGAACTTCCTCGCGACGCTGCTGCTCTCGCAGGGCGTGCCGATGATCTCCCACGGCGACGAGCTCGGCCGCACGCAGCACGGCAACAACAACGGCTACGCGCAGGACAACGAGCTCACCTGGATCGACTGGGAGGCCGCCGACCTGCCGCTCGTGGAGTTCACGGCGGCGGTGGCACGGCTCCGGCACGAGCATCCCACCTTCCGCCGCAGCCGCTTCTTCGACGGACGCCCGGTCGCGGACGAGGACGGCGAGCGCATCCCCGACGTCGTGTGGCTGCGACCGGACGGCGCCCGCATGACCCCGGAGGACTGGGACTCGGGCTTCGGGCGCTCCGTGGGCATGTTCCTGAACGGCCGCGGCATCCGCGAGAACGACCGGCGAGGGCGTCCCGTGGAGGACGTGAACTTCCTCGTCTACTTCAACAGCGGCGACGAGCCCGTCGATCTGGCGCTTCCCGACGACCGCCACGGCACGGACTGGCTCGTCGCGGTGGACACCGCCGGCGAGCTGGGCGACCGGAACCTCCGCGCCCGCGACACCGTGCCGCTCGAGGGCAAGGCCATGCTCGTGCTGCAGGAGATCGACGGCGAGCCCGTCGACACCGACGACTCCGTCGACGCCTCGCTCCGCGCGCAGAGCGAGGCGGCCGCCTCATGACCGACAGGCCGCTGTCGACCTATCGCCTCCAGATCAGCGGCAGCTTCCCCCTCGAAGCGGCGGCCGATGTGGTCGGCTACCTCGCCGAGCTCGGCGCATCGTGGGCGTATCTGTCGCCGCTGCTGGCGGCGACCCGCGGTTCGAACCACGGCTACGACGTGGTCGACCACGGGCGCATCGATCCGGATCGAGGGGGCGAGCAAGGCCTCGTGCGGTTCGCCTCGGCGGCGCGCACGGCGGGCCTCGGCATCCTCGCCGACATCGTGCCCAACCACGTCGGGGTCGCCGTGCCGCGGCAGAACCCGTGGTGGTGGGAGGTGCTGCGACTCGGCCGGGAGACCCGCCGCGCCGCGGCGTTCGACATCGACTGGGCAGCGGGCGGCGGACGCCTCCTGCTCCCGCTGTTGGGCGGGACCCCGGAGGAGGTCGTCGCGAACGGCGAGCTCGTCGTCGACACGACACCGGCCGCCGATGCACCGGACGGCGTGCTGCGCTACTTCGAGCACGAACTTCCGCTCGCACCCGGCACCGCAGCGCTGGCCGACGACCTCCCGGCGCTCCTGGCCGCCCAGAACTACGAGCTGCGGTTCTGGCAGGACCAGAACACCGATCTCACCTACCGCCGGTTCTTCGCGGTCTCCGAGCTCGCCGGCATCCGGGTGGAGCGCCCCGAGGTCTTCGCGGAGTCGCATCGGGAGATCCTCCGCTGGCTCCGGACCGGACTCGCGGACGGGCTGCGGGTGGACCACCCGGACGGCCTCGTCGACCCCGGTGCGTATCTGGAGCAGCTCGCCGACGCGACCGGGCGCGCGTACACGCTCGTGGAGAAGATCCTGGAGCCCGGCGAGGCCCTGCCGGCCTGGTGGCGGACCGACGGCACGACCGGATACGACGCGCTGGCCGAGCTCGACCGTCTGTTCGTCGACGCGGAGGGCGTGGCGGCGCTGGACCGGCTGGACGCCCGGCTCCGTGCGGAGACCGGCCTCCCGGACGCGCTCCCCTGGCACGACCTCATCCACGACACGAAGCGGATGATCGCCGACACGCTCCTGGCCGCCGAGGTGCGCCGCCTGGTCCGCACACTCCCCCACGGGATCGTGCACGCCGACGACGCCCTCGCCGAACTCCTCGCCTGCTTCCCCGTGTACCGCTCCTATCTCCCGGAGGGCCGCGAGCACCTGCGCGCCGCCTTCGCGGAGGCCCGTCGCCGACGCCCCGACCTCTCCGCCGCTTTCACCGCGCTCGAACCGCTCCTGGTCGACCCCGCCCTCGAGGTCGCGCAGCGGTTCCCCCAGGTGAGCGGCGCGGTGATGGCGAAGGGTGTGGAGGACACCGCGTTCTACCGGTTCACCCGCCTCGGAACGCTGACCGAGGTCGGCGCCGACCCGTCGATCCCCGCCCTGTCGGTCGAGGAGTTCCACGACGCGCAGCGGGCACGACTGGCGGCATGGCCGCACTCGATGACGACGCTCTCCACGCACGACACGAAGCGGTCGGAGGACGTACGGGCGCGCCTGTCCGTGCTCTCGGAGATCCCGGAGCGCTGGGGCGAGGTGCTGGCCGAGCTGCGTGCCGTCGCGACCACCGGACACGGTCCCCTCGACGCGCTGATCTGGCAGGCCGCCGTCGGAGCCTGGCCGCTCCCCTCCGAACGGCTCCTCGCCTACGCCACGAAGGCCGCCCGCGAGGCCGCCGAGCGGACCACCTGGCAGCATCCGGACGCGACCTTCGAGGAGGGCCTGGCCGCGATCGCGCGGTCCGTCGAGGGTGAGGCCGCGCCGATCCTCGACCGTTTCGTGGCCGAGATCGTCGATGCGGGCCGTTCCAACTCCCTCTCCGCCAAACTGCTGCAGCTCACCGGTCCCGGCGTGCCCGACGTCTACCAGGGCACCGAGCTGTGGGACCTCTCGCTCGTCGACCCCGACAACCGTCGACCCGTCGACTTCGCTCTGCGCGTCCGGATGCTGCGGGAGCTCGACGCGGACCACGCTCGCGGTGTGCTCCCCCTGATCGACGACTCCGGTGCCGCGAAGCTCCTGGTGACCTCGCGGGCCCTGCGACTGCGGCGGGACAATCCGGAGCTGTTCCGCTTCTACCGGCCGGCCGTCGTCGAGGGTGCGGCCGCCGACCACGCCGTCGCCGTGCATCGCGGCGGCGCGACCGCCGTGGCCACGCGGCTGCCGGTCGGGCTGGCGCGCCGCGGCGGCTGGGGCGACACCGTCATGATGCGCCCCGAGCTGCCGGGGACCGACCTCCTCACCGGTCGGCGGATCCCGCCGGGACCCGTGCGGCTGGCAGAGCTGCTCGACACCTACCCCGTCGCCCTGATCGAGCTGGCCCGATGATCTCGGTGTGGGCGCCGCGGGCCGCCCGAGTGCGGGTACGACGCCTCGACGACGCGGGCGCGACCGTGGAGGAGCGCGAGCTCACGGCGACCGCTGAGGGGCACTGGACCGCCGACCTCGTCCTCGCGGACGGTGAGCGCTACGGCTTCCTGCTCGACGACGGTGATGTCCTGCGACCCGATCCGCGGTCGCGGCGACAGCCGGACGGCGTGCACGGGGCCTCGGCGGCGTTCGACCCCGCAGCCTTCGCCTGGACCGACGCCTCCTGGACCGGACGGCAGCTCGCGGGCGGGCTGATCTACGAGCTGCACCTCGGCACCTTCACGCCGGAGGGCACGCTGGACGCGGCGATCGGCCGCCTGGCGCATCTCGTCGACCTCGGCGTCACCCACGTCGAGCTGCTGCCCGTCAACGCCTTCAACGGCGCCTGGAACTGGGGATACGACGGCGTGCTCTGGTATGCGGTGCAGGAAGAGTACGGCGGCCCCGCGGCGTACCAGCGCTTCGTCGACGCCGCCCACGCGCACGGGCTCGCCGTCGTGCAGGACGTCGTCTACAACCACCTCGGCCCGAGCGGCAACTACCTCCCCCTCTTCGGCCCGTACCTGCGCGAGGGCGAGAGCACCACCTGGGGCGACTCGGTGAACCTCGACGAGGACGCGGTGCGGGAGTACATCCTCGACAACGCCCTGATGTGGCTGCGCGACTTCCACGTCGACGGACTCCGCCTCGACGCCGTGCACGCCCTGCACGACCGGCGGCCCGTGCACCTGCTGCGAGAGCTCTCCGAACGGGTGGACGCCCTCTCCGCGCAGCAGAACCGGCCGCTGACCCTCATCGCCGAGTCCGACCTCAACGACCCGACGCTCATCCTGCCGCGGGAAGCCGGGGGATACGGACTCACGGCGCAGTGGTCGGACGACTGGCACCACGCGGTGCACGTCGCGCTCACGGGAGAGACCGCCGGGTACTACGCCGACTTCGCCGCGGCCGAGGCGGTGGCCAAGGTGACGGAGGGCGGGTTCTTCCACGACGGCACCTTCTCGTCCTTCCGCGACCGTCCGCACGGGGCCCCGATCCCGGCCGAGGTGCCGAGCTGGCGGCTGGTGACCTTCGCGCAGGATCACGATCAGATCGGGAACCGCGCGGCCGGGGATCGACTCTCCGCCGCGCTGTCCCCCGACCGCCTCGCGGTGGCCGCCGTGCTCACGCTGACGGGGCCGGGCACCCCGATGCTCTTCATGGGCGAGGAGTGGGGCGCGACGACACCGTGGCAGTTCTTCACCTCCCACGCCGAGCCCGAACTCGGCCGCGCGGTCGCCGAGGGTCGCACGGCGGAGTTCGCCCGCATGGGCTGGGACCCGGATGCGGTCCCCGACCCCCAGGACCCCGCGACCTTCCACCGCTCGCACCTCGACTGGACCGAGGCCGAGGCGCCGGCGCACGCCCGGCTCCTGGCGCTGTACCGCGACCTCGCACGACTGCGGCGAGCGCGACCGGAGCTCACCGACCCGGACTCCGCGCACACGGCGGTCGAGGTCCGCGAGACGGACGGCCGCCCCGAGCACCGTGTCTACCGCATCGATCGCGGAGGAGTGTCGGTGCTCGTGAACCTCTCCCCCACCCCCGCGTCCTTCCCCGTCCCCCCCTCGTCCCGGATCCTCCTCACGACAACCCCGGCATCGCGCACCCCCGCGTCCCTGACTCTCCCCCCGGACGCCGCCGCCATCATCGACTGAGGCCGTGAGGGGCCGGGACGCGCGGAAAGGGGTGGGTCGGCAGGAATCAACCGCGCGAAGCCCACCACTCGCGGAGACGCTGCTCCGCGACGGCCTCGCCGAGCACGCCCTCGTCGAGGCGCAGATCGAGGAGGAACCTGTACGCCTCCCCGACCTCCCGGCCCGGAGAGATGCCGAGGACCTCCTGGATGCGGTTGCCGTCGAGCTCGGGACGGATCGCGTCGAGCTCCTCCTGCTCGCGGAGCGCCGCGATCCGGGACTCGATGTCGTCGTAGGCGGCGGCGAGCCGAGCGGCCTTGCGCTTGTTCCGCGTCGTGACGTCGGCACGGGTGAGGATGTGCAGCCGCTCCAGCAGGTCGCCGGCGTCGCGGACGTAGCGGCGCACGGCGGCATCCGTCCACGCCCCCTCCGCATAGCCGAAGAACCGCAGATGCAGCTCGATGAGGGTGGAGACGGCATCCGTGGTCGCCGTGTCGAAGCGCAGCGCCTGCAGCCGCTTGCGGGCCATCCGGGCGCCGACGACGTCGTGGTGGTGGAACGTCACCGCACCGCCCGGCTCCAGCTTGCGCGTGCGGGGCTTTCCGATGTCGTGCAGCAGAGCCGCGATCCGCAGCGGCACGTCCGGCGCGGCCCCGGGGTTCCTGGCGTGCTCGAGCGCGATGGCCTGGCTGAGCACCGTGAGGGAGTGCTCGTAGACGTCCTTGTGGTGGTGGTGCTCGTCGACCTCGAGCTTGAGGGCGCTGACCTCGGGGAGGAACTCGTCGATGAGTCCGGTCTCCACCAGCACCCGGATGCCGCGGACGGGGTCGTCGGTCTGCATGAGGCGCACGAGCTCGGACTGCACGCGCTCGGGACTCACGATCGTCAGGGTCTCGCGGAGCTCGGTGATCGCCCGCTCCGTGTCCTCCTCCACCGTGAAGCCGAGCTGCGCGCTGAACCGGGCGGCGCGCAGCATCCGCAGCGGGTCGTCGCCGAACGACACCCGGGGATCCGCCGGTGTCCGCAGCACCCCCGCCACGAGGTCCTCCACACCGCCGGTCGGATCGACGAGCTTCACCGCGGGCACCTGGAGGGCCATCGCGTTGACCGTGAAGTCGCGGCGGACGAGGTCGCCGTCGATCGAGTCGCCGAACTCCACGGTCGGCTTCCGCGTCACGCCGTCGTAGCTGTCGGCGCGATAGGTCGTGATCTCGACCTGCTCGCCGCGCACCCGGGCGCCGATGGTCCCGAAGGCCCGGCCGATGTCCCAGTGGGCGGAGGCGACGGGCTTCACGATCGCGAGGATCTCGTCCGGCGAGGCGCTCGTCGTGAAGTCGAGGTCGTGCGTCTCCCGGCCGAGCAGGGCATCGCGGACCGGGCCGCCCACGACGGCCAGCTCGAAACCGGCTTCGTCGAAGGCCTCCGCGAGGGTGCGGACGACGGGATTCTCGGCGAGCGCGCCGAGACGCGCGAGGCCGTCGGCCATGTTGAGCATGGGTTCCAGCGTACCGGCCGCCCCCTGACGGGCCCGCGTTCACCTCCCCGTCGCCTCGATGTCAGACCGCGGTCATCCGGCTCCGCTGGGCTGGGGGCGCCCCGTGCGGCTGAGCACGGACACCCACCCACGAAGGACAGACATGACCTCCCCCACCCCTGCGGTGCGGTGGCGGCGTCGCGGACTGACGTCCGTCGCGCTGCTCGCCGTGCTCGGCGGCGCCGTCGTCGCCCCCGCGGCCCTCGCCGCGCCCGACCCCGAGGTGCCGACCGGATCGCTCGTCACCGGCGACACGCCCTGGCACTACCTCGACGACGGCTCCGACCCGTCACCGGCCCCGGCCGCGCTGCGCGACTGGACCCTGCCCACCTACGACGACAGCGCGTGGAAGACCGCGCCCGGCTCGTTCGGCGCGAAGAGCGGGAAGCTCGCCCCCGTCGGGCCGCACACCCCGAAGACGCTCCTCAACCACTACCTCGACGGCTCGGCGGCCCCGACCGTGCCGACCTACTTCTTCCGCTCGACGTTCGAGCTGGAGGCCGGCGTCGCCGAGCAGGTCGCCGCCCTGCAGAGCACCGTCACCTTCGACGACGCGATCATCGTGTGGATCAACGGCGAAGAGGTGGCCCGCTACGTCGACGGCCGGATCACCGACACCACCAACGTCGAGTATGCCGGCGACTCCAACGGCGACCCCCTCACGAGCACGTTCAGCGCCGAGGGCGACCTGCTCCGCGACGGCACGAACACGATCGCCGTGTCGCTGTTCCAGGACCGCGCGTCGAGCTCCGACATCTACTTCGACATGTCGTCGCTCACCCTCGTGAAGGCCTCCGACCCCGGCACCCCCGTCGTCGCCGCGCCGACCCGCGTCATCCTCACCCCGACCGAGAAGCCGGAGGTGTCGCAGTCGTTCTCCTGGCTCGCGGGCGACGCCTCGCACACGGTCGGCCAGGTCGAGATCGGCCCTGCCGTCGGCGGCGCCACCCGCACGGTCGATGCCTACGACGCCGGAGTGGTGAACGGCAACCCGAACAAGCACTTCTCGGCCACGGTCACCGACCTCACCCCCGCCACGGCCTACCGCTACCGCGTGGGTCTCCCCGGGAGCTGGAGCGACTGGTACGAGTTCCGCACGGCGGACCCGAAGGCGAGCGACTTCCAGTTCATCTACTACGGCGACGCCCAGATCGGCCTGGACACCACGTGGCCGAGCGTCGTGAAGCAGGCCGAGGCGCAGGCTCCCCGCTCGATCGGCTCCGTGCACGCGGGCGACCTGATCAACACCTCCAGCAACGAGAACGAGTGGCTGAACTGGTTCCAGGGCATGAAGGACTCGGCCGTGCGCACCAACGTGATGGCCGCCCCCGGCAACCATGAGTACTCCGGCGACAAGCTGCTCACGGCGTGGAAGGCCGCGTTCGAGTACCCGCACAACAACCCGTCGACGAGCTCCATCGGCGAGCTGGCGAACCTCGCGAAGGGCGACTCCGAGGTCGCGCAGCAGTACCGCGCGTTCTTCGACCACTGGAGCTCGTTCGCCGCCGAGACCGCGTACTACACCGACTACCAGGGCGTCCGTTTCATCACCCTGAACGCGACCCGCGACACGACCTTCCTCACCCCGGCCGGGCTCCCGTCCTGCACGGGGGCGGACTGCCCCTCCTCGCAGATCGGCACCCTGTGGACGCGCTTCCAGGCCGCCTGGCTCGACCTGCTGCTGCAGAACAGCCCGTCGAAGTGGAACGTCGTCACGTTCCACCAGCCGGTCTTCTCGGCCTCGGCCGGTCGTGACGAGCCGGTGCTCCGCGCCGAGTGGCTGCCGGTCTTCCAGCGCAACGACATCGACCTCGTGCTCATGGGCCACGACCACACGTACGCCCGCGGATACGTGAACACGGATGCGACCGAGACCCCCGGTCTCACGACGGGCCCGGTGTATGTCGTGTCGAACTCCGGCGCGAAGCACTACGACCTGGAGACCCCCGAGAAGAACGTCTGGACCAACAACGGCGCCACTCAGGTGCTGCGCGGCGAGGGCGTCACGACGTACCAGGTCATCGACGTGTCGAAGAACCAGCTCGTCTACCGCTCCTACCTCGCGGAGAAGACCGCAGGCGCCTCGACCGACCTCCCCCTCGGCGCGGTCTACGACACGTTCACCGTGACGAAGTCCGACGCGGGCGAGAAGTGGGTCACCGAGGCCGGCGTCACCCCGCCGGTCACCGAGGAGCCGGAGCCCGAGAAGCCGGCGGCCGTCGAGCTGGGCGCGTCCTCGGTCGCCGCCGGCGGCACGCTCGCGGTGTCGGGCAGCGGCTTCACGGCCGACGCGGAGCTCGCGCTCGAACTGCGGTCCGACCCGGTCTCGCTCGGTACGGTCACGGTCGCGGCCGACGGCACGTTCTCGCGCACCGTCACCATCCCCGCGGGCACCCCGGCGGGCACGCACACGCTCGCCGTGATCCTCCCCGACGGCACGGAGGTGACGGCCTCCCTCACCGTGACCGCGGCGGCCGGCGGCGGAGCGGTCGTCCCCGGTGAGATTGAGAGCAGGCCCGGTGCGTCGACCGACGGCGACCTCGCGACGACCGGTGCCGACAGCATGCCCTTCCTCATCGGAGCGGTCGTGCTGCTCGCCGCCGGCCTCGGGCTGTTCGCGATGCGGCGCCGGCGTGCGACCGCGGTGGTCGAGACGACGGACGCCGAGTAGCCCGCTCCTCCCTCCACGGGCGCCGCCGGTCCTCCCGGCGGCGCCCGTGCCGTCTCCCCCGGGATCGGGGCTCGCACCATGCGTCGGTCCCTCCGGGTCTGGGATAACCTTCACGTGCCCGACCCGCGAAGGAGAACCCGTGCCCGCGAACGATGCCCTGGCCGATGAGACCGATCGGATCGTCGCGGCGGCCCTGCAGGTGAACGGCCGCGCGTCCTGGGGGGAGATCGCCCGTGTGGTCGACCTCCCCGAGCGGACGGTCGCCCGCCGCGGACAGCGTCTTCTGGACCGCGGCCTCGTGCGCGTCTCGACCTACGTCGACCCCGCCCGCGTGCTCCATGCCCGCGCCGTCCTGTTCCGGATCACGACCGAACCGCATGCGCTCTGGCACGTCGCCCGCACCCTGGCCCGTCGTGCCGACGCGTCGTCCGTGTCGGTCCTCGAGGGCAGCAGCGACATCGCCGGCATGCTCCTCCCCCACGACGACGCATCGATCCGCGAACTGCTCTTCACCGACTTCCCCGAGGTGGAGGGCATCGCGTCGATCAACGTCACCACCGTGCTGAAGTTCTTCCGCTCCGGACACGACTGGCGGGTGGGGGTGCTGTCCGACGAGCAGGTTCGGATGCTGGACGAGTCCTCCGGGTCCGAGGTCGACCCGGCGGACGCCTTGAGCGAGGACGAGGAGGCGCTGATCCGACTCCTGCTGAAGGACGGACGGATGCCCGTCGCACAGCTCGCCCGCGCGCTCGGACTGAACGTCACCACGACGCGCCGACGGATGGAATCGCTCAACCGCCGCGGGCTCATGCACCCGCGCACGGAGATCGTGCCGAGCCTCTTCGGCCTCGGGCTGGAGGCTCTGGTGTGGCTGCGCGTGCCGATGGACCGGCTGGAGAAGGTGGGATCCGCCCTCGCCGCCGCCCCCGAGGTGAAGTTCATCGTCGCGACGACGGGGACGTCCCAGCTCCTCATGAACGTGCTCGTGCGCGACGCGGACGAGTTCTACGACTTCCTCACCGGTCCCGCGGTCGCCGGCCACGACGGGCTGGAGGTCGTGGAGTCGCTCGTCGTGATCACGCCCGTGCTGCGCGGCTCGCTGATCGTGGACGAGGCGCCGGCGGCGCTGGCGCAGGACATGCCGACGGGTGCTATTCGCTTGTAGACCGATTCTGTTACGGACGTGTAAAGAAATGGCGAGATCGTTCGCATTGCCTTGACGCAATGGCGAAATAGAGCGAGTATCCCTTCCAGGGCCTTCACCCCTGGAGAGGACGACCGTGTTCACGGCAACTGGAGACGACTGGGCGGACCGCGCGGCGGCGCTGTCGCTGCACACCCGCATGTTCATCGACGGCTCCTGGGAGGCCGGGACCGCCGAGCCCCTCGCACCGATCAGTCCCCGCGACGGCCGGGCACTGCCCCGGATCGCGGCCGCCTCCGCCGCCGACATCGACCGCGCGGTCCGCTCCGCCCGTGCCGCGTTCGACTCCGGCGTGTGGTCGCGCATCGCCCCGCGCGAGCGCGGTCAGCGCCTGATCGCCTTCGCGCAGCGCATCCACGACCACGCCGAAGAGCTGGCCCTCACGATCTCGCTCGAGATGGGCAAGCCGGTGCGAGAGGCGCTCCAGACGGAGCTGCGCGCGGTCGTGAACTGCTTCCGCTGGTACGGAGAGGCGGCCGACAAGGTGCTCGACGAGCTCCCGGTCACCGCGCCGGGCAGCCTCGCCCTCGTCACCAGGGAGCCGGCCGGCGTCGTCGCCGCGGTCGTGCCGTGGAACTTCCCGCTCACGATGACGGCGTGGAAGCTCGCCCCCGCTCTCGCCGTCGGCAACAGCGTCGTCCTCAAGCCCGCCGAGCACACCACCTTCTCCGCCCTGCGCCTGGCCGAGCTCGCCCACGAGGCCGGCATCCCGGCCGGCGTGCTGAACGTCACCCCCGGCGCCGGCCACGTCGCCGGCCGCGCACTCGGCGAGCACCCCGATGTCGACGTCGTCACGTTCACGGGCTCGCCTGAGGTCGGCCGCCGGTTCCTCGGATACGCCGCGGCGTCGAACGGCAAGCGTGTGTGGCCGGAGCTCGGCGGCAAGACCGCGAGCCTCGTGTTGCCGGACGCCGATCTGGAGCGGGCGGTCCGCGCCACGGCCGACGGCTGCTTCTACAACCAGGGGCAGATGTGCACGGCCTCGTCCCGGCTGCTCGTCCCCCGCGCGCAGTACGACAGGGCCCTGGAGATCGCCGCCGACGTCGCCCGTAGGGCTCTCCCGGCCGACCCGTTCGACGTGTCCACGTCGATGGGGGCGATCGTCAGCGAGAAGCAGCTCGCCGGGATCGCGGGGTTCGTCGAGCGCGCGGTGGCCGACGGCGCCGCGCTCGCGGCCGGCAGCACCGAACGGTTCTCCGCCGTCGACGGCGGCAGCTACTTCGCCCCCGCCGTGCTCGGCGTGACCCCCGCGCACGAGGTGGCGCAGCGCGAGGTCTTCGGCCCCGTGCTGTCGGTCATCGCGTACGACGACGTCGAGGACGCCCTCGCCATCGCCAACGGCACCGAGTACGGCCTCGCCGCCGCACTGTGGAGCACCGACCTCAACGCCGTGCACACCCTCTCCCGCCGGCTGCGGGCGGGTGTCGTCTGGGTCAACTGCTTCGAGGAAGGCGACATGACCATCCCCTTCGGCGGGGTCAAGGGCTCCGGCTTCGGTCGCGACAAGAGTCTGCACGCGATGGAGAAGTTCACCGACCTGAAGACCACGTGGATCGAGCTGTCGTGACCCGCCCGCTCATCGGCATCACCACCTGGCGCCGCGCCATCGACACCGACCTCGGCACGGGTCGCCCCGCGCACACCCTCGGCGCCGAGTACGCCACGCCGATCGAGGCCGCCGGCGGCGCCGTCGTGCTGCTGCCTCCGACCGCCGGTGTCGACGAGGTCCTCGATCGGCTCGACGGGCTGGTGCTCTCCGGCGGGGAGGATCTGCACCCCTCGCACTACGGCGCCGAGCCGCAGGACGGGAAGTCCTACGACTCGGCCCGCGACGGCTACGAGATCGCGCTCGCCCTCGGTGCCAGGGAACGCGGCCTGCCGGTGCTGGCGATCTGCCGCGGGCTCCAGGTCTGCACCGTCGCGTTCGGCGGCTCCCTCATCGTCGACATCCCCGCCACGGCCGACCATCACCCGGTGCGAGGAGCAGACGAGCAGCTCTCCGCCCGGCACGCCGTCACGTTCGCGGAGGACAGCAGACTCGCCGCGCTCTACGGGACGACGGCGAGGACGGTCAACACCATCCATCACCAGTCCGTCGACACCCCGGCCCCCGGGCTGCGCCCCGTCGCGTGGGCGCCCGACGGCATCGTCGAGGCCGTCGAGTCGGACGACGACTGGGCCTTCTGGGCGGTGCAGTGGCACCCCGAGAAGATGACAGCCCCCGAAGAGGCCGCCGAGGAGCGACCGCTGTTCGCGGCGTTCGTCGCGGCCGCCCGCGAACGCGCAGCGGAACCGTCCGCTGCCCAGAAAGGAACACGATGACCAAGCAGGTCTTCCTCGAGTACGAGAACGGCGTCCGCGCCGTCGCCACCCTGTTCGAGGACCTCGCCCCTCGCACGTGCGAGGCGATGTGGGGCGCGCTGGAGAAGCCGGTCACGATGCAGGCGATGCACGCGATGTACGCCGGGCCCGAGGTCATGGTCGGCCTGCCGGAGGAGGCCCAGAACTTCGACCCCGAGGCCGTGCCCGCGGAGAACCAGCAGGTCGTGCCCGCACCGGGTGACCTGCAGTGGTACTGGCAGCGTCCCATGCAGATGGGCGGACTGCCGTTCGAGTGGTACGAGATCGGAGTCTTCTACGATCGTGGTGCCCGTATTCTCGGCCCCCTCGGATGGACACCCGTCAACATCTGGGCCGGCATCACCGAAGGACTCGCGGAGTTCGCTCAGGAGAGCGCCGCGATCCGCATCGACGGAGCGAAGCAGCTCACCATCGGACGCCTGGTCTAGGCGTCCACCCCCGTGCTGGACCCATCCCGAAGGAGCAGTGCATGAACACCCGTAGAATCCTCACCGCCGGCGCGCTCGTCGCCACCGGTGCCCTCGTCCTCGCCGGCTGCGCATCCGGCGACGGCGAGTCCTCGTCCGGTGGTGACAAGGAGTTCGCCGGCGAGACCCTGGTCGTCACGTCGTTCGGCGGAGACTGGGAGAAGGCCTTCATCGAGGCCGTCGTCGACCCGTTCGAAGAGGAGACCGGAGCGAAGGTCGAGCTGATCACCCTGTACAGCGCCGACGCCCTCGCCCAGGTCACCGCCCAGAAGGCGAGCCCGCAGATCGACGTCGTGCACTTCTCCGGCGGGCAGGAGTTCACCGCCGCGGAGCAGGGGCTCATCGCCCCGATCGCCGCGGACGACCTGTCCGCAGCGGGGGAACTCGTCGACATCGCGACCGCCGGCCTCGAGCGCGGCGAGGGTCCGGTCATCCAGCTCGCGCCCATCGGGCTCGTCTACAACACCGAGGCCGACGCCCCGGCGCCGACGTCCTGGGAAGACCTCTTCGACGACGCCTACGCCGGTCACGTCGCCCTGACGGACTTCTCGAACACCTACGGGGTGCTGTCGATGCTCCGCGTGGCCGACGCCCTCGGGGGTGGCATCGACGACCCGTCCGCGGCCATCGCCGACCTCGGGGCGCTGGCCTCCTCGGGCGACGCGATCGTCGTTCCGACCTCGCCGGACCTGCAGACCGCCTTCGCCCAGCGCGGCACGTGGCTGGCGCCGTACGCGATGGACTACGCGGGCACCCTGCAGGACGCGGGTCTGCCCGTCGAGTTCATCGTCCCGGAGGAGGGCGCGACCGCGTCGCTCATCACGGCGAACGTCGTCGAGGGCCGGGACAACCCCGAGCTGGCGACGCTCTTCATCGACTACGAACTGCGCCCCGAAGCGCAGACCGTCTTCGCCGAGAACATGCGCTACTCCCCCGTCAACACGAAGGCCGAGCTGTCGGACGAGGCGGCCGCGGCCGTGCTCACCGGCGACGAGCTCGACGACGTCGTGGTCTACGCCCCGGGCGACATCGCCGCGTCGCGTCAGGCGTGGACCGATGAGTGGAATGCGCTGATCACCAAATGAGCGTCCGAACCCGTAAGGAGCCCTGGCTCCTGCTCCTGCCGGCGATCGTGCTGCTCGCGCTCGCCTTCGTCACCCCGGTGGCCGGCATGCTGCTCATGAGCGTGCAATCGCCGGCAGGCGGGTTCACCCTCGACAACTTCACCCGCTTGTTCGCGAGCGAGTATCACCTCCAGGCGGCGCTGCGATCGCTCCGCCTGGGGGTGATCCAGACGGTGATCACCCTCGTCATCGCCATCCCGCTGTCGTACATCATGGCGCGCGCCGGCTCCAAGGTGCGCTCCTTCCTCCTCATCGTCGTGATCCTGCCGCTGATGACGAGCGTCGTCGTCCGCACCTTCGGCTGGGTGGTGCTCATGGGGCCGTCCGGCCTGATGATGCAGATCCCCGGCGCGGAGTTCCTCGTCGGCGGCACCCAGGGATTCCTCGGTACCGAGACCGGCGTCGTGATCGCGATGGTGCAGGTGCTGCTGCCGTTCGCCGTGCTCAGCATCCTCGGCGTCGTCTCCGGCATCCGCCCGCAGCTCGAAGAGGCCGCACGCACGCTCGGCGCCGGATTCTGGCGCACGCTGCGGCACGTGGTGCTGCCGCTGTCGGTGCCCGGCATCGTCGCCGGCGCCTCCCTGGTGTTCGTGCTCTCGGTGAGCTCCTTCATCACCCCCCGCTTCATCGGCGGCTCGCAGATCCCCGTGTTCGCACAGACGATCTACGTCGACGCGACCACCAACCTCGACTGGGCGTTCGCGGCGGCGCAGGCCGTGCTGCTGTTCGCGGGCGTGATGCTCGTGCTCGCGGCCACGTCCCGGCTCGGGAAGCAGAAGGTGTGACCATGGTCCGTTCCGTCCCGATCCTCGGCCGTATCCTCGCGATCCTCCTCGGCGTCATCGTGACGCTGTACATGCTCGTCCCGTTGCTCGTCGTCGCCGGCGCCTCGGTGGGCGAGAACCGGTTCCTCACGTTCCCCGGACAGGGCTTCACGCTCGACTGGTACGTGGAGGCCCTCACCTCCGACACCTACCTGGAGCCGTTCCGTCTGAGCCTCGTGGTGGGCGTGACGGTCGCGATCCTCGCCGCCGCCATCGGCACCGCGGCCGCCCTCGCGCTGACGCGGTTCCGCGTTCCGGGAGGCGCGGCGATCCAGGCGCTGCTGATGTCGCCACTGACGATCCCCACGATCATCCTCGCGATCGGCGCCCTCTCCATCGCCTCGCTCACGATCGGCTCCCCGAACGTGGGCGTGCTCATCGCGATCCATGTGGTCATCGCGATCCCCTACGTCATGCGCACCGTGACCGGCGTGATGACCCGTGCCGACCACTTCACCGAGGAGGCCGCGCGCACCCTCGGCGCCGGCACCTGGAACCGCTACCGCCTCGTGGTGCTGCCCATCGCGCGTCCGGGCATCGCGGCCGGAGCGTTCTTCGCCTTCAACATCTCTTTCGACGATGCGGTCATCGCCCTCTTCCTGCGCACCCCGCAGCTGGAGACCCTGCCCATCGCCATCTACGGCCAGCTGGAGTTCAGCACGTCGCCCACCGTGGCGGCCGTCTCGACCCTGATGGTCCTGCTCACCGTCGTCCTCATGATCGTCCTCGAACGCATCATCGGCCTGGGAAGGTTGTTCGTCTGATGACAACGCTCACCATCACCTCACTCACCAAGGACTTCAAGGGGACGAAGGTGCTCAAGGGCATCGACCTCTCGATGCGGTCCGGCGAGTTCGTCTCACTCCTCGGTCCTTCGGGCTGCGGGAAGACGACGCTGCTCCGCTGCATCGCCGGGCTCGAGTCGCCCACGAGCGGCACGATCGAGATCGCGGGGCAGGACGTCACGAAGCTGCCGCCCGAGAAGCGTCACCTCGGCATGATGTTCCAGAGCTATGCGCTCTTCCCGCACATGAGCGTCGCCGAGAACGTGCGCTTCGGGCTGCGGATGTCCGGGGAGAAGTCGAAGGCCGAGCAGAAGGAGCTCGCCGTCCGGGCGCTGGAGCGTGTGCAGATGGGCCACCTCGCGGATCGCATGCCCGCGCAGCTCTCCGGCGGACAGCAGCAGCGCGTCGCCCTGGCCCGCGCCATCGCGTTCGAGCCGCGCGTGCTCCTCCTCGACGAGCCGCTGTCGAACCTCGATGCGCGTCTGCGCGAGGACATGCAGGTCGAGCTCAAGGAACTGCACCGCACCCTCGGCCTCACGACCGTGTTCGTCACGCACGACCAGGAGGAGGCGATGAGCCTCTCCGACCGCATCGTGCTCATGAACGGCGGGATCATCGAACAGGAGGGTGCCCCGGCCGAGCTGTACAGCGCCCCGCTCACCCCCTTCGCCGCCGACTTCATCGGTGCGGCGAACCTCCTCCCCGCCACGCGCTCCGGCGCGGTCGCGACCCTCGACGGCACCGCCGTGCAGGTCCCGCTCACCGGCGCCGGGCCGGACGGGTCCGGCGAGGTCGTGCTCCGGCAGGAGGATCTGCATCTGTCGCCCGCGGCGGGTCCGGGGGCCCCCGTCCCGGTCGAGGTCATCGCGCACGTCTACCGCGGCGCCGACGTCGTCTACATCGTCGAGCTCGCCGGGCGCCGCGTCCGCGTGGTCCGTCCGCGGCACGAGGACCCGCTCCCCGAGGGTGCGGCCGGCCTCGGCTGGCGCGACGGCGCCGTCCTCTGGATCCCTGCCGCCTGAGCCGCCGCGGGCACAGCTTCGGAGATCAGTCCGGACACGCCGGACGGCCCCCCCGCACGGCGCCGTGTCGGCCGCGATCTCCGAAGCTGTGCCCCGTCCGGCCGGCGCGCGACTCAGACCCGGCGGGTCAGCACGAGACGGAGGGTCACGGCGACGACCGTCGACACCAGGATCCAGCCGAAGGCCGTGCCCAGGGCCGTGAAGAAGGAGGCCTGATCGGTGGCACCGGCGACGTTCCCGTAGTTGATCGCCCCGTGGGCCCCGATCGCCACCAGGAGCCCGGCGAGCGCGAGGAGCGGGCGCGTCCAGGCACGTGGGGCGTCGAGGGCGAGTCCGAGCGCCGCGCCGGTCCAGATGGTGAGCGCGGCATGGGTGGGGAACGTCAGGATGCGGACGATCCCCGTCACGATGCCGGAGCCGAGGTCGTTCGCCGCGATGTCCGCCGCGATCGCGGAGGCATCCTCCACCGCTGCGAAGCCCACGCCGACCAGCGCGCCGACCATCGCGCCGAAGAGCACGCCGCGCAGGCCGAGGCGCCGTGCGAGCAGAAGGACGATCAGCACCCCGAGACCCTTCCCCACCTCCTCCACGACGGGCGTCAGCACCCACATCGTGGGGATCGCCTCCCGGAGGATGCCCTGATCGTCCACGTACATCGCCTGCTCGGCAGACCACGCACCGATCCCGGTCGCGAGGAGCACGGCGGCGCCGGCGCCCCAGGCCACGGCGAGCAGCGAGGAGGTCCAGGACCGCGACGTCCGCGGAGCGATCCAGCGGGCGGCGAACATCGTCACGGCCGCCGCGGGCAGAACGGCGGCGAGGCACAGGAGGAAGACGGGCCCGGATTCGAGCGTGAACAGCACGATCGCGAGAGCCAGCGGGAGAAGGAAGAAGGCGAGCACCACGGAACGACGAACGGGCAGACGGACGGTTTCGGAGGGGACGACCGCGGAATGCACTCCCCGATCCTTCCAGACCCGTTCCGCGACTTTCCTGGAACACCGGAATGCTGAGTGGGCCCGCCCGGCCGTAGGATCGCGGCATGGTCGACGCCGACAACCCCTCCGACGCCTCTCCCCGCGACCCCTCCCGGCGCGGATTCCTCACCGTCGGCGGCGCCGCCCTGGCCGGAGCGGTGATCGGCGGCGCGGGAGGGGCGGCGATCGGGGCCTCCGTCGCCGGGGCCGGAGGCCGGGACGGCTTCGCCGACGATCCGGATCCGTTCGCCGCACTCACGCCGCGCTCCGAGCCCGGCTTCGATCACGTGGTCGTGGTGATGGGCGAGAACCGCTCCTTCGACAACCTCCTCGGCTACCTCTACACGGCCGAGACGCTGCCGGCTGGCGAGACCTTCGAGGGTCTCGCGTTCGGCACCCACAGCAACACCGCCCCGGACGGCACCGTCGTGGAGGCGCACGTCTACCGGGGCGACACCGACCGCATCATGAGCCTCCCCGATCCGGACCCGGGTGAGGAGTACCCGCACGTCAACACGCAGATCTTCGGCACCGTCGACCCGAAGACCAACGCCGACCTGTTCGTCGACCAGATGACCACGCCCTTCAACGCCCCCACCCACGGCGAGAAGGCGACGATGTCCGGCTTCCTCGAGGACTACATCATCAACGTCCGCCGACTGCGCGACGGGAAGGAACCGGGCCGGGACGAAGCGCGGCACATCATGGGCTCGTTCTCACCGGAGATGCTCCCGGTGCTCTCCACCCTCGCCGCCGAGTTCGCCGTGTTCGACCACTGGTACGCCGGAGTGCCCTCCCAGACCTTCTGCAACCGCTCCTTCTTCCATGCGTCGACCTCGCACGGCTTCGTGACGAACCAGGCCGGCGGCGGCTACCGGAAGTGGCTCGACGCCCCGGCCGCGCCGACCGTGTTCAACCGCCTGGAAGACCGGAAGGTGAGCTGGCGGATCTACATCGACGAGCTCCAGCTCGTCTCGTTCACGGGGATGCTGCATGCGGCGGTGCTGGAGAAGTACTGGCGCACGGATCATTTCGGCACGATGGAGGACTTCTACGCCGACGCGAAGAACGGCACCCTCCCGGCGTACGCGTTCATCGAGCCGCGGATGGTCTACGACCACAACGACTTCCATCCGCCGTTCGGGAAGCCGCGGGAGAGCGTGGTGGACGGTGAGCCCGTGTACGACAGCGCCATCTCCGACGTCCGGGCGGGCGATCGGCTCATCCACGACGTCTACGAGGCCGTGCGCACGAGTGCGACGCCCGGCGGCTCGAACGCCGTGAACACGCTGCTGCTCATCACCTTCGACGAGCACGGCGGCTGCTACGACCACGTGCCGCCGCCCGCAGCCACGAAACCCACGAAGGACACCGGCGCCGGGGAGATGGGCTTCACGTTCGACCGGCTCGGCTGTCGTGTCCCGGCGATCGCGGTGTCGGCGTACACGCGGCGCGGCACGATCATCCACGACGAGATGCACCACGGGTCGGTCACGGCCACGCTGTCGCGCCTGCACGGCCTGGAGCCGCTGAACGACCGCGATCAGTCGGCCAACACGCTGCTCAACGTCGTGAACCTCGACAAGCCGCGGCACCCGGCCGACTGGCCCGTGACCACGCCCGCGTACACGCCGCCGAATCCCGAGGGCGGCACCCCGCAGCCGAAGGAGGCGGATCACCTCAAGCCGCTCACGCCTCCCGCCCGCGGCCTGCTCGGGCTCCTCCTCGCCCGCTACGGCGCGGCGGGTGAGAAGGAACCGGAGACCTTCGCCGACGCGTACCGGCTCCTCCACGAGCACGGCGAGGAGCTGTTCGGCCCTCCGCTCTGATAGCGCACTTCCGCACGAGGTCGCAGAGTTTCCCGGAATCCCCGCGACTCCGGTGCGATTCTGCGACCGCGCGCCGGTGACTCAGCCCTCGCGGGAGAACGTGATGTGGGTCACCCCGGACTCCGCGACCTCGGACGTCACGCGAGAGCCGGCCTCGAGGCCACGCAGGTCGTCCCACAGCCGGATGCCGTTGCCGGTGAGGATGGGGGTGATGCCGACGTGCAGGTCGTCGACGAGCCCGGCACGGAGGAACTCCCGGACCGTGGTCGCCCCGCCGCCGACGCGCACGTCACGTCCTCCGGCCACCGCCACGGCTTCCCGCAACGCCTCCTCCGGAGTCGCGGAGAGGAAGCGGAAGCTCGTGCCGTTGGCGAACTCGATCGGCGGGCGCGGAGTATGCGTGAGGACGAACACCGGTACCTCGAACGGCGGCTCCTCGCCCCACCAGCCGCGCCACTCCGGGTCGTCCGGGTTCGCGTGGAGCCCGAACATCCCGGCCCCCATGATCTCGGCGCCGATGCCCTCGAAGTACTGCGCCGCGTACTTCTCGTCCACCCCGGTGGTGCCCGCACCGCTCGTGTCGTGGAAGACGCGCTCCTGGAAGGTGCGGGTCGCCGTGTAGGCCGCGGTGAGTCGTCCCCAGTCCTCGCCGAAGGGGTTCTCCGGGGTCTGATCGGTCGTCGTGGCGAAGCCGTCGAGGGTGATGTTGAGGTCGACGCGCACGCGGGTCATGGTGCCTCCGAAGCGGTGGGGACGGGCGCCGGTCGGCGCGCCGTCCCCAGCGTCGGGCGTCCCGCGGCCGCTGTCAAGAGCCGCCGGGGTCTCCCGGCAGCGCCATGTGGATGATCGGATAGGGACGACCGTCGCCGTCGAGCGCGCTCCGACCCACCTCCACGAAGCCGCGGCTGCGGTAGAAACCGCGCGCGCCCGGGTTGTCCTCGTTCACATCGACCCTGACCACGCCCTGGTGGGCGACCACCTCGGCGAGCAGGGCGGAGCCCACGCCGCGGCCGCGGACGGCATCGGAGACGAAGAGCATCTCCAGTCCCCCGTCGTGGACACCGGCGAACCCGACGGGGATCCCGTCCTGCTCGGCGACGGTGAGGGTCACCGCGGGGAAGTAGTCGGACGCGAGATGCGATTCGATCCGGGCGAAGTCGGCCTCGTCGAGGAAGTCATGCGTGGCACGAACGGCACGGCGCCAGATCTCGACGAGCGCCGCGTACTCCTCTTCCCCTCGGCACGGCCGAATGGTGAGCGGGGAACTTCCTGCGGACATGGATCCGACACTATCGGTCGGACCGCCGTGCCGGATCAGGCCACGGGGTCGCCCTGGACCGGTCCCTCCGTGTTGGGCTTCCACCCGAGGGCCGGCGCCACGTGCTCCGCGAACGCCTCGAGGACGTGGAGGTTGTACTCCGGCCCGAGCTGGTTCGGGATCGTCAGCATGAGGGTGTCCGCGGCCATGACGGCCTCGTCCTGCCGGAGCTGCTCGATGAGAACGTCGGGCTCCGCGGCGTAGGTCTTGCCGAACGTGGAGCGGAACCCGTCGATGATGCCGATCTGGTCGCCGTTCTCCTCGCTGCGCAGCCCGAAGTAGGCGCGGTCCGTGTCCGAAACGAGCGGGAACACGCTGCGGCTGACCGACACCCGCGGCACCCCGGTGTGACCGGCCTCGCGGTAGGCGGAGCGGAACAGCTCGATCTGCTCGCGCTGCAGCTCGTGGAACGGCTGCCCCGTGGCCTCGGTCACGAGCGTCGAGCTCATCATGTTGAGCCCCTGGCGTCCGGTCTCCTCGGCCGTGGCACGCGAACCCGAGCCCCACCAGATGTGGTCGCGCAGCGTGGGCGACTGCGGCTCGATCGCGAGGTACTGTCCCGCGCCCACCATCCGGGGGTCGCCGGGAGCGAGTCGCTCGCCGTCGATGGCCCGCAGGAAGATCTCGAACTTCTCCCGCGCGAGCACGCTGCCGCGCTCCGGGTCCTCCTCGTCGCGGAAGCCGAAGGTCTCGTAGCCGCGCAGCGCCGTCTCGGGTGACCCGCGGCTCACGCCGAGCGCGATGCGCCCGTCCGCGATGAGGTCGAGCGCGGCCGCCTCCTCCGCGAACTGGAACGGGTTCTCGTAGCGCATGTCGATCACGCCGGTTCCGACCTCGATCCGCTCGGTGCGCGCGGCCATGGCCGTCAGCAACGGCATCGGGGACGCCGCCTGGCGGGCCCAGTGGTGCACGCGGACGTAGGCGCCGTTGACGCCGAGCTCGTCCGCGCCCTCCGCGATCTCGATGGTCTGCTTCAGCATGTCGCCCGCGGTGCGGGTGGCCGAGCCGGGCACGTCGGCGTAGTGACCGAACGAGAGGAATCCGAAAGCCTTCATGGTGTATTCGAACGCATGGAAGCCGGGACTATTCCCCCGGGAGGAGGAAGCCGTCGAGCACGAGTCCCCGGATGCGCGGCTCGAGCTCCGCCCAGAGCTGCCCGAAAGGCACCTCGAAGAGGTCGGCGAGAGCGGGGGCGATCTGCAGCACCTGGAGTTCCCCGTCGCAGGCGCCGACGAACCCGGCCAGCGCCGGGTCCACCGCGACCGTCCGCGCGAAGCCGCCACCCTGACGCAGCTCGATCACGCTCGGGTCGTCGTTGCCGGGGAGCAGGTGACGCGCCTCCGTGACGTCGGGGGCCACGACGAGCGTGTCGGGCAGTCCGTCGGCGAGCGCATCGTGAGCCGTGAGGCCGAGGCCGAGGGCCGCCCCCACGTTGGCCACGGGCTGCGAGATCCGCTCCGACCGCCGCAGCGGCTCCCCCTGCCCCCGGCGGAGCAGCACGTAGCCGAAGCCGATCGCGGTCACGCCCCGCGCCGCGAAGTCGTCGAGCCACGCGGTCAGCAGCGGGGTGAAGGCGGCGTCGCGCGGTGTGATGCCGCCGTCCCTGATCCACAGCTCCGCGTACGCGAGGGGTGACAGCTCCTCCCGCTCCACCACCCACAGGTCGAGGTCGGCGGGCACCCACGCGTCCAGCCGGGCCAGGCCGGTGACCCCCGTGCGGGACTCCCAGTTGCCGAGAAGCTGGGCGATGCCGCCCGGGGTGAGGTGTGCCGGTGCCGTGCGCACGAACTGCTCGACCAGCGCGTCGCCGACCAGACCGCCGTCGCGATACTCGTAAGCGGGAACCCCCTCCGTCCGCGGGGTGATCACGAACGGCGGGTTCGAGACGATGAGGTCGAACGCCTCCCCGGCGACCGGCTCGAACATGCTCCCGTGACGGAACTCGATGTTCGTCACCCCGTTGAGCTGCGCGTTCAGCGCGGCGTAGGCGAGAGCACGGCGGGAGACATCGGTGGCGACGACCCGGCCGGCGCGCCGCGCCACGAGGAGCGCCTGGATGCCGCAGCCCGTGCCGAGGTCGAGGGCACGATCCACCGCGAGCGGCACGACCGTCTCGGCGAGGGTGCGGGAGGCGCCGCCCACGCCGAGGACGTGATCGGCCGGCAGCGGACCGTCGAGGGCGACCTCGTCCAGGTCGCTGGCGATCCACCACTCCCCGACGCCGTCCTCGTCGACGAACGACTGCGGGCGCAGCAGCGCGATCGGCGTCACGGAGTCGGCGTCGCTCGTCGCCAGACCCAGGGCCTCCAGACCGTCCACGCCGAGGGTGGGCAGGGCGCGCTCCACCGCCGCTCGGGGCTGCGGAAGCCCGAGCACCAGGAGACGTCCGAGCGTCGCGAGCACGCCCTCATCCCCCGCGATCGCCCGCAGGATGGGTTCGCGCAGGCCGCGGGCCAGGGCATCGTCCGCCTCCTCTCCCCAGAGGCGACGCAGGGGCTCGGATCGGAGGTCGGCGGCGTCGAGATCCGCGGCGAACGCGGCACTGCGGAGCGGGTCGGGATGGGGGGCGGGGGTGTCGGACACGGCCGTCACTCTACGCGTCTTCAGGGTTCTCCTCCCTCCGGCCTCCTAGAATCGCAGGGTCAGTACTCACGATCCGCCTCCTCCCGGCGTTCGAGGAAGACCTTCATGACCGCGATCACTCCCGAGACGGGCCTCCGCGCGCGCGTGCGCCGGCTCGCGGCGTTCGTGGTCGCCGCCGGCGTCTGCGCCCTGGGGGTCGGCGGACCGGCGATGGCGGCCGACCAGCCCCCCGCGGACGACGACCAGCGGGTGGAGTTGCACGTCACGGCGGGCCTGCGCGGCACCGTCGCGCCGGGCACGTCGACATCGGCGGTGGTCACGATCGACAACGAGACCGAGTCCGAGCTCTCCACGGGCCGGGTCGAGGTCGAGCTCGGCAGCACGCCGCTCGGCGACGATGCCGCCGTCACGGAGTGGCTGGACGAGGGCCGTGCCGCCGGTTCGTTCCTGCCGCTCGGCGACGAGACCACGAAGACGGCCGAGGCCGGAGGATCCGCGACCACGACGGTGTTCGTGCCGCAGGAGACCCTCGAGCCCCTCGCACCCGGTGTGTACCCCCTGCGGGCCGTCCTGAGCGATGCCCGCACGAAGGACACCGCGGGGCAGCGCACCACCACCTGGGAGGCGAGCGCGACGAGTGTCCTCGTCGTCACCTCCACTCCCACCAGTCCGATCGGGGTGCTCGTCCCGATCACCGCGACCCCCGCCGGCGGCGCCCTGCTGAGCGCGGAGGAGCTCACCGACCTCACCGCCCCCGACGGCGACCTCACCGCACAGCTCGACGGCGTGGCCGGGACGACGGCCGTGCTCGCCCTCGATCCCGCCATCCCCGCCGCCATCCGCGCCCTCGGCACGGCAGCGCCGTCGACCGCCACGGACTGGCTGGAAAGGCTCGACGAGCTCCCCAACGCCCGGTTCGCCCTGCAGTTCGGCGACGCCGACCTCACCGTGCAGGCGCAGGCCGGTCTCCCGGATGCCCTGGCGCCGCTCCCCCTGACCTCCCTGCTCGACCCCGCCGCCTTCCCGCAGCAGCGCGCCGTCACGCCGACGAGCACCCCCGGGACCACGGCGTCGCCGACGCCGACGCCGACCGACGGCCCCGCGCTCCCCACGGACGACGAGCTGGCGGAGATCGACGGGGCCCTCCCCGGGATCGTCTGGCCCGAGAGCGACCTCGCACAGGGCGATCTCGCCGCCTTCTCCGGGTATCTGGACCGGAAGACGACGACGGTGGTGTCGTCGACGACGGTCGGTGGGCAGAGCTCCGCGCATGCGACGTCGGGTGGTCAGGACCTGCTCGTCATCGATGCCGCCACGTCCGCCGCGCTGTCGGCCGCCGCGGCGGAATCCGCCTCCGCTCCGCGTCAGGCGCACCTGGCCGAGGCCGCGGCGCGACTGTTCCTCGCGGGCGCCCGTGCGCCCGGTGCCCCGCTCCTCGTCGGTCTGGATCGCGACGAGAACCGCTCGGCCGACGCGCTCCGCGACGCGATCTCGGCGGCGGACTCCGTCGGATTCGAGCTCTCCGCGGTGCGCGCGGCCCCCGCCGCCACGGTCAGTGTCCCGGACGCCGCTGCGGCGACCAGGGCCCCCGACCTCACGAACCTGCTCACGGACGAAGGCGCCCTCACCGCGTTCGCCACCATCCTCGACGACCCGCTGGTGCTGCTGAGCCCGGAGCGCATCCGGATCCTCCGCACCATCGCGGTCGGTTCCTCCGACGAGGCCTTCGCAGAGAAGGTCGCGGCCCATCGTGCCCGCACCACCGAGACGCTCGGCGCGGTCAGCATCCCCGACTCCAGCACCATCCAGCTCCTCACGGCCAACGCCGATCTCCCGATCGCGGTCCGCAACGACCTCCCATGGCCCGTGACCGTGCGGCTGTTCGCCGCTCCGAGCGATCCGCGCCTCGAGGTGAAGCCCGTGATCGACGTCGAGGTGCAGGCGAACTCGACCACACGGGCGAAGGTGCCCGTCTCGGCCCGCGTAGGCAGCGGTGAGCTGGATCTGCGTCTCGCCCTGACCAGTCCGACGGGGGTGCCGATCCAGTCGGAGCAGACCGTCCGCGTGGCGGTGCGTGCGGAGTGGGAGACCATCGGACTCGTCGTCTTCGGCGGCCTGGCCGTGCTGCTCATCGCTCTCGGCGTGATCCGCACCGTGCGTCGGAAACGCCGAGAGGCGATCGAGGAACAGGCCGTCGAGGCCGCCGTCGAGGAACTGATCGAGGAGAAGGAGGCGGAGGCCGCGGCGCAGGAGCGCCGCGACGGCCGGGACGCTCCTTCCGCGAAGGAGTCGCGTGACTAGTCTCGGGCGCGCCAGCGCCATCATCGGCGCGGGCACCCTGGTCTCCCGCGTGACCGGGCTGCTGCGCAGCATCGTCCTCGTCGGTGTGCTCGGCTCCGTCGCCTCCGAGGCCGCTGACGCCTTCACCTACGCGAACCAGTTGCCCAACAGCGTCTTCTCGTTGATCTCGGTGGGCATCCTCACGGCCGTCATCGTGCCGCAGATCGTCAAGGCCACGGCGGATGCGGATGGCGGCAACGCGTTCATCTCCAAGCTCTTCACGCTCGGAACGGTCGTCCTCGTCGTGGTCACCGGTATCGCCACGGCGTGCGCACCGTGGCTCGTGCACATCGTGGCCGGTCGTGCGAACCCGGAGCTGCTGGCCCTCGCCACCGCGCTGGCGTACTGGTGCCTCCCGCAGATCCTGCTGTACGGCCTGTACGCGATGATCGGCGAGGCACTCAACGCGCGCCGCATCTTCGGGCCCTTCACGTGGGCGCCGGTCGTCAACAACGTCGTCTCGATCATCGGGTTCCTGGCGCTCGGCGCCCTCTTCGGACCCGTGCCCACGCGCGCGGCGGAGTGGACGCCGACCATGATCTCGCTCCTCGGCGGGACCGCGACCCTCGGCATCGCCCTGCAGGCTGTGGTGCTGCTGGTCTTCTGGCGCCGCACAGGGCTGGCTCTGAAGCCGGACTTCCGCTGGCGCGGCGTCGGGCTCGGCACGGTCGGCCGCCTCGCCGGGTGGACGTTCCTGATGGCGTTCGCGAGCCTGGCCGCGGGGACCCTGCAAGGCTTCATCGTCAGCGAGGCGGCGGGCCTCGAGGCCTCGGCCACGGTCACGACCAACGCCTGGCTGATCTTCATGCTGCCCTACTCGGTGATCGTGCTGTCGATCGGCACCCCCTACTTCACCCAGATCAGCGAGCACGCCGCGAGTGGCCGGGACGACGAGGTCCGCGGCGACATCTCGCGGAGCATCCGCACGCTCCTCTTCTTCATCGCCGCCGCCGTCGCCGCCGTGGCCGCCGCCGCCGTGCCGGCCTCGCGGGTCTTCACGAAGGACACCGAGTTCGTGACCGCCGAGGACGCGGCGAAGTCCGCCGCGCTGGTCCTGCTCTGCTACCTGCTCAGCCTGATCCCCCTGACCGTTCTCTTCATCGTCCAGCGCACCTTCTACGCCTACGACGACACCCGCACCCCGTTCTGGTTCACGATCGTGCAGTGCACGCTCATCGTGGCCACCGCCCTCCTCGCGTGGGCGCTGTTCGAGGCCGAGGTGCTGCCGCTGTCCCTGCTGGCCGCCGCCGTCGCCCTGGGGCAGTCCGTGGCCAGCATCCTGCAGACCGTCCTGGCCGTCTGGCTCCTGCACCGGAAGATCGGTGGTCTGGGAGTGCGCTCCTGGCTGGCCGCCGTGGGGCGATTCGGCCTGGCTGCAGTGCCTGCAGGCCTCGCCGGCTGGGGCGTGTTCGTGCTGAGCGGCGGAGCGGACGGCTGGATGATGGGCAGCGCGATGTCCGGTGCGCTCGGCACCGCCGTCATCGGCCTCGTCGTCGTGCTCGTCTACGTCGCGATCCTCGCGGTCTTCCGCGCCCCGGAGCTGAAGGCCGCCGGCGGGCTCATCCGCCGCTTCCTGCCCGGCCGCTGACGCGGGAATGCCCCGCGGTTACCATGGGTTGAAGCAGTCGGACGTCTTTCGACGGCACCGCCTTTCTAACGGAGATCACATGCGTCAGGTCATCATCATCGGCTCCGGCCCCGCCGGATTCACGGCTGCCATCTACGCGGCGCGCGCGAACCTGGAGCCGCTCCTCATCGCGAGCTCCGTCGAGGTCGGCGGAGAGCTCATGAACACGACCGAGGTGGAGAACTACCCCGGCTTCCCGGAGGGTATCCAGGGCCCCGAGCTCATGGCCAAGTTCCAGGAGCAGGCCGAGAAGTTCGGCACCGAGGTGCTCTACGACGACGTCACCGAGCTCGACGTCGCCGGCCCCGTCAAGAAGGTCACCCTCGGCTCGGGCGCGACCCACGAGGCGAAGACCATCATCTACGCGACCGGTTCGGCCTACCGCAAGCTCGGCATCGAGGGCGAGGAGCGCCTCTCCGGCTTCGGCGTCTCCTGGTGCGCCACCTGCGACGGCTTCTTCTTCCGTCAGAAGACGATCGCCGTCGTCGGCGGCGGCGACTCGGCGATGGAGGAGGCCACCTTCCTCACGCGTTTCGCGGACAAGGTGTACGTCATCCACCGCAAGGACTCCCTCCGCGCCTCGAAGATCATGCAGGAGCGGGCCTTCGCGAACGAGAAGATCGAGTTCGTGTGGAACAGCGAGGTCGTGGAGATCCTCGGTGACAACGCCGTCTCGGGCGTGCAGCTGCGTTCCACGGAGGACGGCTCGCTGCGCGACCTGCCCCTCGACGGCCTGTTCATCGCCATCGGCAACGACCCGCGCACGCACCTCGTCCACGAGAAGCTCGAGCTCACGCCCGAGGGGACGATCTGGATCGACGGTCGCTCCTCGCGCACGTCGGTCCCCGGTGTCTTCGCCGCCGGCGACGTGATCGACCCCACCTACCGCCAGGCCATCACCGCCGCCGGGACGGGCACGATCGCGGCCCTCGACGCCGAGCACTTCCTCGCCGACCTCGAGGACTCCTCCGTCGAGGTCCCCGCGGCCGAGGCCGCCGAGGTCATCACGGCCTGACCACGGCCGGGAACACTTTCCCCCCGCCCGTTGTTGCAACAGGCGAACCTCGAACAAGGAGAACTCTGATGAGTGCAAAGGCAACGAGCCAGGCGACCTGGGAGCAGGACGTGCTGCAGGCCGATGGTCCCGTGCTGGTGGACTTCTGGGCCGAGTGGTGCGGTCCGTGTCGTATGGTCGCGCCGGTGCTGGACGAGATCCAGTCCGACAACCCCGACAAGATCACCATCCTCAAGCTCAACGTGGACGAGAACCCGGAGCTGGCCATGAAGTACCAGATCACGTCGATCCCGGCGATGAAGGTCTTCCAGGGCGGAGAGGTCAAGACGACGATCATCGGCGCCAAGCCGAAGTTCGCCCTAGAGCAGGATCTCGCCGCTTTCCTCGGCTGATCCCCCACGACCACGAGAAGGGCCGCACCTCCGGGTGCGGCCCTTCTCGCATTCCCCGGGCAGCCCGAACTCGTCAGCGCTTGTCGTACACGTCCACGGGCTCGAGACCGCGCGCGGCCCGTGCGCTGTTCACGATGCCCTGGATGACGGCGGTCTTTCCCGCGTTGTAGGAGGACACCCCGTCCGCTGCCGCCCGCGCAGCGTCATGCTTGGCGCGCTCATAGCGCGCTGCGTCTGCGGGATGCGTGCGCAGCCAGTCCCGCAGCAGGCGCTGGGACGCAAGATCCCACTCCGGGGCAGGGAAGAAGTGTGCGATGGCAAGGCGCTCGCCCGCCGACTCCCAGATCATCACCGGATGCGTGCGGACCCCGCTGCCGACGCGCCACCCGGCCGTCTCCAGCTCGGGCAGACGAGCGTCGAGTCGCTCCCGCGTCTCCACGCGCACCGCGAGGTCGATGACCGGTTTCGCGCTCATCCCGGGGATCGCGGTCGAGCCGATGTGCTCGATGATCCACCCGTCCTCGCCGGCGGCGCGGATCGTCGTCGCGAACTCCTCGAACCGCTGCGGCCACGACGGGTCGGAAGGCACGAGGCGCATCGGTCGTCAGGAGGCGTCCGCGATGCGGGGATCCCAGCGACGATGGCGCTGCTTCTCGTCCAGGAGCCCCCACACGGCCGGTGTGAGCTCCGGGTACTCGAGGGCGATCTGTCGCAGCACCCGGTAGTGTCGCGCGGCGTTCGGACGCACACCGTCGTTCGCAGCGATGTTGTCGGCGCGGAGCAGGTAGACGACGAGTTCGTCGACGCTGGGCAGCTCCTCCATGAACTCCCACGGGTCCTCGCCGCCGAGCAGGCGCTCCTGCACGAGGACCGCGAGTTCGTCCGACGCCTCGGCGCGCAGCACTTCCAGGCTGGCGCGACGGGGGACGGACTCGGTCATCCCTCCAGCCTACGCGCGTGCGCGACGGGGGCGGCGCTCCACCTTCGCATCCTCGCTCATGTCCTCGAGCTCGCGGCCCTTGGTCTCCGGCACCTTGAAGAACACGAAGAAGAACGACAGCAGCGCGAAGAACGCGTAGAAGCCGTAGGCGAACGTGAGGCCGATCTCGGCGAATGCGGGGAACGTCGTCGAGATGAAGAAGTTCGCCACCCACTGCGCCGCCGCGGCGACGGCCAGAGCACCGGCACGGATCGAGTTCGGGAAGATCTCGCCCAGGAGCACCCACACCAGAGGACCCCAGCTCGCACCGAAGAACACGACGAAGCCGTTGGCGCAGATGAGGGCGACGGTGGCCCAGGGGTCCGGGAGCGTCGCGGTTCCGGAGGCGTCGAGCGTGCCGAACGAGAAGGCGAGCGCCATGAGCCCGAGGGTCACCGTCATGCCTACGGAGCCGACGAGCAGCATGATCCGACGTCCGATGCGGTCGACGAGGAGGATCGCCACGATCGTGACGACGATGTTCGTGACGGACGTGATGACGGAGGTGAGGAGCGCGCTGGACTCGTCGAAGCCCACCGACTGCCACAGCGTCGTGGAGTAGTAGAAGATGACGTTGATACCGACGAACTGCTGGAAAACCGACAGCAGGATGCCGACCCAGACGATCGGCTTGAGTCCGAGACGGCTGCCCCGCAGGTCTCGCAGCGACTCCGAGCGCTCCGTGTCGATCGTGCCGGTGATCTCCTTGATCTTCGCCTCGGTGTCGATCGTCCCCGTGACGGTCTGGAGCACTTCGGCAGCGCGCTTCACCTCGCCCTTGCGCACCAGGTAGCGCGGGGATTCGGGCAGCCGGAGCGACATCAGTCCGTAGACGAGCGCGGGGATGGCCGCGACCATGAACATCCATCGCCACGCGGTCAGGCCCCAGAGCGGCTGGTCGGCCTCCCCCGCGATGCCGGCGAGCAGGGCATCGGACAACAGAGCGGCGAAGATGCCGAGGACGATCGCCAGCTGCTGCAGCGATCCCAGGCGCCCTCGGATCGCGGCCGGCGACACCTCCGCGATGTAGGCGGGAGCGATCACGGAAGCCGCGCCGACGCCCAGGCCCCCGATCACGCGCCAGACGATGAGGTCGACGACGCTGAAAGCGAGGCCGGAGCCGATCGCGGAGACGAAGAACATGGCGGCGGCGACCACCATCACCGGGATGCGGCCGAACTTGTTCGACACCGGGCCGGCGAACCAGGCGCCGACCGCACAGCCGATCAGGGCGGACGACACGGCGAAGCCCTTGAGGCCGGTACCGAGATCGAAACCGGAGACGTCTCCGGCCAGAGCGTCGACGGCGCCGTTGATCACCGCGGTGTCGAATCCGAAGAGGAATCCGCCCAGGGCCGCCGCGATACTGACGGCGATCACACGACGCTTGATGGTCGCTGGGTCAGCTGGTCTGGACATGACATCCCCTCGCATCGTCAAAGATGACGCGAGTCTATGTCACCCCCGGCTGACGCCGGCGTCACCGCGCGGAGCCGTACCCTTCTTCGCCCAACTCCTCGAGGATGCGGTTCAGATCCTGGATCGAAGCGAAATCGATCGTGACCTGGCCTTTACGGGCACCCAACGCGATCCGGACCCGCGTGTTGAGGCGGTCCCCGAGCTTGCCGGCGACCTCGTCGAGGTACGCCCTCCGTGCGCCCGGCGTCGGCTTGGGCGTCTTCCCCGCGGACGGCTGCGACTTGGCCGCCTCTTCCGTGGCACGGACGGAGAGGTCTTCATTGACGACCTTGTCCGCGAGACGCTGCATCGACTCCGGGGAGTCCAGGCTGAGGATCGCCCGCGCGTGGCCCGCGGTCAGCACACCGGCGGCCACCCGCTGCTGCACCGGAACCGGGAGCTTGAGTAGCCGGATGGTGTTGCTGATCTGCGGCCGGGAACGACCGATGCGCGTGGCGAGCTCCTCCTGCGTGATGCCGAAGTCGTCGAGGAGCTGCTGGTAGGCCGACGCCTCTTCGAGGGGATTCAGCTCCGAGCGGTGGAGGTTCTCCAGCAGCGCGTCCCGCAGGAGGTCTTCGTCGGCCGTGTCGCGGACGATGGCCGGGATCGATTCGAGTCCGGCCTCGCGGGCGGCCCGCGTGCGCCGCTCCCCCATGATGAGCTCGTACTCGCCGTCGCCGTTCTTCCGCACGACCACCGGCTGCAGCACACCGAACTCGCGGACGCTGTGCACGAGCTCCGCGAGGTCCTCCGGGTTGAAGTGTGTCCGCGGCTGGCGCGGGTTGGGGACGATCGCCTGCGGATCGACCTGGATCAGATGGATCCCGGGCACCGCCTCGAGTTCGGCCTCGGGCGCGGAGTCGGCGGTCGTCGCGGGGGCCTCGGACACCGGGGCGATCTTCGCGCCGGGGAAGAACACGTCGACGGGACGTTCCGTCTGGTCCGCCGTCGGGATGAGGGCACCGATGCCGCGACCGAGTCCAGTGCGCTTCGCCATTATTTCTCCTTGCTCTGCGTCTGTCGCGACGCGATTTCGACGGCGGCCTCACGGTAGGCGATCGCTCCGGCGGACTGACCGTCGTAGGCGATGACCGTCTGGCCGAAACTGGGGGCTTCCGACACGCGCACGGAACGGGGAATCACGGTGTCCAGCACCTGAGACGGGAAGTGGGACCGGACTTCCTCTGCCACCTGCTGCGCCAGCCGCGTCCGGCCGTCGAACATCGTCAGGAGGATCGTCGAGAGATGGAGGCCCGGGTTGAGGTGCTTCTGGATCATCTGGATGCTGCCGAGCAGCTGGCTCAGGCCTTCCAGGGCGTAGTACTCGCACTGGATCGGGATGAAGACCTCATTCGCCGCGGTGAACGCGTTGATCGTGAGGAGCCCGAGGGAAGGAGGACAGTCGATGATGACGAAGTCGACAGGGTTGTCGACGAGGTAGTCCTCCAGAGCGCGGCGAAGTCGGTGCTCCCGGGCGACCTGTGCGACCAGTTCGATCTCGGCACCCGCGAGGTGGATGGTGCTCGGTGCGCAGAAGAGATTCGGGCTTTCCGGGCTGGGCTGCACGATCTCGGCAAGCGGGAACTCGTCGATGAGGACGTCATAGACGCTCGGTGTGTCGGCGTTGTGCGGCACGCCGAGAGCAGTGGAGGCGTTGCCCTGCGGATCGAGGTCGATGACGAGGACCTTCGCTCCGAGCCCGGCCAGTGCGGAGGCGATGTTGACGGCGCTCGTGGTCTTACCCACGCCACCCTTCTGGTTCGACACCGTCAGGATTCGCGTGTCTCCGCCGAACTCCACGGTGACTGCTTCGAGCGCGCGGCGGCGAACGGAGAGATCCGCGATTTCTCGCGCGAGGGGGGTGTCCATCCCGAACGATTCGTTCGACGATGCCTTCTCGGACTGTTTCACGTGAAACATCCACTCCTTTCGGGGCCGCGTTCCACTCTAATCGCAGCGACCGACGTCGGATCACAGGCGCGACCGCGCGGCAGAGATGCTCCCCGTCCGCACCCCTCCGTATATCTGCGGACAGCGACTCCCATCCCGCCTCGTTTCACGTGAAACGAGGCCTTCCGCCGCGGTCGGCCGCACACCGCTTTCGCCGCCGGCTTTCGCGCTTCCTCACGCCATTGAGACGCGGAGAAACGCATCCCGCACTGGTGCGCCGGCGACTCCGGGCGCGACTCATGCCCGAATCACGCGAGGTGGGACCCCGACCTCCGGAGCGAAGCGTGTTCGCGAGCCGGCATCGCGCCCGTCCTCGACGGGAACGCCTGGCGTCCCGGCGTAGCCGGTCTCCGCCGCGCGGTTGAACCGGCCGTTCCTCGTTGCCCAGCCCCGTGTTCGCGTACCTCGGGCTCTCCCACTTCACATGGGCACCCTCCCCCGGCTTCGGGCGCGGGGTGTCCACCTCCCGTCGAGCGGGTCCGCGTCCGTGCCCTTCTGGGGACCGCTGCGTGATACCGACAACCCCCCGAACTGCCGGACGCCTCCCCTGCAGAGCGAGCGGGCCCTTCACGCGTGAACCCTCTGCCGGAGTACGCCAGCATCGCGCGGCACCGATCCGGTCGGCTCATGCCCCTCCACCTCGGCAACCACATCGGTGCGCTCCTGCCGTGATGGGAGCTCCAGACCTCGTACGACGCGTTCTTCTCCGTCATCGATCTGCCCGCCCTCACCGTCACCCGCCCCGTGCCCCGCACGACCCCGCGACAAGCGCGTCGCATCGTCCCGGCCTCTTCCAGACTCCCTCCCAACTCCCCAGGGGCATCAGGCGGCTTGTCTCCACCCGCCTCGACGCCGGTAGGGAGGACGAGTCACCGGTCGCGTGGGGCATCGACCACCGATCGGGCCATCATTTCCCGCTGTGCGACGGTCGGTGCCCGCGAATCCGCCGCCCGATCGCCGTCCGTTTCACGTGAAACACAACCCGTCCAGCCCTCTTCTCATCCGCTCGCCACCTCAGGAACGCACACCAATACGTGTTCCCCGCCGTTGGTACGGTCGACCCGCGATGCGGGTGCAGACCCGGGCGGTTCTGGGCGCGGACGGAGTTCCCTTCACGGGAGAGGCATCAAGGGATGTGGCGTCGTCCACCCACGCGCACCGCTCAGCGGGGGTGCCCGCCGCGCGTGGAATGACCGCGGCTCGAATGACACGCGAGTCACGTGGGCGGTAGCCCCCGAGTCAGCGTCCCGGCGCACTCGCGCTCGACTCCCGCGCAAACGTCCCACACAGCCCCCACTCCCCTTCCGTTGCACACCGTTCAAAGCGAAGACCGGGGCCCGGCACAGCAGATCCGCTGCGAACGGCAATCGAGAGGAGGCATCACGGCACGTCTGCCACAGGAGGCGAGTCACACCATTGCCCACTCCTCCACGGGAAGGCCGATCACCCAGCCCGACTCACTCATCGAGGATCAATCCCAGACCCGCTTTCCCGGACTCGTTCCCTGGACGAATCACGAGACGCGGCATGAGCGCCTCTGCCGCAGCGGCCGAAGGTACCGAAGCCGACTCCTCCCGTGCGCGCCGCTCGCCGCGCCCTCTACACATCGACACACACCGTCGAACGCCAGGCCGACCCCGGTCACACCGCGTCTCGCGTCAGACGACAGACGAGACGCGGCCTGAGGAACCCTGTGGTGCAGCAGTCAAGAGTTCCAAATGCCCACTCCCCATAACGAGGCCTGTCGCCGGGCTCCACACACATCGGGACACATCATCGAGTTTCATTGCCTGCACCGGTGTGACCCCGCGCCTCTCCCCCAACGGCGTTGGAAACGGGGCATCAGGGCGCCCCTGGGTCGTTTCGCCGAGCGGGTGACCTTCATGCCTGTCGAAACCCCGCAAGCTACCTCCACTCCCACAGAATCTTGCAGGATCCAGCGCACACCGCGCCGACTCCTACCAAGGGCGCAGAACCCGGCGCACCGTCACCACCTCCCGCGCACCTACGCAAGAACGGTGCTCGTCAGCGCGACGACAGGCATCCGGGCCCTGTGGGGAGGCATCCCATAGACAGCATGTTTCACGTGAAACGCGCAGCAAGATTGATTCGCTTTGAGACGCCTTCTCCACTTCCGAATGCGGCAAGTCAAACGGTCAGAGGCGGTCAGTGGACGAGGTACGCAGCGCGCGACAACTCGTCCCCAGCGAATCGAACGACGTTTCACGTGAAACGGTGGTGTTTCCGATGCGACTAGGTCGACCATGATCCCCTCATCGCGCGTCGTGCTCGCTGGAGGTTCTGCGATCCGCAGCGCCACATCGCGCCCGTGACGACGGCAGCCCTCCCACTGCTGACTCACCAGCACGGCAGGCACCGGTGTCGAGCGGAACGGCACTGGACGAGGAGTGCACCGATGAGGTCCCAGGAGCACACCACCTTTGACCTCTAGGCCGGCCTGGGCCGCTCCCCACGCTCCCGTGCTCGATCCGCGGACGCCCACCGGTCCCCCCACACGTAGTCCGTGAAGAGTCGGAGACCGCCTATAGACACCTCTCCCCTCCCAGGTGGGCCGCCCAGGGCGTGACACTCCCCCCGACCACCTCGCTGAAGATGCTCCCGCGATGAATGGGCCTCTTCGCCCTACCAACGAGCCCAGCGATCCCGATAACCGTGCCAGACAGAGAGCCGTCACCGATTCACGTCATCGCGACGGGAGCAGGCGAGATACCTTCGTTGTCGATGCAGCTCGTGACCGCGAGTCCCGACCCCGCGCCTTCGAGTTGGTGAGAGGCGTTCTACCGCACCCCACCGAAGACCCGTCGTTGTTTCACGTGAAACATCGCGTGCCGGGGGCTGACACCATGCGTGAGCAAGAACGACCACGTCGGCTCAGTCGATCGAGAGGTAGCGCCTACGAAGGAGAACCGCCCAAACGGCGATGTTTCACGTGAAACGGCGACGCGCTCAGCGCACGTGAGCGCGAACGACCCGAGTCGTCTCGGGGAGTAGTCCCTCACCCAGAACCTCGACCCGAACGTCGGAGAGCTTGAACTTCGCGATCTGCTTCCGTGCCGCCTCGATCTCGTTGGCGGCGTTCATACCCTTCAGGAGGGTGAGTTCACCACCATCGCGCACCAGCGGAGCCGTCAGCGGAATCAAGGTACGCAGTGCGCTCACCGCACGAGCCGTGACGACGTCGAAGGCACCCTTCGCACGGACGTCCTCCGCACGCGCCCGGAGAATGGTGACGTTCGAGAGCCCGAGGTCGTTCACCTGCTCGGTCAACCAGTTGATCCGACGCTCCATCGGCTCCACCAGTGTCCAAGACACGTCGGGGCGGGCGATGGCGAGCACCAGACCGGGCAGTCCGGCACCAGACCCGATGTCCGCCACGGAGCCGTGGAACAGTGGTGCGGCGATCGCGCTGTTCAGGATGTGACGGGTCCACAAGCGGGGCAGTTCGAGCGGTCCGATCAGACCTCGCTCCTCCCCCTCACGGGCGAGTGAGTCGGTGAACCGCCGAGCGATCTCCAGGCGGTCTCCGAACAGGTCGGCAGCGACAGTCGGCTCCTGCTCGACGGTCTTCTCACCGGAATCGCTCGTCTCAGACACCCGCCAGTACTCGCCTTCCGTACGTCAGTGACGACGCAGGACCGTGTGGCGGTCCGCGCCCTCGCCGTACGACTCGGAGACGAGCCCTCGCTCGGCAGCGATGTCGTGGACCAGCTTACGCTCGTAGCTCGACATCGCCGGCAGGGAAGCCTGGGACGAGCCCTCATCGAGCTTGGCGGCCGCGGCCTCGACCAGCGTCACGAGCTGACGGCGCCGGGTGTCGCGGGATCCTCCGATGTCGAGGATGAGACGCGAGAACGAGCCGGTCTTGTTCTGCACGGCGAGACGCGTGAGCTCCTGCAGCGCCTGCACCGTGTCCGGAGCGGAGAGCAGCGCGAGGCCATCACCCTCGGCCTCGACCGAGACGTACGCACGTCCCTGACGGACATCGAGGTTCAGGTCTCCATCGATGTCAGCGATGTCGAGCAGCTCCTCGAGGTAGTCCGCCGCAACGTCCCCCTCGTTCTCGAGCTGAGCCACGGTGGGCTCCGTGTTCCCGGTCACGACCTCGCTCATGACGCGTTCCCCTTCTTCTTCGCGCGCTTCTTGCCGACCGGCTGCTGCCGCTTCGGGGCCTCCGCCTTCGCCTTCTCCGCCTGCTCCAGCAGACGCTGCTGCTCGGCTTCGTACACCGACATCGGCACCACCTTGCCAGAGGAGTCGATGGCCTTGCCCTTGCGCGCCAGGCGCTCTTCGCGCGCCTTGGCGGCCTCGGAGCCGGGAGTCGGCATCTCACGGATGACGAGGAACTGCTGACCCATGGTCCAGAGGTTCGAGATGAACCAGTACACGACGACGCCGAGCGGGAAGAAGACACCCGAGAAGATGAAGCCCAGCGGCAGAACGTAGAGCATGATCTTCTGCATCTGGTACGCCTGGCCGGTCTTGGCCTCCGGCGAGAGGTTCTTCGAGATGATCTGCAGCTGGGTGAAGAACTGCGACGCGATCATCAGGACGACCAGGGTGACGAGGATGACGATCGCCGTGACGTTCTGGGCCTCGATCGCATTGCCGAGGTTCTCGTGCAGCGAGGCGACGCCGAAGAGCTTGGCGTCGTAGAACTCCTGAGTGAGCTCCGGACTCAGCAGCCCGACACCGCCGATGCCCTGCGTCGCGTGCTTGCTGACGTCGCTCAGCACGCTGTAGAGCGAGAAGAAGATCGGCATCTGCACGAGCAGCGGCAGACAGCTCGACATCGGCGTCGTGCCGTGCTTCTTGTACAGCGCCATCGTCTCGCGGCTCATCGCCTCACGAGAGAGCTGGTCCTTCTTGCCGCGGTACTTCTCCTGAACTTTTCGCAGTTCAGGAGCGATTTCCATCATCTTGCGCTGGCTCTTGATCTGCTTCACGAACAGCGGGATGAGCGCTGCACGAACCACGATCACGAGGCCGACGATCGAGAGGACCCAGGTGATGCCCGAGGCCGCAGGAAGACCGACGGCGGTCAGCAGCCAATGCCAGGCGACGAGGATGAGCTCGACGACCCACTTCAGCGGCCACAGGATCGTGCCGAGCAGATCGAATCCGCCGGATGCCGGTTCCGGGCTGGGGGTGGCACTGGCGAACAGAAGGTCAAGACCCACCGATCAGTCCTTTCGGGAGGGGACGACGAAACCGTGTGCGGTCAGGTCGTAGCGGAAGTGTCGATGCGGTGTGACGTCGTCGACGCCTCCGCGAGACCAGGGATTGCAGCGGAGGATGCGCCACACCGAGAGCAGAGCCCCCCGCACGGCGCCGTGCTGCTGCACCGCACCTACAGCGTAGGCGGAACAGGAGGGGTAGTACGCACACACGTCCCCGTACATCGGCGAGACCACCTTGCGGTACCCCGCGAGGAAAGCCAGCACGGCGTTGCGCGGAAGGAGCGGGACGCTCCGGAGCACGTCCCGTCCGTGCAACTCTCCCGTGCCCACCGACGAAGCCGGCAACGCGGTCATGATGCGGCCTCGACCGGCGCGAGTCGTGCCAGGCAGCGATGCACATCACTGCGGAGCTCCGCATACGACGCCGTCGCCGACGCAGGAAGGGCACGGATGACGACATCCGTGCCCTGAGGAACACCCGGGAGCGCCTCCGCACAGACGGCTTTGAGTCGCCGACGGACGGTGTTGCGCACGACGGCCGTGCCCACCTGCTTGCTGATGATGAAACCGAACCGTGCCGCTCTGCTCTCGCCCGTCGACAACATCGAGGTGAGGACGCGGGCTCCGCCACAACGCGATCCGCGTCGAACGACCAGTCGGTAGTCGCTCCCGCGGGTCAAACGGAACGGGCGGGCGAGCACAGCTGCTTACGCGGAGAGCTCGGTACGGCCCTTCGCGCGGCGTGCCGAGAGGATGGCACGGCCGGCGCGGGTGCGCATGCGGGCACGGAAACCGTGCTTCTTGGCGCGACGACGGTTGTTGGGCTGGAAGGTGCGCTTGCTCATGAGATCACTCCGGGAATGCTGCCACCGGATTCACTTCGACCGGAGACATAGGGAACTGCCGTACAGGCATAAGTCAACCGATTAAGGGTACGTCTTGGCGGCGCACAGGGCAAATCTGCAGCCTGCACCGCTTGTCGTTCCACGCGTACCGCACAGCCATTATCCACAACCGGCACGCGTCCACCACATCCAACACGCCCGCGTGTTTTCAAGGGCAGGTTGCCGTTCGGAGCCGGTGTGACTACCGTGGCATCCGAAGTTATCCACAGGGGAACGGCATGTCGACCCCGACCCGATCCGTCGTCCGGAGCACCATGTCCTCACCAGCCCAGCCCGAAGTCCCGATCTGGACCACGGTGCAGGAGCTGCTGGAAGCCGACGACCGCGTCACCCCCCAGCTCCAGGGGTTCCTGAGTCTCGCGGTGCCGGCCGGCGTGATGTCGGCGACGCTGTACCTCGAGGTGCCGAACGACCTCACCGCCGCCCAGATCAACAAGCGCCTCCGGCTGCCCATCATGGAAGCCCTCGCGCACGTCGGCGAGGAGGTCACCTCGTACCGGGTCGTCGTGAACCATGAGCTGGCCGAGCAGCCCACCGCACCCATCGCCGTGGCGGACTTCGGTCGGCAGGAGCCGGCACGCGCCGAATCCCCGATGGAGCAGCCCACGGCTGTGCGTCACGAGTCGCGCCTCAACCCGAAGTACACCTTCGACAACTTCGTGATCGGCCAGTCCAACCGGTTCGCCCATGCCGCGGCCGTGGCCGTGGCCGAAGCGCCGGCGAAGGCGTACAACCCGCTCTTCATCTACGGCGACTCCGGATTGGGCAAGACCCATCTCCTCCACGCCATCGGCGACTACGCGCAGTCCCTCTACGCCGGGGTCAAGGTGCGGTACGTGTCGAGCGAGGAGTTCACGAACGACTTCATCAACTCGATCGCCAACAACCGCGGTGCCGCGTTCCAGGCCCGCTATCGCGACGTGGACATCCTCCTCATCGACGACATCCAGTTCCTCCAGGGTCGCGCGGAGACGCAGGAGGCGTTCTTCCACACTTTCAACACGCTGCACGACCACAACAAGCAGGTCGTGATCACCAGCGACGTCGCTCCGAAGCACCTGACCGGTTTCGAGGACCGCATGCGCAGCCGCTTCGAGTGGGGCCTCATCACCGATGTGCAGGCGCCCGATCTCGAGACCCGCATCGCCATCCTGCGCAAGAAGGCGCAGAGCGAGGCCCTCCACATCCCCGACGAGGTGCTCGAGTACATCGCCACGGTGGTGTCCTCGAACATCCGAGAGCTGGAGGGAGCACTCATCCGGGTGTCGGCGTTCGCGAGCCTGAACCGTTCGGCGCTCGACATCTCCCTCGCCCAGACCGTTCTGCGGGACATCATCGACACGGCCGAGGACAACATCATCTCGCCGACCGACATCATCACGGCCACCGCACAGTACTTCAAGCTCACCGTCGACGATCTCTACGGCTCCAGCCGTTCGCAGCAGATCGCCACCGCCCGGCAGATCGCCATGTACCTCTGTCGCGAACGGACCAGCCTCTCCCTCCCGAAGATCGGCCAGCTCTTCGGCAACCGCGACCACACCACGGTCATGTATGCCTATAAGAAGATCAGCGAGCTCATGAAGGAGCGTCGCTCCATCTACAACCAGGTGACCGAGATCACCACGCAGCTCGGCCGTCGCTGACGCCCTGCGCACACGAGAGGGACGCCGCATCCGATATCCGGACGGCGTCCCTCTCGGCGTTCCACGGCCATCGGCAGGGCCGGATAGATGCGTCTATGCACATGTGGATAACTTGTGGATGACCGTGGAACGCGCCGTCTCGAATGTGGGTCGATCGGGGAAACCTGTGGATAACCGCGGGACCGCGGAATGCTGACCACCGCCTGTCCACCCGCGGATTCCTCAGGGTCTCCACAAGTGACAGCCTTGTAGTTCCCTACTCGCGCCTGCTTTCCACCGAGTTATCCACAGTATCCACAGCTGTTAACACCGTTAAGGAGTTAAGTCATTCAGGGTGCGATCCGATCACCAGACGGTGGGGAGAACCGTCCGAGGCATGACAAGACCTCCGGCGTAGGGAAGCGCAGGACTGTGGGGCTAGCATGGGATTCCCTGCACTGGCAGGACCCGACGACGACCCGTCATGTTCGACGACAAGGGAGCACCCGTGAGGTTTCAGGTCAACCGCGATGTCTTCAGCGAGGCTGTGTCCTTCGTCGTCAAGCTCCTCCCCCAGCGCAATCCGCAGCCGATCCTCGCCGGAGTCCTGATCGAGGCCGACGGCTCCGGACTCACGCTCTCGGCCTTCGACTACGAGGCCTCCGCGCGGACGACCATCGAGGCGACGGTCGAGACCCCGGGCACGATCCTCGTCCACGGTCGTCTGCTCTCGGACATCGCGAGCCGCCTCCCGAACGCTCCCATCGAGATCGCCGTCGAGGATGACGGCGGGATCGCCGTCACCTGCGGCTCGGCGCGCTTCACCCTCGCCGCCATGCCGGTCGAGGAATACCCGTCGATCCCCGAGGTCTCCGGATCCTCCGGTGTCGTCCCGGCCGACGAGTTCGGCACCGCGATCGCACAGGTCGGCTTCGCCGCATCCCGCGACGACGTGACCCCCGTGCTGACGGGTGTCCAGCTCGAGGTCACCGGTCACACGCTCAGCCTCGTCGCCACCGACCGCTACCGGGTCTCGCTCCGCGACGTACCGTGGGACGGCGAGGCCGTCGAGGCCACCGCGCTCGTCCCCGCCCGTACTCTGGTCGAGGTCGGGAAGACCTTCGGTCACGCCGGCACGATCCAGATCGCCTTCTCGGGGGCAGGTGACCGCGAGATCATCGCCTTCACCGCCGGCAACAAGACCGTGACCTCGCTGCTCATCAAGGGCAACTTCCCCCCGGTCCGGCGCCTCTTCCCGGAGCAGACCGACCACTACGCCGTCGTCAACACCGCCGATCTCATCGAGGCCGTCCGCCGCGTGTCCCTCGTGCTCGATCGTGCCGCTCCGCTCCGCTTCACGTTCTCGACCGACAGCGTCACGATGGACGCGTCCGGCAGCGAGCACGCCCGCGCGTCCGAGTCGGTCGACGCGATCCTCTCCGGTGGCGACGAGGTGACGCTGGGGCTCAACCCGCAGTACCTCATCGAAGCGCTCGGCGCGGTCAAGAGCGAGTTCGTGCGGGTCACGTTCACCTCCAGCGACAACGCCAACAAGCTCAGCCCGGTCCTCATCACCAGCCAGACCTCGGTCGACCAGGCCGGCCTGGACTCGTTCAAGTACCTGCTGCAGCCCAACCTGCTCCTGCGCTGAGCGCGAGCTCTCGCCTCGAGGGAGTGTCCGACCCGGAAGGTAGGCTGGCTCCGTGATTGTGGAGCACCTCAGCCTGGTCGATTTCCGCAATTACGCGACCGCGGAACTCGCCCTGCACCGAGGGCCGAACGTCCTCGTCGGACGGAACGGTCAGGGCAAGACGAACCTCGCCGAGGCGGTGGTCTTCCTCGCCACGCTCGGGTCGCACCGCGTGTCCTCCGATGCGCCGATGGTGCGGGACGGCCAGGATTTCGCCGTCATCCGGGCGCGGCTCTCCCATGGGGAGCGGCGTGTGCTCGTCGAGGTGCAGCTCAATCGGCAGGGCTCGAACAAGGCCCGTATCAACGGCTCCCCGTCGAAGACCAACGAGCTCCCTCGTTACGCGCACGTCGTGCTGTTCGCGCCGGAAGACCTCCAGATCGTCCGGGGCGACCCGTCGGCCCGTCGCCGGTTCGCCGACCAGCTCCTCATCCAGCGCACCCCGCGTCTCGCCGCGGTACTGGCCGACTACGACCGCGTGCTCAAGCAGCGCAACGCCCTCCTTAAGTCGGCACGGGCGCGCGGCATCCGCGGTGAGGCCTTGAGTACCCTGGACGTCTGGGACGACAAGCTCGTGTCCCTCGGATCGGAGATCATCACCGCGCGGCAGCGGTTGGCCGCCGACCTGCAGCAGCCGGTGGCCGACGCCTACGCGGCGATCGCGGGCGCGGACCACCGGCCGCAACTGGACTGGGCGCTGTCCGTCGCCGGCGGCGATCCGGAGGACGACGACGATCGGGACGACACGGAGGGCTCCGCCCCCGTCGACGACGTGCGGGGAGACACCCGCCGCATCGCCGAGATGTTCCGCGCCTCCCTCGCCGCGAAGCGATCGAACGAGCTCGACCGCGGCCTCACCCTCACCGGACCCCACCGCGACGATCTCGTGCTGCGCGTCCGCGACCTCCCCGTGAAGGGCTATGCCTCGCATGGCGAGTCCTGGTCTGTCGCACTTGCTCTGCGTCTCGCCTCCGCGGAGCTCCTGCGCAGCGAGTCCCCCGCCGGCGACCCGGTGCTCATCCTCGACGACGTCTTCGCCGAGCTCGACGCGGATCGCCGCCAGCGGCTCGCCACCCTCACCGCGGGCTACGAGCAGGTGGTGGTCACCGCGGCGGTGGAGGAGGATATCCCCGACGTGCTCCATGCTCACGTGGTCCGCATCGCGGCGGGCACCATCACCGACGAACGCGACCGGTCGCAGGGAGAGGAGGGTGCGGAGCATGACTGATGTCGTCACCGAGAGTGCGGTTCCGGCGGAGGCGCCGGAGACCGTGGCCACCTACCTGCGCCTGCGCGGTCTGAAGCCCAGCGCGAAGAACTGGAAGCGGAAACGACGGATCTCCGTCGACGACGACAACGCGCCGTTCACCCCCGGGCGCGATCCGGGAAGCCTCGGCGCTGTCCTCGACACGCTCAGCCGCGAGTCAGGCTGGGAGACGACGCTCGCCCGAGAAGATCTCGTCCGCCAGTGGGCCGACCTCGCCGGGGCGGACACCGCGAAGCACTCGGAACCGGTGTCGCTCGAGCGCGGGCTGCTCACGGTCAAATGCGATTCCACGGCCTGGGCGAAGAACCTCCAGTTCATGCGCGCGACCATCCTCACCGAGATCGGTCGACGGTATCCGGAAGCGGGAGTGGAGAACCTCCGCTTCATCGGACCGGACGTCCCCTCGTGGAAATGGGGTCCCAGAGCCGTTCCAGGGCGGGGCCCGCGCGATACCTACGGGTAGGGCACCATGCGAGGGGTCCGAAACGCTCAGAGGGCCACACGCGGCCGTTGAGCGGCATTTCGACTCGAAACCCCGCTAGAATGGGAGTTCGAGATATCGATCTGGAGAATGCCCTCTGATGACGCCTGAATCCCCTGCTGACGAGACGGAACCGAACAACGACGCTTCGTCGGGCTCACAGGCCGGAGGATCGGCGGCACCCGCACCGAAGAAGCAGCAGCCCGGTGAGTACGGCGCCGACTCGATCCAGATCCTCGAGGGCCTCGAGGCCGTCCGCAAACGCCCCGGCATGTACATCGGATCGACCGGTCCGCGTGGACTGCACCACCTCGTCTACGAGATCGTCGACAACTCGGTGGACGAGGCGCTGGCCGGCTACGCCGACACGATCTTCGTCACCCTCCTCGCTGACGGCGGGGTGCGTGTCGTCGACAACGGTCGTGGCATCCCCGTCGACCCGCACTCGTCCGACCCGTCGAAGTCCACCGTCGAGGTCGTGCTCACGATCCTGCACGCGGGCGGGAAGTTCGGCGGCGGCGCGTATGCCGTCTCCGGCGGTCTGCACGGCGTCGGCTCCTCGGTCGTGAACGCCCTGTCGACCCGTTTCGACGTGGAGGTCAAGCAGAAGGGCTTCGTCTGGCGCCACAGCTTCGCAGACGGCGGCGTCCCGCAGCAGAAGCTCGAGAAGGGCGAGGCCACCGACGAGACCGGCACGAGCATCACGTTCTGGCCGGACGCGGAGATCTTCCAGGAGACCGTCGAGTTCGACTACGACACGCTCCGCACCCGGTTCCAGCAGATGGCGTTCCTCAACAAGGGACTGCGCATCGAGCTGTCCGACGAGCGTCCGGACTCCGCGTACGAGACCGAGGAGGACGGCCAGGCGGTCACGAAGCAGCCGAGCGACGTCTTCTTCTACGAGCGTGGCCTCGTCGACTACGTCGAGTACCTGAACAAGGTGCGTCACGCCGAGGTCGTCAACGAGGAGATCATCGCCTTCGAGTCGGAGGACACGGCGCGCAAGATCTCCCTCGAGGTCGCGATGCAGTGGACCACGTCCTACACCGAGAACGTGTTCACCTACGCGAACACGATCAACACGCACGAGGGCGGCACGCACGAGGAGGGCTTCCGGGCGGCGCTGACCACGCTCGTCAACCGCTACGCCCGTGCGAACAACCTCCTCAAGGAGAAGGACGACAACCTCTCCGGCGACGACGTGCGCGAGGGACTGACCGCCGTCATCTCGATCAAGCTCGGCGAGCCCCAGTTCGAGGGGCAGACCAAGACGAAGCTCGGCAACACCGAGGCGAAGGCGTTCGTGCAGAAGGTGGTCGGCGACCAGCTCGGCGACTGGTTCGACCGCAACCCGAACCAGGCGAAGAACGTCATCCGCAAGGCGATCGACGCCGCGACCGCGCGGCTCGCCGCCCGCAAGGCGCGCGAGACGGCCCGTCGCAAGAGCGTCTTCGAGTCCGCGGCCATGCCCGACAAGCTCAAGGACTGCACGAGCAAGGACCCGTCGATCAGTGAGATCTTCCTCGTGGAGGGAGACTCGGCCGGCGGTTCGGCGGTGCAGGGTCGCGACCCGCACACGCAGGCGATCCTCGCGCTGCGCGGCAAGATCCTCAACGTCGAGCGCGCGCGTCTCGACAAGGCGCTCGGCAACAAGGAAGTCCAGGCGATGATCCAGGCCTTCGGCACGGGCATCGGCGAGGAGTTCGACATCGAGAAGGCGCGGTACCACAAGATCGTGCTGATGGCCGATGCCGATGTCGACGGCCAGCACATCACCACCCTGCTGCTCACGCTGCTGTTCCGCTACATGCGCGGACTCATCGAGGCCGGCTTCGTGTACCTCGCGATGCCCCCGCTCTACCGCCTGAAGTGGTCGAACGCGGCGCACGAGTACGTGTTCAGCGACGCCGAGCGTGACGCGCTGCTGGCCTACGGCCTGGAGAACGGCAAGCGCATCCCGAAGGACGCGGGCATCCAGCGCTACAAGGGTCTCGGCGAGATGAACGCCAAGGAGCTGTGGGAGACCACGATGGACCACACCACCCGGACGCTCCGCCAGGTGACCATCGAGGACGCCGCCGCGGCGGACGAGATCTTCAGCGTGCTGATGGGCGAGGACGTGGAGTCGCGTCGGAGCTTCATCCAGCGCAACGCCAAGGACGTCCGGTTCCTCGACATCTGATCACCGCGGGGTCCTCGAGCGTGTGCCAGGGGACCCGACGCCTCGACAAGCTCAGCCAACCAGGAAAGACACATGACTGACGAAGAACGCCCCGACATCACCGAGGGCCACGAGCACGGCAAGATCGACCAGGTCGATCTCCAGTCGGAGATGCAGCGCAGCTATCTCGACTACGCCATGGCGGTCATCGTCGGCCGTGCGCTCCCCGACGTCCGCGACGGTCTCAAGCCCGTGCACCGCCGGGTCATCTACGGCATGTACGACGGCGGGTTCCGCCCGGACAAGTCGTTCTCCAAGTGCGCCCGCGTCGTCGGCGAGGTCATGGGTCAGTACCACCCGCACGGCGACTCGGCGATCTACGACGCCCTCGTCCGCCTCGTGCAGCCGTGGTCGCTGCGCTACCCGCTCGCTCTCGGTCAGGGGAACTTCGGCTCGCCCGGCAACATGGGAGCGGCGGCGCCTCGGTACACCGAGACGAAGATGGCTCCTCTCGCGCTGGAGATGGTGCGCGACATCGAAGAGGACACGGTCGACTTCGCCGACAACTACGACGGCCAGACCCAGGAGCCGACGGTCCTGCCGTCCCGCTTCCCGAACCTGCTCGTCAACGGCTCGGTCGGCATCGCGGTCGGCATGGCGACCAACATCCCTCCGCACAACCTGCGCGAGGTCTCCGACGCCGCGCTGTGGGCGCTGGACAACCCGGACCTCCCCCGCGAGCAGCTTCTCGACGGGCTCATCCAGCGCATCCCCGGACCGGACTTCCCGACCGGTGCGCAGATCCTGGGCACCAAGGGCGTTCATGAGGCGTACCGGACGGGTCGCGGCTCGATCACGATGCGCGCCGTCGTCAACGTCGAGGAGATCCAGGGGCGGACCTGCCTGGTCATCACCGAGCTGCCCTACCAGGTGAACCCCGACAACGTCGCCGTCAAGATCGGCGATCTCGCGCGCGACGGCAAGATCACCGGCATCGCCGACATCCGTGACGAGTCGTCGGACCGCACGGGTCAGCGCCTCGTCGTCGTGCTCAAGCGCGACGCGGTCGCCAAGGTCGTGCTGAACAACCTGTACAAGCACACGCAGCTGCAGGAGAACTTCGGCGCGAACATGCTCGCGATCGTCGACGGCGTCCCTCGGACGCTCGCGATCGACGGCTTCATCTCGAACTGGATCGCCCACCAGATCGACGTGATCGTGCGACGGACGCAGTTCCGGCTGAACGAGGCCGAGAAGCGCATGCACATCCTGCGCGGCTATCTGAAGGCGCTCGACGCGCTCGACGAGGTCATCGCGCTCATCCGCCGGTCGCAGACGACCCAGGATGCGAACGAGGGTCTGCAGAAGCTCCTTGACATCGACGAGATCCAGGCCGATGCGATCCTGCAGATGCAGCTCCGTCGTCTCGCCGCACTGGAGCGCCAGAAGATCATCGACCAGGCGAACGAGCTCGAGGCGCTCATCGCGGACTACAAGGCGATCCTCGCCGACGAGGGCCGGCAGCGGACCATCATCCGCGAGGAGCTCACTGCCATCGTCGACAAGTTCGGCGACGAGCGGCGCACGCACATCCTGCACGGCTTCGACGGCGATGTGTCGATGGAAGACCTCATCGCCGAAGAGGAGATGGTCGTCACCGTCACCCGCGAGGGGTACATCAAGCGCACGCGCAGCGACAACTACCGTTCGCAGCACCGCGGCGGCAAGGGTGTCAAGGGCGCCCAGCTGCGCGCCGACGACATCGTCGAGCACTTCTTCGTCACCACGACCCATCACTGGCTGCTGTTCTTCACCGACAAGGGCCGCGTCTACCGTGCGAAGACGTACGAGGTCCCCGAGGCCGGGCGCGACGCGAAGGGCACGCACGTCGCGAACCTCCTCGCGCTGCAGCCCGACGAGAGCATCGCGCAGGTCCTCGACATCCGCGACTATGCCGTGGCCGACTACCTCGTCCTCGCCACCCGCGAGGGCCTGGTCAAGAAGACCCGTCTGGACAACTACGACACCAACCGCCAGGGCGGCGTGATCGCGATCCGGCTGAACGACGAGGACGAGCTGGTCAGCGCCCTCCTCGTCAACGCCGAGGACGACATCCTCCTCATCAGCCGCAAGGGGATGTCGGTGCGTTTCCAGGCGACCGACGAGGCGCTGCGCCCGATGGGTCGCGCCACCGCCGGTGTGAAGGGCATGAAGTTCCGCGAGGGCGACAGCCTGCTGTCCGCCTCGGTCGCCGCACCCGGCAAGTACGTGTTCGTCGTCACCGACGGGGGCTACGCCAAGCGCACCGCCGTCGAGGAATACCGCGTCCAGGGACGTGGCGGATACGGCATCAAGGTCGCCAAGTTGAACGACGATCGGGGCACTCTCGCGGGCGGTCTGATCGTGTCCGAGGACGACGAGGTCTTGGTGGTTCTGTCCAGCGGCAAGGTGGTACGCTCTGCCGTGGCCGAGGTCCCCGCCAAGGGTCGCGACACCATGGGAGTGGTGTTCGCCCGCACGACGGAGGCCGACCGCATCCTCGCCATCGCCCGGAACGGCGAGCGTGGTCTCACCGAAGAGGAGACCGAGCCGGATGCCGATGCCGAGGCCCCCCAGACGACTGAGACACCCGAGGATACAGACGCATGAGCACAGTGGCCGACAAGCTGGCGAAGAAGTCGACACGGAAGACCGGCGGTAAGCAGGTTCGTCTGCGGCTCGTCTACGTCGACTTCTGGTCCGCCGTGAAGCTCTCCTTCCTCGGAGCGGTCGCGCTGGCCGTCGTCACGATGGTGTCGTTCTTCCTGATCTTCCTCGTGCTGCAGGCCACCGGCATCATGTCCACCGCCGACGAGTTCGTGCGCAGCTTCACCGATGGCGCCATCCCGCTGTCCGAGCTGGTGGGTCTGCCGCAGGTCATGGCGTTCGCGGCCGTCGTCGCGATCCTCAACCTCATCGTGTTCACGGTGCTCGGTGCGGTCGTCGCGGGCATCTACAACCTGGCCGTCAAGGTCACGGGCGGGCTGCTCGTCGGCTTCATGTCGAACTGAGCCTCCGACGCCCCGTCTTTCCGCCGAAACCCCGGCCTGCGCACCGATGCAGGCCGGGGTTTCGGCGATAGAGCGGGGTTTCGACGGGTGAGGGTAGGGAAAACCCGAACGCGAGTGTCCGGTTGACTCCGTGGGCGCGGGCGCGCGGCGGCCCTACCGTGGAAGCATGACCACACAGACTGCGACTCCCGCGGCCGCTGCGACGGTGAAGCCGCCGTTGCGCATCCCCCTCACGATCCTGCATCTCGCCGGCGTCGGGGTGATCGGGGGCGGCATCTTCGGCATGCTCGGCGGGCTCCTCGGCACCGGGCTCGGCCTCCTCTTCGTCTTCGGCGTCGGCATCGTGGTGCTCGTGGGCCTCGTGTACGCGCTTTTCGGCGTCGGCTGGTTCGAGATCGCACGCGTCGCCGGCCTGTACCGGGTGCCGAACGCCCCGCTGCGGCTCCAGCCGCGGGACCGGCCCGGCTTCGGCGGCTGGCTCCGCTCCCTCGGGCGGCAGGCCATCGACGGACGGATGTGGCGGGCGGTCGCGAACTTCGCCATCACCGCCGTCCTCGGTTTCGTGGTGCTCCGGCTGTTCTGGGCCTTCCTCTGGTCGCTCATCATCGCCTTCGCACCGCTGACGTCGGCCGAGACGATCATCGGCCCCTTCGGCGGCGGGCAGATCCCGGTGTCCTGGGCGCCGCTGATCGGCATCCTCGGCGCGCTCGCGTCGGCAGCCGGCATCGTCGGCCTCGCGCTCCTGGCCCGCACACTCGCTCTGGCGATCGTCGCCCGGGCTCGCGAGGTCGAGCTCACCGAGCGCGTGCGGGCGTCCACCGCTCAGCGTGAGGGAGCGGTCCGCGCGGCCGATCTGGAACGGACGCGGATCGAACGCGACCTCCACGACGGCGTCCAGCCGCGGCTCGTCTCCGTCGGGATGACTCTCGGGCTCGCCCAGCAGAAGATCGACACCGACCCCGACGCGGCCAAGGAACTCATCTCCGAGGCGCACACGTCGACGAAGGCGGCGATCACCGAGCTGCGGCAGCTCGCACGAGGCATCCACGCGTCGGTGCTCGACGACCGCGGCCTGGACGCCGCACTGTCGGCGCTCGCCAGCCGCTCCCCCATCCCCGTGCAGTTGGACGTGCGGATGGACCCTTCGACAGGCTCAGGGACCCAGGGTGGCGGCTCAGGGACCCAGGGTGGCGGCTCAGGGAACCAGGGTGGCGGCTCAGGGACCCAGGGGTACGGCTCCGGGGCCGCGCGGCCGGGGCGCGATGCGGAGGCGGCGGTGTACTTCTCCATCGCCGAGTCGCTGACCAACGCGGCGAAGCACTCCCGAGCGAGTGAAGCGCGCGTCACCGTCCGGCTCCGTGAGGGGAACACCCTCTGGGCGCGGGTCGAGGACAACGGCCTGGGCGGCGCCCAGGTGATCCCGGGCGGAGGCCTCGACGGCATCGCGAACCGGATCCTCGCCGCCGGCGGGACCTTCCGTCTCGACAGCCCGCAGGGCGGCCCGACCAGCCTGGAGGTGAACGTGCCATGCGCATCCTGATCTGCGAGGATTCCGTCCTCCTGCGCGAGGGCCTCGTGCGACTGCTCGAGGACGCGGGCCACGAGGTGGTCGCCGCGCTCACCGACGCGACCGGTCTTCGCGAGGCCGTGGTCTCGACCACGCCCGACCTCTGCATCCTGGACGTGCGGCTGCCGCCCACCTTCACGGACGAGGGCATCCGCGCGGCGCTGGATCTCCGAGCCGTGCACCCGGCGCTCGCCATCCTCGTGCTCTCGCAGTACGTGGAGGAGCGCTACGCGTCCGACCTCATCGCCGCCCAGGGCGGACCCCTCGGCTACCTCCTGAAGGACCGGGTGGCGGATGTCGCCGAGTTCATCGATTCGGTGCAGCGCATCGCCGACGGCGCCACGGTGCTGGACCCGGAGGTCGTGGCCCAGCTCCTGACCCGCCGGAACCGCGACGACCGCATGATGCGGCTCACCGAGCGGGAGCGCACCGTGCTGGCCCTGCTCGCCGAGGGCAAGTCGAACCAGGCGATCGCCGGCCTCCTGTTCCTCTCGGGGGCGAGCGTCGAGAAGCACATCACCTCCATCTTCCAGAAGCTGGGCTTCGAACAGGACGAGTCGGGCAACCGCCGCGTGCTCGCCGCCCTCGCCCACCTCGAGAACACGGGCGGCACGACGCCGTCGAACGGCCAGACAGGAGTCTCACGATGACCACCGACAACACCGGAGCGCAGGGCGGCCACACCCCGGTCACTCCTCCCCCGCCGCCGCCCGCGGCCTCACCCACGCCGGCGCCCGGCGCGCCGGGACCCCAGCGCTCGTCCGGAGCGACGGCGGTGATGATCGCCACCGCCGTGGTCGGCGGCATCGCCCTCCTCGGAGCCGGAGGCACGGCGGCCGTCGCGGCGACCGGCACCCTCTTCTCCTCCAGCCGACCGGACTCGGTGCAGACGGTGGACGTCGACGGCGTCACCGCGATCGATCTGGACGCCGACGCGAGCATGGTCCGCATCGACTTCGGGGATGTGGACGCAGCGGAGCTCTCCGTGACCGACGGGCGGGGTTCATGGACATTCGAGCGGGAGGCGGACGAGCTCGTCGTCCGGAGCCCTCGACCCGCCTTCGGCTGGTGGTTCGGCAACTGGTTCGGCGACGATGAGCGCGCCGTCCTCACCCTGCCCGAGGAGCTCAGCGGGTCGGATCTCGACGCGAGTCTCACGCTCGATGCCGGTGCCCTCGACGTGTCCGGCGAGTTCGGCACCCTGGAGGTGCAGATCAACGCCGGATCCCTCGACGTCGCCGGTGCGGCTACGGCGTTCGACGTGCAGATGAACGCGGGACGCGCGGACGTCCTTCTCGACGGCGTCGACCAGGCGGATCTCGGTATCGCGGCGGGCGATCTGACGGTGGAGCTGACCGGCGACGCGCCCACGACGACCACGATCGACGTGAGCGCGGGGTCCCTGAACCTGGCCCTCCCCGATGTGGAGTATCGGATCAGTCAGGACGTCAACGCGGGTTCCTTCAACGCGCGGGTCGACGAGTCCCCGAGCGCGCGCCGCACGATCGACGTGTCGGTGGCGGCCGGCAGTGTGGACGTCGAGCCGGGACGGTGAATCGGCCGAGGGCGAGGATCCCGGAAGGGGTCCTCGCCCTCGATTCGGATTTTCGCCGAAACTCCGGTAAAGTTCTGGAGGTTGACGGGGCTATAGCTCAGGCGGTTAGAGCGCTTCACTGATAATGAAGAGGTCCCAGGTTCAAGTCCTGGTAGCCCCACCCTTTCAATTCAAGAATTCCCTCACGGGGCCTTAGCTCAGTTGGTAGAGCGCCTGCTTTGCAAGCAGGATGTCAGGAGTTCGAATCTCCTAGGCTCCACCATCCTCTCGCTCACCGGTCGGCCGTCGTGAGCTCGTGCGGCGCCGTGTTCAGTCGCTCGGCCCCGTCTGCCGTCACGACCACGATGTCCTCGATGCGGGCTCCCCACTCGCCGGCGAAGTAGATGCCGGGCTCGATGCTGAAGGCCATGCCCTCGCGGAGCACGAGGTCGTTGCCGGGGGCGATGTAGGGCTCCTCGTGCACCGAGACGCCGATGCCATGACCCGTGCGATGCAGGAACGCGTCGCCGAGCCCCGCCTCCGTGAGGACCGAGCGGGCGGCCGCGTCGACCTCCTCCGCCGTGACCCCGGGGCGCACCGCATCCACGGCCGCCTGCTGTGCCCGGACGAGGGTGGCGATCCGGTCCGCGGCTGCCGGATCAGGCGTTCCGACGACGTAGGTCCTCGTGCTGTCGGAGTTGTAGCCGCTCGGAACGGCACCGCCGATGTCGACGACCACCACATCGCCGTCCTCGATGACCCGGTCGGAGACCTCGTGGTGCGGGTCGGCCCCGTTGGGCCCCGACCCGACGATGACGAACTCGACCGTCCGATGCCCCTCCTCCACGATCGCCGCGGCGATGTCGGCGGCGACCTCGCGCTCCGTGCGGCCGGCGCGCAGCCAGCCGGGCACGCGGCGGTGCACGGCATCGATGGCCGTGCCGGCGCGACGCAGCTCGGCGATCTCCTCCTCGTCCTTGGTCATCCGCCCCTCCCGGAGGACCGGCGTGGCGAGTTCGAGCCGGGCCTGCAGGCGCTCACCGATCGGCACGACGTGCAGCGCGGGAAGCGCATCCGACACACCGACGCGGGAGACGGGACCGGTGGCCGCGGCGACGAGGGCGTACGGATCGTCGCCGTCGACCCAGTCGGCGACCGCCAGCCCGAGTTCGCCGACGGCCGTGCTGCGCACCTTGGCGAGCTCCATCCGGGGGACGATGACCGTCGCCGCGCCGTGCGGTGGCAGCACGAGGGCGGTCAGGCGCTCGATGGTGTCGCCCTCGACGCCGAGGAGGTACTGCAGGTCGGGGCCGGGACCGACGATGATCGCGTCGAGGCCGGCGGTCCGTGCGCGCTCCTGTGCGCGCTCGAGGCGGCGGGCGTAGACGGCGGCGGAGAAGGGAAGGGTGCTCACAGGCACCACGCTAACGCGCGTGACCCCGCGGCGTCAGACCCTCTTCGAGATCAGCTGATCGCCTGGCGGATGCGCCCGGCGAGGAACTCGAGGTCCTTCTCCGTGAGCGCGGTCACCGCGTACGCGGTCGGCCAGACGGTCCCGTCGTCGAGGTTCGAGATCGGCTCGAAACCGAAGGTGCCGTAGCGGACCTTGAACTTGCCAGCCGGCTGGAAGAAGCACAGCACCTTGCCGTCGCGGCCCCACGCCGGCATGCCGTAGTAGGTCCGGGGCACGAGCTCCGGCGCCACCTCGGTGACCAGCGCGTGCAGCTTCTCGGCGAGCAGCCTGTCCTCGTCGCTGAGCTTCGCGACGGCCTCCTTGAGATCGGCCTCTCCGGCGGCGCGGAGTTCCTCGGGCGACTTCTTGGCACGGGAACGTCGGGTGCGCGCCTCCTTCGCGGCGGCCTGCATGGCCTCGCGTTCCTCGGCGGTGAAGTTCTTCTCGGTGTCAGCCATGATGTTCCTCTCGTGCGGCCCGGATGATGCTCCCAGCGTAAGGACGGCGCGCGGTGCCATGCTTCTCGATTCCTGATCGATCGCGCCCGTCGTCACGCGGCGGGAGACAGCTCGATACCCGGATAGGGTGTGACGCATGGACCTGCGCGTCGCCGCATACGGGGTCGTCACCGACGAGGGTGGACGCCTGCTGCTGGCGCGGTGGACGGAGGGTCGGCGCATCGCGTGGACGCTTCCCGGCGGGGGACTGGAACCCGGTGAGGCCCCGGAGGATGCCGTGCGCCGGGAGCTCCGAGAGGAGACCGGCTACACCGTCCGCGTCGGCTCACTCCTCGGCATCCACTCCCGTGTCATCCCCGCCGGGCGGCGCGTGCAGAAGTCGCCTGATCCCCTGCACACCCTCCGGATCGTCTATCGCGCGGAGGTCACCGGCGGGAAGCTGCGCTGGGAGACGGACGGCTCCACCGACCGGGCGGAGTGGTTCGCACTCTCGGCCGTCGCCGGCCTGCAGCGGGTGCGGCTGGTCGACATCGCGCTGCGGATGGCCGGGCTGCTCTGACGAGCCGCGGCAGGATCCTCAGCGTTCCTCGGGAACCGAGATGTCGGCGACGGTCGCGCCGTATGCGGCGATGAGGGCGTCGGCGTCGACGAAAAGGCTGTAGCCGTGCGCGCCCGCTCCCATCGCGACCCGCTCGCCGACGATGGACGCGTCGGCGTAGACCGGCCAGTCGGTGGTGCTGCCGATCGGGACGATGGTTCCGCGCTCGTAGCCGGTCGCCGCGAGGGCGAGCTCGGGTTCGGGCAGGCGGAGCTTGTTCACCCCCACGACGGCCCGCAGCTTCGGCCACGAGATGGACCGCCCACCGGGGATGAGCGCGAACAGATAGGTGTCGTCAGAGCGCTTGACCACGAGGGTCTTCACGATGCCGGACGGCGGGATGCCGAGGATCTCGGCGGCCTCGACGAGGCTACGCGCCTGCGGCCGCTCGCGGATCTCGATGTCGAGTCCGCGGGCGGCCGCAGCATCCCTCACCCGCGCGTGCGGGTCGGGAGTGGTCACGCGTCGGGAGCCGACAGCGGGTCGTCGGCGACCCAGAGCTCGTCGTCGGCCCGCAGCGCCTGCCAGGCGGCGTACAGCACGCCGACGGCAGCCGCAGCACCCAGGACGATGGCGATGACGGATCCGAGACCGGGACCCTTCTTCTGCGAGACGGCCTTGCGGGCCTTGTACTCGACGCCGTGACGCTTCGCGTTGGCGACGTCCCAGGCGGTGAGCGCGGTGCCCACGACTCCGCCGACGATGGGGACGACCTTGTCGTCCACGACGTGCTTGCCGGCCTTCACCGAACGGTCGACCACCGGGGCGACGCGGCGGTTGTAGGTGTCCTGGACCACCGGGACGATCTGCTCGCGATTGAAGTTGCCGAGCTGGCGACCCGCCTCACGAGCGACGTCGGCAGCGTGGCCGACGAGCACCTGCTGGTCTTCCCACAGCTGGTTCGCGTCCTTCTGAAGACGACGAAGCTGCTTCTTCCGCTTGCGGCTGAGGCTCACGATGCTCTCCTGTCCATTGGAGTACGGGTTCCCCATCTTGCCACGAGAGGCTGGATGCGGCGAGGGAATCGCCCGCCCCTTGCATCATCGGCTCCTGCGTTGTACATGCCCGGCCCGCTCACCGGAAGCTCTGCGAGAATGAAGGCATGGTTCACGCTTCCCACGTCGCAACTCTGCACACCAACCACGGTGACATCGTCATCAACCTCTTCGGCGACCACGCCCCGAAGACGGTCAAGAACTTCGTCGGTCTCGCCGACGGCTCCCAGGAGTGGACGCACCCCGCCACCGGCAAGCCGGGCGAGGGTCCCCTCTACAAGGACGTCATCTTCCACCGCATCATCCCGAACTTCATGATCCAGGGCGGCGACCCGCTCGGCCAGGGCGTGGGCGGCCCGGGGTACAACTTCGACGACGAGATCAACAACGAGCTCAACTTCAACGAGCCCTACATCCTCGCGATGGCCAACGCGGGCCTCCGCCGCAACGCCATCACCGGCAAGGTCGAGGGCACGAACGGCTCGCAGTTCTTCATCACGACCGACCCGACGCCGTGGCTGCAGGGCAAGCACACGATCTTCGGCGAGGTCGCCGACGACGCGTCGCGCAAGGTCGTCGACGCGATCTCCGCGGTCCCGACGGCTGCGGGCGACCGCCCGATCGAGCCCGTCGTGCTGCAGTCGATCGACATCGTCGCCGCCTGACGACAGCGACGGCCGATCCGGATGACGACGCCCGAGTTCACGAACAATCGTGAGAACTTCTGCTACCGGCATCCGGATCGGCAGTCCTTCGTGCTCTGCCAGCGATGCCTGCGCACCATCTGCCCCGAGTGCCAGACACCCGCCGCGGTCGGCGTGATCTGCCCGGAGTGCATGGACGCCGAACGCAAGAACCGCACCCCCGCCCAGAAGAAGGCCGCGCGACGGTGGCGCGGCGGCGGTGCCACGACCATGGGGGCGGTGCGCAGCGGCAGACCCGTCGTCACGTACGTGCTGCTGGCGGTGACGTCGTTCATCGGCCTCGTGCAGCTCATCCCCGGGCTCAACGCCCCGATCATCCAGGCCCTCGGCTTCTACGCGCCGTTCCTCTACCCGAACCTCTCCCTCCTGCCGTTCGAGCCGTGGCGACTGCTGACCGTGCTGTTCGTGCACGGCGGCTTCGTGCATCTCGCGCTGAACATGCTCGCCCTGTGGATGCTCGGACAGAATCTCGAACCGATGCTCGGTCGCGTCCGCTATCTCGCGCTGTATCTGATCAGCGGTCTCGGCGGCTCCGTCGCGGTCGCCCTCCTCGCGCCGGAGACGTGGACGGTCGGCGCCTCCGGCGCGATCTTCGGGCTTCTCGCATCGCTCCTGATCATCGGGCGGCACATCGGGGCCAACGTCACCGGCATCCTCGTCATCCTCGGGATCAACTTCGCCTTCGGGTTCTTCGCCGGCGGCATCTCCTGGCAGGCGCACCTCGGCGGCGCGATCACGGGTGCTCTCGTGGCGCTCGTCTACGTGCGGACGAAGCGCCGGGATCAGCGGACCTGGCAGATCGTCCTCCTCGCCGCCCTGGTCGTCCTGCTGCTCGTCGTCGTGGCCGTCGTGCCGCCGTTGCTCCTTTTGGCCTGATCCCGAGTTGTTAACAGGGTTGTTAACCCCTGTGAATAACATCGGTGTAATTCTCCCCAGTGTGGGGATAACCTGTGGATAACTTCCGCCTTGCCGGACAGACGAAAGAACCCCCCGCCGAAGAGGCGAGGGGTTCTTGTCGTTCCGGCCGGTCAGCGCCAGCGGGTGGTCATGAGGAATCCGATGAGGGCGATGCCCAGACCGATGGCCAGATTCCAGTTGTCGAGTCCCGGGATGGGGAACTGCATGCCCGAGATGTAGAAGACGAGGATCCAGGCGAGGCCGAGGAGCATGAAGCCGATCATCACCGGCTTGAACCAGACGGCGTTGGGAGCGGCGTCGCCCTCGGCGCGCTCGACGGCGGGTTCTTCGGTCTTGCGGTCACGTGCCATGCCGTCATTGTACCCGGGAGACCTCGGCGCCGACGAGCCGCGGATGCCGCGAACGGGGAGGAGGCATGCCGGGTGCACAGGTCGGGCGGATATGATCACGCCCATGACTGCATCTGTCGTGCCTGGGGGGCGGCGCGGACGGCGGCAGCGACCACGGTCGCGAGCCACCTTCGCGAGCGTGCTCGGCGAGCTCCTCCTGACCGCCGGCGTGGTCGTGCTCCTCTTCGTCGCGTGGCAGATGTGGATCGGCGACATCATCATCGCCGCCCAGAAGAACGAGGAGGGCGCCGCGATCTCCCAGCAGCTCGCCGCGGGCGAGGCACCCGAGCCCCCACCCCTCGTCGAGACGGACGACGGCGAGACGGTCTATCAGGCCCCGGTCCCGGCGGCGCCGGCCGACGGCGAGTGGTTCGGGCAGATGCACATCCCCCGGTTCGGCGCCGACTACAACTTCGGGATCTATGGGGGGACGAGTCGGGCGCGCACCCTGGATCAGAAGGGCATCGGCGTCTACACGCAGTCGAAGATGCCGGGAGAGGTCGGCAACTTCTCGCTCGCCGGCCATCGCACGACCTGGGGGAAGCCGTTCAACCAGCTCGACAAGCTGCACGTGGGTGACGCGATCGTCGTGGAGACCCCTGACGGCTGGTACACCTACCGGTTCCGCACCCTGGAGTACGTGAAGCCGACGCAGACCGACGTTCTCGCCGACGTGCCGCAGATGCCGGAGCAGCAGACGGGGGAGCAGTACATCACCTTGACGGCCTGCTCACCGCTGTACTCGCTCGCCGAGCGCATCGTCGCGTACGGGGTGTTCGAGAGCTTCCAACCGCGAGCCGAAGGGCCGCCGCCGGCCCTGACCGAACCCCCGCCGCCGCCGGCCGCGCCGTCGGTGTGATCCGCCCCCAGGAGAGAGAAGACCCATGTACGCCGCACTCTGGCGCCTGCTTCCCGGTCCGTGGTGGCTGCGCGTCCTCATCCTGCTCGTCGTGATCGCCGCGGTGCTCTATGCGCTGTTCTGGTACGTGTTCCCCTGGGTCAGCCCCCTGATCTCGCCCGGCGAGGTCGACGTCGAATGACGCGCGTCCTCGTCGTCGACAATCACGACAGCTTCGTGCACACCCTCGTCGGCTACCTCCGGGAGCTCGGGGCGGACACCACCCTCGTGGAGTCGGATGCGACGGATGCCGTGGCGGTCGAACGGATGCTGGACTCCCACGACGCCCTTCTCCTCTCGCCCGGCCCCGGGTCCCCCGGCGACGCCGGGGTCTCGGTCGAGGCCGCCCGGCTCGCGATGCGGCGGGGCGTGCCGACGCTCGGCGTGTGTCTCGGGCACCAGGTCATCGGGGCCGCGCTCGGGGCCCCCGTCCGCTCGGCACCCGCGGTGATGCACGGCATGGTCTCGGCGGTCCGGCACGACGGTTCCGCGTTGTTCGCCGGTCTCCCGTCGCCGTTCGACGTCGGGCGCTACCACTCGCTCGCCCTGTCGGCCGACGACCTCCCCGACGACCTCATCGTCACCGCGACCGCGCCCGACGGCACCGTGATGGCCCTCGCGCACCGGACGCTGCCGCTGCACGGGGTGCAGTTCCATCCGGAGAGCGTGCTCACCCGGGGTGGCTATCGGCTGCTCGCGAACTGGCTCGAGCTGGCCGGCGACGGGGAGGCCGTCGCCCGCTCCGGCCGCCTCGATCCGCTGACCCGCTGAGCCGCGGCGCGTCTCGCGTCAGGATCCGGTGCAGTAGCGGAGCTCGACCGACGACCCGACGGGCACGTCGCCCGGCGCGACGGACATCGAGTGCACCGTCGCCGGATCCGTCGCCGGGCACTCCGGGGCCTCCGTCGGCACCGGGGTGAGCCCGAGATCCTCGAGCTCCTGCGTGGCCGACTCCATCGACCAGCCGACGACGTTGTTCAGAGTGATCTTGCCGCTGGCGACCTCGAGGTTCACCACCGTGCCCGGGGCGACCTCGGCGTCCTCCTCTTCGCTGGCCGTCATGACCGTGTTGGCGGCGAGACCCTTGTCGTTGCGCTGGGTCACGGTGCCGAGCTCGAGTCCGGCGTCCTGGAGGGCCTTCGTCGCGGCATCCAGGGACATGCCCTCCAGCTTCGGCACGACGACCGTCTCCTCGCCCGACGACACGTAGAGCGTGACGGTCGAGCCCTGCTCGACGGACACCCCGCCTTCGGGGTCGGTGCGGATGACGTTGCCCTCGGCGATCGAAGGGCTCGACTCGATGACGATCTTGGAGGAGAGGTCGAGTTCGGCGAGGTCGTCCTGCGCGCGCTCCGAGGCGACGTTCGTCAGGTCGGGGACGACGCGCGAGGTACTAGGCACGTCGGCGGGCCGCATGCTGATCGTCCACACCCAGAACAGGACGGAGGCCAGGAGGACGGCGAGCAGCGCGACTCCGGCCCAGATCCACGCGACGGGCGGACCCGACTGCGTGCGGGCCATCGTCGTGTCCGTGCTGAGCTGACGGAGTGATCGTGCGGTCTCCTGTGCCTGCCGTGGGCTCGGTCCGTAGAGCTCGCTGGTCAGGGCGCCGATCTGCTTGCGCGTGGGTGCGGCACCCGTCACCGCGGCGTCGAGGGCGGCGCGGAAATGCGCGGCGTCCGGATACCGCTGGTACGGGTCCTTCGCGAGCGCGCGGAGGACGATCGGGTCGAGGGCGGCGGGCGACTCCTCGTTGACCTCGGAGGGCGGCACCGGCGTCTCGCTCACGTGCTGGTAGGCGACGGCCACGGGGGACTCCCCGCGGAACGGCTGCCGCCCGGTCAGCAGCTCGTACAGCACGACCCCGGTGGAGTAGAGGTCCGCACGCGCGTCGACCGGCTCGCCCTTGGCCTGCTCGGGGGAGAAGTACGCGGCGGTGCCGATGATCTGCGTGGTCTCGGCGACGGTGGAGGAGGAGTCGGACACCGCACGCGCGATGCCGAAGTCCATCACCTTCACCTGGCCCTTGTCGGTGACCATGACGTTGCCGGGCTTGATGTCGCGGTGCACGACGCCGGCGCGGTGCGAGTAGTCGAGTGCTTCGAGGATGCCGTCGACATAGCGCACGGCGTCCTCGACGGGCACCGGACCGTCGGCGATGATCTTCTTGAGGAGCGTGCCCTTGACGAGCTCCATGACGATGTACGGCGGCTCGTCGGAGGAGCTGTCGACCGTCGAGGGGTCGCCGGCGTCGTACACACGGACGATCGACGGGTGCGACATGCGCGATGCCGACTGGGCCTCGAGACGGAACCGCGTCCGGAAGCTGGTGTCGCGGGCGAGTTCCGGATCGAGGATCTTGATCGCGATCTCGCGGCCCAGGGTCAGGTCGTACCCGCGGTAGACCTTCGCCATCCCGCCGTGCCCGATGAGCTCGTCGACGCGGTACCGGCCCGCGATGACTCGTGGCTCTGTGGACACGGATGAACCCCCTGGAAACGACTGCGGCTGGACTGGATATTCAGGCTACCCTTCGGTGCTCTCCCCGCTGTCACCCTCGCCGTCCTCCGGAGCGACGATGGTCACGGACAGCGGCGGCGAGGCGTTCGACGTCCGCTGGTCCCCACCCGAGCACAGGCCCTGGTAGGTGGCGATGAGCTGCTGGCCCACGGCATCGCCGACCGTCACCTGCGCGTTGCGCTGGGTCGGCTGGAAGTTCGGACCGCCCGCGGCGAACGTGCCGTTCTGCAGCGAGACGACGTAGCCGGACAGGGTCGTGCCGCTGGGGCACGTGAAACCGGTGCCCCAGGAGATGGTGACGGTGCTGCCCGCGACCGGGTCCCCGGTGATCGTCGGCTTGTCCGTCGGCGTCGGGAGCGGCGTGCGGCCGGCGTAGACGGTCAACGCGATCGGGGTGGTCGTCGCGACGTTGCCCGAGGGCTGCACGCGGTAGACCTTGCCCACCTCGCCGTCGCTCGGCGCGGGGTCGCCGTCGGCGCACGTGATGTCGCTGAAGCCGGCCTCCTTGAGCGTCGCCGTGGCGGTGGCGCAGTCCATGTCCGTGAGGTTGAGCGCCGTCACGTCGACCCGCGTCTCCTGAGGAGTCGGCGGCGGGGTCGGCGTCTCGGACTCGACCCGCGTGGGGGTGCGGCTCGAGCTCCCGGTGGGCTCGGGATCCGCGTCCTTGGTCTGAGGGCCGAACAGCGCCCACAGCGTGCCGCCGGCCACGATGAGCAGCAGCACGAGCAGCGCGATGAGCGGCCACGTCCAAGCGCTCTTCTTCTTCTTTTTCTTCTCCTGCTCCTCCGCGGCGGCCTCGTCGGTGGGAAGCTGCGCGGTGGTGGGGAGGATGCGTGTCGTGCCGTCGTCACCGGTCGCGGTGAGCATGCGCGTGGCGTCGTCGTCCCCGGCGATGCCGCCCGTCGCGATGGCGGGCACGGCGATGGCTGCGGAGTTCAGGTCGCCGCGACGCAGGGCCTGAGCCGCACGGGCGACCGTGGCCGAGGAGGAGGGGCGATCCGCCGGCTTCTTGGCGATCATCGCCATGACGAGGTTCTGCACGGGGATCGGGACCGTCGGCGGCAGCGGCGGCGGCTGCTCGTTGATCTGCGCCATGGCGATCGCGACCTGCGACTCGCCGGTGAAGGGGCGCTTGCCGGCGAGGCACTCGTACGCGACGATGCCCAGCGAGTACGTGTCGGTCGCGGGGGAGGCGGGGTGACCCGACGCCTGCTCCGGCGACAGGTACTGCACCGTGCCCATCACCTGCCCGGTCGCCGTGAGCGGGACCTGGTCGGCGATGCGGGCGATGCCGAAGTCGGTGATCTTCACCCGACCGTCGGGCGTGATCAGGAGGTTCCCCGGCTTGATGTCGCGGTGCACGAGACCCGCGGCGTGCGCGGCCTGGAGCGCCGAAGCGGTCTGCGCGACGATGTCGAGCGTCTTGTCCGCGCTCAGCGAGCCGTCCCGTTCGAGGATCGTCGACAGGGCCTCACCCGGCACGAGCTCCATGACGAGGTACGCGCTGCCGTTCTCCTCGCCGTAGTCGAACACGCTGGCGATGCCCTCGTGGTTGACGAGCGCGGCGTGACGCGCCTCCGCGCGGAACCGCTCGAGGAACCCGGGGTCCCCCATGTACTCGTCCTTGAGGATCTTGATGGCGACGGTGCGACCGATGACGTGATCCGTCGCCTCCCACACCTCGCCCATGCCGCCGATCGCAATACGCGACTGCAGCTCGTAGCGACCACCGAACGACACACCCTGCGTCGGCCTCATCTGCCCAGCACCGCCTCTATGACCTTCTTCGCAATCGGAGCGGCGATGGTGTCCCCGCTTCCTGATTGACCCTGTCCGCCGCCGTTCTCGACGACGACCGCTACCGCGACCGCGGGGTCGTCCGCGGGGGCGAACCCCGTGAACCACAGCGTGTGCGGCCTGTTTCCGTTCTCCGCCGTTCCCGTCTTACCGGCTACGTCGACCCCGTCTATTCTTGCACCCTGCGCCGCACCGTTTGAGACGCTCGCGACCATGGCGGAGGTGACGTCGTCGGCGACGTCGGCGTCCATCGCGCGGCCGAACTCGGTGCTGTCGAACGATCGGATCACCGAGAGGTCGTTGCCGATCACGGCATCCACCATCTGCGGGTTCATGACCACGCCGTCGTTCGCGATGCCGGCCGAGACCATGGCGATCTGGAGCGGCGTCGCGGTGACCTGTCCCTGCCCGAAGCCGGTGAGCGCGGTCTGCGCGTCGTCCAGGCCCTGGGGGTAGCTGGAGGGCGTCGAGGTGAGGGGCGTGTCGAAGCTGCGGTTGAAGCCGAACTTCTCCGCCATCTCCCGGATCGTGTCGTCGCCGAGCTCGACCGCGAGCTCGGCCATGGGGATGTTGCAGCTCAGGCGGATCGCCTCGGCGATCGTGACGGTGTCCCCGGGCCCGCAGGCGCCTCCCCAGGCGTTGGAGACGCGATTGTTCGAGCCGGGGAGCGTGTACGAGGTCGGGTTGGGCAGGGTCGACTCCGGAGTCCAGTCCCCGCTCGCATAGGCGGCGGCCGCCACGACGATCTTGAAGGTCGATCCCGGGGGGTTGAGGTCGCCCGCGATCGCCCGGTTGGAGAGCGGCTTGCCCGGATCGGCCACCAGCTCGTCGTACGTGGCGTTGGCCGCGTTCGCGTCGTGCGTCGCCATGCGGTTCGTGTCGAAACCCGGGGTGGATGCCATCGCGAGGATGCGTCCGGTCTTCGGGTCCATCGCGACGACCGCTCCCTGCAGGCCGTCGAGGGCCTCGACGGCGGCGCGCTGTGCGGCGGTGTTCAGCGACAGCTCGACGCTGAAGCCGCGCTGCGGCTGGCCGGAGAGGATGCGCTCGATCTCGGCGAAGAAGGCGTTCGAGCCGGTGCCGGAGAGGTCGGCGTTCATCGCCTCCTCGATGCCGGTGGCCGAGCCCAGGGCGGGGTTGAAGTACCCGGTGACGGGCTCCCACAGGCCCGGGTCCGTGTACACGCGCTGGAATCGATACTGGTCGTCGCTCGGGACCGAATTGGCGATGGCCGTGCCGTCGACGATGATCGCGCCGCGCTGGATCTCGTAGCTGTCCAGTCGTGTGCGCTTGTTGTGCGGGTTCTGCGACAGGGCATCGGTCTCGACGACCTGGATCCAGCTCGTCGCGGCGAACAGCGCGACGAACATGAACAGCATGACGATGCTGAGTCTGCGGAGCTCTTTGGTCATGTCAGCCGATCACCACCCGGGGCTGACGGCGGACGCCGTCGGAGATGCGGAGCAGGAGCGCCACGATGAGCCAGTTCGCGACGAGCGAGGAGCCGCCGGCAGCGAGGAACGGCGTGGTCAGACCCGTCAGCGGGATGACCCTGGTCACGCCGCCCACCATGATGAAGACCTGGAGGGCGATCGTGAACGACAGCCCCGTGGCGAGCAGCTTGCCGAAGTCGTCCTGACCGGCGAGGCCGATGCGGACGCCGCGGCTGACGAACACCATGTAGAGGCAGAGGATCGCGAACAGGCCGATGAGGCCGAGTTCCTCACCGAGGCTCGTGATGATGTAGTCGCTGTGCGCCAGCGGAGTGATCTCCGGGCGGCCCTGGCCCCAGCCGGTGCCGATGAGACCGCCACGGGCGAGACCGAACAGCCCCTGCATCGGCTGGTAGCCGGCGCCGTCGGGGTCGACCTTCGAGGAGTCGAACAGGAACAGCCAGTTGACGAAGCGGCCCTGCACGTAGCTGAGGATCTGCGAGGCGACGGCGACGCCGGCCACCACGAGGCCGAGACCGATCAGCACCCAGCTCGTCTTGCCCGTCGCGACGTAGAGCATCGCCACGAACATGCCGAAGATGAGCGTTCCGGTGCCGAGGTCGCGCTGGAAGACGATGATGCCGAGCGAGACCAGCCACACGACGAGGACCGGACCGAGCTCGCGCATGCGCGGCCAGGTGATGCCGAGCACCCGCTTGCCGACCGACGTCAGGCTCTCGCGGGTGCGCACGAGGTAGCCGGCGAAGAAGATCGCGAGGCAGATCTTGGCGAGCTCGCCGGGCTGGAAGGCGAACATGCCCCCCAGCGACACCCAGACCTGGGCGTTCGCATCGGGGATCCGCAGCCCGGGCACGAACGGCAGCAGCAGCAGGAGGATGCCGGCGAGGCCGAAGATGTAGGTGTACCGGAAGAGGATCCGGTAGTTGCGCAGCAGGATGACCACCGCGATCGCACCGGCGAGCGAGATGGCCGTCCACGCGAGCTGCTTGGTGGAGTAGGCGTTCCACCCGGTGTTCCCGAACGCGATGTCGATCCGATAGATCATCGCGACGCCGAGGCCGGTCAGCAGCGTCGCGATCGGGACCACGAACGGGTCGGCGTCGGCGGCGACGAAGCGGAGCACGACGTGCAGCGCGAAGGCGAGGGCGGCGAGCCCGCCGCCGATCGCCAGGATCATCGGGTCGATCGTGCCGAGAGCGCCGAGCTGGACGAGCGTGAGGGCGGCACCGCTGATCGCACAGGCGAAGAGGAGCAGCCAGAACTCGCGGTTGCGCTGCGTCTGGGGCATGCGCAGTCGGCGCAGAGCCTTGATGACGGTGGTGTCGGCCTGGACGTCGGTGCTCATCCGGCACCTCCCGACGGCGTCTCGCTCGGCGAGGGGAGCGGGGTGGGCAGCGGCGTCTGCTCGATGATGTTCGCCTCGGCGCCGGAGCGGAGCCGGTCGACGATGGCCATCGCGTCGGAGAGCGAGCGGGCGCTGATGGTGCGTTCCACCGAGGCCCGCTGATACGGCGGCAGATCGGCGAGGAGGATCTGCGTGTCATCGACCGGGGTCGACAGCGTGATCGGCCCGATGTTCTGCTGCACGCCCTGGAAGATCACCACGCTGTCCTCGTCGGCGCCGATGAAATAGCGCGTCTGCGTCCAGCTGTACGCCGCGAAGGCGGCGAACGCGAGCATCGCGAGCACGACGAGCGCGCCGGCGATCCAGCCCAGTCGACGGCGCTTGGCGCGACGGCGGTCCTCCTCGATCAGCTCCTCGAGGTACTCAGGCGCCGGCTCGAAGTGGCTCGGCTCGTTCGCGGCCTGCCGCACCGGGTGCAGCCAGTTGCTCCGCGGGGCGCGGACCGGCGGCACGTAGACCCCGGACGGGTTCGACGCGGCGCCGACGATCGTGGCCGTGCCGGAGTGGACGGGGTGCTGTCCGCCGACATCGACGATCACGATCGTGACGTTGTCAGGGGCGCCGCCGTCGAGGGCCTGCTTGAGGAGGTTGTCCGCCGTGCGCCCCGGGGCGAGGCCGAGCTGCATGGCCTTGAGGATGCGGGCCTCGTCCACCACTCCCGAGAGGCCGTCGGAGCACAGCAGCCAGCGGTCGCCGGGCTGCGCATGCATGACGAACATGTCGAGCTCGGGGTCGGCGTCCATGTCGCTGAGCACGCGCATGAGGACAGAGCGCCGCGGGTGGTACCTGGCCTCTTCCGGGGTGATGCGGCCGGAGTCAACCAGCCGCTGCACGAAGGTGTGGTCGGCGGTGATCTGCGTCAGCGCGTCGTCGCGGTAGAGGTAGATGCGGGAGTCGCCGATGTGCCCGATGACGGCGTACTCGTCGACCATGATGATGGCGCTGAGCGTGGTGCCCAGCCCGGCAAGCTCCGGGCGGTCCTTTGCGGCGCGGATGAGGTCGCCGGCGGCCGTCGTGGCGGCGGCCTGGAGGGCGGCCTGCGCGTCCTCCGTGGAGGAGTACGGCTGGTCCAGCGGCTCCATGCGCTGGATGGCGATGCTGGAGGCGACGTCGCCGCCCGCGTGTCCGCCCATGCCGTCGGCGACGACGAACAGGTTCGCCCCGGAGTACCCGGAGTCCTGGTTGTTGGAGCGGACCTTCCCGGTGTGGGAGATCGCGGCGCTCGAGCCTTCGAAGACCATGCCGGCGTCAGGCCCTCAGCTCGAACGTCGTCGCGCCGACCTTGACCGGGGTGCCGAGGCTGAGGGAGACCGGGCCGCCCGTCACCCGCTGACCCGCCACGAACGTGCCGTTCGTCGAGTCGAGGTCCTGGATCGCCCAGGTGTCGCCGCGGAGCAGGAGCCGGGCGTGATGGCTGGACGTGTAGTCGTCACGGATCACCAGGGCGGACTCGCTGGAGCGGCCGATCGTCATCGCGTCGGAGCCCAGGGGCAGTTCGAGACCCGCCTTCGGCCCGGACGTGATCACGAGGCGCTTCGCCGTGGCCACGGTGGCGGGACCGGTCGACGGTCGCGCCGACGAGGGCCGGGGCGGAGCGGCCGGTGCCGCGGCCGGAGCGGCGGCGGGTGCTCCCGCTGTCGCCTCGGCGGGGAGCTTCCGAGCCCGCACCCCGAACAGGTCGGCGCGCAGGGAGTAGACGACCCCGAACACGAAGAACCACATCAGCACGAGGAAGCCGATGCGGAGCAGGAGCAGGACCAGTTCGCTCATCCGAGGGCTCCGAACACGCGGGTCGCGTCGTCGTCGGGGCGAGACGACCGCGACGGGGTGGCGACGGGGACGATGCGGAACACGAGGTCGGTGCGACCGATCGTGATCGTGGTGTCGGAGGGGAGGGCGGCTTCGCGGAGCTTCTGCCCGTCGACCTTCGTGCCGTTCGTGGATCCCATGTCGCGGAGCATGGCGCGCTCGCCGTCCCAGAGGATCTCGGCGTGACGACGGCTCGATCCCGCATCGGCGATGGTGATGTCGGCGTCGGAGCCGCGGCCGATCACGGTGCGGGCACGGGTGAGGGTGTGCCGGCGTCCGTCGACGTCGACCACGGCCTGCCAGCTCACGCGTCCTTCGACGGTGCCCGAGGTGACGCGCACGGTGCCGGTGGCGACCTTGTCGTCCGCCTCGAGCGTGAGGGACAGCGGGCCGGCGAAGCTGTAGCCCTGCGACTTCGCATGCTTGGTGAGGAGCGCGTGCAGCTCGTCCGTGAGCGCGCCGCCGAGCCCGCGCATGCGCTCCGCATCGTCGGGGCTCAGGCGCACCACGTAGTTGTTGGGCGCGATGATGCGGTCACGGCTCACCACGGCCGCAGTGGTATCCGCCTCGCGTCGCAGCGCCGAAGCGATCTCCACGGGCTGGATGCCGCTGCGGAAGGTCTTCGCGAACGCGCTGTTCACTGCGCGCTCGAGACCCTTCTCAAAGCTGTCAAGTAGTCCCACTGGGCTCCTCTGGCATGCCGACCGGTAGGGACATCGTAGCCAGGTGACCTGGGGGAACGCCGCCGCCGCCCCTCCCGGGGGTGTGCAACGGGGGCGAAAACGCGTGATATCCTCGGAAAGTTGAGTTCTTCGGAACGAGACGCTCGCGCGAGTGGCGGAATGGTAGACGCGCTGGCTTCAGGTGCCAGTGTCCTTATGGACGTGGGGGTTCAAGTCCCCCCTCGCGCACAGCGAGACATTCATGAAAGAGTCGGTCAGAGTCTGACCGGCTCTTTCTGTTTCCCCGCGAACGCCTATCGAACGGTCTGCCGCATGAGCCCCTGGATGCACACCGCCGGACTCGTCCTCGTCCGCATCGTCTTCCCCGGTGCACTGGCCCTGATCAGCGGGCTTCTGCTCTGGGTCGGCACGCTCGAGCGGGATGACGCGCCCGGGTTCGCCTGGGTGATGATCGGGACGGGGGGAGCAGGGTTCCTTCTCTCCCTCTTCCTCCTCTGGCGACTCAACAATGCCCGCGCTCGCGAGGATTTCCGGTGGTACGTCGTGCCGGAGGGCGAGGAGGAGGACGCCGTCCCGCCCGAGCCGATCTCGGCCGAGGAGAGGGAGCGCCTCACCCGCGAGCTGGACGAGGTGAACCGCCGGTGGCGGGAGGCGCTGGAGGCCGGTTTCCTCTCCGGCGGCTCGCTCGCCGCCCACGAGATCCGCGCGGAACTCGAGGAACGCGCGACGGCTCTGCGCCGTCGACTCGAGGCGCCTTCCACCCCCGAGCATTGACTCCGGTCCTCATCCTGTAGCGACGAAAGTCTCCCTGGAGATCCCTCCAGCGCCGCCCTACTCTCAGCCGTATCCCAGTTCGGCGGGTGGGTGGACTGGGCACGGAACAGGGGAGTGTTCATGCAGTTCTCACTGCACACGAATTCCGAGCGCGAAGAGAAGAAGGACCGGAGAACGCGACGGCGGCTGCTGTCGCCGCGGCGCCCGTGGGCGGTGGCGACCATGCTCGCCCTCGTGCTCGGATCGCTCGTCGCGCCCGTGCTTCCGGCGACCGCGGCCCCGGGCGATCCGGCGCAGCTGTACCTCGGCGTCTCGTATGAAGGTCCCGTCGTCGGCTCCGACAAGGATCTGACGGCCCCCACGGAGTGCCCGGCGAACTCGGTCCTCACCGCGGTGCGTACGGAGAACCGGACGGCGGAAGCCCCCGGGGCGACCGGCAACTCCATCCTCACGCGCTTCAGCCTGCAGTGCTCGACGATCACCGTGAGCAACGCGGGCGTCGTCACCTCGGCGGTGAACCCCACCTGGATCGAGGGTCCGGTCTACGACCAGGGTCGCGGGAACGTGCAGACGGCGACGTGTCCGGCGAACACCTTCGTGCACCGCATCACCGGCACCACCTTCGTCGGCGACAACGGCGCACGCTGGCCCTCGTCCGTGCAGATCACGTGCCGTCCGATGACCTTCACGGCCGCGGGGGAGCTGCGGATCAATCTCGCGGCCACCCCCACCGTCCTCACCGCGGGCGAGAACTTCAACACCAACGGCGGTCTGGACACGCCGACGCCGAGATGCGGGCCCGCCGGGACGACCGGGACGAGTGACGTCGTCGTGCGCGGCTACCGGGCGCAGAGCGGTGGCGAGGGCATCGACGGGTTCAACCCCTCCTGTACGACCATCCCTGACGACTTCGGCGATGCGCCGGCCAGCTACGGCTCGGTCTCCCAGGAGCTGAATGCGGCGACGTATCTGGGGTGGTCGGCCGATGCCGAGAGCGCGATGCAGTACAGCGCGAATGCGACGGGTGACAACGCGGTCGGCGGCACGGCCCCGAACCAGACCATCAACGACGAGACGGGGGTGGCGTCGTTCGGGCCGATCATGGCCAGCGTGACGAACACCTATTCGGTGTCGGTGCTGGCGTCGAACAAGGTGCCGGGAGTGCCGGCGACCCTGGTCGGCTGGATCGACTTCAACCGCAACGGCGTGTTCGATGCGAACGAGGGCGCCGCCGCGACGGTCCCTGCGGGCACGGCGGACGGCTCATCCGTGACGTTGAACTGGTCCGGCATCGCCTCGCAGACGGTGGGCGGGCAGACGTTCGCGCGGTTCCGCATCCAGAGCGGGACGGGGTTGACGACCGCGACGCCGACGGGGACCGGCGGTCCGGGTGAGGTGGAGGACTATGCGGTCACGATCACGGCTCCGGCGCCGTCTCTGGGGTTGACGAAGACGGTCACGCCGACCACCGCCACCGCGGCGGGGGACACGGTCACGTACTCGTTCGCGGTCTCGAACACCGGCAACGTCGCCGTCTCGGGACTCGGCATCCGCGAGTCCGCGTTCAGCGGCACGGGCACGCTCGGGGCGGTGAACTGCGCGGCGACGACGCTCGCCGTGGGGCAGAACACCACCTGTACGGCGGCGTACACGCTGACGCAGGCGGACATCGACGCGGGCACGGTGACGAACACCGCGCTCGCGACCGGGACATCCGAGGCCAACACCGGCGTGGAGAGCAATCCGAGCACCGCGACGGTGACCACGACCCGCACCCCGGCCCTCACGGTCGTGAAGTCGGCGACCCGTCCGGACCGGACGACTTCACGGTCGGACAGGTGATCGACTACTCGTTCATCGTCACCAACACGGGCAACGTGACCGTCTCGAACATCGCGGTGAACGAGACGGCGTTCACGGGGTCCGGGACGCTCTCGGCGGCCGTGTGCCCGACGGCCCCGCTCGCCCCGGGTGCGCAGGCGACCTGTACCGCGAGCTACACCCTGACGCAGGCGGACGTGAACGGGGGATCGGTCAGCAACACCGCGACCGCCACCGGCGTGCCGCCGGGGTCGCTGACGCCTCCGGTGTCCCCGCCGTCGACCGTGCGCGTGCCGGTCGACCCGGCTCCGGCGATCTCGCTGGAGAAGAGCTCCGAGACGACTGCGATCACGGGCACCGGACAGGCGATCGACTACTCGTTCCTCGTCACCAACACCGGGAACGTGACCCTGACGAACGTCGGCATCGACGAGGAGTCCTTCTCCGGCACCGGGGCCCTGGACGTGAGCTGCCCTGCCGGCGCCGCCTCCCTCGCGCCGGGGGCCGAGGTCACCTGCACCGCGAGCTACACCGTGACGGCCGCGGACTACAACACCTCGGCGCTCACGAACACGGCCACCGCGACGGGCACGCCGCCGACGGGCACGGCACCGGTCTCCTCGCCGTCCACGGTCGAGATCCCCGTCACCTCCGCTCCGGCGCTCACGGTGGCGAAGACGGCGGACCGCACGGAGATCACCGCGGCGGGCCAGACGATCACCTACTCGTTCCTCATCACCAACACGGGGAACGTGACGATCGCCGACGTCGGCGTGACGGAGACCACGTTCAGCGGAACGGGCACCGCTCCGGTCATCACCTGTCCCGCGGCCGCCGCATCGCTGGCCCCGGGCGCCCAGGTGACGTGCACCGCGCCCTACGTGGTGACGCAGGCGGACATCGACGCGGGCGGGGTGACCAACACCGCGACCGTGACCGGGGAGCCGCCCACGGGCGAGCACCGGTGTCGCCGCCGTCGACCGTGGTGGTCCCCGCGGACGAGACGCCCGCGATCACCCTCGTCAAGACCGCCGATCCGACGTCGATCGCCGCGGTCGGGGCGACCGTCGACTACGCGTTCCTCGTGACGAACACGGGCAACGTGACCCTCACCGACATCACCGTGACCGAGACCGCGTTCTCCGGCACCGGCACGGCGCCGGAGATCACCTGCCCCGCCGCCGCGGCGACACTCGCTCCGGCCGCCCAGGTGACCTGCACCGCGTCCTACGAGGCGTCGCAGGCGGACGTCGACGCGGGTCAGGTGACCAACACCGCCACCGCGACGGGCACGCCGCCCCGCGACCTCGAACCGCCGGTGTCGGCGCCTTCCACGGCGATCGTCACGGTGCCCGGCGCGCCCGCCCTCACGGTGGCGAAGACGGCCGACCGGACGGAGATCACCGCCGCGGGGCAGGTCATCACCTACTCGTTCCTGGTGACGAACACGGGCAACGTGACCATCGCGGACGTGACCGTGGACGAGGTGTCGTTCTCGGGTACCGGTGCGACTCCCGTCGTCACCTGCCCCGCAGCGGCCGCGTCCCTCGAACCCGGAGCTCAGGTGACCTGCACCGCGACCTACGAGGTGACCCAGGCCGACATCGATGCGGGTGGCGTGACGAACACCGCCACCGTGACGGGCGACCCGCCCGGAACCCTCGAGCCGCCGGTGTCGCCGCCGTCGGAGGTCGAGGTGCCCTCGATCGAGACGCCCGGCATCACCGTCGTGAAGTCGGCCGATCCCTCCACCGCCGCCGGCTACACGGTCGGCACGGAGATCACGTACACGTTCGTCGTGACGAACACGGGCAACGTGACCCTCACCGACGTGACGGTGCAGGACACGGCCTTCACGGGCTCCGGCGAGCTGTCGTCGATCACGTGTCCCGCGGGGGCGGCATCGCTCGCGCCGGGAGCGCAGGTCGAGTGCACCGCGACGTACACGCTGACGCAGACCGACGTCGATGCCGGGCAGCTGTCGAACACGGCGACGGCGACGGGCACGCCGCCCTCCGGCACGCCGCCGGTGTCGCCGCCGACGACGGTGGAGATCCCCGGCGACCCGGCCCCGGCGCTGACCGTGGCGAAGACCGCTGATCGGACGGAGATCTCGGCAGCGGGTCAGACGATCACCTACTCGTTCCTCGTGACGAACACCGGGAACGTGACGGTGCGCGACGTCACGGTGGAGGAGGGCACCTTCACCGGAACGGGCCCTGCTCCCGTGGTGACCTGTCCTGCGGGAGCCGCCACGATGGTTCCCGGTGCGCAGGTGACCTGCACGGCGGAGTACGTCGTCACGCAGGCCGACATCGACGCGGGTGGGGTGACCAACACCGCCACGGTGACGGGCACGCCGCCGTCGGGGGAGCCGCCGGTGTCGCCGCCGTCCGAGGTCGAGGTGCCGTCGGAGCCGTCGCCGGGCCTGACGGTGTCGAAGACGGCGGACCGGACCGAGATCACGGCCGCCGGCCAGACGATCACCTATTCGTTCCTCGTGGTGAACACGGGCAACGTGACGCTGACGGACGTCGAGGTGACGGAGGCCTCGTTCACCGGCACCGGGACCCCGCCGGTCATCGAGTGCCCGGCCGCGGTGGCGTCGCTCGCCCCCGGGGACGAGGTGACCTGCACGGCGGAGTACGTCGTCACGCAGGCCGACGTGGATGCGGGTGGTGTGACGAACACTGCGACGACGACCGGTACTCCGCCGTCGGGGGAGCCGCCGGTGTCGCCGCCGTCCGAGGTCGAGGTGCCGTCGGAGCCGTCGCCGGGCCTGTCGGTGGTGAAGTCGTCCGATCGGACCACGATCACCGCGGCCGGCCAGACGGTCACCTACTCCTTCCTGGTCACCAACACGGGCAACGTGACGATCGCCGACGTGACGGTCGAGGAGACGGGCTTCACCGGCACCGGCACGGCGCCGGTCGTGACGTGTCCGGCGGGGGCCGCGTCGCTCGCGCCGGGAGACCAGGTCACCTGCACCGCGCCGTACGTCGTCACGCAGGCCGACCTCGACGGCGGCGGGGTGACGAACACCGCGACCGTGACCGGCACGCCGCCCTCGGGTGAGCCCCCGGTGTCACCGCCCTCGACCGTGCTGGTCCCCGGCGACCCGGCACCCGCGCTGACCGTGGCGAAGACGGCGGACCGCACGGAGATCACCGCGGCGGGCCAGACGATCACGTACTCCTTCCTCCTCACCAACACGGGCAACGTCACGCTGACGGACGTCGGGGTGGACGAGGTGTCGTTCACCGGTACCGGCACGGCGCCGGTGGTGACCTGTCCCGCGGGAGCGGAGTCGCTCGCTCCGGGAGCGGAGGTGACGTGTACCGCGCCGTACGTCGTGACGCAGGCCGACGTCGATGCGGGTGGCGTCACGAACACCGCCATCGGCACGGGGACACCGCCGTCGGGGCAGCCGCCGGTCTCGCCGCCGTCGACGGTCGAGGTGCCCTCGGACGGAACGCCGGCCCTCACGGTCGCGAAGACCGCGGATCTCACGCGGATCAGCGCCGCAGGGCAGACGATCACGTACTCGTTCCTCATCACCAACACGGGCAACGTCACGATGACGGATGTCGGCGTGGACGAGGTGTCGTTCTCCGGGACGGGAACCGCGCCGGCCATCACGTGTCCGGCTGCGGCGGCCTCGCTGGCCCCCGGCGCGACCGTGACCTGCACGGCGCCGTACGTGGTCACCCAGGCGGATGTCGATGCCGGGCGGCTCACGAACACGGCCGTCGCGACGGGAGAGCCGCCGACGGGTCCGCCGACCAGCGAGCCGCCGCTGACGCCTCCGTCGACGGTGGAGGTGCCCGGTGACCGGAACCCGGCGATCGCCGTGGTGAAGTCGGCCAGCCCCGACACGGCGGCAGCCTACGTCGTGGGCCAGGACATCACCTACTCGTTCGTCGTGACCAACACCGGCAACGTCACGCTGACCGACGTCACCGTCGACGAGGGGGACTTCTCCGGGACGGGACCGCTGTCGGCGGTCGACTGCCCGGCCGGGACCGCGTCGATGGCCCCCGGTGCCCAGCTCATCTGCACGGCGACGTACGTGCTGACGCAGGAGGACATCGACGCCGGCCAGGTGACGAACTCCGCGACCGCGACCGGTGTGCCGCCCGGAGACCTGCAGCCCCCGGTGTCGCCGCCGTCCGAGGCGCGCGTCCCCGCGCTGCCGACCCCGGGACTCAGCATCGTGAAGTCCGCGACTCCGGCCGTGATGACCGCCGTGGGGGAGGGTCTGGAGTACTCCTTCGTCGTGACCAACACGGGTAACGTGACGCTGGCCGACGTGGCGGTCCAGGAGACGGCGTTCTCCGGCGAGGGAGACCTCTCGGCCATCACCTGCCCCGATGAGGCCGCGCGCCTCATCCCCGGGCAGACCGTGACGTGCTCGGCGACGTACACGACGACGCAGGCGGACGTGGACTCCGGGCGGCTGACCAACACGGCGACGGCGACCGGCACACCGCCGTCGGGCACGCCGCCCGTGTCGCCGCCGTCGACCGTCGAGGTGCCCTTCGAGGGGACGAACGAGCTCGCGATCGAGAAGCGGGCGACGACCGTCGACGTGAACGGCAACGGGATCGTCGACCTCGGCGACCGGGTGGAGTGGACGATCGTGGTCAGCAACATCGGGGCGCAGACGGTCTCCGACATCGTCGTGTCCGATCCGACCGCGGGCGCGGTGACGTGTCCGGCGACCAGCCTCGCCTCTGGGGAGCGGATGACGTGCACCGTGCCGCCGCACACCATCGATGCCGCCGACGTGCGTCGCGGTGAGGTGCGCAACGTCGCGACCGTGGGCGGGAACACGCCGGGCGGGCCGATCGATCCGCCGACCTCGCAGACGGTCACCCGCGTGGTGCCGACGCCGCCGACCGGGCTCGCGGTCACGGGTGGCACGCTCGCCGCCGGCGGCCTGCTGCTGGGCGGCGTGATGATCCTCGCCGGCCTGGGCCTGGGCCTCACGCGGATGCGACGGCGAGAGGAAGAACAGGAACAGCGCTGACCGACAGGTCGTCCGTGGCGGGTGCGGCCACCCGCCACGGACGGTCCGGGTCGAAGGAGGAGCATGATGTCCACACGCCACCGCAGCACCGCGCGCCTCGCGGCACCGATCCTGATCCTCGGTCTCCTGCTCAGCGGTTGCTCCTCCGCCGCCGAGGAGCCGGCCCCGACGCGCACGGCCGCGGAGGGGGCGCCGCAGATCCCCGGTGAGGACGAGGGGGTCGTCGGAGCGACGAGCGTGCCGGAGGACGTGCCGGATGCCCCGGAGGTGCGCGCCGGGACCCAGATCACGGTGTGCAGTACCGAGGACGGCGGCGGGACGGCGGAGGGGGTCGTCGGCAATCCCACGGACGAGGATGCGACCTACGTCGTGACGGTGTTCTTCACCACCGATGCGGCCACGGTCGTCGGGTCCGGTCAGGCGACGGTGGAGGTCCCCGCCGGCGAGGAGGCCGACTGGTCCCTCACCGCGGACTTCGTGCCGCCGGGCGATCTCCGCTGCGCACTCCGCGGAGCCGGCGCCGCGTCCTGAACCGCCTGCGGCCGCCGGGCCGCTACGACGCGGGGACGTAGCGCGCGAGCGGCTCGAAGGGCGGCTGGGAGGAGAGGTCCGCGACGGCGGCCGCGCCGACCGCGCAGGCCGTCTGCAGGGCCGTCCGCGGGGAGAGTCCGCTCTGCAGGGCGAGCACGAGCGCGGCGCAGAAGGCGTCGCCCGCGCCCACGGTGTTGACGGCACGGGTGGGCACGCCGTCCGCCCGGGCGATCTCCTCGCCGCCACGGAACAGGGCCGCTCCTGCGGCGCCGTAGGTCACGGCGACGAGGGCGGCATCGGCCAGCTCCGGCATCAGCTCCCGCTCGGTCTCGTTCACGATGAACAGATCCACCCGCTGGAGCAGTGCGTCGGGGAGGGGCCGTGCGGGGGCCGCGTTGACGGCGACGAACCCCTCGGCGCGGGCGACCACGCTCTCGACGACGGACAGTGCGATCTCCAACTGCAACAGGATGGCCTCGTCCGGCGCGAAGGCGACTCCCTCGGGGGAGACGAGCTCGTTCGCGCCGGGGCACACCGCGATCTGGTTCTCGGCCTCGGAGTCCACGACGATGAGCGCGGTCCCGGTGGGAGCTTCGACCCGGCGGAGGTCGGTGGTGTCGACGCCCGCCCGATCCAGCTCGTCCCGCATCCAGGCGCCGTCGGCATCGGCTCCCACCGCCCCCACCATCCGGACCCGGCCGCCCAGCTTGGCGGCGGCGACGGCCTGGTTGGCGCCCTTGCCGCCGAGGTCGCGGGAGAGCCGGCCCCCGGCGACGGTCTCCCCGGCGGTCGGGAGCCGGTCGACGAAGGCGGTGAGGTCGACGTTGGCGCTTCCGACGACGACGAGGGCAGGGGCGAGGACGGCGTCCGGCTTGACGTTCATGAGAAAGAGTGTAAACGTTTACGCAGACCCGATTGCAAAGGAGCACCCCATGCCCGTCCCCGTCCTCCTCGACTGCGACCCCGGCCACGACGACGTCTTCGCCATCTGGCTGGCGGCCGGGAACGAGCGCATCGAACTCCGCGGCGTCACCACCGTCGGCGGCAACGGCTACCTGGAGCACACCACCAGGAACGCGCAGATCGCCCTGACGGTCGCGGGCGTGACCGGCGTGCCCGTCGCGGCGGGAGCCGACAAGCCGCTCCGCCGTGAGCTCACGCCGGGGGCCTGGATCCACGGCGACAACGCCCTCGGCGGACCCGTCCTCCCCGAGCCCACGGTGCCGCTCGACCCCCGGCACGCCGTCGACTTCCTCGCGGAGACCCTGAACGCGTCCGCGGAGCCGATCACGGTGATCCCCACGGGCCCCCTGACGAACATCGCGCTGCTGCTCCAGCAGCACCCGGAGGCCGCCCGCAACATCAAGGAGATCATCTGGATGGGCGGATCGACCGGGCGCGGCAACGTCGGCGCCTACCCCGAGTTCAACGCCTGGGCCGACCCCGAGGCGGCCGCCGTCGTGTTCGCCTCCGGGCTGCCGCTCACCATGGTCGGCCTCAACATCTCGCACCAGGCCCTCATCACCGAGGAGGTCGTGCAGCGGATCGCGGCGGTCGGCAACCGCACGGCGGCGTTCGGCGTGGAACTGCTGCGCTTCTTCTCCGCGTCGTACGACAGGGCCGAGGGCATGCCAGAGGGGCCGCTGCATGACCCGATCACCGTCGCCATCGCGATCGACCGCGCCGTCGCCACCGTGCAGCGCTGCCGTGTCGACATCGAGACGGCCGGCGAGTTCACGGCCGGAGCGACCTGCGTCGACCTCCACGACATGCTGGGCAAGGAGCCGAACGCCGACGTCGCGCTGACCCTCGACGTGCCGGCGTTCTGGAACCTGGTGACGGATGCCGTCGCAGCACTCGCCTGAGGGTCACGCCTCCGGTACGGCAGACGTCGACTCGGCCACCCGCAGGGTCGGGGCCAGGCGACGCAGCGCGTACGGGGCCTCCGGATCCTCCATCCGCCGCACGAGCGCTTCCACCGCTTCCGCGGCGAGCTCGTCGAACGGCTGGACCACCGTCGTCAGCCGCGGCTCGCACACGTCCGCGAGCATGGTGCCGTCGAACCCCGTGATGAGGACGTCGCCCGGCACCTGCAGGCCCGCGCGCTTCAGCGCGGCGACGGCGCCCGCGGCGACGAGGTCGTCTCCCGCGACGATCGCGTCCGGAAGCGGTCCGCGGGCCCGGAGCTGCGCGACGGCGGACTCGCCGAACGAGAGCAGGTACTCGCCGAACACGTTCTCCTCGACCGGCAGCGACCGCGCACGGACGATCGCCTCGAACGCGGCACGCCGCTCGCGGCCGACCGAGGTCACGTCGTTGCCCGACACGAGGACGATGCGGGAGGCGCCACGGGAGACCAGATGGTCGACGGCGAGCCCGATGCCATGATCGTTGTCCACCCCCACGAAGTCGGCTTCCAGATCGAGCACCCGCCGGTCCACCTGGACGAGCGGGAGGCGCTGGGCGGTGTCGGCGACGGCGTCGAACGACAGCTCCGCGTCGGACGGGACCACGAAGACCCCCTCCACGCGGCGCTCGACGAGCATGCGGAGGCGGGCGCGCTCGCGGTCCACCTCGCCGTGCGAGTCCGCGATGACGAGGTCGAAACCCCGGCGCTGCAGGTGATCCTCGAGCCGGTGGACGAGTTCGCCGTAGAACGGATTGCCGATCACCGGGACGACGACGCCGATGGTCGCGCCCGTGCCCTCGCGCAGCCCACGTCCGATGAGGTTGACCCGGTAGCCGAGCTGCTCGGCCACCCGGGCCACATGCTCCGCGGTGGCTCCCGAGACGCGCTCCTTGCCGTTCAGCGCGCGGGACACCGTGGCGATCGACACCCCGGCCGCGGCTGCCACATCATGCAGCGTCACCGACGGCTTCTTCATCCGCACCTCGACTCCCGACGGGCACCGCCACCGGCGCCTCGACTCCCAAGATAGGCCGCGCGTAAAGGATTACGCACCCCGGCGCCCCCGCACCGACACGAAGAAGTGAGAACGACATGCACACCACCGCCCTCCGGCGCCGCTCCGGCGTCGCCCCGTTGATGGTCGCCCTCCTCGCGGCCTGCCTCGCGTTCCAGCTCAACGCGAGCATGCTCAGCCCGGCCCTGGTCACGATGGAGCGCGAGCTCGACGCGACGGCCTCGGAGATCGCGGCGACCCAGACGGTGTTCTTCACCGCGGCCGCCCTCTTCACCCTCTTCCTCCCCCGGCTGGGCGATCTCATCGGGCGGCGCCGGGTGCTCGTGGGCATGCTCGTGGTGATGGCGGTCGGCTGCGTGGTGGCCGCGCTCGCGACGAACGTCCCGATGCTCTTCGTCGGCCGCCTCATCCAGGGCGTCTCCGGTCCCGTCGTCCCGCTGTGCCTCATCATGCTGCGCGCGGCCGTCGCCGACCCGAAGATGTACGGGACACTCCTCGGGGTCGTCACGGCCGTCAACGGCGGGATCGCGGGCGGTGACGCGCTGCTCGGCGGCTACCTGGCCACCAACCACGGGTTCGCCTCGATCTTCTGGACCATGGCCGGCGTCGCCGTGGCCGCGGCGCTCGTCGTGCGCCTGCTCGCGCCGGAGACGATGGCGGAGGACCGCCCGCGCATGGACTGGTGGGGGTCGTTGCTCCTGGTCGTCTCCGTCGGATCCATGCTCATCGCCCTGAACGAGCTCGGGAAGCTCGCCGAGGCGGACCTGCTCCTGGTGATCGTGCTGGCCGTCGTCTCCGTGGTGTCCTTCCTCGCGTTCTGGAGGCTCGAGGGTGCGCTGCGGGATCCGCTCGTCTCGCCCGCCCAGTTGAAGCAGCGTGCCACCTGGGCGCTCTCCGCGACATCGCTGCTGACCCTCTCCGGGATCTTCGCGGTGATGAACGGCGTGGTCCCCGCGCTGGCGCAGGACACCGCGATGGGTCTCGCGATGAGCGCGGAGGAGGTGTCGTTCTGGATCCTGATGCCGTACGCCCTCGCGGGCCTGCTGATGGGACCCCTCACCGGACGGCTCGCCGCGACGGTGGGCTACCGCGCGATGCTGCGGATCGGGCTGGTCGGCACGATCGTGGTGCTCGTGCTGATGGTCGCGAACGTCGGGACCTCGTCGCGGATCACGCTGCTGCTCCTCTCGGTCGCGGCCGGCATCACCTACGCCGGCATCGGCAACATCATGCTGAACGGCCTGGGAGTGGTGCTGTCGCCCCGGGAGAAGCCGGGATCGCTCCCCGGGCTGAACACCGGTGCGATCAACCTCGGGGCCGGGCTGAGCTTCGTCGTGATCTACGCGGCCCAGACGTCGTTCGGTGGCAGCGGGGACGCGGCGGGTGGATACGTCGCCGCGCTCCTCACCGGTGCCGTGGTGCTCGCCGGCGCGCTGACGTTCTCCCTCTTCATCCCGAAGCCCGTCCACGCCGAGCTGACCCGCTGAGGCGGCTCAGCTGAAGAGGATGAGGACGTAGACCGCGAATGTCGCCAGGTGCGCCGCCCCGTGCATCGCCGTGACCCGCTTCGCCGCGAACGTCGTCAGCGAGAGCAGCAGCGTCACGGCGAGCATGAGGAGGTTCGCCGGCGATTCGGCGAGCACCACCTCCTGCCCGGTGAGCATGCCGATCAGGAGGACCGCCGGGATGGTCAGACCGACCGTCGACACGAGCGCACCGTGGCAGAGGTTGTTCACGCGCTGCGCCTCGCCGTTCAGGGCGGCGCGGATCGAGGTGATCGACTCCGGGAGGAACACGATGCCTGCGATCAGCAGTCCCGCCAAGGCGACGGGGGCGCCGAGCCGGCCGAGACCGTCGTCGAGCAGGGCCGCCATGTCGTGCGACAGCAGCACGATCGGGACGACGGTGACGACGAGGAGCACGAGGCGGGTCAGCACCTCGACGCGGTGGGCCGCGAGCACCTCGCGGATGGGGGTCCGCGGTGCCGCCGCGCTCTCCGTCGCGCGGGCCCCCGACCGCAGCCGCTCGTCCACCTCGGTGAAGTCGTCGGCCTGCGCACCCATCTGCCGGAACAGGAAGAACGCGTAGAGGGCGAGGGTGAGCACGATGATCGGGATCTCCTGCCCGATCGTGTAGGCACCGCCGTCGCCGATGAGGCCGGGGAGACCGAAGGCCAGGGCGACGAGGACCACGAGCATCGACAGGTACGCGGACGTGCCGGTGCGGTTGTGCGCCATCCCCCGGTGACGGAGACCGCCGAGGAGGAGGGCCAGGCCGATGACGAGGTTGAGGATGATCATCGACACGGCCATGACCGAGTCACGCGCGATCGTGGCATGCTCGCCCGGGCCGAGCATGACCGCCGAGATGAGGATCACCTCGATCAGCACGATCGAGAGCGTCAGCACCAGAGAGCCGTAGGGGTCGCCCAGTCGGTGGGCGAGGGCCTCGGCCTGCTTCACGACGCCGAAGGCGCAGACGAGGATGACGGCGACGATCGCGAGGAGCGCGACGACCAGGAGCGGTCCGGGCACCGGCGGCGCGAGCAGCGGGTGCAGGGCGAGCAGGGCGGCGAACGCCCCCCACCCCAGGGCTACACGCAGCACGTCGGTGCGGGTGATGAACGACCGGATCATGACGGACTCCTTCATGAGTCAGTCGTCGTGTGCGGGTACTGCTCCCTCGTCCGCTGCTCCGGGTGCCGGAGACACCTCCAGGATACCCGCGCTCCCGGAACAGCGGCTGAGCAGAGCCGGACTCAGCCCTGCGGGGCGTCGTTCCAGGACCAGATGTCGTCGCCGCGCAGCACCGCGTCTGCCCCGCCGTCGCAGTAGATCGTCTGCCCCGCCATGTGCGTGTTGGCCGGGCTGGTCAGCCAGACGAGCAGCTCGGCGATGGAGGACGCCGGCTGGTGGTAGTTCAGCGGCATCGGCACGGCGGCATCCACCATGGCCAGGCCCTCGGGCGAGTCGAGCAGGCCGGCCGTCATCGCCGTGGTGACGGTACCGGGGGCGACGGCGTTCAGCGGGATCCCCGCTCCCGCCCACGCCGGGGTTACGCTCTCGCGACGGACCCAGCGCGACAGGGCGCGCTTGCTGGACGAGTAGTTGAGGAACCCGGCCTCGGGCGTCGCGGCCAGGCGGTCGCCGATCTCGATCGCGCGCGCCTCGTCGCCGGCGAGGGCGGCGTCGACGAGCTCGGGCGACACCGGCTGCAGCGAGGCCATCGACGACACCACGGCGGCGCGGGGTGCGTCGGCCAGGCTCAGCGTGGGCTGGAGCGCGGTCAGGAACTCGGTCACGCCGAAGAAGTTGATGGACATCGTCTTCGAGATCGGAGCCGAGATGCCGGCGCAGGCGATGACGGCGTCGATCCCGTCGTCGGCCGCCTCGACCACGGCGCTCGCCGCAGCCAGCCGCCCCTCGTGGGTGGACAGATCTCCGTCGACCTCGACGCCGGCGAGGTCGACGCCGATGACGGTGTGGCCCTGAGAGCGGAGCAGCTCGGCGGTGGCGGCGCCGATGCCGGATGCGGATCCGGTGACGACATAGGTGCGGGTCATGAGGTTTCCTCCTTGATGGACACGACCGGCGGCGTGCCGGACAGTGCGGTGACGAAGCGGCCGAGCTGGCGGCGGAATCCGTCGATCTCGTCCGGTGACCAGCCTGCGAGCGCATCGTCGACCATGCGATGGCCGGCCTCGACCAGGCGCGCATAGGCCGTCCGGCCGGCGTCCGTCAGGCGCACCTCGACCGTGCGTCCCGAGCGCACGGGGTCGACGACGCCCTGCGTCGCCATGCGGGCGACGAGCTTCGACGTGGTCGGCCGCGACAGTGTCGCGTGCGCGGCCAGGTCGCCGAAGCCCATCGCACCGCCGTTCATCCCGAGCAGGTAGAGCGCGCGGATGGCGGACGGATCGAGGGCGACGTCGACGGCTTCCGCGACCTGGCGTTGCAGGTCGCTCTCACTCCATTCCGACACCACGCGGACGAGGGCCAGGTGGATGCCGGCGACGTCTTCGCCGGTGGTCATGTGTCCAGGGTACGCCTCAAAGTTGCCTCAGGCAACAGTTGTGATGTATCCCGCGCTGGCCGTGTCCTCCGCGAGCGTGAAGAAGTGCCGACCGCCCGCGCGCCGCGCGCGCCGCCACCGTCGCTGCTGCCCGTCGGCGTAGTCGAGCACGATCCACGCGGGCGGGGGCGTGCCCTGCGGGCCGAGCACGAACGAGCACGCCCCGAGGCCGGGGGAGGCGAGCTCGGCGACGAAGCGGTCGTCGCCGGGGGTGAACGGCGCCGTGTCATGGAGCTCCGCCGGCTGCAGCCGCAGCACGGTGTCGGCGGGTTCCTGGGTCTCCGTGCGGAGCCGGCGCCTCATGCGGCACCGCCCTGGCGTGCCGTCCACTCCCGGGTGTCCCGGAGGCCGTGCACATCGAGGTAGGCGCGGATCACGTCCGCGGTCAGGCGGATCTGCGCCTCCGTGCCCATCGCCGCCTGCATGACGCCGATCGCGGGCGCCGGCTTGCCGTCCACCCGCTCGAGCGCCTCCCAGACGATGTCCTCGCGGCCGCCGCGGCCGAGGGCGTGCGGCATCGAGGTGAACCCCGTGCTGCGCTGGTCGGTGGGTCGTGTCTCTGGCATGAGTGTTCCTCTCTCGGGGCGGATGGGCAGGCTCGCGCCGAGGGACGGGGGTCCCTCGCGAGGCGCACGTCGGACGGCGGGGTGGTCTCCCCGGGGTCGGTGCGCGTGGTGCGGTGGCGAGCTCCGCAGGCGGCCCGGTGAGGGGTGTGCGGAGCGGTCGGCCTGGCCGGTTGCTGTCCTCCGACCGTATCACGTTATTTTGAGTCATTCAAAAGAAGTGGGAGAGCGTGCACCGCGACGCGCGGGGTGCTGAGCGATTCCCGCGACCGTTTTTCTCCCGTTCAGCGGGAAATTTGACTTCCCTGTGCTTCCGGGTATGGTCGGGGGTTACGCCAGCCAGCCACAAAGGGGAAGCGCCATGTCAGGAAAGTCCACACCGGGTCGCGCAGGGAAGAAGGAGCCGCAGCTCTCGCTCAAGGAGAAGCGGGCGGCGAAGCGCGCGAAGAACGCACCCGACGAGTTCCTCAAGCCTCGCAAGGGCGCGAAGAGCTGAGGACTCCGGCCCGGTGGGGGTGGCGGTCCTCCGCTGCGCCCACCGGGGATACCGGGGCGACGGCGGCCTGTCAACGGGCCTTGTCCTGAGCGCGGATCTGGCGCACTCTGGAGACTCCGCCACGAGAGGAGCGCGTCATGTCGAACCCGGAAGCCTTCATGTACCCGGATGAGCCGTTGCTGTCGGAGGAGGCTCTGCGGCTCGCGGAGGAGGACGCCGCCGAGCCCGACGAGGAACCGTCCCGCGAGGGCGTCGCGGCACACCTCGCCGAACGGGGCGGCGACGATCCCGACGCATTGCAGGATGTGCCGGCCGGCGGCGCCGGTGCGGACGCCGGGGCCGGAAACGCGGCCCGCGTCGACCCCGCGTCGAAGAACCCGCCCGAACCCGCCTACGAGTCGACCCACAGCAAGGAGCCGGGCGTCGGTCCGCGGCACGAGGGAGACTGAGCCGCGGCTCAGCGGAAGATCCGGCTGATCCCGCTCTCGACCTGCGCGAGCTGGATGAACACGAGACCCCGCCAGAGCGGACGCAGCGGTGCCCGCAGCACCCGTCGCACCGGACCGCGGGGCCTGGTCTCCCACGTCATCGTGGCGCGGAGCTGCGTCCCGCCCGCGGCCGGTTCGAGTGCCATCGTGAGGACGCGCGGATTCGCACGGGGCGCGTCGGGGTACTCGAAGCGCCAGGTGACCCCCTCAGACCCCTCCTCCTCCCGCGTCACGTGGAGGCGATGGAACTCCGGTTTGCGACGAAGGGGTCGTCCGTCCGGGGTCGTCGTCGGGGCGAACGCCTCCCAGGGACCGTCAGTCCCGGCGGGGAGGACGGTGGCGACGCTCTGCTCCCACTCCGGGAGCCGCTCGGCGTCGGTGAGCACCGCCCGGACCGCGGCTTCCGCGGCCGGCACGAACATGGAGCGGGACCCGGTGATCCCCCTGGCCGCCGGTCGTCCACCCGGTCGCCGGGAGCGCGCGGTGCCCTCGACCTCGTCAAGCTGCGCCGTGAGGTCGTCTTCCGTCACGGCGAGCCGAGCGAGGATGGCGGCGATCAGGCCGCTGGGTTCCGCGAGAAGGGCCCGAAGCACGGCGGCGGAGTCCCCGCGCCGACCTCCTTGGGACGCGGCTCGGAGCACCGCGAGGGCACGCTCGGTCCAGTCGTAGCCGTCGGTCTCGTGGAACACGATGCGACCCGGGCCCACCGCCGGGGCATCGATGCCCACGGCCAGGAGCTGCCCCGCGTGCTGCGCCTCGACAGCGGCCCGGGCGGCATCGAGGCGGATCCCGGCCCGTCGGAGCACCTGCCCGCCGGTGTCGGCGTCGATCGTGAGCGCGAGCAGGAGGTGGTCGATGTCCGCGTCGCGCAGTCCGAGGCGTGAGGCCTCTTCCATCGCCGCGAGCGAGAGGGTGTGCATGGTCGCGGCGGCGTCCGTGAAGCGGCTCATGCGTTCCGCCGGGGGACCGGGATGGTGGGGTCGATGCGACGACTGTGCTTCTTGTGCACGGCCTGGCGCGTCACACCGAGGGCGTCTGCGATGGCCTGCCAGCTCATCCCGGATCGGAGGGCGGCCTCCACCTGACGCAGCTCGAGCGCGTCGGCGAGGGTCCGGAGGGAGGCGACGGCGCGGAGGCCGGCGCGCGGATCGGTCGTGTCCGCAGCGGTGCGGGCGATGTCGAGGGACTCCATGCTGTCAACCTAGGTTGCTGCCGCGCGGATTGTCAACCGGGGTTGCTCAAAGAGCCCCTCGACCGACCCGTCAGGCGGCGGAGGGGTGCAGCACGACCTTGATGCAGCCGTCCTTCTTCTCCTGGAACGTCTGATACAGCTCCGGGGCGTCCTCCAGCGGGGCGTGATGAGTCGTCAGATCCATCACGCCCAGCGGGTCCGCCGGGTCCTCGACGAGCGGGAGGAGATCGTCGATCCAGTTCTTCACGTTGCACTGGCCCATCCGCAGGCTGATCTGCTTGTCGAAGAGGGTCTTCATCGGCAGGATGTCGGCGTCGCCCGCGTACACGCCGCTCAGCGAGATGGTGCCGCCGCGGCGGACGGCGTCGATCGAGGCGTACACCGCCGCGAGCCGGTCGACCCCGGCCTTGTCGAGCATCTGCCGCGCCGCGGGATCGGGCAGCAGGCCGACCGCCTTCTGCAGGAACTCCACACCGCTGTTGCCGTGCGCTTCCAGGCCCACCGCATCCACCACGGCATCCGCACCCCGTCCCTCGGTCGCGTCGCGGATCTCCTCCACGGTCGTGTCGGTGAGGTCGAGGGTCTCGATGCCGTGCCGCTCGGCCATCGCCCGTCGTTCCGCCACCGGCTCGACGGCGATGACACGGTGGCCGCGGTGCCGGGCGATCCGGCTGACGAACTGTCCGACCGGGCCGAGGCCCATCACCGCGAGGGTCCCGCCTTCGGGAAGCTGCGCGTACTCGACGCCCTGCCAGGCCGTCGGCAGGATGTCACTGAGGAAGAGGTAGCGCTCATCGGGCAGGTCCGGCGCGACCGGGATGTGGTTGTAGTCGGCCAGCGGCACGCGGAGGTACTCCGCCTGCCCGCCGGGGACCTGGCCGTAGAGCTTGGTGTAGCCGAAGAGAGCCGCGCCGCTGCCGTACTTGCGCACCTGGGTCGTCTCGCACTGCGATTGCAGCCCGCGGAGGCAGAAGAAGCACACGCCGCAGGCGATGTTGAAGGGGATCACCACGCGATCGCCCGGCTTCAGCTTCGTGACGTTCGCGCCGACCTCCACCACGACGCCCATCGGCTCGTGTCCGAGGATGTCGCCGCGGTCGAGGAACGGCCCCAGGAGCTCGTAGAGGTGCAGATCGGAGCCGCAGATGGCCGACGAGGTGATCCGGATGATGGCGTCCGCCGGCTGCTGGATGACCGGGTCGGCGACCTCCTCGACCGTCACGTTCCGCTTGCCCTGCCAGGTGAGTGCCTTCATCATGTCCTCCACGTCTCGATGTCTGTCGTCTGCTTCACCCTCTCGGGCGAGCGGCGGCGCGGCCACCCGGTTGACAGGTCGTGGCCGACGTGAGATCCGGTGGCTCAGTGGAAGGGGCAGCCGCGCCCGGATCCGGCGACGCGCACCCGCGCTCCGGAGGAGGGCTTGGTGGGCAGGCGGCGGCGGTTCACGTCGAGCCCTTCATCGAGCACCGTGAGCTCGGGATCGCTCAGCACGGCGACGGCCGCGGAGAGGCCGGCGATGACGAGCTTCTCGCCGGGGCAGCGATGGCCGGTGGCGACGTCGCCCCCGCCCTGGGGGACGAAGGTCGTGATGTCTTCGTAGTCGTCCACGTCGGTGAACCGCTCGGGGGCGAACCGCTCCGGGTGGGACCACGACCGCTCGTCGGTGTTCGTGCCGAGGATGTCGAGGACGACCCGGCCGCCCTCCGGGACCGTGACGCCGTCGATCTCGACCTCGGCGACGGTGCGACCAGGCAGCATCGGCACGAACAGTCCGGTCCGCCGCACCTCCTGAGCGAACATCGTCGCGAGTGTTCCACCCACGAGCGATCCCCGCTCGGCGGTCTCCGCCGCGATCCGGGTACGCCATTCGGGGTGGTCGTGCAGCTGCTTCGCGGCGAAGGCCACGAACCTCGCGGCGGCGATCATCGGACGGATGCTGTTCTGCAGCTCGACCCCGGCGACCCGGGCGGGCAGCAGTTCGCCGTTCTCGTCGCGATGCGCGGCCCACAGCGCAAGCGCCGTGCCCTCCGGCGCCGCCAGATCGCCGGCACGGACAGCTTCGATGAGGCGACGCGCATGCCGGTCCGAGAAGATCCGGTTCGCGAAGGCCTCGAGGTAGGCGGGGGTGTATGGCGCTCCGAAACCGTCGACGATCTGCGCCAGCCGCGCGGCCCAGCGGGTCTGCGCCGCCGGCGTGCCCGGGAGCCCGGCCCAGCGCATCATCGCGCGCCCGAACGCGCCGACGGCCGCGTCGTAGGCGCTGCGGGTGCCGCCCGCGCGCCAGTCCTCGCGCTCGGCCGCCCATTCCCGTTCGAGGAACGGCGTGAGCCGCTCGACCTGCGCATCCTCGTACGCCGCCTCGACGAACGTCGCCTTGCGGTGGCGGTGAGCGGTGCCGTCGAGCGCGTGCACCGACCCGTGCCCGAACAGGGGCTCCCGGACGATCCCCGGCATGGCGCCGGCGCGGGCGATGCGGCTCTCGTCGTAGAACAGCTCCACACCCTCGACGCCGCGGACGAACGCGGCCGGGTGCCCGAGGAGGCGCATCGGAGCCGACCGGGCGCCGGGGCGGGCTCGGCGCCAGATGCGCTCGCCGAAGTCGTAGCCCCGGGTGAGCAGCGACGGCGAATCCTCGTGCAGGACCGCGTCGAGGCCGTCGGAGAGTCGGGAAGTCAGTCGCTGAAGCATGATCCGACCCTGTCACGCGCCCGCGAGGCAGCCCAAGGGGGAGGCGTCCTCGGACCGATTGTGCTAGCCGGGACGGTCGGTGGCGCCGATGTCAAGCACCTGCCAGAGCGAGGTTCGCGGCACGCAGGATGGGAGCAGAACGGAGGAACCATGGCCACCAACACCCGCGACCTGACGTGCACCACCCATGACGTGTTCCGCGTGCTGGCGAACGGCTGGCTCTACCCCGCGTGGGTGGTCGGCGCCTCCCGCATGCGCGACGTCGACGACTCCTGGCCGGCGGCGGGGGCCCAGCTGCACCATTCGGTCGGCACGTGGCCCGCGCTCCTGGACGACACGACCGAGCTGGTGGAGTGGCACCCGCCGCACCGTGCGGTCATGCGGGCACGCGGCTGGCCGGTGGGCGAGGCGCAGGTGACGATCCGTGCGCGCACGACGCCGACGGGGTGCCAGGTGCGCATCGACGAGGAGCCGGTCAAGGGCCCAGCGACGATCCTGCCCCGGTTCCTGACCACGCCGATGCTCCGCTGGCGGAACGCGGAGACGCTGCACCGGCTCGGCTACCTCGCCGAGGGCCGCGCGTCCTGACACGCGTTCAGCGCGTCACGCTCCGGCGCGCATGAACTCCTCGGCGGCGCGCACCTGGTCCGCGGACGGACGGATGCCGGTGTACAGGACGAACTGCTCCAGTGCCTGCCGCGTCGCGACCTCGGCGCCCGTGATCACCGCCTTGCCCGCGGTCCGACCGGCGGCGATGAGCGGCGTCTCGGCGGGCAGGGCGACGACGTCGAACACGACGGCGGCGGCGGCGATGGCCGGTTCCGGGAAGGCGAGCGCGTCCGCCTCCGTGCCCCCGGCCATGCCGATCGGGGTGACGTTCACCAGCACGTCGGCCGTCGCGTCTCCGACCTCCGCACGCCAGGCGAAGCCGTACAGCTCGGCGAGGGCACGGCCCGCGGACTCGTTCCGGGCGACGAGCGTCACATGCGTGAAGCCGGCATCGCGGAACGCGGCCGCGGTGGCCTTCGCCATGCCGCCCGAGCCGCGGAGGAGGACCGAGGACGCGGGGTCGAGGTCGTTCTCCGCGATCAGCTGCGCGATCGCCGCATAGTCGGTGTTGTGGGCCGTGAGCACGCCGTCGTCGTTCACGATCGTGTTGACGGAGTCGATGGCCTGCGCCGAGGGGTCCATGCGGTCGACGAGCGCGATGACGTCCTCTTTATAGGGCATCGAGATCGCGCACCCGCGGATGCCGAGACCGCGCACACCCGCGATGGCCTGCGTCAGGTCGGTTGGGGCGAAGGCCTTGTAGATCCAGTTCAGACCGAGGGCCTCGTACAGATGGTTGTGGAAGCGCGTGCCGTTGTTGCTCGGCCGTGCCGACAGCGAGATGCAGAGCGTCATGTCCTTGTTCAGCATGGTCACCGAATCAGGCTACCCCCGAGTCTGTCAAGGTCCATGGCGGGAGATCGCCTCCTCCCCTATGGTGAAAGTGCATGCAAGGGGATCGATCGTCTACGCCTCTCCCCAGGAGGCGGAGGCCCTCCCCACGGGCCGGACGATCCGTGCATGCGATTGGGCCCTCTCGAGCAGTTCAGTCCCCAATGGACTCCTCGAGAGGGCCGCTCTCCGGCTACTCGCCACGAAGTTTTTTCAGATTTGTCCCCCAAAAGGGGGACAAGAAGCTCGCGGAGGGGTTAGGCTGTTTCTGACGCACCCTCCGGTCGTCTTCGGCCCTCATCGCTCCCCCCGCGGTGAGGGCCACACCATTTTCCGGGCGCGTCCGCTCATGCAACATTTGGATTACCTTCTCGCAACGGCTATTCCGCCGGGGGTCCCCTCCACTAGCGTTAGCGATGTCGGTGCACCCCTGCGTCGGCTTCTACATCAGCAGAACAGGCAGTACATGAGCACCCAGGGCACGGTCAAGTGGTTCAACTCGGAGAAGGGCTTCGGCTTCATCTCCCCCGACGACGGAGGCGCTGACGTCTTCGCGCACTACTCCGCCATCCAGTCATCCGGCTACCGCTCTCTCGAAGAGAACCAGCGGGTCGAGTTCGATGTGGCGCAGGGTCCCAAGGGCCTGCAGGCAGAGAACATCCGCCCCGTCTGAGGCGGAAGCAACACCGGGAACTCCCCGTCGGATCCACGCGCAGGCGCTGACCCGGCGGGGAGTTTCGTCTTCCCTGACGGCCCTGGAGCCGGTCAGGGCAGCAGGAGTGCGCGCAGCTCGTCGACGGTCGTGACGCGGAACGCCGCGTCGTCGCCCTCGTGCGGGTCGCTGAAGCCCCAGCCGACGAAGATCACGGGCACGCCGTTGGCGAGACCACCCTCGACGTCGTGGTGCCGGTCGCCCACGAGGACCGGGCGGGAGGTGTCGGCACCGAGCGCGCGCAGCCGTCGCAGCGCCTCGGCCACGATGTCCGTCTTGGACGCGAGCGTGGCCTCGTCCGGCGTGGCGCCCACGGTCGTGAGGAACGACGGCCGGAGTCCGAAGTGATCGACCAGGGCGTCGACCTGATTCTCGGGCTTCGAGCTCGCCGTCGCCTGGGGCACGCCCGCGGCGTGCAGGTCATGGATCAGCTCGGCGACGCCCGGATACGTCTGCACGTCGGTCGTGTACCCGTCGGCTTTGCCGAGGGTGCGGTAGAACGCCACCGCCTCGGCCGACTGCTCCGGCGTCATCCCGGCTTGGTCCTGGAAGGACTGGAACATGGGAGGGCCGATCCAGTGCACGAGCTCCTCGCGCGTCGGCGCCGGGTGGCCGAAGTGCGTCAGGGCGATGTTCAGGCGACGCAGGATCCCGACCGAGGCGTCGACGATGGTCCCGTCGACGTCCCAGAGCACACACGAGTAAGGCGAAGAGGGCATGCCTCCAGCCTAGGGTCCCGCGAACGGGTGCCCGCCCGTCCTGCACAGGTGTGCACGAAACGGGTTCATCCACCGAACGCGGGAAGGCCCTTCACGCCGATCTAGGGTCGTGACAGCGGCGGGATCACGGGTGAGAATGGGGGGCCATGTACGTGTCAGTGGAAGTCATCACGATGCTGGCGACGGCCGCGACGACTCTCGTCGCGATCATCAGCGGATTCGGCTGGATGATCGGTCGGATGGACACGCGGTTCGCCGCGGTGGACGCGAGGTTCGCGATCCAGGACACGAAGTTCGACCGGATCGAGCACGAGCTCACCGAGGTGAAGATCGCGATCGCGCGGCTGGAGGGCCCGAGGCCCCGCCTGGTCTCGACGCGCTGAGGTCAGAAGAGGCGGGGGATGCCCGACTCGATGCCCTTCATGTCGTCGTAGTCGAGCACGAGGCAGCGGATGCCGCGATCCTCGGCGAGGACGCGGGCCTGCGGCTTGATCTCCTGGGCGGCGAACACACCCTGCACCGGGGCGAGGTGGGGGTCGCGACCGAGGAGCTCGAGGTAGCGGGTGAGCTGCTCGACGCCGTCGATGTCGCCGCGGCGCTTGACCTCGACCGCGATCGCCACGCCGTCGGCGTCGCGCACGAGCAGGTCGACCGGGCCGATGGCCGTGGGGTACTCGCGACGGACCAGGGTGGCACCCTCGGCGACGCGGTCCACCTGTTCCGCGAGCAGGCGCTGCAGGTCGGCCTCGACGCCGTCCTTCTGCAGACCGGGGTCGATCCCGAGCTCGTGGCTGGAGTCGTGGATGACCTCGTAGATCTGCACGCGGAGGGCATCGCCGGTCTTCTTGTGGGTCACGCGCCACACCTCGACGACGCCGGCGCCGGCCTCCTCCTCGCCCGGTTCCTCGGTCGCGAGCACGCACGGCGGACTCATCCAGTTCAGCGGCTTGTAGCTGCCGCCGTCGGAGTGCACGAGCAGACTCCCGTCACCCTTGTGCACGAGCAGGCGGGTGGCGAGCGGAAGATGGGCGTTGAGCCGACCGGTGTAGTCGACCGAGCAGCGGGCGATGACGAGACGCACCCGACGAGCCTACTTCGTCGTCGCCGGTCACGCGGTCAGAGGAACGCGTCGAAGAGTCCGAGCTCGGTCGCGGCGGAGCGGGCGATGAGGAAGCCGATGATGCCGATGATCCACGCCGTGTTCTCGGCGCCCGTCCGCTCCATCCAGGCGGCGAAGCGCTCCAGCGGACGCTGCACGAGCGGGGCCGCCACGAGTCGGAGCACGAGGAGCACGAGCGCCGGGAGGATCATCAGCGCGCAGTATCCCGCGAGGGAGAGCACCCGGAGCGGCGTGTCGACGCCGGCGTCCGCGAGCATCGTCATCGCCACGATGTAGGGGAGCATCGTCGCGACCTCCACGAGCCCCGCGGCGATGGCGACGGCCATGACCGCGAACCCCCGGGTCTGCGGGTCGAGCAGGCGTTCCCGCCATCGAGCGATCCGACCGGGACGCGGTGCGGTCGTCGCGGCGGCGGTCGAGGGAACGGGTGGGCGTGCCGGGGCGATCGACCCGGCCAGCGGTTCGCTGCCCGGCACGCCGGGGCTGGTGGCCGCGGGCGCTCCGACCGGCGCCGCTTCCGCAGGCTTCGTCGGCATCACGAAGGCGGTGACGAGCAGGGCGGCGCCGACGACGAGACGGGTGACCATGCCCGCGGGAGAGCTCAGGAAGTCGGAGGCGACGTCGACGAGGTTCACCAGGCCCCAGAGGAAGAGGAGGCCGACCACGAGATAGAACACTGCGATCGTCGCGAGGTAGAGGAGGATCCGCCCGGCGCGCACGCGTCCGGGGTGCAGGAGGAGGAAGACCGGGATGAGCAGCGTCCCGACGCTCAGACCATCGATGAGCGCGAGCACGGCGAGGGAGAGGGGCAGCGGCAGCCCGCCGAAGAGTTCCATGCCTCCACGATTGCGACGGCTCGGCATGCGCGGATCGGGCGAAAGTCGGGGTCGTCCGGATGCCCTCATCCTTTGGTCGGATGCGACGCCGTCCGCGCCGTGGTTGCATGAGGGCATGCACGATCCCGCCGACGGAGGGCCCGCCGCCTGGTACCGGGGGCATCGGTGGTGGGTCGACCCGTTGGCCATGGCCGTCCTCGCGACGGTCATGGCGGCTCTCGGGTTCCACGGCCTCTGGGGGCCCTTCTCCCTGCTGTCGGAAGACGTCTCGCCGTGGTGGGCGCTGGTCCTCGCGATCCCGGCCTGCGCTCTGGCCCTCGGCAAGCGCCGTCGCCCGTGGACCGTGCTCGCCCTCGTCGCCGTGCTCTTCGTCGCGGACCTGCTCACGGTCGGCGGCGTCGGAACCCTCGTGGTCCTGCTGGACGTGCTGTGGACGGCGGCCTTCGTCGCCGGCCCGCGCGGGCGCCGCGTGCTGCTGGTGCTGCTGGGCGCGGCGACCGTCGCGCTCTTCCTCGGGGCCCTGCTCTCCTCGGCGGCGGCACCCGCTGTCGCGGTGCTGTTCGCGGTGCAGTTCGGCGCCATCTTCGGGACGGATTACTGGTGGGCGGTGGCGGTGTCGCAGGCGCACGAGCTGGCCGACCTGCATCGTCAGCGTGCGGAGGACGCCGCAGCCACCGCCGCCCGGGACCGGGCGCAGGCCGTGCAGCGCGAGCGCGAGGCGATGGCGCGCGAACTGCACGACGTGGTGGCCGGGCACGTGATGGCCATGGCTATCCGGGCGGAGGCGGCGCTCGCCGCGCCGCCGACGAGGGCGGACGATCGCGCCGCTCTGCAGGCCGTGCGCGATGCCGGGCTGGACGCGCACGGAGCCCTGCGCACCATGATCGGGGTGCTGCGCCGCGGCGACGGGGCGCTCGCGCCGACCCCGGGATGGGCCGACCTCGAAGGTCTCGCCGCGGAGGCCCGACGCTCGGGCTTGGACGTGCGCCTCGCCGTCGAGGACCCGGGTGTGCTCGGCGGCGGCGGAGAGCAGGCGGTCGTGCGGGTGGTGCGCGAGGCACTGGGCAACTGTGTCCGTCATGCCAACGGTGCCGTGGTCGAGGTGACCATCGGCCCGGTCGACGCGCAGGCCCGCGTCGCGGTGTGGTCGCGGGGCGGCACACCGACCGCGACCGCCGGACAGGATGGCGAGGGGTGGGGGCTGCAGATGCTGCGGGAGCGCATCACCGCCCTCGGCGGGACGTTCCGGGCCGGTCCGGAGGCCGACGGCTGGCTGGTCGAGGCCCGACTGCCGGCAGGGGGGCGGGTATGACCGTCCCGACCGTGCTGCTCGCCGACGACCACGGTGCGATCAGGGCCGGCCTGCGCATCATGCTGGAGACGCACGACATCACTGTCGTCGGGGAGGCCGCCGACGGCGAGGTGGCCGTGCGCAATGCCGCAGCCCTCCGGCCGGATGTCGTCCTCATGGATCTGCGCATGCCAGGACGCGACGGGGTCTCGGCCACCCGCGAGATCGTCGAGCGCGGACTGGGGGATGTGCTCGTCCTGACGAGCTTCGACGAGGACGAGCTCGTGCTTGCGGCGATCCGGGCGGGAGCGGTCGGATTCCTCCTGAAGACCGTCGACGCGCCGACTCTCGTCCAAGCGGTGCGCGCCGTCGCCGTCGGAGACGGGGCGCTGGACCCGCGGGTCACCCGCCGCGCGCTCGCCGCAGTGGCGGCGTCCGCTCCGGAGCCCACGCCGATGACGACGTTCGCGCTGCCGGAGCTGACGCCCCGGGAGCGCGACGTCCTCGACGGGATCCTGCAGGGATGGTCGAACGCCCAGCTCGCCGCGCGCCTGCGGATCTCCGTCCCGACGGTGAAGACGCACGTCTCGAACGTCCTCACCAAGCTCGGCGCGCGCAGCCGGTCGCACGCGGCCGCGCTCGTCCGCGGGGTCGAGGACTGAGTCAGCGCTCGACGGTCGGAACCGCCGGAGCCTTCTCCTCGGAGCGCAGCGGTCGGGCGGCGCCGGAGAAGAGACCCGAGAGCACCACGAGCGCGACGAGGATGAAGAGCGTGTTGAGCAGTCCGATGTGCTCGCTGATGACCCCGAGCACCGGCGGGCCGCCGAGGAACGCCACGTAGCCGATGGTCGCCGCCGCGCTCACCCGTGCGGCGGCCTTGGCCGGGTCGTCCGCCGCAGCCGACATGCCGAGGGGGAAGCCGAGCGACGCACCGATGCCCCACAGCGCCGCGCCGACGAGGACCAGCGGCAGCGTGGGCGCGAGGATGAACAGCAGGATTCCGGTGGCGGCGGTCGCGGCCAGGATGCGCAGCACCAGCACCCGGCCGAAGCGGTCGACCAGCGGTCCGCCGAAGAGACGCACCACCGTCATGCCGACGGAGAACACCGCCAGGGCGACGGCGCCCGTGCCCTCCGCGAAGCCGTGCCCCTGCTCCGTGCCCAGGGCGATCCAGTCGTTGGCTCCGCCCTCTGCGAAGGACATACCGAGCATGACGGTCCCCAGCAGATACGTGCGCGGCTCGCGCCAGGCCTCGAGCGCCGTGTGCATCCGCTGGCGGAACGGAGGCTTCTCGTGGTCCTCGGGGTCGAGCGCGGCCTCGCGCACGGGCACCTGGAAGAAGCAGACGACGGCGATCACGGCGATGAGGACGCCCATCGACACCGCGTGCGTGCCGACGTCGACCTTGAGGGCCGCGGCGAGGGCGCCGATGCCGGCGCCGAGCACGGTGCCGAAACTGAAGAACGCGTGGAAGACGGGCAGGATCGTGCGGCCCATCTGCTGTTCGATGGCGGTGGCCTCGACGTTCATCATCACGTCGACGCAGCCGTTGCCGAAGCCGAAGAGCACCATGCCGATGAGGACGACAGGCACCGACCCGAAGACGGTCGCGCCGAGGCCGACGAGGGCGATGCCCGAGGCGAACGTGAGCATCGCGAGGAGCATGCCGCGCCGCGCACCGGTCCGCGCCATGACGGCGGGGCTCGTCGAGATGCCGAGGATGGACGCGACGCCCATGCCCAGGAGGATCAGGCCGACCTGCGCGTTGTCGAGGTCGAGCGCCTCCTTGATCCCGGGCACGCGGGAGGCCCAGGTCGCGATCGAGAGGCCGCTGGCGAGGAAGATGGCGAAGATCGCGGTGCGCCAGCGCACGAACTGCGAACGGGTGAGGGCGGTGTCCATGGCGGAGAGTCTATCGAATCGATTCGACCGTTCGCGACCGAACCGGGCTATCCTCGGAGTATGACCAGGGAGACGCCGCGCCGGCCCACGATCGCCGATGTGGCTCGCGAGGCGGGGGTCGCCACCTCGACTGCGTCCGTCGTGTTCAGCGGCAAGGCCAAGGTCGCACCCGCCACCCGCGACCGGGTGCTCGCCGCCGCGACCGACCTCGGCTACACGGGGCCCGACCCGCGCGCCGCCTCCCTCCGTCGCGGACGCAGCGGCATCGTGGCGGTGGTCCTCGAGGGACATCTGCGCGCCGCCTTCCTCGACCCGGTGACGACCGCGATGATGGACGGACTCACCGACGGGCTCGCCGATCTCAGTGCCGGGATCCTCCTCATGCGCGACGAGCCGGGCGAGGACGGCTCGGCCATCGCGAGCGCCCCCGTCGACGCCGTCGTGCTGATCGGATGCTCCGGACGCACCCGTACGTCCCTGGAGATCGTGCTCGGACGCGGTCTCCCCGTCGTCGTCATCGAGGGGGACGCGGGGCTCGACGTCCCCCGCATCACCCTGGACAACGTCGCCGCCTCCGCCGACATCGCGCGCCACGTGCGCGACCTCGGGCATCGGGACGTCGCCCTCGTCACGCTGTCGCTGGACGCCGAACGCGAGCGCACCCTCATCACACCGGAGCGGTTGGCGAACGCCACCGTCGACGTGACCGTCGATCGCCTCGCCGGAATGCGCGAGATCTTCCCCGACGCTCCGGCGATCTCGGCTTCCGGCAGCCTGATCGACGAGGGCATCCTCGTCGGGCGGATGCTGCTGACCGACCCCGCCACGCGCCCGACCGCCGTGCTCGCGCAGAGCGACCTGCTGGCGGTGGGCGTGATCCGCGCCGCGGAGGAACTCGGGCTCCGGGTTCCCGAGGATCTCTCGGTCGCCGGATTCGACGGCATCCCGCTGGACGGCCTCGGCGACCTCACCCTCACCACGAGCGTGCAGCCGGCGGTCGAGAAGGGGAGGGCTGCGGGGGAGCAGGTCGCCAGGATGCTCCGCGGGGAGCCCGGCGTCACGCAGGACCTGCACTGCGTGTTCCGCGCCGGCACGACGACCGCGCCGCCCCCGTCGCGCTGACGGCGCACCGGTCAGGAACGCGCCGGCCCGAGGGGAAGCGTCGCCGGCGCGTAGTCGAGGATGCGGTAGCGCCCGCACGCGACAACGGCCGTCGGCGCCGCGGCGGTCGGCAGGTTCCACGCCACCGTTTGCGCGTCCTCGATGAGGAACGACACCTCGCCCACCGCGAAGTCGCGGCGGTCCACCAGCCACGCATACCCGTGGAGCTCGTGGTCGACCTGCACGAGCCGGGTCGGGTCGGTCGCGTGCAGCTTCGGCAGCCGCACGGTCCAGAACTGTCCTGCCCCGGTGCGCCCCGACGAGTCCACCCAGTCCGTAACGCAGGTGAGGTCGGGGTCGGGAGCGCTCGCCGCCTGCACGATCCGCGGGACCGCCACGGCGCCACCGACGAGGAGGACGACGGCGACGACGGCGCCGGCGACGCGGGTGCGCACGGAGGATCGCGAGCGGACGGACGGGAGGGCCACGAGGGCGAGGATCGGGGCGAAGACGAGCGGCTGCAGGTATCGCGCCGCATGCGTCCCCGCCGCGATGCCGCCGATGAGCACGACGAGCGGGAGTGCCCAGGCGGCCGTGGCCACCAAGCGGTCACCGGCGTCCGACGCGTGGGCCGTCCGCACGACCGCGAGCACCGTCAGCGCCAGCACGGCGACCGTGCCGAGCACCCCGCCGGGGGACGACAGCCGATCGATCGCGAGGTCGGCGTAGTACGCGGCGGAGTGGATCCATTCCGCCGGCTGGATGTAGCCGGCGCCGGAGTTCGCAATCCATGCCGAGAAGGGAATGCGACCGAGGAAGCCGAGGATGCTGCCCCCGACCACCGCGGCGATCAGCGCGAGACCCCGGCGCCGGACCGCGGGCGTGGTGAGACAGAGGCCGCCCAGCACGAGGGAGAGGGGCACCGTGGCCCAGGCGGCGAACAGCGGATTGCTCAGGGTCGCCACCGCCGCGATCAGCCCCAGGGTCACCGGCAGTGCCACACCCGCGCGGGTGCGATCGAGGAAACGCCGACACAGACCGACCGCGAGCAGCACGCCCACGACGGTCGCGGAGTAGTACGTGGTCGTCAGCATCAGCGACGCGAGCTCGAGGGCGTCGCGGGACGGCCCGGACTCGGTGAGGACGAGCACCGCGAACGCCGCGAGGGCCGCGACAGACCAGGCGACGGGGGACCTGCCGACGGCATGCCGCCCGGCGACGAGCCGGATCGCCCCGTAGAGCGCGAGGACGTTGACCACCGCGTTGGCCGCGAGCACGCCGTCCACGTTGAGAGGCAGGACGGCGTCGAGAGCCGCGAAGACGGCGATCTCGGGGAGGAAGAGCACGCTGGACAACGCCCAGTCGCCCCCGCCCCCGTCGAGGATCGATCGGCCGACGAGGGCCACGATCAGCGAGTCCCCGTCGTCGAAAATCAGGGCCGAGCGCGGCGAGGAGGCGAGGTGCCCGATGGCGAGGAGCGCCAGCGCCAGCGCGGCCGCCCAGCCCGCCAGTTCGCGCCCCCAGACCCGCCGCATGCGACCACTCTGACACGCGATCTCGAAGCCCGCGGCGCCGACAGGCGTCTCCGCCCGGTAAACTGGTCGGACACCGCCCGCCTGAGCCGTACGGCCGACGAGCCCCGAGGAGCCGCGTATATGCTGATGCTCCTCGCAGTGTTCCTTCTCGGGTCGCTCTTGATGCCCGTCCTGGTGCGCTGGTTGGGAGCTCAGGCTTTCGCCGTCGCCGCACTGATCCCGGCCGCCGCGTTCGTGCACGCGCTCGTGCTCACGCCGCAGGTGCTCGACGGCCCCGTCCCGTTCGTCTCCGTGCCGTGGATCCCGCAGCTCGGGCTGAACCTGTCCATGAACATGGACGTCCTCGGGTGGGTGCTCACGCTCATCGTCACGGGCGTCGGCGCCCTCGTGCTCCTCTACTGCCGCTGGTACTTCCATGACGAGGCGGCGGGCATCGGGCAGTTCGCCGGCGTCCTGCTCGCCTTCGCCGGCGCGATGTACGGCCTCGTCCTCACCGACGACCTCGTGATGCTCGTGATGTTCTGGGAGGCCACGAGCATCCTCTCCTACCTCCTCATCGGGCACTACCGTCGCCGCGCCGCCAGCCGTCGCGCCGCGCTGCAGGCGCTCCTGGTGACCACGCTGGGCGGACTGGTGATGTTCGTCGGCGTCGTGCTGCTCGTCGTCGACACCGGGACGTCGAGCATCCGGGAGATCCTCGCCATCGCGCCGACCGGTCCGATCGTCGATGCGGCGATCGTCATGCTCCTGATCGGCGCCATCAGCAAGTCGGCGCTGTTCCCCTTCCACTTCTGGCTCCCCGGCGCCATGGCGGCCCCGACCCCGGTCAGCGCCTACCTGCATGCCGCGGCCATGGTGAAGGCGGGCATCTACCTCATCGCCCGCTTCGCGCCCATCTTCGCGTTCAGTCCGACGTGGCGGCCGATCGTGCTCACGCTCGGCATCCTCACCATGCTCCTCGGGGGCATCCAGGCGCTGCGCGAGACCGACCTCAAGCGCGTGCTCGCGTTCGGCACCGTCAGCCAGCTCGGCTTCTTCGCGGTCGTCGTCGGCTACGGCACGCAGGCGGCCGCCCTCGCCGGCCTCGCGCTGGTGATCGGGCACGCACTGTTCAAGTCGGCGCTGTTCCTCATCGTGGGCGTGATCGACCGGCAGCTCTCCACGCGTGACGTGACCGAGCTCTCCGGCGTCGGCCGGCAGGCGCCGGTCATGGCCACCGCCGCGTTCATCGCCGTGGCGTCCATGGCCGGGGTGGCCCCGACCATCGGATTCGTCGCGAAGGAATCGACGCTGACCGCGCTCCTGGACGATGCGCTCGGCGGCTCCGTCTGGGGCCTCGTCGCCCTGATCGGCGTGGTCCTCGGATCCATGCTGACCGCGGCATATGGCGTCCGCTTCCTCTGGGGCGCGTTCTGGACCAAGCGCGATGCGGACGGCCAGCGACAGCCGGACACGGTCTGGCCCGATCCCCCCGTGGGCTTCCTCTCCGCGCCGATCATCCTCGCCGGCGTGACGCTCGCCGCGGGCATCGGCGCCCCGGCCCTCGACGTCGCCCTCCAGCCCTACGCGCTGACCGCCACGCCGGGGCTCGACCACGAGGGAGCAGCCGTGGAGGGCCCGGGGCACCTGGCGCTCTGGCACGGCCTCGAGCCCGCCCTCGGCATCTCGATCCTCTCGATCCTGCTCGGCATCGGGCTCTTCCTCCTCACGAGGCGGACCGGATGGGACCGTCGTCCGCGCCTGCTGCCGTTCACGGCGGCCGACGCCTACTACGTGGTGATGCGCGGCATCGACCGGCTGTCGGTGCTGAGCACGACGCTCACCCAGCGCGGTTCGCTGCCCGTGTACGTGGGGACGATCTTCGTCGTCTTCGTCGCCGCCGAGGTCACCGCGCTCGTGGCGAGCGACATCGACCGCTATCAGCTCTCGCTCTGGCATACGCCTGCCCAGCTCGCCGTCGCCCCGATCATGGCCGTCGCGGGCGTCGTGGCGGTGCGTGCGCGCAAGCGCTACACCGGCGTCGTGCTCGCCTCGGTCACCGGCCTGGGCATGGTCGTGCTCTTCGCGACCAGCGGGGCACCGGATCTCGCACTCACCCAGATCCTCGTCGAGACGGTGACGATGGTGACCTTCGCGCTCGTGCTGCGCCGCCTTCCGGCGCGGATGGGCGAGCACAACGAATCGGTCAGCCGGATCCCGCGCGCGCTGCTCGGCATCGGCGTCGGTCTCACGATGGCGTTCGTCGCCGTCGTCGCCACCCAGTCCCGCGTGGCCGATCCGATCTCCGCGATCTTCCCCGAGATCGCCTACGAGATCGGCCACGGCAAGAACGTCGTCAACGTGGCGCTGGTCGACCTCCGCGGCTGGGACACGATGGGCGAGCTCTCCGTGCTCGTGCTCGCGGCGACCGGTGTCGCCTCGCTCGTGTTCGTCACCCACCGCGCCGACCTCCTCGCCGCCACGAAGACCCTGCCGCGCTCGGTGCGCAAGTCGGCCCGGAGCCGGCCGCTCGTGGAGACCACGGACGGCGTGCGCTTCCAGACGGCCGAGAACCGCTCCGCCCCGCGCGCCTGGCTCGTGGGCGGCCAGAGGATGAAGCCGGAGAATCGGTCGATCCTGCTTGAGGTGATCGTCCGCATCCTGTTCCACACGATCATCGTGGTGTCGATCTTCCTGCTCTTCGCCGGGCACAACCTCCCCGGCGGCGGCTTCGCGGGCGGGCTCGTCGCGGGCATGGCCCTCGTGATGCGCTACATCGCCGGAGGACGCTGGGAGCTGGGCGCCGCCGCGCCGACCGATGCCGGTCGCCTTCTCGGCGCGGGTCTGATCCTCGCCGTCGGCACCGCGGTGGTGCCGCTGTTCTTCGGCCTCGCGCCGCTCACCAGCACCTTCTGGGAGTGGGAGATCCCCGGTATCGGGCACATGGAGTTCGTCACCTCGACCATCTTCGACATCGGCGTGTACCTCGTCGTGATCGGACTCGTCCTCGACGTGCTCCGCAGCCTCGGCGCGGAGGTCGACCGGCAGGCGGCGCTCCGCCCCGGCGAGAGCACCGCCGTCGACTTCTCCTCGCGGACCGGGGGGAACGGCTGATGGACGTCTCGCTCGCCCTCATCGCGATCATGGCCGTGCTCTTCGCCTGCGGCGTGTACGCGATGCTGGAGCGCAGCCTCACCCGGGTCCTCATCGGCTTCCTCCTGCTCGGCAACGCCACGAACCTGCTGCTGCTCATCGTCATGGGCGTGCCGGGCAACGCGCCGTTCTTCGGCACCGACGGCGATCTGAGCGACCCGCTGCCGCAGGCCCTGACGCTCACCGCGATCGTCATCACCTTCGCCGTCTCGGCCTTCCTGCTCGCGCTCATCTACCGGTCCTGGCAGCTCGGCCAGGCGGACACGGTCGAGGACGACGAGGCCGACATCGCGCTGCGCGAGCGCACCGACGAAGACGAAGACCTCATGGACGACGAGTCGGAGACGGACGACGACGACGCCACGACGGACTTCGTGGGCGTGCAGACCGCTCCCATCACCGTCCTGCACATGCGCGACAACCCGGCGATCCACGATGACGCGCCGTACGACGCGCCCTACGTGCCTGAGCCGGAGCCCGAACCCGACAGCGCCGCCGACGGCGCTGCGGACCGGGACGACGACACGACAGACGGGGAGGGCAGGCCATGACCACGCTCGTCCCGCTCCTCGTCGCCCTGCCGCTCCTCGGTGCGGCGATCACCCTCGTCTTCGGTCGCAACGCGCGCCTGCAGGTCCTCGTCACCGTCGCGACGCTCGCCGTCGTGTCCGTCATCGCAGCGGTGCTGCTCGTCGTCGTCGACGCGGGCTCCCCGCTCGCGGTCTCCGTGGGCGGGTGGCCGGTGCCTTTCGGCATCGTCCTCTACGTCGACCGCCTCGCCGCACTCCTGGTGCTCGTCTCCAGCGTGGTGCTGCTCGCGGTCCTCCTCTTCTCCATCGGTCAGGGCGTCGCGGACGGCGCGGACGAGACCCCGATCTCGATCTTCAACCCCTCCTACCTGATCCTCGCCGCCGGCATCTTCAACGCCTTCATCGCCGGCGACCTGTTCAACCTGTACGTCGGGTTCGAGATCCTGCTCGTGGCCTCGTACGTGCTCATCACCCTGGGCAGCACCGAGTCCCGCATCCGCACCGGTGCCGTCTACATCGTCGTCTCGCTGGTGTCGTCGATCCTGTTCCTCGCGTCGATCGCGATGATCTACGGCGCCCTCGGCACGGTCAACATGGCCCAGATCGCCGAGCGGATGGCGGAGCTCCCGCAGGACACCCAGCTCGTCCTGCACCTCATGCTCGTGGTCGCCTTCGGGATCAAGGCCGCGATCTTCCCCGTGTCGTTCTGGCTGCCCGACTCGTACCCGACGGCCCCCGCGCCGGTGACCGCCGTGTTCGCCGGCCTCCTGACCAAGGTCGGCGTGTACGCGCTGATCCGGACGGAGACCCAGCTCTTCGCCTCGAACAGCATCGACACGCTGCTGCTCATCATCGCGCTGGCGACGATGATCGTCGGGGTCCTCGGCGCCGTCGCGCAGGCCGAGCTCAAACGGATCCTGTCGTTCACGCTCGTCAGCCACGTCGGCTACATGATCTTCGGTCTCGCGATCGCGACCCCGGCGGCGATCGGCGCGACCGTGTACTACATCGTCCACCACATCGTCGTGCAGACCACCCTGTTCCTCGCGGTGGGACTCATCGAACGTCGGGCCGGCAGCACCTCCATCCTCCGGGTCAAGGGTCTGCTCAAGATCGCCCCGGTGATCGCGCTGCTGTACTTCATCCCCGCGATCAACCTCGGTGGTCTGCCGCCGTTCTCCGGATTCATCGGCAAGTTCGCCCTGTTCGAGGCCGCGGCCTCCGTGGGCACCCCGCTCATGATCGTGCTCATCTTCGGCGGCATCATCACGTCGCTGCTCACCCTCTACGCGCTCATGCGGGCCTGGAACCTCGCGTTCTGGCGCGAGGAGGAGGACTCGACCGAGACCGAGGGGCGCATCTCCTACCTCACCGGGGCGCCCGCCGCGGACGAGCAGCAGGAGCGTCGGCACATCCCCAAGATCATGACCGTCGCCACCGCCGGCATGGTCACCGTCACACTGGCCCTGACGATCTTCGCCGGACCGCTGTACGCTCTGTGCGACCGTATCGGGGCGGGCCTGCTGCAGCCGGTCAACCTCGTCCAGCTGGAAGACGAGGTGGAGGGATGAGCCCCGATACCAAGAGCGTCTGGCGGGACATCGGCATGCAGCTGCCGTTCCTCGCCTGGCTGATCGTGCTGTGGATGCTGCTGTGGGCGCAGTTCACGGTGCTGTCCTTCCTCACGGGGCTCGTGGTGGCCATCTTCGTGACGCGGGTGTTCCGCCTGCCCACGGTCGAGCTCTCCGGGCGCATCAACCTCTGGTATGGCGCGCTGTTCGTCGTGCAGTTCCTGTTCGCGATCCTCCGGGGCGCGCTCTCGGTGACCGTGCAGGTGTTCGACTTCCGCCGGCAGCCCGGCACGGCCATCATCGCGGTGCCCCTCCGCTACGCCGACGACCTCGTCCTGACGCACGTCGCCGTGGTGTCGTCGCTCATCCCGGGGTCCCTCGTCGTCGAGGCGGATCGAGACCGCGGAATCCTCTACCTGCACGTGATCGGCGTGCGCAGCAAGGAGGATGTCGAGACGCAGCGGCAGGGCGTGCTCGGGTGGGAGAAGCGCATCGTCCGGGCGCTCGGCAATCCGACCCAGTACCGGGCGCTGAAGGCCGACGAACGTGCCGGCCGCATCGACCCCGCGACGATCGGCGGTGCCCGATGAACACCCTGCTCCTCATCATCCTCGCCGTGTTCGGTGTGGCCGCGATCCTCGCCGTGATCCGCATCGTGCGTGGTCCGTCGATCCTCGACCGTGCCGTCGCCGCCGACGTGCTGCTGACCGAGGTCATGTGCGTGCTCGGCGCCGAGATGGCCATCAACGGCCACACCCGCAACATCCCCGTGCTCCTCATCATCGCGGCGGTCGGCGTGTTCGGATCGATCGCGGTGGCCCGGTTCGTCGCGAGAAGGGACAACACGACACCATGAACGTGTTCGGTCTGATGATCCCTGACGCCGTCGTCGACGTGGCGGTGCTCGTGCTCATCCTGCTGGGGGCGATCCTCTGCCTCTCCGCCTCCGTGGGGCTCCTGCACTTCCGTGACGTGCCCACGCGACTGCACGCCGCGACGAAGCCGCAGGTGCTCGGGCTGCTGCTGATCTGCGTGGCGATCGCGCTGTCGCAGCGGTCCGTCGGCGGCGTGCTGTTCGGCCTCGTGCTGGTCGCCCCCGTGGTGCTCATGCAGTTCGCGACCGCGCCGTTGTCCGCGCACATGGTCGGGCGTCAGGCCTACCGCAACGGCACGATCGAGCAGCGGGGTCTCGTCGTCGACGAGCTCGCCGAGTCCAAGCAGACCCCTCCCGCCGCCGGCTGACCGCTTCGAGTCGCGCACTGTGCTCCATCTCGGCCGCAGATGCCGCACAGTGAGCGATTCGAAGGGCTAGGTGCGGGCGGCGAAGGCCTCGATGAGGCGGGCGGCGGGCTCGGAGTCGCTGATGAGCGTGCCGTGGCCGTGGTCGGGGATGACGGCGAGCTCCGCCCCCGGGATCGCGTCGAGGATGTCCTGGCACCAGCTCATCGGGGCCAGCGGGTCGTCCTCGCCGCGCAGCACCAGCACCGGGCAGGCGATGCGCACGAAGGCCTTCTCCGGCTGATGCACGATGGTCGCCCGCATCTTGCGGATCAGGTGCGGGCCGCCGCGGAGGTACTCGCGGGCACCGCGCCAGATCACCAGGGGGCGCTCGCCCAGGAGGTCCTGGAGGAGGTAGCGGGCCTGGGCGCCGATGTTCCGTTCGGCCTTGTCGACGGTCGGGCCCGCCAGCACGACTCCGGCCACGAGGGACGGATGCCGGGCCGCGAGCTCCGCGGCGATCTGACTTCCCATGGAATGCCCGATCACCACGACCGGATCCGCATCGACGTGGCGGAGATAGGCGGCCACCAGGTCGGCGTGCCGCTGCATGGTCAGCGTCCGCGTGGGCTCGGGGGCCTCACCGAAGCCGGGGAGGTCGAGCGCGATGACCCGTCCCTGCAGCCGCTGGGTGAGGTCGAGGTAGACGCTGCGGCCCATGCCGATGCCGTGCAGCAGCAGGTAGGTGGGCGGACCGTCGCCGAAGGTCTCGGCGATCAGGGTCGCACCGCCGTGCTCGAACTCGAGGAGGGTGGCCGGCGTCCCCTTCGGGGCGAGGTAGCTGGTGGGCACCTGTCCACGCTAGCCGAGCACCCTCCACGCGCCTCTCAGCCGGCGGGGGTGAGCGTCAGGGTGTCGACCGCGGCCGCCTTCACGGCCTTCGGCGTGAACGCCCAGTGACGCTGGACCCCCGTCGACCAGTCCTTCGTCTGATCGACGTAGTGCGCGTGGAAGGCGTGGCCGGAGGCTCCGGTGAGGTGGATCCAGGTCGAGTCGTCGAAGTCGGCGAGGTCGACCACCATGCGCATGGAGGGGACGGTGGTGGTGGCGTACGAGACGCCGAGCTGCCATCCCGTCGCATCGACCACGGAGGCCCCGCCGCCGACCGGATAGGGCCCCCGGTTGAAGAGGGCCTCGATCGGGGCGATGCCGGAGGAGCCGAACGTGTCGCTCGTGAGGGTGAGGGCGTGCAGGTCGCCCCAGTTCCATCGCTTCAGGTCCGTGCCCTGGATCCCGGACAGCTCGTCGTACGCCTCGTCAGCCGACAGCGCGAGCATCTCGTCCCTGCCGTCGACACCGAGCTCGGGGTTGCTCCACAGCGGGTCGTCCGGGTCCTCCAGCATCGCACCGACCACGGTGAACAGGCGGCCCTGGCCGTCGATCGGGAGCGGCTGCTCGCGCTCGGCGAAGATGTTCTGCACGAGGTTCGACCACAGCACGTTCGCGTACGCGGCCCCGGCGGACGACGCGCTGTTCTGCCCGTCCCACCCGCGCAGCAGCTCCACCGCGCGCTGCGGACCCGCTCCCTCGACCTCGACGTCGGCCATCGCGGCCACGAGCTGCGTGCCGATCCACATCTCGCCGTCCATCTGGATCTCGCGCATGTCGTCGGCCGTCAGCGGCCCGGCGGCGGCCCGGCGCTCGATGAGGTGGGCGATGCGGCCGGCGCGGTAGCCCTGGTCCCAGTCCCGCGAGAGGAAGTGCTCGTAGTCGTCGGTGACGATGGCGTTGTTGGCCGTGACGATGTATCCGGAGCGCGGGTTGTAGGACACCGGCAGCTCCTCGAACGGGATGTACCCGGTCCAGTCGTAGCTGCTGTCCCAGCCGGGCTGCGGCATCCAGCCGTCGCCGGCCCCGCGGATCGGCAGGCGGCCGGGGGTCTGGTAGCCGATGTTGCCGTCGACGTCGGCGTAGATGAGGTTCTGCGCCGGGACGTCGAACAGGGAGGCCGCGCGGCGGAAGTCCTCGAAGTCCTGGGCGGTCGACAGCGCGAAGATCGCCGTCGCGGTGGTGCCGGGGTCGAGCGCCGTCCACCGCAGGCTCACGGCGTACTCGGCATCGTCGGACCCGGGGGCATCGGGCACGGTGCCCTCCGCCGTGAGCCCGGGCGTCGGGTCGTCCGCGATCGCGGTGAAGTCGTCCGTGAGGCCGGAGATGATCGGTCCGTGCACGGTGGACCGGATGGTGAGCTCGATGTCGTCCCCGCCGGCGACCTCGATGGTCTCCGTGCTCTCCTCCAGCGGCACGAGCTCGCCGTCACGCCAGTAGGAGTCGCCCTCGATGCGCTCGACGTACAGGTCGGTGACGTCGGTGGTGAGGTTGGTGAAGCCCCACGCCACGCGCTGGTTGTGGCCGATGACGATGCCGGGCAGGCCGGAGAAGGAGAAGCCGCCGACGTCGAACGGGCAGTCCTCGTCCACCGTCGAGCACTTGAGCTGCACCTGGTACCAGACCGACGGGAGCGAGGCGCCGAGGTGCGGGTCGTTGGCGAGCAGCGGCATGCCAGACTCGGTGAGGTCGCCGGAGACCACCCAGGAGTTGGAGCCGATGCCTTCGCCGACGTCGCCGACGAGCATGCTCGCCGCCTCGATGACGGAGGACGTCTCCTCCCACTCCACCGTGGTGAGCGCCTGCTGCGCCTCGCCGTCGCCCTGAGTCGTGGGGAAGGCCGCAGGCTCGGCGCCGGGCTCCAGCGGCGGGACGGTGGAGATGGTGGGCACGATCACCGGGTTCCGGTCGAAGGGGTAGTCCGGGTAGAGCGTGCCGAGCAGGGCCTCCACGTCGGCGTCCGGGTCGTCGGCGAGCTGCCCCGCGAGCAGTGCGCGCTCGGTCTCGTCCTCGACGTTGGTGCGGAGATCCCAGGCCATCGCCTTCAGCCACGCCACCGAGTCCGCCGGCTCCCACGGCTCCGGCTCGTAATCGGGGTGCTGCAGTCCGAGGACGGCGTACTCCAGCGAGAGCTCCGCACCCGAACGCGAGGACAGGTAGGCGTTGACACCGTCCGCGTAGGCCTCGTAGTAGCCGCGGGTGACGTCGTCCATCGCCTCGACCTCGGCCTCGGCGGTGGTGCGCCAGCCCAGGGTGCGCAGGAACGCGTCGGTGCCGGCCTGGGAGGCGCCGAACAGCTCGGCGACCCGACCGGAGGTGACGTGGCGGCGGAAGTCCATCTCGAAGAACCGGTCCTGCGCGTGCACGAAGCCCTCGGCGAAGAAGAGGTCGTCCGAGGAGTCGGCCGTGATCGTGGGCACGCCGCTGGCGTCGCGCTGCACCGTGACGTCCGCCTTCAGGCCGTCGAGCGTCGTGGTGCCGGAGGTCTGCGGGAAGGAGCGCTGGATCGTCCACGTCACGAAGAACGCGGCGGCGACGGCCACGATCACGAGAGCGGCGACCACGAGGAACGCGATGCGTCCGATGCGGGCACCCAGGGAGGGGCGCGGGGGAACGGCGGACGCCGGCGAATCGGTCATCATCGTCGAGAACTCTTTCGGGTAGCCAGGTGGGACTCAGTCCCACCGAGCCCCAGTACGCGTTTCACGGGTACGCGCTCTCGCATCATAGCCCTCCCGCGCTCGCCGCGGGACGGACCGCGGCGAGCGGGAGGCTCAACCGATGAGGCTGGGCTGCAGATCGCGCAGCGTGCGGCGATGCGTCATGCGGGTCACCCCGATCATCGCCAGCAGCAGGGCCCCCGCCAGCCAGGCGCCCAGCACGGCGAGGTCCCAGCCGGCCCGGGAGTAGTCGCCGCCGTACATGAGCTGGCGCATGGCGTCGACGACGTAGCCGAGGGGCAGCACATGGTGCAGCGCGGCGAGGGGGGCGGGCAGGGTCTGCCACGGGAACGTCCCGCCCGCGGTGACGAGCTGGAGCACCATGAGCACGAGCCCGAGGAACTGCCCCACGGAGCCGAGCCAGACGTTGAGGGCGAGGATGATCGCGGCGAACGTGGCCGAGGCGAACATCATCACCCCGAGCGTGCCGAGCGGATGATCGAACGTGAAGCCGAGCGTGAGCGCCAGGATGCCCATCAGCCCGAGCATCTGCACCGCGCCGAGCATCGCCGGCGTCAGCCAGCCCGCGAGCGTGATCCGGATCGGGGAGTGCAGCGCCGTGACGGCGCGGCGGGAGATCGGCTTCACGATGAGGAACAGCGCGTAGATGCCGATCCATGCGGACAGCGCGGCGAAGAACGGGGCGAGGCCCGCGCCGTAGTCCTCGGCGGAGGCGACCTTGTCGCTGGAGACCTTCACCGGGTCGGCGATCGTGTCGGCCTGCAGTGAGCGCAGATCGGGGGTGGAGGCGGGGATGGCCTGTACGCCGTCGGCGAGGCCGTCCCGCAGCTCCGCGGTCCCGGAGGACAGGGTCTGCAGCCCGTCGCGGAGCTGGGCCGCGCCCGCGTTCGCCGCAGCCGCGCCCGTCGCGAGGGTGCCGGCGCCGCCGGCGAGATCGTTCGCCCCCGCGGCCAGGGAGGCGGAACCGGCGGCGAGCTGGTCGACCTTGCCGACAGCGTCCTGCACCTGGGCGTTGCCCTCCTCGATCCGGGCGCCGAGCGGATCCAGGCGGGCGAGCACCGCATCGATCTCCTCGGGCGCGAGTCCCTGCTCGGTGAGGACGTCGGCGATGTCCGCGCGCACCTGCGGCAGCGCGTTCGTCGCCTCCTGCACCGCGGCTCCGGCCCGGTCGGCGACGTCGGCGAGCTGGCGGTTGCCTGCACTCACCTGCTGGGCGCCGTCGGCGAGGCTCTGAGCCCCGGAGGCGAGCTGCGCGGAGCCGTCGGCGAGCTGCGCGGTCCCCTCGGCGAGCGATGTGCTGCCGGAGGCGGCGGTGCTCGCGCCGTCGGCGAGCTGCGTGGCGCCGTCCGTGGCGGTGACGAGGTTGTCGCGCACCTCGCTGAGGCCGGTCAGCAGTCTCTCCGCGGCCTCGCTGCCGACCATCTCGGCGACGGAGCTGCGGATCTTCTCGACGGCCTGCGATCCCATCGACGAGGCGAGGTAGTTGTTCGCGTCGTTCGTCTCCAGCTCGATCCGGGCCTGGTGGGGGTCGTCGCCTGCCGCGGAGGTGAGGGCGGCGGAGAAGTCGGACGGGATCGTCACGGTGAAGTCGACCACGCCGTGGCGCAGGGCGTCGGCGGCCTCGTCCTCGGTCATGCGCTGCCAGTCGAAGGCGTTGCCCTCGATGAGGTTCTCCGCCACGTCCTCGCCGTAGTTGACGGTCTCATCGGTCGCCGGCTCGGTACCTGTCGTGGGGGCGGGGGCGCCCTCGTCGTCGACCACGAGGGCCACGGGGACCTCGGAGAACTTCGCGTACGGGTCCTGGTTCGCCCACAGGTAGAGGCCGCCGTAGAGGATCGGGACGCAGATCAGGGCCACGAGGGCGAGGATGCCCATCCGGCTCGCGGTCAGGCGGCGGAGTTCGGCGGCGATCATGGCGGGAACCTTCATCGCGCTTCTCCTTCCTCTTCGGACGGGCTTTCCTCCGACGTGTCGGTCGCGGGTTCCGGGCGCTCCAGGATCAGCGGCTCGACGGGGCCGGACGCGTTGATCGCGTCGAACTCGTGCATGCGCTCGAGGGCGACGGCGGCGGAACCGCCGACGATCACGAGCATCGCGTACCCGCGGTCCGCGAACTCGGCCGCGATGCGCCACCATCCGTCCGGGCTGCCGCCGTGACGATCCGGGGCGACGAGGACGATGCCCTCGACGCCCTCGCGGAGCACGGCGAGCTCGCACAGGATGCGCACGCGGGCGGCCGGGTCGACCGAGCCGATGGGGACGGAGGCGAGCTCCTGGTACCCCACCCGGCCGAGCCAGCGGCGGGCGTGGAGCGGGGTCGCGCCACGTCCGGCGAACATCAGCTCCTCGCCCACCACCCCGGCGAGGGTGATGTCCGGGTGCGGGTCGCTGACGTCCGGCGCGTCCACGAGGGCGACGCGGCGACGCAGCTCCTTCGGGCTCGCTGCCGCATCGATCGTGACGCGGCCCGTGTCCGGACGCATCCGCCCGCTCGCGATGAGGCCGAGCACGGTCGGCCGCTGTTCGGTCTCCGCGAGCGCATAGCGGACGGCACCGGTGTGGAACTCGAGACTCATGGAGGGGAGCGCCTCGCCGGCGCGGCCCTTGCTGACGTCGTGCAGCGTGATCCTCATGCGCGGACCTCCTGGTCGTCGGCGACGATGTCCGGGTGGAGGGCGAGAAGCTCGTCGGCTTCCCGCCAGGACAGGCCGGCGATGCTGAGCACGGCGCGGACGGCGAGGTTGGCGGCGCCGCTGCTCTGCGCGTCCGTGCGGGAGACGACGGTGCGCGCGATCTCCTCGATGAGGCGCGCGAGGGCGGGGCCCGCGAGGTCGGTGCGGAAGCTGCCGTCCTCCTGTCCTCTTCGCACGAGGGCGGCGACGCTCCGGCGCAACGGGGCGAGCGCGGCGGCCGTGTGCTCCACGTGGGCCTCGTCGAGGGCGAGGGCGGCGGCGACCTGGATGTGCGCCGCCTCCTCCCAGAGCCGGGAGACGAGGCGGGCGAGGGCCAGGCGGGAGTCCGGGTCGTCGATCGTGGCGGCGATCGCGTTGAAGCGCTGGGCGCCGGTGGAGACGAGTTCGCGGATCAGGGCGTCCCGATCCTCGAAGTGGCCGTAGAGGGTGCGGCGGGAGAGGCCGGCGGCGCGGGCGATCGCGTCGACGGACGCGTGCGGATCGGAGGCGAGGGCGGCGCGGGCCGCGGCGAGGATGCCGGCGCGGTTCTCCACGGCGTCTCGACGGAGGGCGCGGGTGGTCATCCCTCCATGGTAATAACATGCACAGCGCTGTGCAAGATATTCAGCAACCTCGCAGCGAGGGCTTTCGCGATCGCGGTGTGGAGGTTTCTCACGGACCTACCGTGTTATGTTACGCGTCGCGCTTCGGCGCGCACTCAGGGGAGAGACCGGTCCGGACCGGAGGCTCCGGTGCGATCGGTCCAGGCAACGGCGGGGGGCGCCATGATCGAGAAGAACGACGATGTGCACGCGGAGACCGGGGCTGCGGCGGAGCACGATCGAAGCCGCGGGCTGCAGGGCAGGCTGACGGACGCGATCCTCACGGGGGCGCTCGCTCCGGGGGAGCGCGTGGACGAGCGCTGGCTCGCCGCCGCGCTCGGCGCGGAGGCGACAGAGGTCCGTCGTGCCCTCGCCGCCCTCGCCGACGCCGGCCTCATCGCGGTGCGCCGCGACGGTTCGCGCCGGGTGACGGCCCTCGACGGCGATCGTGCGCGGGACGTGGTGGCGATGTTCGGCGACGTCTGGATCGGCGCGGTCCGGCACACCATCGCTCGGCTCGATGCCGACGACCTCGCCTACCTGGCCGAGCTCGTCGACGATGTGGCGCTGGCGGTGCGGATGCGCGACGGGTCCGCGTTCGGCGTCGGCCTGCGCGCCCTCGCCATCGCGTTCGCCCGGATCGAGGGCAATGCGGATCGGGCCGAGCTCCTCGGGAGCCTGGGAGCGCTCCTCGAGTGCGTCGCCCGGCGCGCGGGGAGCGTCTTCGACTGGTCGGATGTGCGGAGCGCGGTCGCACGGATCGCCGTCGCGCTCCCGAGCCGCGATGCCACGGCGATGCGCGGCGCCCTCATCGTCCTGTTCGACGACGTGCTGCCGGGAATCGTCGACCGCGCGGTGACGCCGGCGCGTCCGCTGGCCGCGGCGTCCTGAGGGCGCACCGCGGGACGGGGGCGCGGTGGTCCGCCACGCCCGCCGCCCGGTGCTCTCAGTCGGTGCCGGAGTCGAAGGCCGCGCGCTCGGAGGCGGTGTCGACCGCGTCCGCGAGGTTCTCGTCGGCCTCCGAGATCGAGCCGTGCACCGACTCGGTGATCTCGGCCGACTCGCCCGCGGTCACCCGGCCGACGAGCTCGCCCGTCGCGCCGCCGACCAGGCCGAGGCCCGCGTACTGCTCCAGGCGGGCGCGCGAGTCGGCGATGTCGAGGTTGCGCATCGTGAGCTGACCGATCCGGTCCACGGGGCCGAACGCAGCGTCGCCGACGCGCTCCATCGACAGCTTCTCCGGCCCGTACGACAGGTTCGGGGAGACCGTGTCGAGGATCGTCCAGTCGTCACCGCGGCGCAGGCGGATCGTCACGGTGCCCGAGATCGTCGAGCCGACCCAGCGCTGGATGGACTCGCGGAGCATGAGCGACTGCGGCTCGAGCCAGCGGCCCTCGTACATGAGGCGGCCGAGGCGGCGACCCTGCTCGTGGTACGTGGCGAGGGTGTCCTCGTTGAGGATGCCGTTGACGAGCCGCTCGTACGCGATGAAGAGCAGCGCCATGGCCGGGGCCTCGTAGATGCCGCGCGACTTCGCCTCGATGATGCGGTTCTCGATCTGGTCGCTCATGCCGAGGCCGTGGCGCCCGCCGATCGCGTTCGCCTCCTGCACCAGGGCCACCGGGTCGCTGAACTCGACGCCGTTGATCGCGACCGGACGGCCGCCCTCGAACGTCACCGAGACGTCCTCGGTCTCGATGGCGACGGACGGGTCCCAGAACTTCACGCCCATGATCGGGTCGACGGTCTCCAGCGAGACGTCGAGGTGCTCGAGCGTCTTCGCCTCGTGGGTCGCACCCCAGATGTTCGCGTCCGTCGAGTACGCCTTCTCGGCCGAGTCGCGGTACGGGAAGCCGTGCGCGACGAGCCACTCGCTCATCTCCTGGCGACCGCCGAGCTCGGTGACGAAGTCCGCGTCGAGCCAGGGCTTGTAGATGCGCAGGCGGGGGTTGGCGAGCAGACCGTAGCGGTAGAACCGCTCGATGTCGTTGCCCTTGTAGGTCGAGCCGTCGCCCCAGATGTCGACCCCGTCCTCGCGCATCGCGCGCACGAGCAGGGTGCCGGTGACCGCGCGGCCGAGCGGCGTGGTGTTGAAGTAGGTCTTGCCGCCCGAGCGGATGTGGAAGGCGCCGCAGGAGAGCGCGACGAAGCCCTCCTCGACCAGCGCCGTCTTGCAGTCGATGAGACGCGAGGCCTCGGCGCCGTACTCCAGCGCGCGCCCGGGGATCGAGGCGATGTCGTCCTCGTCGTACTGGCCGAGGTCGCCCGTGTAGGTGAAGGGGACGGCGCCCTTGTCGCGCATCCAGGCGACGGCGACGGAGGTGTCGAGTCCTCCGGAGAAGGCGATGCCGACGCGCTCGCCGACGGGCAGGGACTGGAGGACCTTGGACATGGCTCCCAGTCTATCGGCGCGCGACCCACCCCCTTTCGTGTGTTCCGGCCCCTTTCGCACGCACGCAGAGGGGTGGCTCGCGCGAAAAGGGGTGGGTCGACGGGAAGATGGGCGCATGGGTGGAGCGATTCTGTGGGGAGCCGTCGCGGCGGCTCCGCTGTTCGTCGGCGCGGTGCTCGCGATGCTGCGCACCTGGCCGCCGCGGTGGCTGGGCATCGTCCTGGGGTTCGGCGCCGGTGCGCTGATGGCCTCGATCGCCTTCGAGCTCTGGGAGGAGGGACTCGACCGCGGCGGTCCGATCCCGCTCGTCACCGGCGTCGCACTCGGAGCCCTCAGCTACTACATCGCCGCCCGCATCCTCGACGCCAGAGCCGCGAGGAAGAAGGGCGAGGCCGGGGGAGGTCAGCTCGCGGTGGGGGCCCTCCTCGACGGGATCCCGGAGCAGCTCGTGCTCGGCATCGGTCTCGCCTCGGGGGAGCCGGTGAGCATCGCGCTCGTCGTCGCCATCCTCGTCTCGAACCTCCCGGAGTCCATCGGCTCCGCCGCCGACCTGCTCGACGGCGGCATGCGACGGAGCAGGGTGCTGCTGCTGTGGGCCGGGGTCGCCGTGGTGTGCGCGCTCGCCACCGTCGCCGGATTCGCGCTGGCCAGCGTGACCGGCGAGGTCTTCCGCTCCGGGGCGAGCGGTTTCGCCGCGGGCGCCCTGCTCGTCATGCTGGTGGACTCGATGGTCCCGGAGGCGCAGTCGAAGGCGAAGGAGTCCACGGGGCTGGCGACCGTCCTCGGATTCGCGCTCGCCGCGGGTCTCGCCTTCGCCTCCTGAAAGGATCGGCGGCGCGTCCGCTCAGAGGCCGCTGTTGCGGGCGTCGCGACGGACGCTGCGCCCCGTGATGCGCTCGATCCGGAACGTCAGCGGCAGATCCCGGTCGTCGCCGGCCCACGGATGCACCCGCGCGGCGGCGCCGGCCGCCTCCTCCTCCGGGACCCGTGACAGCGTGCCGTGCATCAGCACGCTCCACCCCAGGCCGCCGATCGGATCGTGGTAGTCGACCTCGAACGAGACCTCGGCCGACTCGCGGGAGAGCGCGGCCAGGTGACCGTCCGGTGACGTGCGCAGCAGCAGGTCGTGCCCCGAGACGACGAAGTTCATCGGATGGATCTCCACCCGGCCGTCGTCGACGAATCCGATCCGGCCCACCGTGGTGGTCGCCAGCAACTCGTAGGACTGCTGCTCATCGAGCTCGTGGATCATGCGGACACTCCCTCCCCGTGTGCCGCCAGTGTAGCCACGGCGCCGCGGATCATCGAGGGTGCCGACCGGGAATCACCCGGTGAGGTCAGGGCGACCACGCCTCCAGCTCGACGCGGAGAGCGGCGAGGTACTCGGGAGGGCCGGCCTCCGCGAACCACAGCCACAGCTCCGCGGCGATGATCGGATACCACGCACGGACACGGGCGGGATCGGCGCCGTAGCCGTCGATGAGCGCCCGCTCGGACCGCGGGTCCTTCCGGGAGGCTCCCCACGCCGCTCGGGCCAGCTCCCGCAGTGGATCGCCACGGTGCGCGGCCTCCCAGTCGACGATCCCGGAGACGCGGCGGTGCTGCGCGAGCAGGTTGCCGTCGGTCCAGTCGCCGTGGCAGAAGACGACCCCGGACGACGGCGGGATGCGCAGCGGGAGACGAGGCGCGCCGGCGGCGCGGTACCGCTCGACGATCGTGGCGTCGTCGGGTGCCGGAAGAAGATCGTCCGGAGGGTCGAGCCGATGCAGGGCACGGAGCAGCGGTGCCGACGACCCGAGGCCGGCGATCCGGGTGTCGGCGTCGCCGTCGTCGAGGCGGGAGCCGGGGAGCGCCGTCATGAGGATCGCCCCCGGCCGTTCCTCGACGACCTCGGGTACGGGGAGCCCGGAGCCGACGAGTCCGCGGAGGGCCCGCAGCTCGTTGTCGTGCCGCGCCGGATCGGAGAGGCGCTTCTCGACGAGTCGGCGTCCGCCGCGCTCGACGAGCCGCACCGCGCCGACCGCACCCTACTTCATGCCGTCATCCTCGCACCGGGCGGGCGGTCACTCGAAGCCGGGGTAGTCCTGCAGCCGCTTCTCGAACTCCGCGCGGTCGGCCTCGCTCAACACCTTGCCGGCGATGACCACGAGCTGGAGCCCCTCGATCGGTTCGCCGGTGCGCGCACTCTGCGCCTCCCGTGAGGTGCGGAAGCCGCCGTCGGTATCGTTCGACAGATCGTAGATGTTCGCGTAGAAGCGCAGCGGGTCGGGGTAGTTCTCGGTGTAGTACTCCCACGTCGTCTGCGTCTGCGGGTCGTCGCTGCCGTAGAGCTTGGCGATCATGGACGGGTCGATGCCGGAGTTCGCGGGGTCGTTGAACGAGTAGAGGTTCCAGAGGCCGTGGGCCGCCACCACCTCGTCGATCGCGGCCATCACCTCGAGCTTGAGGGCGTACCCCTGGACGGGCTGCTCGGTCGCCCAGGCTGCCGACGTGTACTCCGACAGCATGGACTCGCCGCCGTAGCCGTTGCGCTCCGGCCGCAGGTCCTCGTCTCCCACCCGGACCCACGTGAGCCCGAAGTCCGCAGTGAGCCGGTCGCGGATGTCGGTGAAGAGCGCGTCGGCCTCGGCGCGCACCTCCTCCAGGGACTGCTGGGTCAGCGCCTCCTGCGGGGCCGTGCCCTTGATGCCCGGGTAGGCCTCCGCGTGCCGCTGTTCCGCGGTCTTCACGCCTTCGTAGTCGCCGGATGCCGAGGTGCGCAGCGCGCTGAGCGCCCCGACGGTCGCGACGTTGAACAGGATGGTGAGGACGAGCGCGATGATCCCGAGCCGCCGTCCTCCCGGGGTGAAGAGCGCGGCCACGATCACTCCCAGCACCAGGAGCTGCAGCGTGATCATCGTCACGCCGTACAGCAGGTCGGTGCCGCCGACCACGAGCGTGCCGAACAGGATCAGGACGAAGAGGATCGCGGAGACCAGCGCGATCCAGCCCAGGGCATTCGCCGAGGGCTTCTTCTCCTCGGGCGGCAGCGGGGAGAGGACGGGCGGCGTGGGACCGACCTGCTGCTGTCGCCGCGCGCCACGATAGCCCCCGGGCGGCGGGACCGGCGGGGCACCCTCGGTACCGCCGACATAACGGGCGCGCTGTCGCTCGTGGTCGCTCACCATGGCTTGTCCGTCCCGGTGCCGCCGGGTTCGTCGCCCTGCTGCTGATCGCGTTCCTGCGTCCCCTGCTCGAGCTTGTCCTGGAGGTCTTGCAGCTTGTCCTCGGACGGCTGGGGTTCCTCCTGCTGCTCCTGCTCCTCCTGGGGCTGCTGTTCCTGCTCCTGCTGTTTCTGCTTGAGGCGGTCCTCGGTGTTGTCGAGGGTGTCGGACATGTCGCGCTCGGGATCGGGCGACTGCTGCTGCGCCTCCTCGCTGTGGCACTCCTCCGGGGTCTCGACGGTGATCGTCAGCGCCTCGCCGTAGAGGGCGGTCGCCCCGGCGCCGTCGCCCTCGGCCCTGGCGGCGTCGCCCATCCGCTCGATGACGAGGGCGAGGTTGATCCGGACCGGGCAGACCTCGAGCCCGGTGGCGAGGTCGAGGGCCCGCTCCAGCTCTGCGCGGGACGCGGGGAGCTCGTCGGCCCCAGCCAGTGCGGTGCCGATGTTGTAGGGGGCCTTGTACGGCTCGAACCAGTTCAGGACGTCCTGTCCGCGCGCCGAGGCTTCGGAGCCCGCGAAGTCGTCGACGACGTAGGCGGTGATGGCCTGATGGGCGAACGCGTACATGCTCAGCAGCTTGCCCACGAAGAGCAGCGCGGCGAGGGTGAGCGGGATCGTGCCGATCGCGACCCAGCGGCGGATGAGCCGGCGCCGGCGGTTCGAGCGGAGGAGGGCTGCGGCGGTGTCGTCCTGCGCAGGCGTCACGACGCACCTCCTCCCCTGTCGTCGGCGTCTGAACATCCTATCCGCGACGATCGGGCGCGACGGATACGGCGATGCGACGGACGCCGACCCCGGCTGATCGAGGTCGGCGTCCGTCGCTTGTGCGGTCCGGTTACTGCGCAGCCTTGACGCGGAACGTGTCGAAGGACACGCCGAGCGGTGCGGTCGCGCTCGCAGAGCGGCTGCCGCTGAGACCCACGCCACCCGCCGGCAGCGGGGCGGCGTCGGTCGCCCGCAGTTGCCAGTCGGCGGGCTCCGCGGCATCGGTCGCCCAGAGCTTCGCGACGAGGGAGGCCTTGTCCGTCCCCGTCACGGCTGCCTTGAGCGTGTAGGTGGTGCCCGGGGTGATCGTGACGCCGTTCAGTGCCCGGGTCGCGAGGACGGTGCCGTCGCGGTGTGCCACGAGCCAGACCGTGCCGTCCGGGCGGAGCCACGCGCGGACGAGATACCGACCGGCGGACGAGTCGCGGGCGATGACCCCGATGTAGGAGCCTCCCGTGCTCGACGGCTGATCGACGCGGAAGGTCGTCTCCAGCGCCGGGTTCAGCACCGACGGGGCGTTCAGCGTCGCGTGGCGGGTGTCTCCCGCGGCCAGCTTCAGCTGCCCGGAGCCGTCGGCGACGCTGGCCGCGGCCGCGGACCCGCCGGCGATCTTCCAGGCGCCGCCGGCGAGGGCTTCGCCCCAGCCGGGACCGGCCGTGCGGTCGAACTCGTCGCTCGCGAGCGGCGCGGGCTCCGCCATCACGGCTTCCCGCGTGGTGGTCGTCGAGCCGCCGACGTCGTCCGTCACCGTGAGGGTGACCGTCCGCGTCCCGGGCGTCGCGTACGTGTGCGTCGTCGACGCGCCTTCACCGGTCGTGCCGTCGCCCCAGTCCCAGCGGTAGCTGCGGATGGTGCCATCGGCATCCGTCGATGCCGACGCGTCGGCCGACACCGTGAGTCCCGAGGCCGACAGGGGGAACGAGGCCGTGGGCGGCGTGTTGGCGCCCTGGACGACGACCGATTTCGTGACCGATCCCATGAGGCTCTGGCTGTCGGTGACCGTGAGCTTGACCGCGTATGTGCCGGGCTTCGCGTACGTGTGCGCGGGCGTCTTGCCGGTGCGCGTGGAACCGTCGCCGAAGTCCCAGAGGTAGTCCGAGATCGTGGTGGAGCCGGGCGGCACGGACGTGCTCGCGTCGAAGGCCGCATCGACGCCATTCACGGTGGCGGTGAAGGCGGCGACGGGGGCGGTGGAGCCGTTGCCCACGCTGTAGTGCGTCTTGACCTGCGCGGCGCTCAGCCCGTACGGGTAGACGGCGAACTCGTCGACGTTGCCCGTCAGGGACACGGACTTCGGGGCGTTGGGCCAGTTGGCGAGCTTCCCGCTGCCGATCTTCCAGAAGCCCTGGTAGTCCTGACCCTTGGTCACACCGGTGATCTGGTCGTTGAGCTGCCCGTCGACGAAGAGCTTCATCCCCTCGGGGCTCACGGACGCGACGACGTGGTGCCACTTGTCGTCGTTGTACGCGGCCTTTGTCGTGATGACCCTCGTGCCGCCGTCGTACACCCCGAAGTTCAGGCGCCCGTCGTTCGACAGGTAGACGTTCCGATCGTGGTTCCTCGAGAAGCCCGCGGCCGAGCTCTCGAAGTCGAAGAGCAGCCCGCCGGTGGTCGTCGACGTCTGGAACCACATCTCGGCCGAGTACGTGGTCGGCGCGGGCATCTTCGTGGTGGTGTCCACGCGTCCGGTCTCGGTGCCGTCGAGCGCCGTAGCGCCCCCGTCCGACGACAGCGGCTTCGTTCCCGAGCGGAAGATCGGGCTGTTCGTGCCGGCGAGGTCCTGGGCCACTGTTCCCAACGGGTAGTACAGCTGAGGGTCGTCGGCGAGCACGGCCCGGGAGTAGGCGGGTGTCGCCGCGCCCACGGTGGCGGTCGCGGTCCTGCTCGTGACCGTGTTGCCGTTGCTGTCGGTGGCCGTGAAGGTGTACGTCTGCTGCGAGCCGGCCGGAGCCGTCGTGTCCTCGAACGTGACGGCGGGCAGGTTCCACCAGGTGGAGTCTGCCTTCGTGGTGAACAGCGGAGTGGTCGAGCCGGCGCGGCGCAGCTCGTAGGTGAGCGTGAGGTCGTCTCGGTCCCAGTTGGCCGGGATCGAGACCTTCACGGCACCCGAGGGGAGCGCGGTCGCCGTCGGCGCCCACTTGTCCCCGGAAAGGCGGGGGCCGTCCTTCGCGCCACCGGGAGGAGTCGTCGAGAACCGCACGAGGCCCTCGAACTGGCCGTTGTTGACCGAGCGGAACTCGCCGCCGATGGAGATCATGTTCCCCGTGCCGGTGATGGAGAGACCGGCCTGACCCAGACCGGTCGTCACGCCGACCGCCCAGTCCGGAGACCAGGCGTACGGCGAGGGCGCCGCCGTACCGCCCCAGTCCTTCCGGCCGGGCGCGGCGGGCTGGGGGGCCAGCGTGCCGCGGGCGTCGGCGGTGTACGCCTCGGAGTACCGGTGCACGCGCGGTGCCTGCTCGGGGTGGAGACCCAACGTCTCGCAGGTGTGGGTGTGGCTGGTCGTGTAAACGACCTTGCCGGTGGAGTAGACGCCGTAGTGGTCGCCGATGCAGTCGGCGATCCAGCGCACCTTGCCGGTACCGGCCTCGGCGGCGAAGGTGCCCTCGAGACTGCCGGTCGCGGCGTCGGCGAAGCCCCAGCCGGTGCCGTACACCCCGGTGGCGTCGGCGGCGAGACCGAACGTCCCGGCCTTGCCGGCGTAGATGCCGGATCCGGCGCCGTTCTTGACCGTCTTCGCCAGCTCCCACTCGGTGTTCAGGGCGCCGGTGGTCTTGTCGACGGAGGCGCTGCCCCGCATCTCGGTGTTGCCGTTGACCTGGGAGAAGCGTCCGCCCACGATCGTGTCCGCGCCGGCAGGGTCCATGACCATGGCATCGACCTGGAGGTCGGTCTGCGGAGCCCAGGGACGGAGGGCGCCGTTGGTGGTGTCGAAGGCGGCCAGGTTCTTCCGCGGCGTGCCGTTGGCCTGGGTGAACAGGCCGCCGGCGTAGACGGTCGTCCCCGACGTCGCCAGCGCGTAGACGCCGGATCCGCCGATGGAGGGCACGAAGCCCGGGACGAGCTCGCCGGTCTTCGCGTCGATCGCGGCGATGTTCCACCGGTCCTTGCCGTTGACCTTGGTGAACGAGCCGCCGATGTAGATGCGGGAGCCGTCGGGCGAGGCGGCGACGGCCTTGATCACGCCGTTGACCTGCGGGGCGAACGGCAGCAGCGCACCGGTGTCGATGTCGTAGGCGAGCACGTTCGAGCGTGCCGTCAGTGCGGTGCCGGGGGCGGCCTTCGGCTCCCGGGCGTTGTCGAACTTGCCGACCGCGTACACGATCGAGCCGATCGTCGTCTGCGCCCAGACGTACCCGTTGTCGATCTGCACGGTCGGGATCGGATCGGACGTGACGACGTTCTCGTCCCGCTGCAGCAGCGGAGGCAGGCCGTCGCCCTCGGCCGCTGCGGCAGCGCCGCCACCGAGGGCGACCAGCCCCGCTGTGACCATCACCCCCGCGATCACTCCGGCCACGCTCATGCGCGCGCGCTTCCAGACAGCACTGTTCCCCATGTGTGTTCCCCAGTCATTCGATGGCCGACCCCACGTCGGCACGACATCGCCGGACGATCGACCGCGAGAGCTCCCCCAGAGATGCTCGGACCGCGGCGGTTCGTTCCGACGAACCCCCGCCGGAGGCACAGAAGCCTCCGGCGGGTAACACAATACCATCGCCGGGCGCGGAGCACACGCCGTACCCGCACGGATGCCCGGGGTCTCGGAGGCTGTCAGGGGGTGTCGAGGGGAGCGGGCCGTGCCGAGCGGGGAGCGCGCAGCCCGCGGAGCCGGGCGACCAGGATCGTCGCGCGGGTGAGCTCCACGCCGAGCGCGGCGAGGATGACCAGCGCGGCGATCCAGTACAACTCGATCACGTTCCCCACCTCGCCGGCGTCGGCGTAGGCGGTGGTGCTCGACGGTGCGGCGGGGAGGGTCGGGGCGGCGTCCGCCTCCCGGTGCTCGTACCCGACGCCGAGCTGCCCGGCGATCGTCTCGAGGTTCCCCTCGTCGATGACGGAGAGTGCATCGGCGCCCTGGTACTGGATGTACTCGGAGCCGTTCTGGTCGAGCCCGCCCGTCGTGACGCGCATGGGACCGCCCTCCGCCGTGCCGTACCCGAAGACGGCACCCGCGTCGGTGTAGCGAGCGCTGTCGGCGAAGGACTCCGGGGCGGACCCCGTGGTCTGCTCGCCGTCGCCGAAGTAGAAGACCATGCGCGAACGGTCCGGCGACGACTCCGCCGCGGCGGCGAGGGTCTCGCTCAGCAGCGGAGCGGCCACGCCGATCGAGCTGCCGCGCGACTGGCTCGTGACCTCGGGGCGCAGCACGTCGAGCGAGCCGAGCAGGGCGGTGGTGTCGGTGGTGAGCGGGATCCGCAGCTGGGCTGCCGCATCCGAGGTGAGGAGGGCGAAGCGGGCTCCGGGGTACTCCTCCACGAGCGCGCGCACGTCGGCGCGCACACCGTCGAGCCTCGGAGAGCCGTCGTCCCAGTCCTCGGCCACGATGCTCGCGGTGGTGTCGACGACGAGCACGATGTCGGTGTCGGTCGCCAGGGTCTGCGTGGAGCCTCCGGGGAGCCCCGGCCGCAGCAGCATCACGGCGCAGGCGAGCACCATCACGAGGCGCAGCGCCCAGAGGGACCGATGCACGGCGAGAACACGTCGGTCGGTCACGACCTCGCCCCCGGCCCGCGGAGCACGCACGAGCATCCAGACGGCCACGCCGGCGACACCGGCGCACAGCAACAGGATGAGGAACACGGGGAGCACGGGCTGGAAGATCACAGGCGCACCCTCCAGACCAGCACGACGAAGCCGAGCGCGAGGACCGACAGGACGGCGATCCACAGGTTCGGGGTGTCCGTCCAGACCACCTGCGCCTCGCCGCGCAGTGCCGTGGCCTCCTGCTTCTGGACCTCGTCGATGATGTCCCCGACCGTCGTCGTGTCGCGGAGCCCGTAGGCGGCGCCTCCCGTGCCCTCGGCGGCGGCGGCCAGCTCGGCGCTGACGTCGGCATCCTTGCCCTCGACCGGGTTGATCGCGAACACCCGCACGTCCTTCGAGGCCGCATACGCCGCGGCCTCGTCGAGCGTCACGATCGAGGCGCCGTTGATCTCGTTGTCCGTCGCGAAGATCACCGACCGCGACCGGTCGTCGTCCGGGTGATCGAAGCCCATGGTGCAGGCCGCGAGCCCGTCGCCGATGAGCGAGGCACCGTCGCCGTTCAGGGTGCCGAGCCAGTGCTCCGGGATCTCGTCCACGTAGTCGAAGCTCGACATCATGCTCGCGAGGTGCTCGCGGATGAAGTCGTAGTCGTCGGTGAGGGGGAAGATCTGCACGGGGGAGCTGTTGAAGATCGTCAGGCCGATGCGCTCGCCCTCGAAGCCGTCGAGCAGCTCGTCGAACACGGAGAGCACCTCGACGTCGACCTCGGACATCGAGCCCGACACGTCCAGACACAGCATGATGTCGCGGCTCGTGTCGACGGGTTGGACGGTCTGGGCGGACATCGGACGCGCGGCCACGACGCCGGCGGCCAGCGCCGCCCCGGCGCCGAGGGCGAGCAGCCCCGTCAGGGCGACGGCGCGACGGGACAGCGCCTGGCGGAAGGACGGCAGGGCCCGCAGCCGCTCCGCCCTGGCCACGCGGGCGGTGTCCGCTGCGCGCCGGTCGCGATGGCGGCGCAGGCCCACCGCGAGACCGACCGCCACCGCGGCGACGACGACCGCCGCGGCCAGGACCAGCATCCAGACGTTCGCTAGTGCCACGCGCGCACCACCGTCCTGGCGGCTTCGGCGCCGGCGGCCGGATCGATGGCGGGTCCCTGCCGGAAGATGCTCGGATAGTAGTGGCGGCCCATCGCGTCGATGAGCGCAGGGTGCACGCCGCGGGAGACGAGGTCGTCGAGGGTGAGCACCGGTGCTTCCAGACCGCTGTACTCGTTGACGAACGTGCGCACGACGCGGCTCAGCTCCAGGTTCGCCTGCCGCGCGGAGAGGTGGCGGTTCCGGTAGTCGTGCTCGACGCGGTCGATGCGGTCGAGGTACTCCGAGCGCAGAGCGGACAGCACGTCGAGCGTGGACGGCCGGCCGGCATCTGAGGCCGCTCCGGAGGCGGCGGTGCGGGGGCGCGTGAGCCGGAACAGCAGCCACGTGCCGACGATCAGCAGGGCCAGGATGCCGAGCGCGAGCAGCATCCATCCCCACCCGTACTGCGCGGGCGGGTAGAGCTCGTCAGAACCGGGCATCGGACCTCCGGTTCAACAGGTGCAGCAGCTGCGGAACGGCGTCGTCCTGACCGTCGAGCGCGGCGTGGCTGATCTCCATCCGCGTGAGCAGGTCGGCGAGCCGGGCGGCGTCGGCCGCCCGCTGCGCACGGAGCTCGTTCACGATCGTGCGGTCGCCCTGGATGAAATCGGGGACCTCCCAGAGGCTGTCGACGTCGGCGCGCAGCCGGGCGGAACGGTGGTCGAGCACCGGTTCGGCGTCGCGCAGGGTGAGCCAGAGCACGTCGTGCTGCACGCGCAGGCGGCGCAGCAGGCGCTCGGTCTCGGTGGTGACCGGGGCCTCGTCGGTGAGCACGACGACGATCATGCGCCGGGCGATCGTCCGCGTGACGAAGGACAGCAGGGCGTCCCGATCGCTGGGGGCCGCCGCGTCGTCGACCGCGCGGTCGATCGTCCGCAGCGCGTGTTCGAGGGCCCCTTCGCTGCGCCCCGGCGCCAGCCGGCGGACGCGGGAGACGTCGCCGTAGACGACCGTGAAGTCGTCGCCGTGCCGGAGTGTCAGCACCCCGAGGGCTCCGGTCGCCAGGATCGCCAGGTCCTTCTTCGAGCGCTCGTCCGCGGCGAGAGCGGTCATCGAGCGTCCCGTGTCGACGACGAACATCACCGTGTGCATGCGCGTGGCCCGTGACCGCTTGACCAGCGGCGTGCCGAGGCGGGCGGTCGCGCGCCAGTCGATGTCGCGCACCTGGTCGCCGTACTCGTACTTGCGCAGGTCCTCGAAGTCGAGGCTCCGCCCGTGCAGCAACGATGCGTAGGCGCCGTCGAGCGCGTGCAGCGACTTGCGGTTCGAGTGGATGAAGAGCTTGCTCTTCACCTGCGTGATGAGGCTGGGCATCGGGCGCGGGATCCCTGGACGTGTCGGCGGGTCAGGGGGTGGGCACGGCAGCGAAGATCTGGTCGATGATCTCCTCGCTGCGGATGCCCTCGGCGTCGGCCTCGAACGTCAGCAGCACGCGGTGCCGCAGCACGAGGTGGCGCAGGGCGCGGATGTCCTCGGGGAGGACGTGGGTCCGGCCGCTGAGGAGGGCGAGGGCGCGGGAGGCCTGGAGGAAGGCGATGCTGGCCCGAGGGCTCGCGCCGTACTTGATGAAGCGGGCGCGCTCGTCCCCGATGTACGGCGCGGGATTCCGGGTCACGTACGCGATCGACACGATGTAGTTGCGGATCGCGGGGTCGACGTAGATGCGGCTCGCGACGTCCTGCAGCAGGTGCACGTCGTCCAGCGTGACGGCGCTGTGCACGTGCCGGTCGGGGTCGAGCACGCCCGAGTCGATGCGGCTGAGGATCTCGAACTCCTCCGCCGGGCTCGGGTACTCCACGATCTCCTTGAGGAGGAACCGGTCCATCTGCGCCTCGGGCAACTCGTAGGTGCCCTCCTGCTCGATGGGGTTCTGCGTCGCGATCACGAGGAACGGCTTCGGCAGCGGGTGGATCTCGCCGCCGATGGTGGTCTGGTGCTCCTGCATCGCCTCGAGCATGGCGCTCTGGGTCTTGGCGCTGGAGCGGTTGATCTCGTCGAGCAGCACGAAGTTCGCGTGCACGGGGCCGAGCACCGTCCGGAAGCTGCCTGTCGCGGCGTCGTAGATCTGGTTGCCCGTGATGTCGCTCGGCAGGAGGTCGGGCGTGCACTGGATGCGCTTGAACTTCGCCTTCACGGTGTCGGCGAGCGTGCTGGCGGCGGTGGTCTTGGCGAGGCCGGGCACGCTCTCCAGGAGGATGTGACCGCCGGCGATGAGCGCCACGAGCAGGCTGGTGCGCAGGCGCTCCTGGCCCACCATCTTCGCGGAGTAGGCGTCCGAGATCGTCTGCAGCACGGCACCGGCGCGCGCCATCTCGGCGTCGCTCGGAGCGGCGGCGGGGGCCGCGGCGGCGATCGGCGCGCCGGACGCGGGGGGCGGTGGGGGCGCGGAGATCGTCGGCGGGGTCTGCGCGTCGGCGTCGGTCATCGGTCTTCGTCTCCCTCGGTCACACGCGGGCCCGCACGGCGCGCCCCTCCGCCGACCAGCGTAATCGCATCCGCGCGGACCGACCTCGACCCGCGCGGGCGGTGCACTCAGCGCGAGCGCCGCCCGCGCATGCGCGTGATGAGCACGCCGAGCAGGCACAGCGCGCCGCCCACGAACATGAGCGGGGTGGGCACCTCCCCGAGGATGAGCCACGACAGCAGGATCGCGAGGGCCGGGACCACGTACGTCGTCGCGGAGGTCTTCCCCGCGGTGCTGCGCTGCAGCACGTATGCCCAGGTGGTGAAGGCGATGGCGGTGGGGAAGATGCCGAGGTAGACCACCCACAGCGTCGCGTCGAGGGGCGCCGTCTGCACGTCGGCGATCAATGCGCCGAGCCAGGGAAGCAGGGCGATCGTGCCGGCGGCCGCCCCGAGCCAGGTCAGCGTGGTGGCGTCGACCCCCGAGGTGAGCAGGTGTTTCTGCAGCAGGGTGCACCCCGCGTACATGACCGCGGCGAGAAGGGCCAGCAGGAGGCCCGTGAGGTCGGGGCCGGTGCTGCTGGTGGAGTTCATGCCGATGAGGACCACCCCGAGGAAGGCGATGGGGGCGCCGATCACCAAGGGTCGGGGGAATCCCTCCCGGAGGAAGAGACCGCTGAAGACGACGACCATGAGCGGCGCCAGGTTCACGACCATCGCGGCGGTCCCGGCGTCGAGGGTCCGTTCGGCACTGTTGAGGGCCAGGTTGTAGATGCAGAACCATCCGACTCCCCACGCGGCGATCAGCAGCCAGTGGCGGCGCTCCGGGAGCTGGATGCCGTGCCGCAGCGCGATGATCGTCAGCACGAGGGTGCCCACGGCCATGCGCAGCAGCGCCAAGGCCCCGGGGTCGTAGTGCGGCCCCGCGCCACGGATCCCGATGAAGGCCGAGGCCCAGAGCACCACCGTCACCGCGGCCGCGAGCAGGACCAGGGCACCGCGCGATCGCGCCGGCGAGCTCTGCGGGTCGAGCCGCTCCGATGCCTTGATGTCCTGTCGCACCGTCCGATCCTGGCACCGGCCGCCGACATCGGCGATGCGCGGAAGCGACAGCCGTCGTCGCATTCCCGCCAGCGTCACCGCGGGGCACTGCTAACGTCGAAGAGCAGCCACTGTCCGGGCGGGTCGAGCGTTCCGCTCCCACCGGGGAAGAACTGTCCTCCTCTCCCGGATACGGCTGCGCCCGATACATGACGGAAGAGTTTGAGGACGATACGTGACGAACAGTGAACGAGTAGCGATCATCGGCGCCGGCCCCTCGGGGATGGCGCAGCTGCGGGCCTTCGAGTCCGCAGCCCGTGCGGGGGCGGAGATCCCCGAACTGGTCTGCTTCGAGAAGCAGGCCGACTGGGGCGGCCAGTGGAACTACACCTGGCGCACCGGGCTGGACGAGTACGGCGAGCCCGTGCACTCCAGCATGTACCGCAACCTGTGGTCGAACGGCCCGAAGGAGGCCCTGGAGTTCGCGGACTACACCTTCGACGAGCACTTCGGACGGCCGATCTCGTCGTACCCGCCGCGTCCGGTGCTGTGGGACTACATCGCCGGCCGCCTCGCGAAGACGCAGGTGCGCGACCTCATCCGCTTCGAGACCGCGGTGCGCTGGGTGGACTTCGACGAGGACCGTGAGGTGTTCCGTCTCACCAGCGAGCACCTGCCGACCGGGCGCACGACCACGGAGGAGTTCGACCGCGTGGTCGTGGCCAGCGGGCACTTCTCCTTCCCGAACGTGCCGCACTTCGACGGCATCGAGACCTTCCCCGGATCCGTCGCCCACGCGCACGACTTCCGGGGCGCGGAGGCCCTCGCCGGACGGGACGTGCTCGTGATCGGGTCGAGCTACTCGGCGGAGGACATCGGCAGCCAGGCCTTCAAGATGGGCGCCCGCTCGGTCACCGCGAGCTACCGGACCGCGCCGATGGGCTACGACTGGCCGGAGGGCTTCGAGGAGCGTCCGTGCGTCGAGCGCTTCGAGGGCCGCACCGTGCACTTCGCCGACGGCACCTCCAAGGAGGTCGACGCGGTCATCCTCTGCACCGGCTACCTGCACAAGTACCCGTTCCTGCCCGCGGAGCTCGCCCTGTCCTCGCCGAACAACGTCTACCCCGACGGGCTGTACCGGGGCGTGCTCTGGCAGGGCAATCCACGCCTGGCCTACCTCGGCGCGCAGGACCAGTGGTTCACGTTCAACATGTTCGACGCGCAGGCCTGGTTCGTGCGGGACGTCATCCTCGGCCGGATCGCCCTGCCCGACGAGGGCGAGCGTGCCGCGTCCATCGCCGCGTGGCGCAAGCGGTTCGCGGAGATCGACTCGGCGGCGACGGAGATCCGCTTCCAGGCCGACTACATCCGCGACCTGCTGGAGTGCACCGACTATCCGGCGTTCGACCTCGATCGCGTCGTGGAGATCTTCCTCGCCTGGAAGCACGACAAGAAGGCCGACATCATGGGCTACCGCGACCGCGTGTACCCCTCGGTCATGACCGGGACGCTCGCCGCCGCACACCACACCCCGTGGCTGGACGAGCTCGACGACTCCCTCGCGCGCTACCTCGAGGCCGACGCGCTCCTCGTCTGATCGCCGACCCACCCCCTTCCGGCCGTCCCACCCCTTTTCGTACGTTCGCAAGGGGGTGGGGCGCACGGGAAGGGGTGGGTCACGGCCGGGCCCGACGCCGCCCGATCCCCACGACGAGCGCGGCGGCGGCGAGGATGATCGCGGCGATGAGGAGCACCCAGAGCGCCACGCCGCCGTAGCCGCCGTTCAGTGCGGGATCGAGGAAGGGGTACGGGTACCACCAGGGGTTCCCGGTCGCGGGTGCGGTCACGAGGTTCGCGCGGAGCAGGGTGTAGACCACCCACACGATCGGGAAGATCGCGGCGATCCCCACGGTGCCCCAGCCGAGCGCACGACGACGCGGCGCGAACAGCACGTCGGCGAGCAGGACGAGTGGGATGACGACGTGCAGCACCTCGTTCGACCAGGCGACCGTGGCCCCCTGCGGCAGCGCGATGCCCCGGAGCAGCGTGTTGTAGACCACGCCCGTCAAGATCATGTAGGTGCTCGCGCACACGAGCAGCGTCGCCAGCCACGTCGGCTCGACTCTCGCGTCGCGGTGCGTCAGCCCCCAGATCCCGCCGACGGCCAGCACCACCGCGGCCAGCACGTTGGAGAGGATCGTGAAGAAGCTGAAGAAGTTCGCGAACACGGTGGGCAGGTGCGCGCCCCACGCGGTGTCCGCGGCGAGGGCGATCTCCAGCGTGCGCACGAGCTGCGCCACGATCGCCGCCACCGCGAGCGCCGCCGCCGCGAGTCGGATGTAGGGCCACCACCGCGTCATCGCCACCTCCGTCGCCACTGTAGCGGGATCGAAACCGCGCCCTCCCGGCACGATGCGGGACCGAAAAGGTGCCGCCGACGCCTTGGGAAGGTGCGTATTCCGTCCCGTATCGAGCTTCCCGGGGGCTGTCCGAGGCCTGCCGATAGGATGGGATCGCCCGAAGAGGGCCAGCTCATCGGCCGGTGCAAACCCGGCGAAAGCCAAGGGGTTACCCATGCCAGGAATCGTTATCGTCGGCGTGCAGTGGGGCGACGAAGGAAAGGGCAAGGCCACCGATCTGCTCGGTGAGCGCACCGACTGGGTGGTGAAGTTCAACGGCGGCAACAACGCCGGGCACACCGTCGTCGTGGGCGACGAGAAGTACGCCCTGCACCTGCTGCCCTCCGGCATCCTGTCGCCCGGCGTGAACCCGGTCATCGGCAACGGCGTGGTCATCGACCTCGAGGTGCTCTTCTCCGAGCTGGAGGCCCTGTCCGCCCGCGGCATCGACGTCTCGCGGCTCAAGGTCAGCGCCAACGCGCACATCATCACCCAGTACCACCGCACGCTCGACAAGGTCACCGAGCGCTTCCTCGGCAAGCGCAACATCGGCACGACCGGCCGCGGCATCGGTCCGGCCTACGCCGACAAGATCAACCGCGTCGGCATCCGCGTGCAGGACCTCTTCGACGAGAACATCCTGCGCCAGAAGGTCGAGGGCGCCCTCGACCAGAAGAACCACCTCCTGGTGAAGGTCTTCAACCGCCGCGCCGTCACCTGCGACGAGATCGTCGACGACCTGCTCTCCTACGCCGAGCGTCTGCGCCCGATGGTCGCCGACACCGGCTACCTCATCGACCAGGCCCTGAGCCGCGGCGAGGTCGTCGTGTTCGAGGGTGGTCAGGCCACGATGCTCGACATCGACCACGGCACCTACCCGTTCGTCACCTCGTCCTCGGCCACGGCCGGCGGCGCCTCGACCGGCTCCGGGGTCGGCCCCGGCGCCCTCGACCGCATCGTGGGCATCGTCAAGGCCTACACGACCCGCGTCGGCTCCGGTCCGTTCCCGACCGAGCTGTTCGACGAGCAGGGCGACTGGCTGCGCAAGCAGGGCTTCGAGTTCGGCACCACGACCGGGCGTCCGCGCCGCGTGGGCTGGTACGACGCCCCCATCACCCGGTACGCCACGCGCATCAACGGCATCACCGACCTCGTGCTCACGAAGCTCGACATCCTCACGGGCCTGGAGCAGATCCCGGTGTGTGTCGCCTACGACGTGGACGGGGAGCGGTTCGACGAGGTGCCGGTGAACCAGACCGACTTCCACCACGCGAAGCCCATCCTGGAGTACTTCCCGGGCTGGAGCGAGGACATCTCGACCGCGCGTACCTTCGAGGACCTTCCGCAGACGGCGCAGGACTACGTGCTCGCGCTGGAGGAGATGAGCAACACCCGCATCTCGGTGATCGGCGTCGGTCCGGAGCGCGATCAGGTGATCGTGCGCCACGACCTGCTCGACTGACCGGCATGACGCGGTTCTGGCTCGGGGGCTACGGCCCGGCGATGGAAGGCTCCGCCGAGGGGATCGGCGTGCTGGCAGGCGACGAGGGCCGTGAGGCCGCGACGCTCGCCTACCGCGGACCCGTGACGCAGACGCCATCGCCGTCGTGGCTGGCGGCGCATCCGTCCCTCGACGTCGTGTACGCGGCGCTGGAGGGCGACGCGGCCGTGCAGGCGTTCGCGCGCACGGGGGAGCTGGCGCTGACGCCGCTGGGTGATCCGGTGGCGACGGGGGACGGCGTCTGCCATCTCGCGGTGTCGCCGAACGGCCGGACGCTCGTCGCCAGCTGTTACGGCGACGGGCGGGTCGTCCGTTTCGGACTCGCCGCTGATGGTCGTCTCGTGCCGGCGAAGGAGGACGCGGCGGCAGCCCTGCGCGCCGCCCTCTTCGGTGAGGGCGATCCGGATGCGGCCCCGGCCACGCCCGCCGGGGACGGGATCGCGGCGGTCGACCCCTACGGCGACGCGGGCCGGGCATCTCACGCGCACGCCGCCGCCTTCCTGCCGGACGGCCGCGTGGCGACGACCGACCTCGGCTTCGATCTCGTCCGGTTCTGGCGCCTGCAGGGCGCCGGGCTCATCCTGGATCAGGAGGTCGTGCTGCCGCGCGGCACCGGTCCGCGCCACATGGTCGTGCATCCGAGTGGTCACCTGCACGTCGTGACCGAGTACTCCTGCGAGGTCTTCACGCTCGCCGCCGCCGTCGACGGCACCTGGGGCGTCGTCTCCTCGGCTCCGGCGAGCCCCATCGCGCAGATCGGCGTGGACTTCCCCGCGGAGCTCGCCCGCTCGAAGGACGGCCGGTTCCTCTACACCGCACTCCGCGGCAGCAACACCATCGCGGTGCTGCGGGTACGCGGCAGCGGCGAGGCCCTGGAGCCGGTCGCGCTCGCCGACTCCGGAGTCGACTGGCCGCGACACCACCTCGTTTACCAGGGCAAGCTCCTCGTCGCGGGACAGCGCTCCGACACCGTGACGCTGCTCGACCTCGACGATCGCACCGGGGCCCCGCTCGGAATCCGGCACGAGGCGCAGGCTCCCGCGCCGACGAGCATCCTCCCGCTCCGCTGACGCCGGGCCGAGCCCGCGTCCATCCGGGACTTGACCTCAACCTTTCTTGAGGTTCTAGCGTCGTCCTCATGACGACCGAGACCGGGCGCACCGCGCCGTCCACGCCCGCCCCGCCCCGCATCCTCGGCGGCGAGTACGTCTGGATCACGATCGGCGCGTGCGCCCTCGTGTTCCTCGGCGCCTTCGAATCGCTGGCGGTCACCACCGTGATGCCGGCGGTCAGCGCCGATCTCGACGGCGAGCGGCTGTACGCGCTGGCCTTCGCGGGACCGCTCGCGACGAGCGTGATCGGCATGGTGGTCGCCGGCAACTGGTCCGATCGGCGGGGCCCCGTGCTGCCGTTGTACGCCTCCGTCGCCCTGTTCACCGTGGGTCTGCTCGTCGCGGGACTCGCGCCGACCATGGAGGTCCTCGTCGCGGGACGTTTCGCGCAGGGGCTCGGCAACGGCGGACTCATGGTGGCTCTCTACGTCGTGGTCGCCCGGGTGTACCCGACGTCCCTGCATCCCGCGATCTTCGCGGGGTTCGCCGCCGCGTGGGTCATCCCCTCCCTGATCGGTCCGACGATCGCGGGTGCGGTCACGGAGGTGTGGAGCTGGCACTGGGTGTTCCTCGGGGTCGTGGTGCTCGTCGTGCTCGCGCTGCTGATGGTCGTCCCGGCCCTCCGGGGCCTCGCGCGCAGCGGAGACGCCACCACGCCGTGGGCTCTCGGGCGGCTGGGGTGGTCGGTGCTCGCCGCCTCGGCCGTGCTCGCCCTCGACCTCGTCGGAGAGGTCCCGGTCGCCGGTCCGTTCCTGTCGGCGGCCGCGGTGGTGGTCGCGATCGCGGCGGTGCGCCCACTCGTTCCGCGGGGCGCGCTCGTCGCCCGCCGGGGCCTGCCGTCGGTGATCCTGGTGCGCGGTCTGGGGGCGGCGGCGTTCTTCGGGGCGCAGATCTACCTGCCGTACCTGCTCACCGACCGGTACCTGCTGTCGCCGACCCTCGCCGGGCTCGCGCTGACCGGGGGTGCGCTCGCCTGGTCGGCGGCGGCGACCGTCCAGGGGCGGATGGGCGAGCGCCTGTCGAGCGTGGCCGCGGTACGGGTGGGGACGGTCCTCGTGGTCATCGGGATCGCCCTGATCCTGGTGATCACGGTCACGCAGGCCGCCCCGCTGCTCGCCGCCCTCGCCTGGGTCGTCGCGGGTGCGGGCATGGGGTTGATGAGCCCGCGATCCAGTGCGCTCGTCCTCGCGATGTCCTCCCCGGCGGAACAGGGCTTCAACAGCGGGGCCATGACCGTGGCCGACTCCTTCGGGAGCGCGCTCGCCCTCGCCGTGACGGGCTCGCTCTTCGTCGCGCTCGGGGCCGTAACCGGGGTGGATGCGTTCGCGGGAGTCTTCGCGCTCGCCGCGGTGATCGGTGCGGCGGCGGCCGTCCTCGCCCCGCGGACGAGGAGCGTGGAGCCCGCTGCGGAGTGATTTGCGCGGGATGTGCGGGCGCCCCTACCCTGGTGAACGGTGTTCAGGTGAACACCGTTCAGGAAGGAACACCCGATGGCATCCACCCCCCGCGACACCTCCGCGACCCTCGGCCGCGTCGCTGTCTTCGCCGCGCTCATCATCGTGCTCGGCACGGTCGTCGTCCCGCTGCCCGGCGGGGTGCCCATCACCGGACAGACGCTCGCCGTCATGCTGGCCGGTCTCGTCCTCGGCCCCCGGGTCGCGCCGTGGTCGGTCGCCCTCGTCCTCGTGCTCGCGGCGGTCGGCCTTCCCGTCCTCGCGGGCGGACGCGGAGGTCTCGGGGTCTTCGTCGGCCCCACGGCCGGGTACATGCTCGGCTGGATCGTGGGCGTCGTCGTCATCGGCCTCCTCATGCGCACGGGCCGCCCGACCTGGTGGCGTGCCGCGCTCGCGGCCTTCGTCGGCGGCGTGCTCGTCGTCTACGCCTTCGGCATCCCCGTCCAGGCTCTCGTCACCGGCGTGCCGCTCGACCTCACGGCCCTCTCGACGCTGGCCTTCCTCCCGGGCGACCTCATCAAGGTGACCGCGGCCACCCTCATCGTCGTGGCCCTCCGTCGCGCGTACCCCCGCGCCTTCGCCGACCCCCGCCCCGTTCCCTCCGTCGTCGCCTGACCCTCGGACCGCCCCTGCCCGTCCCGTCGACTCCCCGTCGTGCACCCGGAAGGTCGGAACCGGATCCGCGAAGGACGGGCATATCGGCGGACGGGAACAACTCACCCGTGACTCGACGTTCGTCATGAGCGAGACTGGGCCACGGACCGTCGTGGCCACGAGAGGGGCGAGCATGACTGCTGCCGACAAGACCGACGAATACGACCTCATCGTGCTGGGCGGTGGCCCGGTCGGGGAGAACGTGGCGGACCGTGCCGTGCAGGGCGGTCTCACCGCGATCATCGTGGAGAGCGAGCTCGTCGGCGGGGAGTGCTCGTACTGGGCGTGCATGCCGTCGAAGGCGCTGCTCCGCTCGGCCCAGGCGCTCCGCGCCGCGCAGCACGTCGCCGGCGCCGCGCAGGCCGTGACCGGGACGCTCGACGTGCGCGCGGTGTTCGAGCGTCGCGATTCCTTCACGAGCAACTGGTCCGACGACGGGCAGGTGAAGTGGCTGGAGTCCGCTCACATCGACCTCGCCCGGGGTCACGGCCGGCTGACCGGGGAGCGCGAGGTCACGGTGACCGATCAGGACGGCGGGACGCGGGTGCTGCGCGCGCGCCACGCGGTCGCCATCAGCACCGGTTCGGATGCGGTCATCCCGCCGATCGAGGGCCTGCGGGAGGCATCGCCCTGGACGAGCCGCGAGGCGACCAGCGCCGAGGAGCTGCCCGACAGCCTCGCGGTCATCGGCGGCGGCGTGGTCGCGGTCGAGATGGCCACCGCGTACGCCGCGCTCGGCTCGTCGGTGACGCTGCTCGCGCGCAGCGGGCTGCTGGGCGGGATGGAGCCCTTCGCCGGAGAGCGCGTGGCCGACGGCCTGCGTGAGCTCGGCGTCGACGTCCGCACCGACACCGGCACGACGGCGGTCCACCGCGACGGGGACCGGGTGACCATCACCCTCGACGACGGGGAGTCGGTGACCGCGGCGGAGGTGCTCGTCGCGACCGGACGCTCTCCTCGCAGCGCCGACATCGGGCTCGACGCGGTCGGGCTCGAGCCGGGCCGCTGGATCGAGACGGACGACACCCTCCGCGTCCCCGGGCGCGACTGGCTCTACGCGGTGGGCGACGTCAACGGCCGCGCGCTGCTGACCCATCAGGGCAAGTACCAGGCGCGCGCCGCGGGCGACGTCATCGTCGCGCGGGCGAAGGGCGACGCCGTGGACGACGCGCCCTGGGGCCGTCACGTCGCCACGGCGGACCACGCCGCGGTGCCCCAGGTCACCTTCTCGATCCCGGAGGTCGGGTCCGTCGGGCTCACCGCGGCAGCGGCGAAGGATGCCGGGACCGCCGTCCGCGTCGTCGACTACGACCTCGGGTGGGTGGCGGGCGCGAGCCTGTACGAGGACGGCTTCGCCGGGCAGGCGCGCCTGGTCGTCGACACCGACCGCGACGTCGTGATCGGCGCGACCTTCGTCGGCCCCGAGGTCGCCGAGCTGGTGCAGGCCGCGACCATCGCGATCGTCGGCGAGGTCCCGATCGCCCGACTCTGGCATGCCGTGCCCTCGTACCCCACGATCAGCGAGATCTGGCTGCGGCTCCTGGAGGGCTACGGCCGCGAATCGGCCTGATCCGGGCAATCCGATTCCGGTCGCGTGACGAACAGAACGCGCATTGTGTCCCAGATTGACGACCCCGCGCGCAACCCGGTGCCGGATGTCGCACCCGTCTTATACGCTCGAACCCACATCCGAGGAGGCAGGACCATGAAGGCTGTACTCGCAGGAAACGTCATCGCCGAGGCCGACCAGGACGACCTCATCCGCATCGAGGGGAACTGGTACTTCCCGCCGGCAGCCGTCGCGCCCGACGTCCTCGTCGAGAGCCCCACGCCGTACACCTGTCCGTGGAAGGGCGAGTGCCAGTACTACTCCGTCCAGGTCGACGGAGAGCTGCACAAGGATCTCGTGTGGTCGTACCCGCACCCGTACCCGTCGGCGTTCGACCGGGTCGGCAAGGACTTCTCCGGCTACGTCGCCTTCGCCCCGGGCGTCGAGGTCTCGGCCTAGCCCCGTACGAACGCACGTCCGCACGACCGTCGGAGAGACACCCTCATGATCGAGTTCCGCAACGTCACGAAGCGCTTCCCCGACGGGACGCTCGCCGTCGACGACTTCAGCCTCGTGCTGCCCTCCCGCAAGACCACCGTGTTCGTCGGCTCGTCCGGCTGCGGCAAGACCACCCTGCTGCGGATGATCAACCGCATGGTGGAGCCGACGTCGGGAGAGGTCGAGATCGACGGGGAGAGCGTGCTGTCGGGCGACCCGGTCGCGCTGCGCCGACGCATCGGCTACGTGATGCAGAACTCCGGGCTCATGCCGCACTTCACCGTCATCGACAACGTGGCCACCGTGCTGCGGCTGAACGGGGTGAAGCGCAAGGAGGCGCATGAGCGGGCCCGCGAGCTGCTGACGACGGTCGGCCTCGACCAGGCGCTCGCCGACCGGTACCCGAGCCAGTTGTCGGGTGGTCAGCAGCAGCGCGTCGGGGTGGCCCGCGGACTCGCCGCCGACCCGAACATCCTCCTCATGGACGAGCCGTTCGGTGCGGTCGACCCCATCGTCCGCGCCGACCTCCAGCAGGAGACCCTGCGGCTGCAGCACGAGCTCGACAAGACGGTCGTGTTCGTCACGCACGACATCGACGAGGCCTTCCTCCTCGGCGACCAGGTCGTCATCCTCGACAAGGGCGCCCGGATCGTGCAGGTGGGAAGCCCGAGCGAGATCATCGAGAACCCGGCCGACGACTTCGTCTCCTCGTTCATCGGAGCCGACCGAGGCCGCCGGGCCCTGCACCTCAAGCAGACTCCGCGGGGGACCGTGGTCGTCGACTCCGAGGGCCGCACGCAGGGAGCGATCGTCGATGCCCCGGAGGGCGTGGTCGACGGAGCCGACGCGCTGAAGGCGGCTCCGTGAACTGGGTCGGGGACAACCTCGGGCTGATCCTCGAGCTGACCGCCGTGCATCTCCAGCAGAGCACGATCTCGATCGTGCTCGGGTTCGTCCTCGCGCTGCCGCTGGGATGGGTGGCCTGGCGCTATCAGCTCGTGAAGGGGCCGGTCATCGTCCTCACCGGGCTTCTCTACACGATCCCGTCCCTCGCCCTCCTCATCCTCCTGCCCTCGGTGGCCGGGTATCCCGCGCGCAGCCCCGCCAACCTCGTCATCGGCCTGACCATCTACGCGGTCGCGATCCTCGTCCGCGCGGTGTCCGACGGGCTGGACTCGGTCGACCCCGCCATCCGGCAGTCGGCGGTCGCGATGGGATACGGCGGGTTCCGTCGGTTCTGGACGGTGGACTTCCCCCTCGCCGGACCGGTCATCCTCGCGGGTCTCCGGGTGGCGGCCGTGAGCACCATCTCGCTCGCGACGGTCGGCATCCTCGTCGGCGTCACGAACCTCGGCTACCTGTTCACGAACGGCCTCCAGCGCCGCATCCTCGCCGAGGTCTTCACCGGCATCGTCGCCGTCGTCGTCATCGCCCTGGTCATCGACCTCCTGCTGGTCCTCCTCGGGCGGGCCCTCATGCCGTGGACCAGGGTGGCGGCCAGTTCCGCCGCCGCGCGTCGGACCATCACGTTGAGGACGGCCGCATGAACGTCTTCACCGAAGCCCTCGCCTGGCTGTTCTCCCCCGACCGCTGGGTGGGGACCTATTCGCTCCCCGTCCTGTTCGGCCAGCACGTCTTCTACACGGTGGTCTCGGTCCTGATCGCCGCGGTGATCGCCGTGCCGCTGGGCTGGCTCATCGGGCACACCGGGAAGGGGCGGGAGATCGCGGTCGCCGTCTCCGGAGCCGCCCGCGCCATCCCGTCCTTCGGACTCATGGTCCTCCTGGTGCTCCTGCTGGGCGTGCTGCGCACGCCGCTGGCGGCGATCATCACGTTCGTGATCCTGGCCATCCCCTCCCTGCTCGCCGGTGCCTACACGGGCCTGGAGGCGGTCGATCGCCGAACCATCGACGCGGCGCGGGCGATGGGGATGACCGGCTGGCAGGTGTTCTGGAAGGTCGAGGTTCCGCTCGGCATGCCTCTCCTCGTCGGAGGCCTCCGTTCGGCGCTGCTGCAGGTCATCGCCACGGTGACGATCGCGGCCTACGTGAACCTCGGCGGCCTCGGCTGGCCGATCATCCAGGGCATCCCGCTCCGCCGTTTCGACCAGGTGCTCGGCGGCGCGATCCTCGTCGCGGTGCTCGCGCTCCTCGTCGACCTCCTGCTCGCGCTCGCCCAGCACGCCGCGGTCCCCCGCGGTGTGCGCACGCGTCCGCAACGACGCCGCGCGCGGGCGACCGCGCCCGCGGCCGCACCCGCCTGACCCACAGCATCGTCCCCCAGAGAAGAGGAAGTCCATGTTCACCGCACGAAAGTCCCGCCTCGCCCTTGCCGGCGGCGTCGCGCTCGCCGCCGCCCTCGCGCTCTCCGGCTGCGCCAACAGCAATCCGCTGGACGCGCCCACCGACGACTCCGGCGACGGTGGGGGCAGCGACACCATCGTCATCGGCTCGCAGGCCTACTACTCGAACGAGATCATCGCCGAGATCTACGCGCAGGCGCTCGAGGCCGCCGATTTCGACGTCGACCGCCAGTTCAGCATCGGCCAGCGCGACGCCTACATGCCGGACGTCGAGTCCGGGGCGATCGACCTGTTCCCGGAGTACACGGGCAACCTGCTCGAGTACCTGGACAAGGATGCGACCGCCACCAGCCCGGACGACGTCTACGCCGCTCTGAAGGACGCGCTCCCGGACGGCCTCACCGCGCTCGACTACGCGGAGGCGTCCGACCAGGACACCTACACGGTGCTCAAGAGCTTCGCCGAGGAGAACGACCTCACCTCGATCGCCGACCTCGCAGACGTCACCACCCCGGTCACGATCGGCGCGGCGCCCGAGTTCGAGCAGCGTCCGTACGGCCCGGCTGCCGCCAAGGAGGTCTACGGCGTCGACCTGGCGTTCTCGGCCACCGGTCCCACGACGCTGGAGTCGCTGCTCGCCGGCGAGATCCAGGTGGCGGACATCTACTCGGCCGACCCGGCATTCCAGACCGAGGACATCGTGGCGCTGGAAGACCCGGAGAACATCATCCTGGCCTCGAACGTCGTCCCCATCGCGTCCAGCGACGTGGCCGACGAGATCGCCGACGTGATCAACGGCATCAGCGCCAAGCTGACCGCCGAGGAGCTCGTCGCCCTCAACGTGCAGAGCACGGTCGACCAGAAGTCGGCGGAGGACATCGCGAAGCAGTGGCTCACGGACAACGACCTCATCTGAGTCGTCTCCCCGCGAAGCGCCCGGCCCTCAGGGGCCGGGCGCTTCGTCGTCCGCGCCCGCCGGTGTCAGGTGCGGGAGTCCTGCTTCGGCACGACCACCTGCTTGACGATGATGAGGATCGAGGCGGTGACGGGCACGGCCACGAGAGCGCCGAGCAGGCCGAGGAGCGTGCCGCCGGCGAGGGCGCCGATGACCACGAGCGAGCCCGGCACCGCGACGGCCTTGTTCATGACCCGCGGCGTGAGCACGTAGGCCTCGATCTGCATGTAGACGAGGTAGATCGCGGCGAAGACCAGCGCGGCGATCGGGTTGGTGAACAGCGCGAGGACGGTGCCGATGATCCAGAACAGCACGGAGCCGACGAGCGGGATGAGCGTGACGCAGAAGGCGATCGCCGCCATGAGCGGCGGGAACGGCAGGCCGAGCACGGTGTAGAGGATGAGGGCGAGGGTCGCGTTGCAGAACGCCAGGACCACCATCCCCATCACGTAGCCGCCCACCGAGTCGGTGATCTGCTGGGAGATGTCGCCGGCGCGGTCGCGGTCGCGGGCGGGGACCAGACGCAGCAGCCCCTGGCGCATGGCCGGGAGGGTCGCGAGGAAGTACAGCGTCAGCACGAGCACCACGATCGCGCCCGAGATCCCGCTGGCGATGGATGCGCCCACCTGGAGCGCCCCGCCGCCGATCGTCGCGAGGTTCCCGAAGTCGGAGAGGAACTTCTGCACCTCCGACACGAGGTCCTGGAACTGGTCCCCGAACTGGTTGTTGAGGGTGGCGTAGAGGTCGGACTTCGTGAAGTCCTGGATCATGCCGGGGACCGACTTCACGAACCCCGCGATCTGATCGACGACGATGGGCACGATCATCCACAGGACGAGGGCGACCACGACGATGAGAGCGAGGATCGTCACCACCACGGAGAGCGCGCGGGAGATGCCGCGGCGCTCGAGGAAGCGGACGGCCGGGTCGAGGCCGAGCGCGGCGAACAGGGCCAGCGCGATGTAGATGAGGACGGTGGAGAGGTTGTAGAGCGCGCTGCCGATCACGATCGCCCCGAGGCCGCCGAGGGTCACGAGGAACCCGAAGACGAACGGCCGATCGATCCGCGTCCAGAACGAGCGACTGGGCGTGGTCGGCTCGATCACCACGGGGGCGGACGGCTTCGCGACGGCATCGGGCGTCTCCACCGCGGCTCCGACCAGCGCGGCGTCGACGGGTGTGGGGACGGAGTCCGGGGCGGGACCGCCCTGCCCGTCGTGCGGAGCGGAGGCCGGCGACTGGTCGTTGCTCATGAGCACACGATAGCGGTGCCCCTCGTCGGAGGCCGGGTGATCCGCGGCTCTAGAGTAGGGGCATGACTGCCGCTGAGGACCCGAAGGCCGAACTGCTCCGGCTGCGTGCGAGCATCGACAACATCGACGCGGCGCTGATCTTCCTGCTCGCGGAGCGGTTCCGCGCCACGCAGCAGGTGGGCCACCTCAAGGCCGAGCACGAGATGCCGGCGTCCGACCCGAACCGCGAGGAGCAGCAGGTCGCTCGGCTCCGCGCGCTCGCGGAGGACGCCCATCTCGATCCGGAGTTCGCGGAGAAGTGGTTCAACTTCGTCGTCGCCGAGGTCATCCGCCACCACACCGAGGCCGCGGAGGGGCGCTGAGCCCGCGCGTCAGGCCCCGCGCTCGGCGAGCAGCCGGTCGCGCACCTCGCGCCGCAGCACCTTGCCGATGAGCGACCGGGGGAGGTCGTCGACGGCGGTGATCCGGCGCGGCACCTTGTAGGCGGTCAGGTGGGTGCGGCAGAAGTCGCGGAGGCCGTCCATGTCCGCCGCCGCGCCGTCGCGGAGGATGACCGCCGCCGCGACCTCCTCGCCGCCGCTCGCCCGGGGGAGGCCGACGACGGCTGCCGCGACGACGTCCGGGTGGGCTTCCAGCGCGCTCTCCACCTCGCTGGGCGCGACGTTGAAGCCGCCGGTGATGATGAGCTCCTTGCGGCGGTCGACGATGGTGACGAACCCGTCGGGCGAGACCTCGGCGATGTCACCGGTGCGCAGCCAGCCTCCCGGCAGGAGAGCTTCGGCGGTCTCTCCGGGGCGGCCCCAGTACCCCTGGAAGACCTGCGGCCCGCGGAGGAGCAGTTCGCCGGGCTCACCCGTGGGCACGTCGACGTCGGGGTCGTCGGGGTCGACGACGCGGATCTCGGTGCTCGGGAACGGGACGCCGACCGTGCCGGGGCGCCGCGTCGGACCCATCGGGTTGCCGAGCGCGACGGGGGAGGCCTCGGTCATCCCGTACCCCTCGACGAGCAGCCCTCCGGTCGCCTCCTCCCACCGCCGCACGGTCGCCACGGGAAGGCTCATGGCCCCGGAGATCGCGAACCGCACCGCGGAGAGGTCCACCGTGCCGCGTCCGGCAGCGCGGGCCAGCTGATCGTAGATGGGCGGCACCGCGGGGAGGAAGGTCGGCGGGCTCGTGCGGGCGGCGTCGGTGACGAGACCCAGGTCGAACGTCGGGAACAGCACCACCTTCGCCCCGATGCTCAACGCGAACGTGAGGCACAGGGTGAGTCCGTAGGCGTGGAAGAGCGGGAGCACGGCGTAGAAGGTCTCCTCGCCGTCGCGGAGCCCGGGCACCCAGGCCCGCCCCTGCATCGCGTTGGCCCGCAGGTTCGCATGGGTGAGGATGGCCCCCTTGGGAATCCCGGTCGTGCCGCTCGTGTACTGCAGGACGGCGGTGTCGCCGAGCGACGGCGCGGGCGTGCGGCGGGGCAGCCTCCGGTGCGACACGAGCTTCTTCCACGGCATCAGGTGCCGCGCGCGTGGCGTGCCGGTCAGCTTCGCCCGCGACTCCCTGGCCTTCGGGACCGGGAGTCGCAGCAGGAGGCGCTTCGTCAGGGGCATCGCCGCCGTGAGGTCGACGCTCACGATGTGGCCGACCCGGAGGTCGTCGGGGAATCCCGCGACGGTGTCGGCGACCTTGTCCCACACGATCGCGACCCGGGCCCCGTGATCCTCGAACTGATGCCGCAGCTCCCGCGCGGTGTAGAGCGGGTTGTGCTCGACGACGATCGCCCCGAGACGGAGGACCGCGTAGAACGCCACGACATGCTGCGGGCAGTTCGGCAGGACGAGCGCCACCCGGTCGCCCTTCGTGACCCCGAGGTGGCGGAGTCCCTCCGCGGCGCGGTCGATCTGCTCGCCGAGCTCCCGGTAGCTCGTGACGGCGCCGAAGAACTCGAGGGCGGGGCGACGCGCGTACCGCCGGACGCTGGCGGCCAGCATCTGCGGCAGGGTCTGCGTCGGCTCGTCGATGTCGGCCGGCACGCCCTCGGCATAGGAGCGGAGCCAGGGACGGGAAGACAGCGGCGCGTCGGTCATGCTCCCATCCTCCGACACGGACCTGTGCTCCGCCTCCCCCCTTGCGCCGACCGCCGTTCGGCGTGCAGTCACCCGTCCGCGAGGATGCCCATGACGATGGCGTCGACCCATTCGCCGTCCCAGCGCAGCGCCTCCCGACGCCGGCCCTCGACCACGAACCCGGCCTTCTCGTAGGCGCGCTGCGCCCGCGGATTGAACGCATACACCTCGAGCTCCACGCGATGCAGACCCACGGCGTCGAAGGCGTGACGGAGCACCGCGCGCGTCGCCTCCGTCCCGTATCCGGCGCCGAACCATTGCGGGCCCGCGAGCGCGATGCGGAACCCCGCGGAGCGGTTCTCCTCGTCCAGATCGCTGAGGACCACCTCGCCGATGTGCGCGCCGTCTTCGCAACAGAGGATCGCCCAATCCGCCCGGTCGTCGCGGTCGGCGAGCGACCGGAGCCAGGTCTCGACGCCCTCGCGGGTGAAGCGCGCGTGGGTTCCGGTCAACCGCAGCACCTCGGGCTCCTGCAGGGCCTCCCAGGTGCCGTCGAGGTGCGCAGGTCCCAGCGGGACGAGCTCCAGCCGTTCGGTGGTCAGCGTGGGTACCGGGGTGAGGGAGAGCGCCATCAGACGGGGAGCACCCGCCCGGTGACGATGCCCTCGACCGCGCGCACGTAGGCCTGGCCGACCTCGTCGTCCGTGACCGGGCGGTGGCCGGGGAAGGTCGAGAAGTACCCGGGGGAGTTCGCCAGGACGTCGGGGGAGACCGCGTTGATGCGGATCCCGCGCGGGGCCTCGGCCGCCGCCGTGATCACGAACGACTCCAGGGCGCCGTTGGCCATCGCCGCCGCCGCTCCCGTCGCGATCGGCTCCCGCGCGAGCACGCCGCTGGTGAGGGTGATGGAGCCGCCGTCGGTCACGTGGGAGAGGGCTTCCCGCACGACGTCGAGCTGCGCGAGGGTCTTCCCGGTGAAGGCGGCCAGGTAGTCGTCGCGGTCGAGGTCGACGAGCGGCTTGAAGGGCACGGAGCCCACCGCCACCACGACGGCGTCGACGGGGCCGACCCGCTCGAACAGACTGCGGAGGGAGGCCGGATCGGTCACGTCCACGCTCTGCTCGCCGGAGCGGGAGGCGCGCACGACCTCGTGTCCGCGGACGTCGAGGGTGGCGGCGACGACCCCTCCGATGCTGCCGGTTGCGCCGATCACGAGTGCTTTCATGCGGATTCCTCCCAGGACGGATCGAGGCGACGGATCGCCGCCTCGCGGGATCGAGTCTCCCATCCCTCCCCGGCCGGGTGTCGACGGATGACGGAGCCGTCGTCAGCGCGGGCTGAACTCGGCGGCCACCACGCGGGTCGCAGCACCCAGCAGGACGGCGTCGGTGAGCGCGCTCGGCACCACGCTCGGTCCGAGGGAGGGGTGGGAGGCGGCACGGACCGCGGCGGCCGTCGCGTCCACGAACTCGGGGGAGACGATCTCGTCCGGACCGCTCACGACGATCGTGGGAAGGTCGACGGCGGCGGCGATGACCGAGAGCGACGTGCCGAGCCGGGCGCCGGCGGCGGCGAACTCCGTCGCGTGGTCCGCGCCCGGGGTCTCCAGGCGCCGGGCGATCGCGGGAGCCGCGGCCCACGCGTGGACGCAGCCGTCGCGGCCGCACAGGCAGACCTCGCCGGGGTCGCCACCCGCACCGACGTGCGCGAGCTCGCGGGCCCCGATGGATCGTTCGACCGGGGCGCCGTCGTCGCCGACGACGCGGATCGCGGTGCCGATGCGGGTGCCGATGCGGACGAGGAGGAAGTCGGTGCCGACGGAGCCGAACCGCTGCTCGGCGTCGGCCACGAGATCGGCGTCGTCGAAGAGGTGCACGGGAGCGTCGAGGATCTCCGCGAGTCGTGGGCCGAGTCCGAGCAGCGCGGAGGAGCCGGTGGGCACGCCGATGCCGATGCCGAGCGCGGGACCGTCGGCGAGGGCCCGCAGCTCGGCGACGAGACCGGCGACGGCCGCGGCGGCGTCCGGGGTGCGCGGCCGGCGGAGACGGTGCGCGATGCGGCCGTCGGGCGAGGCCAGCGCGCCGACGATGTCGTCGGGCGCGGAGAGGTCGAGCGCGATGACCTGGACGGCGCGCTGGTCGAACTCGAGCATCACGGCGGGCTTTCCCGGCCGGGACTCCTGACTGGGTCCGCTCTCCCGGATCACGCCGTCGGCGAGCAGGTCGCGCACGACCTCGGAGACGGTGGGGCGGGCGAGGCCGGTGAGGCGGGACAGATCCGCGCGGCTCAGGGCCGCCTGCTCCATGAGCGTGCGGAGGACGAGGGCGCGGTTGCGCTCCCGGATGCCGCGGGCATGGCCGTTGGTCGGCGGCTGCGCGGCTCGTGCCCGATCGCCGGGGCGCTCTAGGATCTGGGGGTAGCGCACGATGCTCCTCCCGATCGACGCTCGGGCTGACTAAGTTCAATGAATAAACTAACGGACCGAGCGTACGGAGCGGTACGCGCGCTGTCAATCGACGCCACCTCGGCCCCGAGAAGGAACTCGCAGATGTTCACCCACGACGACGCGCTGGACACCCAGGCGGCGGTTCGGCGAGCGAACCTGCGACGGGCGCTGCAGCTGGTCTTCCAGGCTTCCGGCTCCCAGACCCGCGCCGGCATCGCGCGGACGACCGGCCTCACAGCGGCGACCGCGTCGTCCCTCGTCGCGGAACTCATCGAGCACCGGCTCATCGCCGAAGGCGAGCAGGCGGTGAGCACGGGGGGCAAGCGCGCGACCACGCTCAGCATCGACGCGGAGCATCACCTGATCCTCGTGCTCGTCGTCCAGCCGACCAGTGCGTACCTGGCGCTCGTCGCCCTCGACGGCTCCGAAGTCGCCCGACGCAGCGTCTCCTACACGATGCCGACCCGCGACCGGGTCCTCGACGAGACCGTCGCGGAGGTGGTCGCGGCATACGGGTCGCGGCTGCTCGCGGTCGGCGTCCAGGTCCCGGGGACGACCGACGGGCGCACGGTGCTGGAGAGCGTGCAACTGGAGTGGCACGAGGTTCCGCTGGCGGAGCGCTTCGAGAGCATCGCGGGCGTCCCGGTCCTCCTCGTCAACGACGTCGATGCCGAGGCCATCGCGGAGGCCGGTCTGGACGCCGCCCCCTCGGGCTACCGGCTGTTCATCCACAGCGGCGGCGGCATCGGCGCCGCGGTCACCCTCGACGGGGAGCTCGCGCCGGGCCCCCGTGATCGCGCCGGGGAGATCGGCCATGTGCAGGTGGTGTTCGGCGACGCCGCCCGCCCGTGCCGCTGCGGGCGTCGCGGCTGCCTGGAGTCGGCCGCCGCGATGGGACCGATGCTCGGCGAGGAGTTCTCGGACGCCCTGGACGCGTCGGCGGTCCGTGCCCTCGTCGCCCGGGCGGATCAGACCCTGATCGACGACGGCGCGCGGGCGCTGGCCCGCGCCATCAAGCTCATCGGGGCGCTGCTCGATCCGATCGAGGTCGTCATCGGCGGCCCCGCGACGGAGCTCGGCCCCCGGTTCCTGGAGCGGGTGCGTGCCGAGAGCGGCTACCCGGCGCGCGGCACCGCCGACGTGCCGATCCGGTATGCCGACCCGCGCGTGGCCCCCTCCGCCGGTCCCGCGCAGGCCGCCCTCACCGCGGTCCTCGGCGTGCGATGGAGCCCGGAGCAGCTCCGCGCCGGCGGCCCCCGCCCCTGACCTCTGCCGTCGGGTGTTCCGGCTGCACGATCCGGGTGCGGGTGCGCGACCGGACGCTACTTCACGCTGCCGGCGGTGAGGCCGCCGACGAGACGCTTCTCGATGAGCATGAAGAGGATGATGACGGGCAGGATCGCGACGATCGAGACGCCGAACACGTACTGCCAGCTCGTCTCGTACTGACCGACGAACTTCGTGAGCGCGACCGACAGCGGCTGGTTCTTGTCCGTCGACAGGATCACCAGCGAGGCGGCGAACTCGTTCCAGCAGGCCACGAACGTGAACACGATCGCGGTGACGATGCCCGGCCAGACGAGCGGGAGGTTGATCCGGAACAGGACCGTCAGGCGTCCGGCGCCGTCGATCTGCGCCGCCTCGTCGACCTCCTTGGGGATGCCGGCGAAGAACGAGTGCATGATCCACACGGCGAACGAGAGGTTGAAGGCCGCGTTGATGAAGATCATGGCGGTCCAGGTGTCGCCGAGGCCGAGGACGGTGAACTGCCGGAACAGGCCCGACGTGAGCACCGCCGGCTGCAGCATCTGCGTCACGATCACGAGGAACAGGAACACCATGCGGCCGGGGAAGCGGAACCGGGCCGTGTAGTACGCCGCCGGGAGCGACACGAGCAGCACCAGGAGCGTCGCGAACACGGAGATGACGATGGTCGAGACGAGGTTGTACGGCAGCGGCGTCTCGGGCGTCGACCACATCGTGAGGTAGTTCTCCCAGTGCCACTCCACCGGGAGGTAGGTCGGGTCGACCGAGCGGATCTGCGCCTTCGTCTTCACCGATCCGAAGAACATGATGAGGTACGGCAGCACGAAGATCGCGAGCACGAGGAACCCGGCGGCGGTGCGCAGGATCACCCGGGGCAGCGACACCTGATCCGCGGTGTAGCGGCGCCGGCGGCCCGGGATCGGCGGGGTGCGGCGTCCGCGGGAGTCGGCGGTGGTCACGAGGGCGGTCTCGGTCACGGTCATGATCAGACCTCCTTCATGGGCTTGACGATCTTGACGTAGGCCGCGACGATCGCGATCACGATGAGGAAGGCCACGACCGACAGGGCGCTCGCGACGTCGACCTTCTTCTGCAGCTCGATGTACTTGAAGATGAGCGTCATGATCGTGTCGGCGCCGTAGCCCGGGATGGACCCGGTCATCACCTTGAGAATCGGCAGCGAGTTGAAGACGTTGATGATGTTGATGAGGATCGCCACGGCGAGGGCGCTGCGCAGCTGCGGCAGGATGATCGACCAGTAGGTGCGGGCGGCGCCGGCGCCGTCCATCTTCGCGGCCTCGATCGCGTCGGCGGGGACCGCCTGGAGCCCCGCGAGGATCGTGTAGGTCGTGAAGGGCAGCGACACGAACACCGCGATGACGATCGACCAGGCGAACGCCGTCGTCGGGTTCTTCGTCCAGCCGTAGCCCACCGCGTCGTCGGAGAGCCCGATGTCGTAGAGGAACTTGTTGAAGACCCCGAAGTACGGCTCGAGGCTGTAGTAGAAGACCATCGTGGTCATCACCACGGACGCGGCCCACGGCACGATGACCGCCATCCGCACGAGCTGGCGCCCCGGGAACGCCTTGTTGAGGATCTGCGCGAGGCCGAGCGAGATCACGACCGTGAACAGCACCACCGACACGACCCAGACGATCGTGCGGACGAAGATCGGCCAGAACTCCGGGAACGTGAAGACGGTCGCGAAGTTGTCGAAGCCGACCGAGCCCTTGTCCAGACCCGAGAGCGAGATGTCACGGGTGGAGTTGAAGAACATGACGCCGGCGGGGAACAGCACCACGCCGATGATGAGCACCAGCGCGGGGGCGATCCACGGCAGCGCCTGGAGGAGGTCCCGTCCGCCGGGGCGACCGCGCACGGCCGCCCCGGCGTCCGGGGTGCGGGGGCGGCCGGTGGCCGCCCCCGCGAGGTTCGAGGATTCTGTCGTCTGGCTCATGGGGGATTCCCGAACCTCTCCGTTCCGCGGGTCAGCCCGCGTCCACCTGGTCCTGGATCTGCTTCAGCACATCGGCCGCCGGCTGGTCCTGGATCTGTCCGAACAGCGACTTGAAGGCGCCGTCCGCTGCCGACCACTTCGGGTTGGTCGACGGGTAGAACTGCGCGTCGGGCAGCACGTCGAGGAACGGCTTGAGGGCCTCCTCGCCGGACAGCTCCTCCGCACCGGACTTCGTGACGGGGAGGAAGCCCTCCGCCTGCACCCACGGCACGTAGACCTCGGGCGAGTAGAAGTAGTCGAGGAACTTCGTGATCGCCTCCTGCTTGTCGCCGTCGTTCTCGAACGCCATGAGCTGGTCCATGACCCCGAGGGTGAACGGCGAGCCGTCCTCGGTCGGGATCGGCACGATCGAGTAGTCGAGGTCCGGGTTGTTGTCGGCGATCTGGCCGACCGTCGGCGGCAGGCCGACCTGCATGCCGATCTTGCCCTGGATGAAGATGTCCATCAGCGGGGAGCGCTGCGTGGAGCCGGGGTCGGCCTGGGTCGCCCCGGCGTCGATCATCTTCTTGATCTGCTCGGCGCCGACGAGGTTCTCCGGGGTGTCGATGGTGATCTCCGATGCGTCGCCGAAGGACCCGCCGCCGCCCCAGAGCCACACGGCGGCCTCGGCCTGTGCCTCCTCCGAGCCGAGCGGCATGCCGTAGCCCGCGACGCCGCCGCCGAGCCCGGACACCTTGGTCGCCGCGTCGAGCAGGGAGTCCCAGTCGGTCGGCGCCTCGACGCCCGCCTGGGAGAGGAGGTCGTTGTTGACGAACAGGGCACGCGCCGAGGCGATCATCGGCAGGGCGTAGGCGGTGCCGTCGACCTCGGCGTTGGCGAGGAAGGAGTCCTGGAAGTCGGAGTAGACGTCGTCGGACACGACCTCCTCGACGGGGTAGAGCAGCTCGTCCTCGACGAAGCCCGCGAAGGGACCGCCGTTGTAGATGTCGGGCGCCTCGCCGGCCTGGACCTTCGTGGAGATGACCTTCTCGAGGTTGTCCCACGACTGCACCTCGAGGTTGACCTTGATGTCGGGGTTCTTCTCGGTGAACCCGTCGATGACGTCTTCCCAGAGACCCTTCGTGGCGTCGGAGTAGCTGGGGACGAGCAGGTCGAGCGTGCTGGCGTCGTCGCCGCCACCGCTGTCTCCTCCCGATCCACCGAAACCGCAGGATGCGAGCGACAGCGTGGCGACGGCCGCGACCGCTGCGGCCCCGTATCGCCGTGACTTGTTCATGGGCATTGCATTCCTCACTGTGGGTGCTGCTCCAGCGGGCGGGATCCGCTCTCCGGAGAGGGGGGTGGTGCACAGTCGCAGAACACTCCACGCGACGGTGCGTGATGATCACGCCGCCTACGCGGTCGTGATCGTCCGAGCGGGGGCTCGGGGGAACTCGTCCCGATTATTTGTCAGGCAAACAAACAAATCAAGATGTTGCTCTCTTGGGACGAAATACTATGATCGGATCACGCCCGAAACAATCACAAGTACGCAACATCTCGTCTGAAAGGCCTCTTCATGACCGCTTCGCTGCCCGGCGCACACATGCGCGCAGAGCTCCGCTCCCAGCCGGAGATGTGGGCCACCGCCGCCGAACTCACCGCCGAGCGGGCCCTGCTGCCGGCCCGGGGTGCGCGCGTCGCGGTCGTCGGCTGCGGCACCTCGTGGTTCATGGCGCAGTCCTACGCCGCGCTGCGCGAGTCGTCCGGCCACGGCGAGACCGATGCGTTCGCGGCGTCCGAGGCCTTCGTCGACCGCGGCTACGACGCCGTCGTCGCCCTCACCCGCTCCGGCACCACGACCGAGGTGCTGGAGCTCGTCGACCGCATCAAGGGGCGCACCCGCACGATCGGCGTGATCGGCGACCCCGACTCCCCGCTCGTCTCGCTCGTCGACGACGCCGTGCTGCTGCCGTTCGCCGACGAGCAGTCGGTGGTCCAGACACGCTTCGCCACGACCGCGCTCGCCCTCTTCCGGGCGTCGCTGGGCGAGGACCTCTCCGGAGCCATCGCCGACGCGACGGCCGTGCTCGCCGAGGAGGGTGACGACACCGAGCTGCGCGACGCGGAGCAGTACACGTTCCTGGGCCGGGGCTGGACGATCGGCCTGGCCCACGAGGCCGCCCTGAAGCTGCGCGAGTCGTCGCAGTCGTGGACCGAGGCGTACCCGTCGATGGACTACCGCCACGGGCCGATCGCCATCGCCGCCCCGGGCCGGGTGACGTGGCAGTTCGGAGCGGCGCCGGAAGGACTGGCCGCGGAGGTGCGCGCCACGGGTGCCCGTTTCGAGCACCGCGCGATCGACCCCCTCGCCGACCTCGTGCGCCTGCACCGGACAGCCCTCGACCGTGCCGTGGCCCGCGGGCTCGACCCCGACCAGCCGCGCAACCTCACGCGATCCGTCATCCTGGATGCATGACGCCAGCGATTCCCGGAGCCGAGCGATGACCCCGAACGACGCCGCGGACGCGATCCCCGACGTCGCCAGGGACGAGGCCGGCGAGAAGCTCGCCGCGGTGCGCACGCTCGGCGCCGGGTCGCCCGTCCTGGCCTTCGACGTCGGCGGGACGGACATCAAGTCGGCGCTGTTCGATGCGGACGGGCGGGCGCTCGGCCTCCGCCGCACGCCCACCCCCGCGGCCGACGGCGACCGCACCCCCGCGCTGATCGACCGGTTGCAGGTGCTCGCCGCGCAGCTCCGCGACGAGCACCCCGACCTGACGCCGCGCGCCGCGGGGCTCGTGGTGCCGGGGATCGTCGACGCGGCCGCCGGGATCGGCGTGTTCGCGAGCAACATGGGCTGGCGGGACGCGCCGCTGCGCGCGCTCGCCGCGGAGCGTCTCGGCCTCCCCGTCGCGTTCGACCACGACGTACGCGCCGCGAGCTGGGCCGAGCACGAGCTGGGCGGCGCGCGGGCCTACCACGACGCGGTGATCCTCGTGATCGGCACCGGGATCGCCGGGGCCCTGCTCGTCGGCGGCCGCCCCTACACGGCCGGGGGTTACGCCGGCGAGATCGGGCACTCCCCGATCGCCGACGGACCGGTGTGCCCGTGCGGTGCCCGCGGCTGTCTGGAGGCCGTGGCCTCGGCGGGCGCCATCGCGCGCCGCTACCGCGAGGCGACGGGGACGGCTCCGGACGGCGCCAAGGACGTCATCGCCCGGGCGGCCGCCGGGGACCGGGTCGCCGCCGACATCTGGGACTCGGCGCTGGACGCGCTCACCCTGTCGCTCGCGCAGCTGACCGCCGTGGTCGCCCCCGAGGCCGTGGTGATCGGCGGCGGACTGTCGCGGGCGGGCGGTGCGCTCTTCGACGAGCTGCGGTCCCGTCTCGCCGCCCGCCTCAGCTTCCACCGCCTCCCCGCGCTCGTCCCCGCCGAGCTGTCCGGCAACGCGGGACTGATCGGCGCCGCCCTCCGTGCCAGGGAGCTCGCATGATCCTCACCGTCACCCCGAACCCCGCGCTCGACCTCACCTGGCAGGTCGATCGGCTCGTGACGGGCGGGACGCACCGTGCCGAGACCGGCGCGTCCCGCGCCGGCGGCAAGGGCCTCAACGTCGCCAGGGTCGCGCACGCCGAGGGGGCGTCCGTCCTCGCGCTGACCACGGCCGGCGGTCCGGTCGGCGCGGAGTTCGCCGCGGAGCTCACGGCCAGCGGCGTGCCCCATGTGCTCGTGCCCGTCGCGGCCGACACCCGTCGCAGCATCGCCCTCGTCGACGAGGCCGCGGGCGACACCACGATCGTCAACGAACGTGGGGTGAACCCCACCGATGCCGAGTGGGGCGGGCTTCTCGCGGAGAGTGTCGACCGGCTTCCCGGCGCCGGGGTCCTCGTCGTCTCCGGGAGCCTTCCGCCCGGGGCGCCGGAGTCGCTCGTGCCGATGCTCGTCGCGGTGGGTGCGGACGCCCGCGTCCCCGTGATCGTGGACACCTCCGGTCCGGCCCTCCTGAGCGCTGCCGACGCCGGAGCGACCGTGCTCAAGCCCAACGCGGCGGAGCTCGCCGAGGCCACCGGCATCGACGACCCCGTCGAGGGCGCGCGGTCGCTGCTGGCCCGGGGCGCCGAGCTCGTGCTCCTGTCGCTCGGGGCCGACGGCATGCTCGCGGTCACCGCGACCGACCTCCTCCACGCCCGACTCGACGAGCCGCTCTCCGGCAATCCGACCGGTGCGGGAGACGCCGCGGTCGCGGCCTGCGCCGTGCTCTCCGCGGAGGGCGAGCGCGACCCGGAGGCCCTCCTCCGCCGCGCGACCGCGTGGTCGGCGGCCGCCGTCCTCATGCCGCTCGCCGGCGACATCTCCCCCCGCTGGCGCGCGCTCGAGGAGCAGCTCCGCATCTCCCGCCCCGACCCCGCCTCGTTCCGGAAGGACCCTTCGTGACCCTCGTCTCCGCCCGGGAGCTCGTCTCCGCGGCTGCCACCGCCGGCACCGGCATCGGCGCATTCAACGTCATCCACCTGGAAACCGCGGAGGGCCTCGTCCGAGCCTCCGCGCGCGCCCAGCTCCCGGTGATCCTGCAGATCTCGCAGAACTGCGCGGACTATCACGGCGGTCTGGAGCCGATCGCCCTCGCGACGCTCGCCGCGGCGCGACGCGCGGAGACCCCGGTGGCGGTGCACCTCGACCACGCGGAGCGACCGGAGCTCGTCGACGAGGCCGTGGCCCTCGGGTTCGGCTCGGTCATGTTCGACGGCGGCGCGCTGCCCTACGACGAGAACGTGGCGGTGACCGCCGAGGTCGCTGCCCGGGCCCGCGCGGCGGGGGTGTACGTGGAGGGCGAGCTCGGCGAGGTGGGCGGGAAGGACGGCGCCCACGCCCCCGGGGTACGCACCGATCCGGACGAGGCGCGGGCGTTCGTGGCCGCCACCGGCGTCGACGCCCTCGCCGTGGCCGTGGGGTCGTCGCACGCCATGACCGACCGCACGGCCTCCCTCGACCTCGACCTCATCGCTCGCCTGCGTGCAGCTCTGCGCGGAGCCGCCGCGGACGGCACCGACGTGCCCCTCGTGCTGCACGGCTCGTCCGGAGTAGCCGACGCCGTGATCGCCGATGCCGTGCGCGCCGGGATGACCAAGGTCAACGTCTCCACCCACCTCAACGGCTTCTTCACGCGGGCGGTCCGCGAGGTGCTCGCCGCCGACGAGCGTCTCGTCGACTCCCGCAAGTACCTCGCTCCCGCCCGCGCCGCCCTCGCGGACGAAGCGGCCCGGATGCTGCGACTGTTCGCCCTGCTGCCGTCGCAGAATCCCGCTCAGGTCGCAGAGGTTCCGGGCACGGCTGCGACCTCGACGCGAAACGACGACCGGTGAAGCGCGCGGCCCGCCTGCACGCGATCCTCGACCTCCTCGCGGCGGACGGGGAGGTGACGGTGGAGGAGCTGGTCGAGCGGTTCGGGGCCTCCCCGGCCACCACCCGCCGCGACCTCGACTCCCTCGCCGAGCAGCGGCTGCTCACCCGCACGCACGGCGGTGCGGTGGCGCAGACCGTCGCCTACGAACTGCCGCTGCGCTACAAGAGCCATCTCCGCACGCACGAGAAGGAGAGCATCGCGCAGACCGCGGCGGGGCTCGTCACCCCCGGCATGGTGGTCGGCCTCTCCGGAGGCACGACGACCACGGCCATCGCGGCCGCGCTCGCCGCCCGCGAGGATCTGGCGGCGGAGGGCGGGATCACGGTGGTGACGAACGCGGTGAACATCGCCGCCCAGCTCGCCACCCGGCCGGAGATCAAGGTGGTCGTCACAGGCGGGGTCATCCACTCGCGCACCTACGAGCTCGTCGGCCCGTTCGTCGAGCAGCTCCTCCGCGGGGTGCGGCTGGACCTCGCGTTCATCGGCGTGAACGGGATGGACGCGGCAGCCGGGGCGACCACCCAGGACGAGCGCGAGGCGGCCGTGAACCGGATGATGGCGGAGCGGGCGCGGCGGGCCGTCGTCGTGACCGACGGCAGCAAGCTCGGGGCCGAGGCGTTCTCCACCGTCGGCGGGCCCGAGCTCTTCGCCACGGTCATCACCGATCGACGAGCCGACCAGGCCGCCGTCGACGCGCTGCGCGCCGCGGGCTACTCCGTCCTTCTCGCCTGAGACCCTCCGGCCGCACGCGGGCGCCCCGAGGGCCTCGGCGTCCCCAGATCGCCGAGGCCCTGCGGGAGCATCGCGGCTGCATACCGCGACGCTCCCGGAGCAGATGGTGTCCGTCTCGTCTTCCCGCTCCCCAGCGGCGTTTCCCCAGAACCGACGGCGCCTCCCTCGGGCCTCTCCCTTCGAGGCCTGTCGCTCGACACCTTCCGAAGAACAGGAGGGGGCGGGTGCGGTTCTGATACCTGCACCGGCGAAAAAAGTCAGAATCCGTTGCCGTGGCACTGGAACGGGGCGGAAACCCCCGTCGTCCGCGCGGCCGCCGCGAGCGCCGCGGCGGGAGAGGCGCCGGCGGAGAGCCCGTCGTGGACCGCGGCCAGGAGTTCGCACGCATCGTCGTCCGGCACGGTGACCGGGGCCGCGATCACCGCCTCCGCGCCCGCGTGCAACCACACCCGCGTCATACCCAGGGCCTCCTCCCCCCAGCGCACGGAGGAGCGACCCAGCTCGCACGCCGAGAGGATCACGGTCTGCGGCACCCGGGGGATGAGGTCGACGTCGTAGCCGAAGAGCACGCCGTCGTCGAGCTCGAAGCCGGAGAACAGGGGATTGTCGACCGCATGGCGTCCGTGCGCGGCGATGTGGAGCACGTCGACGGAGGCCGCCAGCTCCGTGACGGCGGTCACGGTCGCGGTGGGGCCCTGCAGCATCCGGGTCGTCCCTCGTCCCGCCCACGATTCCGCCGCGCGCTGGACCTCTTCCGCGGCCCGCGCCACCCGCGGTCCCGCCGCGAACCCCACGCGTGGGGTCGAGGCGGCCGGGGCCTCCCCGTCGAGCCAGCGCGAGACCGAGGTGGCGAGGGTGAACGGCACGCCGTGCATGCCGGGGAGCATGGCCCACGGCACCCCGCCGAGGATTCCGGGAACGGTGATCACGAACCGCGCGGCTCCCGCGGCGGCCCGGCGCATCGGCCCGAGCAGCTCCTCGTCGAGGACCGCGAGGCGCGCTGCCAGAGCGCGCGCGGTCACCGGACCCATCGCGCCGTCCCGCGTGAGCGCGGCCATGTCGAGGTCGGCACGCAGGCCGTCGAGGGCGGTCCGCACCCGCGGCCAGGACAGGTCGACGAGCGTCGCGCCGTCCGGCTGCACCACCACCCCGTGCAGGCCGGCGCCGGTGTAGACGTAGGCCAGGACTGCCGTGTCGGCCGGCAGGAGCGCGGAGGCCTCGGCCAGCGTCCGACGTTCCCGCATCGCCCCGGAGCCGGTGGCGGACCACTGCCGCTCCCGCACCCGGTCGCGGAGCGCGCGGACAGTGGGATCGGTCGTCCAGTCCGCCCCCGCGAGGTCGGCGCGCAGCATCCGCAGCTCGGCGAGGTCGGCGGCGAGGGCGTCGTCGTGCGGCGGGCGCACCGGGGCGACCTGCTGACTGAGATGCCGGGCGCGCTCGGACCACTCGAAGAGCGTGGCGGGGTCGCGGCGACGGACGGCGGCGGCGAGTCCCGTGAACACGAGGTCGCTGGCGTGCATGGCGACGGAGGCCTGCAGGTCGAGGGCGCCGAACGACCGCTGCCACGCCGACAGCAGGTCGAGCCCGGTGGCCGCGGCGCGCAGCGCCTCCCCGTCGCGACCGCGTCCGGCGGCGCGGGCCGCGCGCACCTCCTGTGCGCGGAGCCGCAGCGGCGTCGGAGCCGAGGCGGGGACGCGCGGGAGACGACCGGTGCCGTCGCGGCGGGCGGTCAGCCGCAGGGCCGTGGCCTCGGTGCGGAAGCCGCTGCGGTCGAGCTCCTGCGCCACCTGCTCCCACGCCGCGGCGTCGAGGGGACGATCGGGTCGGATCCGCTGTCGCGCTTCCAGTTCCACCGCCGCGGCGCGGGCCGCCCAGCCGCTGCTGCCGAGGGAGGTGAAGCGGCGGGCTGCCGTCCTCGCGGCGCGCGCGGCGGCCCGGGGATCGTGCCGGACGAGGGAGCGGGCGAGGTGGAACTCCGCCTCGCCGCGGGCCTGGCGCATCCGCTGGGCGCCGAACTGCACGGCCACCTGGGCGAGCAGGGCCTCCGCCTCGGTCGTCAGCCCGGCGTCGCGGAGCACCTCGGCGCGGTCGAGGTCGCTGATGGCGGTGGCGAGGGCGCTGGTGGCGGCGAACGTCGGCCGGGACGCGGCCATCAGGCGCAGCGCCGACACGAGGTCGCCGCCGAGGAGTGCGGCATAGCCGAGGTTGTGCGTGGCCTCGGCGAGGGAGTCCCGTTCCTCGTGCGCCTCGTAGATGGCGATCGCGCGACGGAGATCGGCCATGCAGGTGTCCAGACGATGGCGCTGCATCCGCACCACCGCCCGGTTCATCAGGCAGTTCGCGAGCGCGGTGGTCTCGGTGCCGGCGCCGAGGGCGTCGATCGCGGCGGTGAGGCTCGCCTCGGCCTCCTCCATCCGTCCGCCGTGCATGAGGAGGGCGCCGAGCTGCCCGCCGAGGAGGGCGACCGTCTCGGCCTGCAGCCCTTCCCTGGCCAGCGCCTCCCGGCACAGCGCCTCCGCCGCCGCGGGCTCGCCGGTCTGCGCGAGCACGTAGGCGGCCGTCCCGTCGATGCGGGCGCGGAGGTCGGCGTCGTCGGTGCGGGCGGCGGCCTTCTCCAGTTCCCGCCTGGCACGGGTGAACTGCCGGGCGTTGGCCGCCTCGACGCCGCGTCGGTGCAGCGCGCTCGCGGACAGGGGCATCCGTCCAGGATGCCGTGCCGGAGTGGTCGTGCGGAAGGGTGCGAGGTGTCAGGACCTCTCGTGCGGCGTCGGCAGCGACTTCAGCACGGCGGCGACGGCCTTCCCGGCGACGGCGGGCTTCACCCCCTCGGCCGGGACGGCGCCGAGCTGGGCCGCGACCCGACCCGCGATGTACGGAGCCGCGAAGGAAGTGCCGCTCCACACCGCGAAGCCGCCGCGGTAGTCGTCCGGGTCGAGCGTCTCGCGCGGCAGCCCGTCGATGTCCGCGCGGGTCGCCGCCTGCGCGCCGCCGACGAAGGCCGGCGAGGTGCTGACCACGGCGGCGCCCGGCGCGTACACCTGCACCCAGGGGCCGACGTTCGAGAACAGGGCGACGGAGTGCGCCGACGGGTTCAGGGCGCCGACCGACACGTGCGGAGCGCCGTCGTCGGACGGCAGTCCGTTGTCGGCGCCGGGCCACGGCCACAGCGAGGCGGGGAACGAGGGCCGGTCGATCGCATCGTTGCCGGCCGAGCAGACGACCACGCAGCCGAGCTCTCTGGCCTTCGCGAGCAGCTCGTACAGGGTCTTGCTGAAGAGTCCGTCGGTCGGGGTCTCGTGGTAGTAGCTGAGGGAGAGGTTGAGCACGTCGATCGGGAAGCCCGTCGTCGGATCCTCGCGGTGCCGCCGCAGCAGTTCCACGACCTGCGCCACGGTCTCCAGGAGCGTGCTCTCGTCGACCACCCCGAGAGCGCCGGCGACACGGATCGAGAGGATGTCGGCGTCCGGTGCGGCCTGACGCACGAGGCCCGCGATGAAGGTGCCGTGCCCGGCGACCGCGTCGATCTCCCCGTCGAGCTGCCCGTACAGGTCGGGGTAGCGTTCGGGATCGGCGTCGTCCGTGAAGCCCACGGGGACGCCGTCGAGCTCGACGTGCCGGGTGACGATGTCGGACGGCAGCCAGGCGTGCTCGCCGCACCCGGTGTCGAGGATCGCCACGACCGGCCGTCGTCCGCGCTTCGGAGCAGCGGCGCGAGCGGGTGCGGGTCCGAGCCAGGTGACCGGCTGCCGCGCCCCGCGTCCGGGCTCCAGGTAGTCGTCGCTGCCGCCACCGCCGGGAGCGGCGCCGCGGACGGGATTCGTCCGGGTGAACGGATTGGTCCGGGTGAAGGGGTTCGTCCGGGTGAACGGGTTGAGTCCGACCGGATCGATCGAGAGCACGTGCTCGAGGCTGGTTCGCGGCATGGTCGAGCGCGACAGCCGGCGCGCGCGCTGCAAGACCCGCCAGGCGTCCGGTGCCACGGGGGATTCGCCCCTGGTCGGCTCATCCGGCGTGGTCAGGCGCGCCCGCAGGAACCCCGCGACGCCCGGCGCGAGCTCGCCGTTCCCGATCTCGCGCTCCGGCGACTCCAGCTCCAACAGCCAGCCGAAGGAGTCCGCGGCATCCCTCAGGGCGCGCAGCTCGCGGTCGTACGCCTCCTCCTCGCCGAGGGCGCGTGTGATGAGCAGGCGCTCCGGCAGGTACGCGGTGGGGAACGCCCGGATCCCGTCCACCGGTTCGGTGCTGGGGTCGAGGGCGGTGCCGCGGCGGATCGATCCCTCCGCGCGGTCCTGCCAGGTCCATCCCTGGGGCTGCTCCATCGGTCATCCTCTCCGTGGGCATCGACGGCGCCGTCGCCGTCGATGCGGGGTCACAACTCGAACTGCGGGGTCTCCAGGGTGCGGGTCTCGTCGCCGACCGTCGCGGTCAGGCGCACGCGGCTGAGCCCGGACGGCACCTCGTCGAACACGAATCGGCCCGTCTCCGCCGGGGTCGTGCGGCGCTCGCGCTCGCCCTGCAGCAACAGGATCTCCGCCGCGGCGGCGTCCACCCAGCCGTCGATCCGCCGTCGTCCGGACGCGGTCGTCGTGACGTGGAGGAGGATGCTCGTGCTGCCGTCGCTGAACTGCAGGGTGAGGGCGTCGGTCTCGCCGCGGACCGCGCCGCGCTGGCCTTCCACGAGCGTCAGCAGCGCGTACTCGCGGTTGAGCCCGTCCGCGGCGACCGCGGCGACCATCCGGTCGATCAGCCCGGCAGGGACCGGATCGACCTCTCTCCAGAGGCTGCGCAGGCGGGCGAACAGCCGGGCGTCGTCCTCATCGCTCACGATCGTCCCTCCGTCCGGGTGGCCGGAGCGTCGAGGAGGTCGCGGAGCTTCGCGAGGCAGCGGCTGCGGGTCGGGCCGATGCTGCCGATCGGCATGGAGAGGTCGCGGGCGAGGCGCGCGTAGTCCGGGCGGTCCTCGAAGGCGATCACCCGGAGGAGGCGCTGACACCGCTCGGCGAGGCGGCGGACCGCGGCCCAGAGCCGGCGGTTCTCGTCGTCGAGCGCGGCGTGCTCCTCGGCGGACGCCTGCTCCGGAAGCAGGGCGTCCAGGTCGTCGGATTCGGCGGTGTCGACGCGCCCGTCGGCCTTGCCGACCTTCCAGGCCTCGCGGCGGGCCGTGGTCGTCAGCCAGGCCGAGACGGCGCGCGCGTCGGCGATGGCGCCGTGGCCGCGCACGAGCTGGAGCCAGGTCGTCTGCACGACGTCTTCCGCGAGGGTGCGTTCGAGGCCGTAGGCGCGCACGACGTGCCAGAGCACGGGCGTCATCAGCCGCACCAGGTCGTCCATCGAGCGGCCGTCGCCATCGCGCCACGCATCGAACAGGTCCGCGGCGCGTTCCCAGCGTGCGCGCCCGTCGTCGGATGCCGGATCGAAGGCGGCGCCGGGGGCACCGTCGATCATGAAGCCCATTGTGATCACACCTACCAGGAGCACGGCAAGGGCTCGGTGATACATGTCGCCGTCCAAGAATTTCCGACGGCCGTCTCCGTGGTGCGACGATGCCCTCGATAGCGTGGAGAGGTGATCGCTCTCGTCGTCGTGCTGTTCCTCAACGCCGGTTTCAACGTGCTCGTCTGGCCGCGGTTCTACACCCGCGTCGCGAAGGACCCGCGTGCCAGGGACGAGAACGGCAAGGCCACCCCGTTCCTCCGGGTGCACGTCATCCTCATCGCGATCGCGCTGGCGCTGGCCGTGGCCTCCGCGGCGGCGGGGATCACCGTGCTCGCGGTCGCGCCCTAGCGCCGTTTCTCCGTCTCAGACCGCCTCGTACCGGGCGGCGTGCGCGGCCCAGCGAGACTCGACCGGGAGGCTGCGGAGGGCGCGGTTCCCGATCGCGAGGGCGGCGGCCACCACGCACAGGGCCGCGCAGATGAGGATGGTGCCCTGGCGGCCCAGCCCCGCGAGACCGAACCCGGCGATGAGCGGGGCGAGCGGCATCGCGCCCATCGCGAGGACCCCCATGGCGCTGTTCGCGCGCCCCAGCAGTCGAGACGGCGTGGCGACCATGAAGTAGCCCATCATCCCCGCGTTGAGGGCGGGGACGAGGAACACCGTGGCACCGAGGACGGCGGCGACGGTCCACGGGGCCGAGGCGAACGACAGCACGACGGCGCCGAGGGCGACCACCGCGAGCCCGCCGATCGTGAGCACGCCCGCCGGGATCCGGGGCACGAGGAGCGGGGCGACGATCGCGCCGACGAGCATCACGGCGCCGATGGCGGCGCTGACGGTGCCGATGAGCAACTCGGAGTGCCCCGCCTGCTGCAGTGCATAGACGGCCGTGGTGATCGCCGCGTTGAAGCCGAGGTTCACGATGGTCATGATGAGCATGACGCCGCCGAGGTCGGGGCGGGACAGCAGCCAGCCGAAGCCTTCGCGGAACTCCCGCCAGGCGTTCGGGCGCGCGGTGGGCGCGTCGCCCTCTTCCTCCTCCAGAGCGCCGACGTCGGCGATTCCCGCACGCCGGACCTGTCGCCCGAGGAGCCCGGCGGTCACGGCGGCGACGAGGTGGCAGAGGGTCATGACCGCGCCGACGAGCCAGCCGCCCGCCCCGAGGAGCAGGCCGCCCAGGGGGCCGCCCGCGAGCTGGAGGGCCGCATCGCGTCCCTGGTTCGCGGCCTGTGCGCGCCCCATCGCGTCATCCGGGACGATCTCCTTCAGCGCGCTCTCCCCGGCGACGTCGAAGAGGCCGCTCCGCGCGGCCAGCAGCACGTCGATCACGAGGAGGGTCGCGAAGGTGAGAGCGCCGCCGAGGGCGAGGAGGGTGAAGGCCCCGGCCAGCACGATCCCCAGGACCGAGCCGACGAGCATGAGCACGATGCGCCGGTGGCGGTCGGCCAGGATGCCGCCGACGAGGGTGAGCAGCAGGCGCGCCACCATGCCCGCTCCCGCGATGATGCCGGCCTGCGCGGGGTCGTTCGTGATGACGAGCGCGAGGAGCGGGACCGCGAACCCGAAGAGCGCCGAGGCGAGCCCCTTGCTCGTGTCGCTGACGAGCCAGGTGAGATAGCGCGTGTTCCGCCACAGGCGGTGGGAGGTGATCGTCGTGCTCATGGCTCGACGATAGTTGCGCAAGAATAATTGCGCAACTGTTCGTGCGCAATTGCGTGACTAGGATCGGGGAATGGCTGACGACGCGGAGAAGACCTCTCGGGAGGACGCCGCCTTCATGACGTCGGCCATGCTCAAGGCCTACTCGCACCCCTTGCGTCGTCGGATCCTCCGCCTCATCGCGCGCCGCGGTTTCCTGCGCGCCGCGGACATCGCCGGCGAGCTCGACGTGCCGGCCAACAGCGCCAGCTTCCACCTGCGGGTGCTCGCCGAGGCGGGGCTCATCGAGGAGGCTCCGGAGCAGGCCAGAGACCGCCGCGACCGCGTGTGGACGGGACGCAAGGGGGCCCTCAACGTCGGCGGCCCGGAGAATCCCGTCGCCGACGAGGCGCTCGGCGATGCGGTGGTGGCCGCGCTCGCGGAGGACCACATCGACTTGCTGCGTCGGGTGGTGGCCTGGACGCCCGAGTACGTCTCCGGTCGCACCGCCGAGGTGCACGCGTCATTCGTGCAGCGCACCATCCGGCTGACCGAGGCCGAGTTCGACGACGTGATGCGCAGGATCGACGACGTGCTCTCCGCCGCCGACGACGCGCACGACGACACCGACCCCGCGGGCCGTCACTGGCAGGTGGACATCGTCGTCGGTGACGACACCATCTGACTCACTCGTCGTCCTCGTCGTCGGGGCGCTCGCCGCTGAGGATGAGGATGCGGCGGAGGTGCATCGCCGTCAGCACGCCCGGTCCCATCGAGCTGCGCACGTCGAACGTGCGGTCGTCGACCTTCTCCAGCAGGAGCCGGATCGCCCGCGCCGCCTCCGCACGGCGGCGGTGCGCCGCGCTCGAGGAGGGGTCGTCCTCCGCGATGACGTCGGCGACGGCGTGGCAGGCCGCCGACAACGGCTCGGGCAGTGCCGGGTCCAGGGACATGGCGGCCGGACGCTCCCAGATCGTGTCGGCCGTCGCGTCGGCGATGTCCCGGATGAGATGCGCGATGCGGTCGAGCGTGGAGAGCTGCTCGTGGATGTGGGCGGTGCCCGCATGCCGGCGTCGCGCCCGCGGGTTGTAGCGGACGCTCTCGTCGGCCTCGGCCAGGGCCGCACGGAGGTCGGCGGTGGTCTCGGCGAGCGCTGCGGCATCGTCCGCCCACTGCGCGGTCTCCGGGGGCCAGGACTCCGAGACCGCGGAGCCGATGTCGTGCAGGTGCCCCGCGAGCTGTCGCCGGAACTCCTCCACCCGCGCCTCGGCCGATCCGATGAGCGGCGCGGGGGCGAAGAGGAGGTTCACCACCAGACCGATCACGATCCCGACCCCCATCTGCGCCAGGTAGCCGAGGGAGTAGTCGTCCGCGTTCTGACCGCCGATGATGAGCACGAACAGTGCCGCCATCGGGACGTACTCCTTGCCGACGCCGAACCAGCCGGTGCCGGAGACGAGGACGCCGAGGCCGACAACGAGGGGGATCGTCCACCACGTCGGCCCGACCGTGAGCACGATCACCGCCGCCAGACCGATGCCGGTGGCCAGACCGAACAGGGTCTGCAGGCTCGACCGCATGGACCCCATGAGCGTGGGGTACATGCTCACGAGCGCGCCCAGGGGTGCGTAATACGGGTACTCGTCGGTGACCCCCGGCATGTGCGGCGCGATCGTCCACGCGAGCCCGACGGCGAGTGCTGTCTTGGCCACGAGGAGCAGACGAGCGGGGCGGACGGCCTCGCGGACGGTGCGGGCGAGGTACGAGCGGCGTTCGCGGACGCGCAGGCGCGAGAGATCGGGCGTCACGTCATCCTCTCCTCGCGGCGGTCGGGTGGTCCTGTCCGGCGAGGATAGGGCGGCGCGCGGCGTGCGGCCACCGGGTTGCCTCGGCTCCGGTCGCCGGGTAGGGGAGACACGGATGCCGCGACCGCGCAGGGTGCGCAGCCGCGGCATCCGCCGATTCCGGACTGTCCCTCAGGGCGTGGCTCGACGGAACGCGAGGAACGAGATGACGCTGAGGACGGCGACGACCACGAGCCCCCAGAGGGCGAGGCCCACGGCTCCGAGGTCGAGGATGCCGAGCCACACGTCGCCCCACAGCTCGAGCCGGGTCACGAGGAACACGACCCCGACGAGGAGGAGCGCCAGGGCGACGCCCACGATCGTGAGGACCATCGGACCCCAGCTCTTGTAGATCGTCGCACCGGTGAACCCGACCACGAAGAAGAACAGAGCGAGCGTGAAGTAGACGACGAAGGCTCCGAGCGGGCCGGCCTCCCACAGCCACGGCAGGTGGAACACCCACCCGTTCACGCCGTACCCGTTCGTGGCCAGCTCGATCGCGCCGCCGAGGAGGAAGAGGATCCCGAGCAGCGCGCTGCCGAGGATCGCGGTGAGGAGGGTCCCGACGAAGAACTCCCTTCGGGTGACGCTCATGGCCTGCGAGAACGGGAAGGTCAGCGTCATGGCCGACAGCCCGATCGCGAAGAAGTACCACAGCGGCGCCTGGCCGCCTCCGCCGTACTTGGGCTCGTCGCCCGGGATCATCGCGTAGATGAGCACCGAGATCACGACAGCCGAGCCGAGGATGATCAGCGGTACCCAGACGAAGGTCTGCCGGTTGATGAGCTGCAGCCGGATGACGTTGAGTGTGCGTCGCATCAGCGGACTCCTTCCGTTGCGGCCTCGGCCCTCGTGGCGGCGCGGGTCTCGGCCTTCTGGGTGAGGCGGACGATGAGCTGCTGCAGGGACACGGGGGCGAGGTCGAGGCCGGCGGCCCGCACCTCTGCGCGGTCGTCGGCGGTGAGCGCACCGAGCACGGTGACCGAGGCGACGCGGCCGAGCTCGTCGCGGTGCAGCACCTCGCGATCGCCGACCCAGGCGTCGACCTTGGCGGCGTCGCCGACGACGGTCACGGCGCGGTCGCGGACGGCATCCGTGTCCTCGTTGAGGAGGATCTGGCCGTTGTCGATCACGATGACCTTCTCGATGAGGTTCGCGACCTCGTCGATCAGGTGCGAGGAGAGGATGATCGTGCGCGGGTGCTCCGCGTAGTCCTCCACGAGGCGGTCGTAGAAGATCTGCCGGGCGACGGCGTCGAGCCCGAGGTAGGGCTCGTCGAAGAACGTGATCTCGGCGCGGGAGGCCAGGCCGATGATCACGCCGACCGCGGAGAGCTGCCCGCGGGAGAGCTTCTTGATGGTCTGCTTCATCGGCAGCTGGAACTCCGCGATGAGCTCGTCCGCGAGGCCCTGGTCCCAGTGCGGGAAGAACAGGCGCGCGGCGGCGAACGCGTGCCGCGGGGTCGCATCGTCCGGGTACTTCTGGCTCTCCCGGACGAAGCAGATCCGGCCGAGCACATGGGCGTTCTCGTACGGGTGCTCGCCGAACACCTTCACGGTGCCGGAGGATTCGAAGTTCTGGGCCGTGAGGATCGACATGAGTGTCGTCTTCCCGGCGCCGTTGCGGCCGAGGAGTCCGTAGATCGAGCCTCCCTCGAGGGCGAGCGACACGTTGTCGAGCGCCCGCTTCTCCTTGTAGCGCTTGGTGAGGTTCTGCACCTCGATGACGGCGGTCATGCGGGGTTCTTCCCTTCTGGGGTGGGGGCGGATGCGGCGCGCTGACGGAGCAGGTCCGCGAGGTCTTCCGCGCCGAGGCCCAGCGTGCGGGCCTCCGCGAGGAGCGGGTCGATGTAGCGGTCGGCGAAGGCCGCGCGGCGCTCGCCGAGGAGCAGGTCCCTGGCGCCTTCCGAGACGAACATGCCGATGCCTCGGCGCTTGTGGAGCACTCCCTTGTCGGTGAGCATGGCGACTCCCTTCGCGGCGGTGGCGGGGTTGATGCGGTAGAACGCGGCGAGCTCGTTCGTCGAAGGGGCCTGCGCCTCCTCGGCCAGCGAGCCGTCGAGGATGGAGTCCTCGATCTGCTCGGCGATCTGGAGGAAGAGCGGTTTGCCTTCTTCGATCACGAGTCCTCCGTGGTTGCTGGGTTACTTACTTGACTAAGTAACCACGGAACCGGGACGGTGTCAAGCAGCTGCTGCCTAAGCCCCGGGGGCGAGCTCACGGCGTCGCATCAGGGTCAGGGCCCCGGTGGCTCCCGCGATCAGGGCGAGCACGAGCCACCACAGGCCGCGCGCGTCCACGCCACTGCCGTCCACCACCGGGGTCACGCCGAAGGGCGAGAGGTTCATCGTCCAGTCCGGCAGTCCGAACAACGGGCCGAACAGCCCGAACAGGGTCGCCAGCAGGACGAGGCTCCACGCGACGGCCGTCGTCGCGCGGGGGAGCAGCACGAAGACGAGCGCGGTGAGCACGGCGAAGACCGCCGCCGCGAGCGCCTGCCCCGCTCCTGCCACGGCGACGATGCGGTACAGCGGATCAGCGCCGCCGTTCACCCGGATGCCGACCCACCCGGCGAGCACCGCGGCGGCGACCACGATCAGCACCGCGACCACGCCGACGATCACGTAGTCGGCGAGCCAGCGCACACGACCGACCGGGGTCGCCAGCACGGCCTCGGCAGTGCCGCGGGCCTCCTCCTGCCGCGCGCGCACCACGATCTGCACGGCGCAGCACGCGGCGAGGATCCCGAGAAGGGTGAAGAACACGGTGACCACGACCTCGTCGAGCCCGCCCGTCGCTCCGCCGATGGTGGTCAGGATGTCGGCCACGGCCGGGTTCTCGCCCGAGATCCGGTCGACCAGTCCGCTCAGGGTGGTGGCGAGGATGCCGGTGATCGCCCCGCCGGCCGCCCACCCCACGATGGCCCCGGACGTGAGCCGCCACACCAGCGCGTGCGGCGAGGCGAGCGCGGGCCGTGCCGAGACTCTGCCGGGGCGCTCCGCGACGAAGCTCGCATCGATGTCGCGCAGCGACTGCAGGGCGACGGATGCGCCGGCGAGCACGAGCCCGAAGGCGAGGCCGAGCAGCATCGGCCCGACCAGGTCGGCGTCGTAGGGGCGGCTCTGCTCCACCCACCCGAAGGGGGACAGCCACGCCGGCCACGCGCTGGTCATGCTCGTGAGATCGTCGCTCGGGGTGCCCGCCGCGTTGCCGATGCCGCGGATCAGGAACATCGCCACGAGTACCCAGATCGTCAGCGCGTTCGCGCCTCGAGAGGTGCGCAGAAGCTGCGCGGCGAGGAGGCCGACGCCGAGGAACGCGACGCCGCAGGATGCCGCTGCCGCCCCCGCCAGGACCGACCCCGCGAGCGGAAGACCGGTGGCGATCAGCGCGACCGCGGTGAGAACGGCCAGGGCGACGTTGGCGAGCGCCCCGTGCACGATCGTCGCGACCGTCGGAAGGCGGCGCCCGGCCGGGGTGGCCCAGACGAGCTCCGCCCGTCCCGCCTCCTCGTCGCCGCGCGTGTGCCGCACGGCGAGGAACGTGCTCATGAGGGCGGCGAGGAACGCCAGCCACGGCAGCACCTCGAAAGCCAGGAACGCCCCTTCGGACGTACCGGACGGCAGTCCGCGGAACATCAGGATCACCGGGTTCGCGAGCGCGGCCGCGAGGATGTTCTGCCGGTCGGCGACGGTGGAGTACGACTGGCTGACACCGGCGTATCCGGCGAAGGCCATCAGTGCCGTTCCGACGACCCACAGGGTGAGCTGCAGCCGATCGCGCCGCAGCCGCTGTCCCAGCAGCACGCCGAAGGCGGTCATCACGCACGATCCCTCAGCGAACCGCGCCCGCGACGGGTGGCGGGCTTCTCACGATTCCCGTCGTCGTCCTCGGCCGCTTCGAGGCCGGCGAGGTCGTCGCCGTAGTGACGCAGGAACAGCTCCTCGAGCGAGGGCGGGGCGACGCGCAGGTCGCTGATGCCGAGGGTGGCGAGTGCGGGGAGCACCGACGCCGTGCGATCGCTGTCGACGGAGAGGCGGAAGCGGTCGCCGTGCTGCTCGGGGTCGTGCACGTCCGGGATGCGGCCGACCTGTTCGAGGGTCGCTCCGGCGGAGGTGAACGACACGTCGCTGCGGGTGAGATGACGCAGCTCCGACAGGGTCCCCGTCTCCACGACGCGGCCGGCGCGGATGATCGACACCCGATCGCAGAGCTGCTCGACCTCGCTCATGATGTGGCTCGACAGCAGCACGGTCGCGCCCTTCGCGTGGGCGCGGGCGACCTCACGCTGGAAGATGACCGCCATCAGGGGATCGAGTCCGCTGGTCGGCTCGTCGAGGATGTAGAGGTCGGCGGGCACGGCGAACGCCGCGATCAGAGCGATCTTCTGCCTGTTGCCCTTCGAGTAGGCGCGGCCCTTCTTGCGCGGGTCGAACTGGAATGCGTCCATCAGGCGCTTCTTCTCGTGCTGGTACGCGGCGTCTTTCGTGCGCGCGCCGCGCAGCCGGGCGAGCAGGTCGACGGCCTCGCCCCCGGACAGGTTCGGCCAGACGCTGACGTCTCCGGGCACGGAGGCGATGCGCCGGTGCAGGTCGACGGCGCGATCCCAGGGGTCTTCGCCGAAGACCTCGACCGCACCCCCGGTGCGCCGTGCGAGGCCGAGGAGGATGCGGATGGTGGTCGACTTGCCGGCGCCGTTCGGACCGAGGAACCCGTGCACCTGGCCCTGCTCGACGGTGAGATCGAGGCCGTCGAGTGCGTGCACGCGGCCGTAGTGCTTCGCGAGGTCGCGGCTGGCGATGACGGTGGTCATGCGCGGGAGCGTACGCCCGATCCACGACGTTGTGAATCGGGCGAAATCGACACATGCGAGATCCTTACGTGCCCCGCGTACAGTGGGCTGGTGCCGGAGTTCCCCTACAGCCGCCTGCGTCGCTGGCCCGACGTCGAGGCGGACAACCTCCAGGCCCACGATGCGACCGACCTCCTGCTCGTGGAACGCGCACTCGCGCTCGACGTGCCGGGGTCCGAGACGGTCGTGATCGGCGACGAGTACGGCGCGATCACGCTGGCGCTCGCGGCTGCCGAGCGCTCCGGTGTCCGGGTGCACCAGGACCTCGCGACCGGACGCCGCGCACTCGCCCGCAACGCCGAGGAGCTCGGAATCAGCGGGTTCGCGCCGCACGAGCTCGACGCCGATCTGCTCGCCGGAGCGAGACTGGTGCTGCTGCAGCTCCCGAAGGCCCTCGCCGAACTGGAGGAGATCGCCGACGCCGTGGCCCGCTGGGCCGACCCGGAGGTGGTGCTCGTCGCGGGCGGCCGCGTGAAGCACATGTCCCTCGGTCAGAACGATGTCCTGGGGCGGAGCTTCGCGCACGTCCAGGCCCAGCGTGCGGAGCGGAAGTCGCGGCTGCTCATCGCCACCGAGCCCCTTCCCGTGCCCGAGTCCCCGCCGTTCCCGGTGTCGGCGCGGCACGGCGACCTCGTCCTCGTGGCCCACGGCGGCGCCTTCGCCGGACCCCATCTCGACATCGGCACCCGCACGCTGCTCGATGTGCTCGACCTCGACGGGAACGCCGGGCGCCGCGTCCTCGACCTCGGCTGCGGGACCGGCGCGCTCGCCGTCTCCTGGGCACTCGCCTCCCCGCGGGACCGGGTCGTCGCCACGGACCGCTCGGCCGCCGCCGTCGCCTCCGCCCGTGCCACCGCGTCGGCGAACGGGGTGGCCGATCGGGTCGAGGTCACCCACGACGACGCGGGGTCGGCGCTCGCCGCGGGGAGCTTCGACACGGTGCTCCTGAATCCGCCGTTCCACCTCGGCGCCAGCGTGCACACCGGCGCCGCGACCCGGCTGTTCGAGGCCGCCGCGCGCCTGCTCCGACCGGACGGGGAGCTGTACACCGTGTACAACTCGAGCCTCGGCTATCGGGCCGAGCTGACCCGGCTCATCGGCCCCACCGAGCAGCTCCGGCGCACCCCGAAATTCACCGTGACGCGCACCGTCCGACGCCCGTGAACACGGTGCGCCGAGATTGCTAGACGCTCGTACTATCCCCCGGTCAGCGGCGGAAACCCGGGCACGTCCACAGTGCAGGATTTGCCGCTGACCGGCCATTTCGTTACGTTGGTCTGCGGGCCTGACGGCCCATAGACCAGTCCGCGGTCACGTCCTTCCTTCGATGAGCTGTGCGGCGAAGAGGCGTGGGCGTACGGTCGATCCCCTCTGCGGCGGATCCGAAATCCGCCGCCTGTGCCGCCACAGCGAAGACGTCGAACGGCCTCGTGAGGATCACCCGGACGTGACCGAAGCAGGCTCAGCCACCCGAAGGCCGAGCCGCAGGGGAAACGTGTCCGAAACAGCACTCGAAGCGCGCCATCTGTACAAGGTGTTCGGGAGGAATCCGAGCGCCGCCGTCCGCCGACTGAAGGCCGGGGAGAGCCGTGCCGCCGTCGCCGACGCGGGTACCGCAGCCGTCATCGACGCCAGCTTCACCGTCAACCGCGGTGAGATCTTCGTCATCATGGGCCTGTCCGGATCGGGCAAGTCGACCATCATCCGCATGCTGAACGGCCTGCACGACATCACCGCCGGCACCGTCACCGTGGGGGGAGACCCCATCACGGGGATCCCGGCCGCGCGCCTCCGGGAGATCCGCCGCGACCGGATCTCGATGGTGTTCCAGCACTTCGCGCTGCTGCCGCACCGCACGGTCGCCGCGAACGTCGCCTACCCGCTCGAGCTCAAGGGCGTCGGCAAGGCCGAGCGCCAGGCCAAGGCCGAGGAGATCCTCGCTCTCGTCGGGCTCGAGGGTCAGGGCGACAAGCTGCCCTCCGAGCTCTCCGGCGGTATGCAGCAGCGCGTGGGCATCGCCCGCGCCCTCGCCGCCGACAGCGACATCCTGCTCATGGACGAGGCCTTCAGCGCGCTCGACCCGCTGATCCGCCGCGAGATGCAGGAGCAGCTCCTGGAGCTGCAGCAGAAGCTCCAGAAGACCATCGTCTTCATCACGCACGACCTCAACGAGGCCATGTTCCTCGGCGACCGCATCGCCGTCATGCGCGACGGCCGCATCGTGCAGATCGGCACGCCGGAGGACATCCTCATGGACCCGGCGAACGACTACGTCGAGCAGTTCGTGCAGGACGTGGACCGGGCCCGCGTGCTCACCGCCGCGAACGTGATGGAGCGCCCGCGCCCGGTCGTCGCCGAGTCGGCAGGCCCCCGCACGGCGCTCCGCCAGATGCGCGACGCCTACATGTCGGCGACCTACGTGGTCGGCAAGGACCGCCAGCTCGTCGGCGTCGTCACCGACCGTGACGCCGTGAAGCTCGTGCGGCAGGGCGCCACGCGCCTCGACTCGATCATCAAGCCGGTGCTGCAGAGCGTCCGCGAGGACGACGTCCTCATGAACCTGTTCGTCCCGGCCGTCGAGTCGCCGTTGCCCCTCGCGGTGACGGATGCCGACGGCCGCCTCGCGGGCGTGATCCCGCGCGTCACGCTGCTCGCGGCGCTCGGTCCCGGGCCCGGAGCGACCGAGGAGATCCTGCTGCCGATGACCCCCATGCCCCAGGCCGAGATCGACGCCGTGCTCGACGACGGATGGACGGCAGAGCCCGGCCCTTCGACGAGCTCAGGGACCCCGGGCGGGTTCGCCTCAGGGACCCCGGCGGAGGAGGTGCGCTGATGGACGGTTTCCGCATTCCTGTGGGCGACTGGGTCGCCGCCGGTGTCGACTGGATCACCGCCAACCTCGACGGACTGCTCGACGCGATCTCGTTCGTGGTGAGCTTCCTCGTCGACGGCCTCACCCGCCTGCTCCTCACGCCGCACTTCGCCGTGATCATCGTGATCGCGGCGCTGATCGCCTGGGTCGTGCGCTCGTGGCAGCTCGCCATCGGTACGATCCTGTCGTTCGGGCTCATCGTCGCCATGGACCTCTGGGTCCCGGCGATGCAGACGCTCGCCCTGGTGCTCGTCGCCGCCGTCGTGGCCGTGCTGATCGCGGTGCCGCTCGGCATCTGGTCGGCGCGCAATGCGACCGTGCGCGCGACGCTCAAGCCGGTGCTCGACTTCATGCAGACCATGCCGGCCTTCGTATACCTGATCCCGGCGATCGTGTTCTTCGGCATCGGTGTGGTGCCCGGACTCGTCGCCACCGTGATCTTCGCGCTGCCTCCCGGCGTGCGCCTGACCGAGCTGGGCATCCGCGGCGTCGACGCGGAGACCGTCGAGGCCGGCCACGCCTTCGGAGCGACGCCGGGGCAGATCCTCCGCGGGATCCAGCTTCCCCTCGCGATGCCGACCATCATGGCCGGCGTCAACCAGGTCATCATGCTCGCCCTGTCGATGGCGGTCATCGCCGGCATGGCCGGTGCCGACGGGCTCGGGAAGATGGTCGTCGAGGCGATCTCGACGATCAACATCCCCAAGGGCGTCGAGGCCGGACTGGGCGTCGTGCTCATCGCCGTGTTCCTCGACCGGGTGACCGCCGCTCTGGGCGCGCCCGGCGAGAACCGCTCCTCGCTCCTCGGCATGTTGAAGCGTCGCGGTTCGTCCCGGCCGTCCGCCCCCGTGGCGTCGGAGCCCGCAGCCTCCGCACCCGCCGAGGAGGCTTCGACCGAATCCGAGCTCGCCCGCGCCTGAGCGCCCCTGTCTCCGCCCCCGCCCCCTTTCGTCCGGTGCGGGACGGAAAAGGGGCGCCGGGGCGCGGATCCCGGCACGGTTTCGATCCCGGCACAGCTGTCCCGCGGCCTCGTCCGCACCTCCTGAATCACATACGGAACGCAAGAGAGAGAGTCACATGAAGAAGAAGATCCTGACCATCACCGCCCTCGGGGCTGCCGCAGCGTTCACCCTCGCCGGATGCAGCGGCGACGGCGCCGGCGGCACGAGCGGCGGCGGCGACGGTGCCGACGACAAGGGCACCATCACCCTCGGGTTCCTGCCCTCCTGGACCGACGGCCTCAGCACCGCCTACCTCCTGCAGGACCAGCTCGAGAAGATCGGCTACACGGTCGAGATGAAGACGCTCACCGAGGCCGGCCCGCTCTACACCGGGCTCGCGCAGGGCGATGTCGACATCTACCCGTCGGCGTGGCCGGAACTCACCCACGCCTCGTACATGGACAAGTACGGCGACGACATCGAAGACCTCGGCAAGTACTACGAGAACGCCAAGCTGACCCTCGCGGTGCCGGAGTACTCCGAGCTCACCTCGATCGAGGACCTCGCGGGCAAGGGCGCCGACTTCGACGGCAAGATCTACGGCATCGAGCCGGGTGCGGGCCTGACCGCCCAGACCCAGAAGATGATGCCCGAGTACGGCCTCGACGGCGAGTACGAGCTCGTCACCTCGTCGACCGCGGCGATGCTCACCGAGCTGAAGACCGCGACCGACAAGAAGGAGGACATCGTCGTCACGCTGTGGCGTCCGTTCTGGGCCAACGACGCCTTCCCCGTGAAGGACCTCGAAGACCCGAAGGGCGCCATGGGCAAGGCCGAGGGCCTGCACTTCCTGGGCACCGCGGGCTTCGCGGACGAGTTCCCCGAGGCGGCGGAGCTGATCGAGAAGATCAAGCTCGACGACGAGCAGTACGGCGCGCTCGAAGACCTCGTGGTCAACGAGTACGGCGAGGGCAAGGAAGCCGACGCCGTCGACGCGTGGCTCGAGGAGTACGGCGACCAGTTCGACTGGACCGTCACCAGCTGACACCTGACGCACGTCTCGAAGGAGGGTCTCCCGCAGCGGGAGGCCCTCCTTCGTCGTGGGTGACCCCACTTATATTCCGGTGCCGAAGGTGGAAGCATGGCGCGAAACCGGCGGGTCGACCGGCCCGCGGATGGGGGGACACGACCATGTGCACAGGACTGAGCTTCACGACCGCCGACCACTACTTCGGGAGGAATCTCGATCTGGAGTTCTCGTACAACGAGACCGTGACCGTCACACCGCGGAACTTCCCGTTCCCGTTCCATCGGCTGCCGTCGTTGCCGACGCACCACGCGATCATCGGGATCGCCACGATCGCCGACGGCTACCCGCTCTACTACGACGCGGTCAACGAGAAGGGGCTCGGCATGGCGGGGCTCAACTTCCCGGACAACGCGCACTATCCGGCGCCGGGGTCGGGGGACACCGAGGTCACGCCGTTCGAGTTCATCCCCTGGGTCCTCGGGCAGTTCGGAACGGTGGCCGAGGTGAAAGAGGCGCTGCGGTCGGTGAGTCTCGTCGACATCAACTTCAGCCCGGAGTTCCCGCTGTCGCCGCTGCACTGGATCATCGCCGACAAGAGCGCATCGATCACGGTCGAGAGCGTGCGCGGCGGCCTCAAGGTCTACGACAACCCGTGGGGCGTGCTCACGAACAACCCCACGTTCGACATCCAGAGCTTCCGGCTCAACGACTATCAGCACCTCTCGAAGCGGCAGCCGGAGAACACGTTCGCCGCGGACGTGCCGATGGACCTCTACAGCCGCGGCATGGGCGGGATCGGGCTGCCGGGCGACCTGTCGTCGTCGTCGCGGTTCGTGAAGGCGGTGTTCACGCGCATGAACTCGGTGTGCGGGACGACGGAGTCGGAGTCGATCAGCCAGTTCTTCCAGATCCTCGGCTCTGTCGCCCAGCAGCGCGGGTGCGTGCAGGTCGGCGACGAGGAGAAGTACGAGATCACCATCTACTCGTCGTGCGCCAACACCGCGACGGGCGTGTACTACTACACGACCTACGAGAACAGCCAGATCACCGGTGTGGACATGCACAAGGAGGATCTCGACGGTACGGACCTCGTCGCCTATCCGCTCGTGAAGGGGCAGCAGATCGCGATGCAGAACTGATCCCCACTCCGCGCAACCCCCTCATCGGGAGGGCGGCCGCGGCGTAGCCTGTGGCCGTGGACGGGTTCGCGGCGGTCGACTTCGGGTTCGCCCGCGAGGTCCTGCAGCGGGGCATCGCGGCGTTGTACCTCGTCGCGTTCGTCTCGACGCTCGACCAGTTCCGTCCGCTCCTCGGTGAGCACGGGCTCCTGCCCGCGCCCGTGCTGCTGGACTGGGTGGCGCAGAAGCGCGAGCGCCGGAAGCTGCTGCACCCCACGCTCTTCACCCGCGTCCGCTACACCGACCGGCGCCTGGTCGCGCTGTGCGGGGCGGGGATCGTCATCGCCGCCCTGCTCATCGCCGGGGTGCCGCAGCTCGGACCGCCGTGGGTGCCGCTGCTCGCCTTCCTCGCCCTGTGGTTCGGTTACATGTCGGTGGTGAGCATCGGGCAGACGTTCTACTCCTTCGGGTGGGAGATGCTGCTGCTGGAGGCGGGGTTCCTCGCGGCCTTCCTCGGATCGAACGACCAGCCGCCGCCGACCGTGGTGATCGTGCTGTTCTGGTGGCTGCTGTTCCGGCTGGAGTTCGGCGCCGGGATGATCAAGATCCGCGGCGGACGGGAGTGGCGCGACCTCACCGCGATGACCTTCCACCACGAGACTCAGCCGATGCCCGGGCCGCTGAGCCGCCAGGCGCATCTGCTGCCGCGGTGGTTCCACAAGCTCGAGGTCGTCGGGAACCACGTCGCGCAGCTCGTCGTGCCGTTCTTCCTCTTCGCCCCGCTGCTGTCGCTGTGGCTTCCCGGTCCGGTGCCGCAGATCGTCGGCGCCGTCGCCGGCGGCATCGTGATCGCGACGCAGCTGTGGCTCGTGCTCACCGGGAACTTCGCGTGGCTGAACTGGGCGACGATCGTGCTCGGGTTCTCCGCGATCGGCCTCCCCGGCATCGGGACTCCGGAGCGGACGCCGGAGACCTCGCTGCCGTGGACGGTGTCGGGCATGCCGCTGTGGTGGGTCGTGGTGGCCTCGGCGGTCGGGGTGCTGTTCGTCGTGCTGAGCGTGCCCGCCGTGCGCAACCTCTTCGCTCGACGGCAGCTCATGAACGCGAGCTTCCACCGCTGGCAGCTCGCCAACGCCTACGGAGCCTTCGGCACGGTCACGCGGGAGCGGATCGAGATCGTCGTTGAGGGGTCTGACGACGAGGAGGGTCGGCACTGGCGCGAGTACGAGTTCCGCGGGAAGCCGGGGGACGTGCGGCGGATCCCGCGGCAGTTCGCCCCGTATCACCTGCGGCTGGACTGGCTGATGTGGTTCCTGCCGCTCGGGCACTCGCTGGACGACTGGTTCTCGGTGTTCCTCGTGCGGCTCCTGGAGGCGGATGCCCCGACGCTGCGGATGCTGCGCGTGGACCCCTTCCACGGCGAGCGGCCGCGATGGGTGCGCGCCGTGTCCTACCGGTACCGCTTCACGACCCGCGCCGAGCACCGTGCCGACGGCGCCGTCTGGGTCCGGACCGGTCGCCGCGTGCTGCTCGGTCCGGTCGGCCTCCGCTGACTTCGAGTCGCCCACTTTGCGGCAAATCCAGGCGGGATGGAGCCAATCGGGCGATTCGAACGGCCGCCGAGCGCGGCGAAACGCCCCGGCCGGGGAGAGTCCCCGGTCGGAGCGTTCCGTCTCGCTGGGCGTCGATCAGCTGACCTTCTTCCGGTACGAGATGATCGCGAACACGTAGGCGACCACGAGGATCCCCACGCACCAGGCGAGAGCGACCCAGATGTCGGACCCGACCGGCTCCCCCGCGAACAACGCCTGGAGGGAGTCGACGATCGAGGTGACCGGCTGATTCTCCGCGAACCACTGCACCGGTGCCGGCATGGTGTCGGTCGGCACGAACGCCGAGCTGATGAACGGGAGGAAGATCAGCGGATACGAGAAGGCGCTCGCGCCGTCGACGGTCTTGGCGTTCAGGCCCGCGATGATCGCCAGCCACGTGAGTGCCAGCGTGAACAGCATCAGGATGCCGATCACTCCGAGCCAGGCCCAGACGCTCGCCCCGGTGCGGAAGCCCATGAGGAACCCGACCCCGAAGATGATCGCGAGGGTGATGGCGTTCGCCGTGAGGGACGTGAGCACGTGGGCCCACAGCACGCTCGACCGCGCGATCGGCATGGAGTGGAACCGCTCGAAGATGCCGCTCTGCATATCGGTGAACAGTCGGAACGCCGTGTAGGCGATGCCCGACGCGATCGCGATGAGCAGGATGCCCGGCAGCAGGTAGTTCACGTAGTTCTCGGCGCCGGTGCTCTGCTGGAGCGCGCCGCCGAAGACGTACACGAACAGGAGCATCAGGGCGATCGGGGTGACCGCGGTGGTGATGATCGTGTCGGGGCTGCGGAAGATGTGCCGCATCGAGCGGCCGGTGAGCGTCGCCGTGTCGGCGGCGAAGTGCGTGGTCATGCTGCATCTCCTCTCTGGACCTGGGTCCCTGAGCCCGTCGAAGGGGATGAGGGGCCGATGAGGGTGAGGAAGATCTCCTCGAGGGTGGGCTGCTTCTCGACGTACTCGACCTTCGCGGCCGGAAGCAGCCGCTTGAGCCCGGCGAGGGTGTCGTTCGCGATGATGCGGCCCTCGTGCAGGATCGCGATGCGGTCGGCCAGCTGCTCCGCCTCGTCGAGATACTGCGTGGTGAGCAGCACGGTCGTGCCGCCGCCCGCGAGCTCCTTCACGACGTCCCAAACCTCGATGCGCGACTCGGGGTCGAGGCCCGTGGTCGGCTCGTCCAGGTAGATGACCTCGGGGTCGCCGACCAGGCTCATCGCGATGTCGAGCCGGCGCCGCATCCCTCCGGAGTACGTGCCGACCTTGCGGCCCCCGGCCTCGGTGAGCCGGAAGCGCGCGAGAAGCCGATCGGCCACGGCGCCGGCGTCGGGGAGATGCCGCAGCTTCGCGACCAGCACCAGGTTCTCGCGTCCGGTGAGGATCTCGTCGACCGCGGCGAACTGTCCGGTGAGGCTGATGCGCTCGCGCACTCCGACCGGGTTCGCCGCGACGTCGATGCCCTGCACCGTCGCCGTGCCCGCGTCGGACTTCAGCAGCGTGGAGAGGATGCGCACCATGGTGGTCTTGCCCGCGCCGTTCGACCCGAGGAGGGCGAAGATCGATCCCCGCTCCACCTCGAAGTCGACGCCGCGCAGCACGTGCAGATCCTTGTACGACTTCTCGATGCCGTGCACCGAGAGGGCTGGCGTCGTCATGATTCCTCCTTCTTCTTCGCGTCGTCGAACGCCTTGATGAGGCGGGCGCGCTCCTTGTCGATCCACTGCGTCCCGCCGTAGGCACGGGCGTACTCCTCGGCGTACTCGACGGGGTCGTCGCCCACGATCGCGCTGACCGGCGTGCCGTCGAGGGCGGCGCGTTCCCAGAGGTCGGCGAGGTCGAGGAACATCGTCACGATGGTGTCGCCGTCGGTGATGCCGCCGTAGTACAGGTAGTACCGGTACTGGGCGTTGGCGACCGTGCGGTACGGCTCCGGCAGAGCCTCGATCCGCGCCTTCGCCTGCTTGTACTGCTTCTTCTGCTCGAGCGATCCGGTGAGCGCTTCGATCCACTTGGCGGCCATGTCAGTTCTCCTTGTTCGTGGTGTTCGTGGTGTGCAGTCGTTCGATGTGCGTGCGGAGGAAGTCCCAGGTCGTCCAGAACTCCTCCAGCTCCTGGCGGCCCTGCGGGTTGAGGGTGTACACCTTGCGGGGCGGGCCCTTCTCGCTCGGCACCTTCTCGACGTCGACGAGCTTCTTCTGCTCGATCCTGACCAGCAGGGCGTAGACGGTGCCCTCGGCGGTGTCGGTGAAGCCGTGCTCGCGCAGCCGGGTGGTGATCTCGTATCCGTAGGCCGGCTGCTCGGCGAGGAGGGCCAGCACGATGCCCTCCAGGGTGCCCTTGAGCATCTCGGTCATCTGCTTGCCCATCGTCCCCTCCTCTCGTTCTCGGTTAGGTACTCAGTGTTGCTGGGTACCGGTACAAAGTAACACTGAGTACCGGTACTTAGCAACACCGAATACTGAACTTCCTCATCCCTCTTTTCGCCGAGCCCCCGGGTACGCGGCGAGACCCCCGGGTGGCGACGCGAAGACCCCGGGGTGTCGACGACAACCCGGGGTCTCAGCGGAAGAGGAGGGGGGAGGGGAGCGGGGAGCTAGGGGAAGAGGCGGCGGAGCAGGGGGAGGTCGTCGTCGTGGAGCGCCTGCGTGATCACGGCAGCGGTCTCCGGGGGCATGTCCTTCTCCAGGCGCTGCCAGAGCCACCGCGCGGCACCCAGGTCGGCGGTGGCGACGGCGGTCGAGAACGCGGCGACGCCGTCGTAGTACGGGATGGTGGACGAGCCGGGCGGGGCGTTGTACGGCGAGTAGATGTCGACGAACGGAAGAGCCGGGTCCGGGCGGAGGTAGAGGACGTCGCCGGGTGCGATCGGCTCGAAGCCGCGCACATGGTTGAAGCTGCCGACAGTGACGTAGTCGACGCAGAAGCGCTCGCCGATCGCGATCAGACTGTCGCCGGACTGGACCTCGTAGGAGAAGATCCGCCCGTCCGCATCCCGGGTGACGGGACCGCGCGCCAGCTCCGACGTGCCCATGTCGACGAGCTCGCCGAGAAGCTTCGCATGATGCGCGGAGCCGTCGTCGCTGCCGATGCTGATGAACGCGTTGGTGGAGCAGTCCCCCGGGCCGCCGGCGGGAACGCTGATGCCGTCACCCAGGTCGACGAGTTCGTCCTCGGCCGTGTCCTCGGCTTTCAGGGCCGCCGGGGTGGGGGTCGGTGACGGTTCGGCGGCGAAGCGCTCCGACGCCCACGAGGTGACGTCGAACGCGGCGGACGCGGCGCTGACCACGACGGGAGCGGCCGCGACGACCAGGCCGGCGACGGCGACGGCGACGACGGCGGCGGTGATCGTGGTGGAGCGCTTCATCCCGGTCAGCATGGCATCGAAGCGTGCCGAGCGCCAGAGCGGAGGCGTCAGCTGCGGAGATAGGCGAGGACGGCGAGGACCCGACGGTGGCCGCTGTCGGTGGCGGCCAGGCCGAGCTTGGCGAAGATGTTGCCGATGTGCTTGCTCACCGCGGTCTCCGTCACGAACAGGCGTGCGGCGATGGTGGTGTTGTCAAGGCCCTCGGCCATGAGCCCGAGCACCTCCCGCTCCCGCGGAGTGAGGGTCTGCACGGGGTCGTCGGCGCGACGCCGGCTCATGAGCTGCGAGATGACCTCGGGGTCCATCACGGTCCCCCCGGCGGCCACCCGGCGCAAGGCGTCGACGAACGCGGCGACCTTGCCCACCCGCTCCTTCAGCAGGTATCCGAGGCCGTTCGCCCCGGCCGCCAGGAGCTCGCCCGCATAGCGGTCCTCCACGTACGCCGAGAGCACGAGCACGGGGAAGCCCGGGCGGCGGGCTCTCGCCTCGGCCGCGGCCTTGAGCCCTTCGCTGGTGAAGGTCGGGGGCATCCGTACGTCGACCACCGCGGCGTCGGCCTCGTCGAGGAGGGCGAGGAATCCATCGGCGTCCGGCACCGCCCCGATCACGTCGAAGCCCTCGCTGCGCAACAGGAGCGCGAGGCCCTCCCGCAGCAGGGTGTCGTCCTCCGCGATCACGATCCGCATGGCAGCTCCGTCCGCAGGATGGTGGGTCCCCCGGCGGGACTCGACAGTTCCATCGTGCCCTCGAACGCCTCGACACGGCGCCGGATCCCCGCGAGACCCCCGGCCGGACGCTCGATCGCGCCGCCGACCCCGTCGTCCTCCACCGCGATGAGGAGCAGCTCGCCCTCCCGCTCCACGCGCACGGCGGCACGCGCGGCGGCGCTGTACTTGTTCACGTTGGTCAGCGCCTCCGCGACCACGAAGTACGACGCCGACTCGACCGCCGCCGGCACCCGGCCGACGTCTGCGGCCTCGAGCGTGCACGGGATGACGCTGCGCCCGGCGAGCGAGGCCAGCGCGCCCTCGAGCCCGAGTTCGTCGAGGATCGGCGGATAGATGTCGTGCACCGTGCGGCGGAGGCCGGCGAGGGCATCGGTCGCCGCATCCTGCGCGCGCCGCAGCGGCGCGAGCACGTCGCCGCCCGTCTCCTGGGCCCGCTCCGCGATCCCCAGCATCATCACGACGTTCACCAGGCGGTTCTGGGCGTCGTCGTGCAGGTCGCGCTCGATGCGACGGAGTTCGGCGGCATGGGCGTCGAGGGCAGCTGCGCGGCTGAGCGTCAGCGCGTCGACGCGGGCGGCGAGGCGCGACTTCTGCGGCGTCGCGAGAAGCCTCGCCGAGACGAAGGCCACCAGTCGGGCGACCACCGGCACGAGGAACAGCGCGGCCACCGCATAGGCCAGGGCGACGAGCGGCATGGTCCACGCGAGCTCCCACGACGTGACCGGGTACGGCGAGCCGACGGGGTCGTCGGCGGGCGCGAACTGCCAGTACCCGGTGACGGCGAGGCTGTTGACGGCGGCCAGCGGCAGCGCGAGCGTCAGCAGCGACAGCCACATCACCGGGAAGGCGTGCACCGTGAGCCACAGGGCGTCGCGGGCGGTGGTGCGGGAGAAGGCGAAGCGGAGCCGCTCGTCGATCGTCGCGCCGCGGGGCAGCGTGCGCATGAGCGGGGGCAGGTCCTCCCCGCGCCGGCGCCCGATCCGGCGGCGCGCCCGGTCGCTCCAGGCATGCAGCACCTGCACGACCTGCGGGAGCAGCAGCACCCCGCCCGTGATGAGCATGAGCGGCAGCAGCACGAGGATGACGCAGAACAATGCGAGGGACACGACGGAGGCGCCGAGCTCGACGGCGAGGAACCGCGCATCGGGCAGCCAACCGCGCAGCCAGCGGCGCATCCATCCGTCCTTCACCCTGCAAGTCTGCCCGAGCGTCCCGACGCCCGCGGTAGAGCCAGCTCCACCATCGATGCGGGACCGTGCGGGATGGGGGCGGGCGCCCGGCGTTCCTACCGTCGAAGCATGACCTTCCTTTCCTCTGCGCCGCTCGTCGAAGCGGCCCCGGCCGAGGCGCTGCGCCTCAGCGGCCTCGTCAAGACCTACGGTTCCGGCAGCGCCCGGGTGACCGCGCTCCGAGGCATCGACCTCGCCATCGCACGGGGCTCGTTCACCGCGATCATGGGGCCGTCCGGCTCGGGCAAGAGCACGCTGCTGCACAGTGCCGCAGGGCTCGACCGCCCGACCAGCGGCACGGTGCATCTGGGCGGCACCGAGATCTCCGCGCTCAAGCCCCGACAGCTCACCGCCTTCCGCCGCGACCACGTGGGGTTCGTCTTCCAGGCGTACAACCTGCTGCCGGCGCTGAGCGTGGAGGACAACATCACCCTCCCGCTGCGCCTCGGCCGCCGGCCCCTCGACCACGGCCGGCTGGAGACCCTGCTCGACGCGGTGGGCCTCACCGACCGCCGCCACCGCCGCCCCGCCGAGCTCTCCGGCGGACAGCAGCAGCGCGTCGCGATCGCCCGGGCCCTCATCACCCGACCGCACGTCGTGTTCGGCGACGAGCCCACCGGGGCCCTGGACTCCCGCACCGGGAAGCAGGTGCTCGACCTCCTCGCGCACACCGCGAAGGAGCTGCACCAGACCGTGGTCGTCGTCACCCACGACCCGGTGGTGGCCTCCCACGCCGACCGGGTCATCTTCCTCGCCGACGGGGCGTTCGCCGGACACCTCGACGGCGGCACCCCGCAGCAGATCACGGATCGCATGAGCACGCTGGGGGAGTGGTGATGTCCGCGGCGCCGCTCGGGCTCGGACGGATCGTCCGCGCCGACCTCCGTCATCATCGGCGCAGTCTCGCCGGGGTCTTCGTGGCCATCTTCGTCGCGAGCGCGCTCGTCACCGGGCTCGGCGTGCTCGTCGAGTCGGGTATCCGCGGCGGCCTCGCGCCGCAGCGCTACACCGCCGCCGAGGTGGTCGTCGGTGCCGCGCAGCAGGTCGACGTGCCGGAGGACCTGCCGGTGCCGCTGCGCGAGCGCGCCCCCGTTCCCGACGACGCCGCGCGGGAGATCGCCGCGTTGCCCGGAGTCGAGGCCGTGGTCGCCGACGTGACCGTGCCCCTGGCGCTCCGGGGCGGGACGACGGATGCCGTGGTCGAGGCGCACCCCTGGTCCGCGACGGCACTCACCGGCTTCACGCTCGCCGAGGGCCGGGAACCCGCTGCCGGTGACGAGGTCGTGATGCTCGCCGGTGCCGGCCACAGCGTGGGCGAGACCCTTCCGCTCGCCCACGGCGGCACCGCGGCGACGTACGCGGTCGTCGGTCTGGTGTCTGCGGAGAGCATGCCGGAGCGCGCGGTGCCGGTGTTCCTGACGGACGAGCGCGTCCGCGACCTCGACCCGCACGGCGGCGCCCCGCAGGCGCTGGGCGTATTCGTCGACGGCGACCCCGAGCGCACGGCGACCGCGATCCGGGACGCGTTCCCCGATCTGGTCGCCCGGACCGGTGACGCCCGCGGCGACGTGGAGTTCCTCGACTCGGCGGCGGCGCGCACCCTGCTCATCGCGCTCGGCAGCGCGTTCGTGGGCACCTGCATCCTCGTCGCCCTCTTCATCGTCGCGGGGACGCTGTCGCTGTCCGTGCAGGCCCGTCGGCGTGAGCACGCCCTGCTCCGCGCGGTGGGGGCGACGCCGTCGCAGGTGCACGCCCTCATCGCGCGGGAGACGCTCGTCGTCGCGGTCGTCGCCGCGCTGCTCGGGATCGCTCCGGGGTACCTGCTGTCCTCCGCGCTGCAGTCGGCGTTCGTGGCCGGTGGGGTCATCCCCGGCGACTTCGCCCTCGCGCTGAGCCCGTTCCCGGCACTGGCCGCCGCGGTGCTGGTGCTCGGTGCGGCCTGGGGTGCGGCGCGCATCGCCGCGCGGCGTCCTGCCCGCCTCGATCCCATCGAGGCGCTGCGCGAGTCGTCGACGGGGCCGGGTCCGATCGGCCTGCCCCGCGTCATCGCCGGGATCGTGTGCGCCGCCGCCGGCGTCTCGATCTCCACCGTCCCTCTGACCGTCCGCGGAGACGCCGCCGTCGGGGCCTCGGCCGGTGCGGCGATCCTGCTCATCGTCGCCCTCGCGCTGCTGGGGCCGTGGCTCGTCGCCCTGTGCGTGCGCCTCGTCGGCCCCGTGCTGCGCCGTTCGTCGGCCGCGGGCTTCCTCGCCGCCGCCCACACGACCGCGGGCAGCCGGCGCATGGCAGCCGCGATCCTCCCGATCGCCCTCGGCATCGGGCTGGGTCTCGTGCAGATCGGCGGGCCGGCGATCGTCGCCGACGAGGCGGCGACCCAGGCGCGGGCCGGGGTCATCGCCGACCTGCGGGTGGCGACCCCGGCCGGGCTCTCCCCCGAGGTCGTCGGCGGGCTGCGCGGCGAGCCGGGGGTGACCGCCGCGACCGGCGTGGTCGTCAGCACCGCGGTGATCGACTCACTCGACATCGAAGGCAAGGTCGAACGCACGGAGTACGTGCTGCAGGGCGTCGACCCGGCGACGGTGGACGGCCTGCTCGACCTGCGGGTGCAGGAGGGCTCCCTCGCTGCCCTCGACGGCGGTGCGACCGTCGCCGTCAGCGCCGACATGGCCCACACGCTCGGCCTCGACGTCGGCGACCCGGTGACGGGGGTGCTCGGCGACGGCTCACCCCTGGAAGCCACCGTGGTCGGCATCTACCGACGCGGTCTCGGCTTCGGCGATCTCACCATGGCCGCCGACCACGTCCGCGCACACACCTCCGCAGGACTCGACTCGTTCGCGCTCGTGTCGGTGGACGCTTCCGGCGCGGCCGACGCCCTCGCCGCCGACGGTCTGCAGGTGGTCCCGGGGGCCGGGCAGAAGGCGAGCACGACCGGTGCCGTCTCGCAGCAGGGATGGGTGAGCCTCATCGGCCTCCTGGTCATCCTCGGGTACATCGCGATCGCCGTCGTGAACACCCTCGTGATGGCGACGGGGGAGCGATCCCGGGAGTTCGCCCTGCTGCAGCTCATCGGCGCCTCCCGGGGTCAGGTGCGCGCCACGATGCGCACCGAGGCGATCATGATCGCCGTCCTCTCGATGGTCTTCGGCGTGCTGGTGGCGATCCCGCCGCTGATGGGCATGAGCTACGGCATCTCCGGGCAGCCGCTCCCGGCGATGCCCGTGCTGGGCTCCCTTGCGATCGTCGGGGGCATGGGCGCACTCGCCCTCGTCGCGCTGCGGGTCGCGACAGGGGCCGCGCTGCGCCGCCGCCCGATCGAGGAGATCGGCTCTCGCGAGTAGGCCCGCGACCACGTGAGGGCGCATCGGGATCCCGGTGCGCCCTCCGGCGTGCGCCCGGGGTGAAAAGGAGGGGTGAATTCCCCGGGGGTGGCCGGAGGGCTCCGCGGCGGCCGGGCAGGCTGGCGGAGGCCCGGACCGAGTCCACCCTGCCCGAAGGGTGCTCGGCGGTCGCCTGAGGGGGCGGGGGCTTCCGTGTGCGCGGATGCGTGCCGGAACGCGATGAATGGGGAGAGCAGTCATGGGATTCCGTGTTGCCCGCAAGGACCGCACGTCCGAGGGTCTTCCGCTGGAGCGGCGCAGCCGCCGGCGGGGCCGGATGAGGAAGCTGATCGGCGGTGCCGTGAGCACGGCGCTCGTCGCGTCGTCGATGGTCGTCATCGGCGGGGCGCTGACCGCCGCACCGGCCGCCGCGGCGGAGCCGTTCCTCTGCACGCCCGGAGCGGTGTACGTGCAGAGCGCCACCGAGGTGCGCGAGTTCGCCGTGAACGAGCAGGGCGGCACCCTCGGCGCCACGAGTATCGGCCTCGGCCACTCCGACAACGGGCTCGGCCTGTCGGCGGACGGAACGTACGCGTACACGGTGACCAACGTCGGCACGGACAAGGTGCTGGCCAAGCACGACCGTCGGGGCGAGGGAACGACGACCCGAACGCCCTTCACGCTGGGAACCAGCCGCACGGACTCCTCTGTGCTGCGAGGAGCCGTGCATCCTGTCACGGGTGTCTACTACTTCGCCAGCGGCACGCTCGATGGTGCCATCAACCTCTATGCGTGGAACGAGAGCGTCACGCCGCAGACCTACGTGCAGGTCGGCAAGCTGCGTCCGACCGCCGGCAGCAGCGCCTTCGGCGCCAACGGCGACATGGCCTTCAGTGCCTCCGGTCAGCTCGTGCTCGTCGCCGACCGGTACATCTACTCCTCCGACCTCCCGGCCACGCTCGAACCGAGCACCGCGACGATCGACGCCAAGCAGGTGCACGACATGGGCGCGGGGGTGCAGGGCAACGGCATCGCGTTCGGAAACCTCGGCCACATCTTCGTCTCTGTCGGGGGCACCAACCCGTACATCGTGGAGGTCGACCTGCCGCGCGGGCAGACGGTCAACACGACCCCGCTCGGCACCTTCTCGCCCACCGACATGGCGAGCTGCACGTTCCCGAACACGCTGACGCTGAAGAAGGATCTCCCCGAAGGCCGTCACGCCGGGACCGACCAGTTCGGGCTGCGCGTGCAGTCGCCGGCCGGCTACCAGGTCGCGCAGACCGACGCCGTCACCCGTGGCGACCGCTCCGGTCTGCAGCCGGACTACGCCGGCCCCGTCTTCACCAACCAGGGGGACACCTTCCGGCTGTCCGAATCGGCGGCGGGCTCGACCGACCTCACGAAGTACGACGCCTCCCTCGTCTGCCTGCAGGTGAACGCCGACGGCTCGACCACCCCGGTGGCCGTCACCGCCGACGGACAGGTCACCCAGCCGGCCGGCCCGCTCGGCACCGACGTCACGTGCACCTACACGAACGTCCGCCTCGCGCCGGACCTCGCGCTCCGCAAGACCTCCGACCCCGCCGACGGCACCGCGGTGCAGGCCGGTCAGCGTCTCACCTACACGCTGCAGGCCGAGAACACCGGCAACACCCGCCTCGACCCGGTCACCGTGGCCGACGACCTGTCGGGTGTGCTCGCCAACGCCGAGTACCAGGGCGACGTGGCCACGGCGATCGACGGCGACCCGGTGTCGTCCGGCGCCGCCACCGTCACGGGCGACGACCTCGCCTGGACCGGCGCCCTCGAGCCCGGGCAGGTGCTCACGATCACCTACTCTGTCGTCGTCGACGAGGGGGTGGAGGGCGAGCGCATCGCCAACCGCGTCACCGCATCCGGCACGCCGCCCGGGGGGCTGCCTCCGACCACCCCTCCGGCCGTCACCACCGAGCACCCGGTCGCCGGCTTCGAGGTCGCGAAGACCTCCGATCCCGCATCGGGCACCGTGGTGGAGCCGGGTCAGACCATCGAGTACACCGTCACCGGCACGAACACCGGGGCGACCGTCCTCGACCCGGCGACCGTCACCGACGACCTCTCCGGCGTGCTCGCGAACGCCGCCTTCAACGACGACATCACGACCATGGTCGGCGGCACCGCCGTCACCACAGGCGGCGCGACCCTGACCGGGAACACCCTCGCCTGGACCGGAGCGCTTCAGCCCGGGCAGACCGTGACGATCACGTACTCGGTGACCGTGGGCGACGACACCTCCGGCGAGATCCTGCGCAACAGCGTGACCGGATCGGGTACGCCGACCACTCCGAACCCGGGCGACCCGACCGGGCCGCAGGTTCCCGGTGAGCCGATCGTCCCGCCGACGGTCACCACCGAGCACCCCGTGATCGGCTCCGGCTTCACGATCTCGAAGTCGGCCGACCCCGCCTCCGGCACGGCCGTGTCCGCCGGTGACACGATCACCTACACGATCACCGGCACCAACACGGGTGACACCGACCTCGATCCCGCGGAGATCGTCGACGACCTGTCGGGAGTGCTCGGCTCCTCCGGCTACAACGACGACGTCACGGCCGACCGCGGCTCCGTGCGGGTCGCTGACGCCACCCTCACCTGGACTGGCGCCATCCCGCGCGGGGAAGCGGTCGTCATCCGCTACACGGTGACGGTGGACGCGGGTGTCGAGAAGGCCCTGCTGCACAACGTCGTCACCGGATCGGCCACGCCGCAGATCCCGACCGACCCCGCCGACCCCTCCGGTGCGAAGACCCCGGGGACCCCGATCGTCCCGCCGGCGGCGGAGACGGAGCACCCCGTCGTCGACACGGGCTTCGAGGTCTCGAAGTCGGCCGACCCGGCCTCCGGCACCGCCGTCCGCGCGGGCGACACCCTCACCTACACGGTCTCGGGCGTCAACACCGGCAACACGGTCCTCGACCCCGCGACGATCGTCGACGACCTCTCGGCCGTCCTCGCGAACGCGGAGTACGGCGGCGACGTGAAGGCCTCGTCCGGATCCGTCGCGCTCTCCGGCACCACCCTCACCTGGACCGGGACGCTCGCTCCCGGCGACCGCGTCGACATCACCTACACGGTGACCGTGGACGAGGAGGCGACCGGCGTGCTGCTCCGCAACACGGTGTCCGGTGAGGGCACCCCGCTGATCCCGACCGACCCGACCGACCCGGAGAGCCCGACCACGCCGGGCACCCCGGTCGAGACCCCGCCGGCCACGACGGAGCACCCCGTCGCGACCCCCGGGTTCACCGTAACCAAGACGGCCGACCCGGCGACGGGCACGCGCGTCGACCCCGGCAGCGTGATCACCTACACCGTGACCGGCCGCAACACGGGCGACACCGTCCTCGACCCCGTCGAGATCGGCGACGACCTGCGCGCGGCGCTGGCCCACGCGTCGTACAACGACGACGTGTCCGCCACCCGCGGCGACGTCCGCGTGGCCGACGGCGCCCTCTCGTGGAACGGCGTGCTGCGCCCCGGCCAGGACGTCGTGATCACCTACTCGGTGACCGTCGACGCCACCGCCGGCGGCGAGACCATCGCGAACACGGCGACCGGAGAGGCGACCCCGCTGATCCCCGCCGACCCGAGCGACCCCGAGAGCCCCACGACTCCCGGCACGCCGATCACGCCGCCGCCGTCGAGCACGGAGCACCCCGTGAACGAGCCCGGCTTCACGTTCGCCAAGACCGTGGACCCCGCCGCCGGTACCGCTGTCGACCCCGGTGACGTGCTCACCTACACGCTGACCGCGGTCAACACCGGTCAGACGGTGCTCGACCCGGTGACGATCACCGACGACCTGTCGGCTGTGCTGCCGTACGCGACCTTCAACGCGGACGCCGTGGCGAGCATCGCGGGTGCCGCAGCGGCTCCGGCGACCCTGGACGGCACGGAGCTGTCGTGGACGGGGGCGCTCGCGGTCGGTCAGACCGTGACCGTCACCTACTCCGTGACCGTGAGCGCCGAGGGCGTCGGCACCGTGATCGAGAACGCGGCGTCCGCGACGGCGACCCCGCCGGGAGGATCGACGATCACCCCGCCGCCCGGTGTCACGACCAACCCGGTCAACGAGCCCGGATTCTCCGTCTCGAAGAGCGTCGACCCGGCTGCGGGCACGGCGGTCGACCCGGGCAGCGTCCTCACCTACACGGTGACCGGCGTGAACACGGGGGAGACGGCCCTCGACCCCGTCACCATCGCCGACGACCTCTCCGGTGTCCTGGCGCACGCGGAGTTCAACGACGACGCGACGGCGACGATCGGCGGCACGGCGACGACCGCGCCGACGGTGGCCGCGGACCGGCTGTCGTGGACGGGGGCGCTGCAGGTCGGCGAGAGCGTCACGATCACGTACTCGGTGACCGTGCGCGCGGATGCGGGAGGCGCCGTCCTCGAGAACACGGCCTCCGGCTCGGCGACCCCGCCGGGTGGGGTGCCGCCGATCGAGACGCCGCCGGCGACGACCGAGAATCCCGTGAACAAGCCCGGCTTCGAGCTGCGCAAGTTCGCCGATCCCGCGTCCGGCACCCGGGTCGACCCGGGCAGCGTCGTCATCTATACGGTGACCGGCGTGAACACGGGGGAGACGGCTCTGGCTCCGGTCCGCATCGTCGACGACCTGTCGGGCGTGCTCGCCCACGCCGCCTACAACGGCGACGCGACGGCGACCCTGAGCGACGGCACCGCGCCTGAGCCCGTCGTCGCGGGCGACGAGCTCACCTGGGCCGGTGACCTCGCGGTCGGCCAGCGCGTCACGATCACCTACTCGGTGACCGTGCACGGCGACGCCGGCGGTGCGATCATCGCGAACACCGTCGAGGGCACGGCCACCCCTCCCGGCGGTGCCGAGCTGACCCCGCCGCCGGTGACGACGGAGAACCCCGTCGGCACCCCGGGCTTCACGTTCGTCAAGTCCTCCGACCCCGCGTCCGGCTCCGCCGTCGCGACGGGCAGCGTCGTGACCTACACGCTCACCGGCACCAACACCGGCGAGACGGGTCTGGACGAGGTCGTCGTCACGGACGACCTGGCCGGAGTGCTGCGGCATGCCGACCTCCGCGGCACGGCGACCGCCACGGTGGGTGACCGTGCGGTGGCCGCGCCGATCATCGACGGCACGACGCTGCACTGGACGGGCAGCCTCGCCGAAGGGGAGCGTGTCGTGATCACCTACGCGGTGACCGTGCACGCCGACGCGGCGGGGGCGACGCTGCGGAACGTGGCCACCGCCTCGGCCACGCCTCCCGGCGGGGAGACGATCACCCCGCCGACGAGCACGACCGAGAACCGGGTGCTGACGCCGCTCGCCCTCACCGGCGGACAGCTGGCTCCGTGGATCCTCGGGCTCGCGATCGCCCTGCTGATCGGCGGTGCGGTGCTGCTGCTGGTGCGCCGACGCCGCATGCAGAGCTAGCGGTCCCGGCAGAAGGCCCCGCCCGTCGTCTCCGACGGGTGGGGCCTTCGTCATCCGGGGAGGAGGCCGTGCCGTGCGGCCTGCTCGAGGGCTTCGGTGCGGTTGGCCGCGTCGAGCTTGCGGTAGATGCTGCGGAGCTGGGTCTTCAGGGTGTTCGGCGAGACCCGCAGCTCCGCGGCGATCTCGGGCAGCGGCGCCCCCGTCGTGAGCGCGTGCAGCACCACCTGCTCCCGCGAGGAGAGCTTCGGGCGCGCGGCGAACGACGGCAACGCCGAGCGGGTGGGCAGCGGCGGGTCGCCCACCGGAGCGAGGTCGGCCCGGACGGCGGCGAAGTCCTCGGCGCCGAGCAGGGCCGGCGGAGTGCGCAGGCCTCGATCGGCGAGCTGGGCGTGCAAGGCCTCGGTCACGGCCTGCGCGGCGGCGGGGCTGACCCGGTGGAGGGCGGCGCTCTGCACCGCGGCGGCCTCGGCGCGCTCGCGCGAGGTCGTCGGTTCGAGGCGCGTCGCGGTGAGCAGTCGCACCGCATCCGGAGCACGACCGTCGATCAGAGCGATCCGGGCCCGTTCCAGAAGGGTGCCGAACCGGTCCGTCCCGGCGTCGCGCTGTTTGACGCCGCGCGCGGCACGGACGTCGCCGAGGGCGAGGTGCAGCAGGATCCGGGGGCGGCTCAGCGTCTGGCGGGCCGACGTCGATCCGGCCTCGCGCCCGCGCATCCGGGCGAACGACTCCAGGCGCTCCAGCCCGCCGGCGGCATCGCCGTCATGCAGCGCGATCCATGCTTCCACCGCCGCCATCGTCGTCCAGTGCTCGCTCGTCGCGCGGTGCGGCTCGAAGGCGCGCACGTGCTGCTTGGCCGCGGTCAGGTCGCCGTCCTCGACCGCGAGCATCGCTTCCGCGACGCGATAGAACGTGCCGCGGTATCCGTCCAGCAGCGCCGCGTCCCACGAGCCGTCCCGGATGATCTCGACGTAGTGCCGCGCCTCCGGGAGGTCGCCGCCCAGGGCGTGGATCCCGCTGAGCAGGCTCACGGCGTGGAAGGCGTTGCCCGTGCCCTGGGACGCGGCGAGCGCGGCCGCCTCGTCGAAGAGTCGCAGGGCCTGTTCGCGGCGGCCGCCGTAGTACAGCGAGATCCCCAGGTGCGTGCACAGCAGGGGCATCTCGATCGCGTACTGCTGCCACTGCGACTCCGAGGTCTCCGTGTACAGCGCGAGCGCGCGCGCCGCGACCTGCCCGGCCCGCTCGGGCATCCCGATCACGCGCAGGGCCGCGCTCTCGGCGGTCCAGATGAACAGGCGCTCCGTCGGCGAGAGGGCGCTTCGACGGGCGTTCGCCGCGGAGATCGCCATGCGCAGCAGCTGCAGGCCGCGCACCCGCCGGAGCCGGTTGGCGTTGAGGCAGATCCCCAGCAGCATCGCCACCAGGGGCTCCTGCTTCAGCCGGGCCAGGGGCAGGTCGCCCAGCAGCGCCACGACTCGGCGGCCGTCGTGGTCCAGGAGGTGGCTCCACCCGGACATGATGACGTGGGCTGCGAGGTGGAGGTCGTCCTCCTCCATCGCGAGGCGGAGCCCCTCGAAGGGGGCACCGCGCCGGAGGGCGCCCTCGATCGCGAGGCGGCGGAGCAGGCGGATCTCGGCCGGGAAGCGCTGCAGGAGGTCCCGTCGCAGCAGGGTGCGGGCCGGTGGCGCGATCGAGAATGTCCGGGGGATGGTCTCCGTCGACCACCGCCCGAAGCCGAACGCCTCGGCCTGGTCGAGGGCGGCGCCGATGTCCGGATCGCTGCTGAGGGCCTGGGCCAGCGGGAGGTCGACGGTGTCCGTGATGCTGATCCGGATCAGTCCCTCGAGGACGCCGGCGCCGAACGTGCCCTCCTCCATGCGACTGCGGAGGTAGTCGTCGACCGCCGTGGTCGCCATCTCCACGATCGTCGTGTCGCCGGCGGCATGGCCGCGGAGGGCGACGGCGCGGATGACCGCCGCGAACCCCTCGGTCGCGGTCCGTACGGCGACGGCGGTGTCCTCGTCCACGTCGAGCGCGCGACGGATCTCGTCCGTGTCGAACGCGAGGTCCTCCGGGGAGATCAGCGTGGTGTCGATCACGAGGTCGACGCCGTCGCTGTCGAAGGGGCTGGGGCGGTTCGTGGCCACGACCAGACGGACGTGCGGCAGGACGGCGACCGTGCGGCAGAGGTCGAAGACCGCGTCGTGGTCGAGGGCGGCGGCGTCATCGAGGACGATGACGACAGGCTCCTCGTGGTTGCAGAGGTGCTGCGCGACGGCGGGCCAGAGATCTCCGGCGGCCGGATCCGGGTCGCGAAGCTCCACCGCGTCCCCCGCACCGCGCAGTTCCCGCAGCAGGGCGGTGGCGAGTGCCGGGCTCGTCGCCAGCGCCGATGACGCCGTCAGCCACACGATGCGTGCGGCGACCGTGAAGGCCCAGCCGACCAGCGCGGTGGTCTTCCCCGAGCCGGCGGCGCCGCGCAGCACCGTGAGCGGAGCTCCGGCGTCCAGCGCCGCGTTCACCCGCGGCCGTCCGATGACGTGCGCGGAAACCCGCGGCAACCTCTTGTCCCCTTGCGCGCCGAAAGCCGGCATCGTCCCTCCCCAGGTACGCATCCCCACCCCTACGATAGCCAACCCCGCTCGGCGGCGGGCTCCGCGGAGCGAGGGAGCCGGAGGTTCTAGGCTCGGAGGGTGAGTGGACCGCTGTCGCCCGTGTCCGCGCGCCGCGTGCCGACCAGTGCCCTGCTCGTGAGTGCCGCACTCGGCGCCGTCCAGGCCCTCGTCTTCCTGGCCGTCGTGCCGGTCACGAGCGTGCTGGCCGCTGCCTCCCCTCCCGCGTATGCCCTGGTCGCGGCCGTGCACACCGCACTGCCGTTCCTCGCGCGCGTCGTCACCCGCGTCCCGGGCATGGCGACGCTCGCGGCCTTCGTATCCGGGGTGCTGACCGTCGCGGTGTCCCCCATCGGCCTGCTCGGAGTGGTGCCGCTGGTCCTCGGCGGCGTGGTCCTCGACCTCGTGCTGCCGTTGCGGCGCGTCGCGGAGGTCCGCCCGGGTCGCGTCCTGCTCGCCGGTGGCGTGACCGGCGTGGTTCTCTTCGTCGTCGCCCTCCCCGTCTTCTCCCCGGAGCACCTCGTTCCCCCGGTGCTCATCGGCACACTGCTGGGCCGGGTGGCCGGCGAGGTCGCGGTGGCCGGTGCCGTCCTCGCCGTGCGCCGACTGCTGCGGCGCGCCGGCGTCGCCCGCTGAGCGGAGTCCTCCCGATACCCCCACCGGGTATAGTAGGCGCATGGTCGGCCGTCGCGTGCTCCAGGGGGCGTTGCTCGTCGTCGTCCTCGTGGGCGGAATCGTGTTCGGACTCCTCGGCATGCATGCGCTCGACACGCACGGCACGGCCGGAGCACACGCGATGGCAGGCCACGCGGTCACGGCCCCCGAGCACCCGTCGGTGTCGTCAGCGCACGCCGCAGGTGGCGCCGAGACGACGATCGCGCCCGGGGACCCCGCGGGTGATGGCGGCGCGGCCTGCGTCCTTGCGCTGCTCGGCGGGCTGCTCCTGCTGCTGCGCCCCTCTCGCCATCTCCTGACCGGACCTCTGCTGCGCGCTCTCCGCTCGTCCGCGGACGCGGCCGCCGCTCCGCTTCGCCCTCCCTCACTCCACGTCCTCTGCATCAGTCGGACCTGATCGGCGCCGATGCGCCCGGGCGCCGCGTCCGCGGACGCCCTTCCGACAGACACAGATGAGAGAGAAATGACGAATCGAACCACTGCCGCCGCTGCCCTCGTGCTGGCCGGAACCCTCGCCCTCGCCGGGTGCGCCTCGACCGCACCTGCCGGGCCGGCCGACCATTCCGGCATGGGGCACTCCCCCTCGGACGCCCCGCTGACCGGAGCGAACGAGGCCGACGCGATGTTCGCATCCATGATGATCGTCCACCACGAGCAGGCCGTCGAGATGTCCGACATCGTGCTCGCGAAGGACGACGTCGACCCCCGGGTCGCCGACCTCGCGGAACGTATCAAGGCCGCTCAGGGCCCGGAGATCGAGAAGATGCAGGGCTGGCTCGACGACTGGGGGGCCGAGGCGGGTGACCCGGCCGAGATGGACCACGGCGACGGCATGATGAGCGACGACGACCTCGCCGCGCTGGAGGCCGCCGCGGGCCCGGAGGTGTCCCGGCTGTTCCTGGAGCAGATGATCGCGCACCACGAGGGCGCGGTCGAGATGGCCGAGGCGGAGGTCGCGGACGGTGAGAATGCGGACGCGGTCGCCCTCGCACAGGACGTCGTCGATGCGCAGACCGCCGAGATCGCGGAGATGAAGGAGATCCTCGCCACGCTCTGACCCGCACGGGCCCCGCGTCGCCTCCGCGGCGCGGGGCCCGTCGCCCTTCTGTGACCTGTCCTTTCCGCGCTGTTCTGTACGTTTCGCACTACTATGGACTCATGAGCGAGATCGCGATCACGGAAGCCCGGGGGCGGCTGGCGTCCATCATCGACGAGGCGCGCAAGGAGCCCGTCTACCTCACCCGACGAAACCTCCCGGTGGCGGCTGTCGTCGATGCCAGCCTGCTGGAGCGACTCCTCGAAGACGCGGAGGAGCTGGCCGACATCCGCGCGGTCGATGCCGCCTGGGAGGAGACCGCGCGACTCGCCGAGACGCCGATCCCGTGGGAGGAGGTGAAGCGGGACCTCGGGCTCGTGCCGTGACCTACGACGTCCAGGTCCTGCCTGTCGCCGTGCGGGCGATCCGCAAGCTCCCTCCCGAGGCGAGGCGACGTATCCAGGCCGTCATCGAGCTCCTCTCCGAAGACCCACGGCCCCCCGCGGCACGCAAGCTCACCGGCCGACCGGAGTGGCGGGTGCGGACGGGGGACTACCGGGTGCTCTACCGGATCGAGGATGGGATCCTGACGGTCGTCGTCGTGCACGCCGGCCACCGTCGCGAGGTCTACCGCTAGCGATCGCGGCGCCGCAGGCGGCGCAGCGGAGCGGACAGACGGTGCCAGAGCGTCGGCGCCGGCTCTTCGTCCTCGGTGGGAGGTGGGGCGACGGCGAACTCGACGAACTCCTCCGCGCCATGGTGCACGACGCGGTAGAGCGCCGTGCCGATGAGCACTCCGAGCGCGATCGACATGACGGAGACGAGGGCCGCGGTGAAGTCGGCGAGGCCGTTGTCGGTCGCCACGGCCTCGGTGAGGCCCACCAGGCCGGCGGCTCCGGGCACCAGCAGCCAGAAGGCCGGGAGGAACGTGAGCTGCGACGGGGCTCCGTGACGCAGCCCGGCGATCCAGAACACGACCGGCGTGACGGCGACTGCACCGACGAACCCGCCGACCGCCGGATCGATGAACTCCGTCCCCGCCCACTGGCCGAGGTACGCGACGACCAGGGCGAGCAGCACCCACCCGAACGTGGACGGCGGGGAGGAGAAGTGCAGGTAGTTGCCGAGTGCGAACACGAGGATGCCCAACAGCGGCACCCACCAGGGCAGATACGACGAGGAGGCGTCGAGAGCCTCGTACGAATCGCTCGAGACGCCCACCACGGCGCCCGCGGCGAGGATGCCGAAGGCGAGGAGCGCGAGCTGCACGAACCCGTAGATGAGGCGGGACGCGCCGGAGATCATCTGTCCCGCTGCGAGCTCGACCGTCGCCGTGGTGAGCACGCCGCCGGGGAGGAAGGTGACCAGCGGGGCGATCAGCAGCCGGATCGGGTCGCCGATCTCGATGACCTCCGCGAGGAGGAACACCGCGGCCGCGCACACGAAGGCCGCGGCGATGGGCATCACGAGCTGCAGGGTGGGGGAGCGCACGAGCTTGAGCAGGCCGATCCCGAATCCCAGCACGAAGGCGACGAGGGCCCCCTGCCAGGTCGGTGCGAGCAGGAGGGCCAGGCCGGTCGTGAGGATGGCGTGGCCGAGCGTCCGGGTGAACCAGCCGAGGCGCGGACGCATCGCGCCGATCTCGTTGAGCCGCCGGATGCCGTCGAGCGGGTCGACCTCGCCGGTCTTCGCCTGTGCGATGAGGTCGTACAGCGCGGCGATCTGGTCGAAGCGGAACGAGGCGTTCGTGGCCGAGCGGAACGCGACCCGCTGCTCCTCCGCGTCCCCCGTCTCCACGATGATGATGGTCGGCAGGACGACGAAGTCGGCGCCGTCGCCGCCCGACGCCGTGGCGACCTCGGCGATCGTGTCCCGGATGCGGTCGACGGACTCCGCCGACGCGTTCATGCCCTGAGCCAGCCCCAGCAGGAACTGCCGCAGCGCCGACCGGTCGACGACGTCGGTCATGTCAGGTGAACAGGAACGACAGCGCCACCCCGACGACGATGGCCGTCCCGACGTAGACGAGGTTCGGCAGCTGGAACGAGTGGTCGATGACGAACTTGCCCATCTTCGTCGTCCCGGTCTGGTCGAACGCGACGGTCGCCACCTGGCTGCCGTTGGCGGGCAGCGTGTAGATGCCCATCGCCGCCGGCCACAGCCCCACCAGCAGGGAGGCGGGCAGACCGATCGTGATGCCGATCGGGACGATCGCGTTCGTGGCGCTCGATTGGCTGGTCGTGAGCATGGCGACCGCGAAGAGCGCCAGTGCGAACAGCAGGGCCCCGAGGAAGGCGGAGGAGCCGGAGACGACCGAGCCCAGCCCGTCGACGATGAGGGTCTGGTTCGCGGCGACGAACGTGTTGGCGAGCCAGGCGATGCCGAACAGGGCGATGGCACCGACGATGCCGGCCGGGAAGGTGGACTGCTTGGGCACGTCCGCGGCCTTCACCTTGCAGAACACGAAGATCAGCGCGGCGATGATGCCCATGACGACCTCGATGATCACGGTGACGCTCAGGCGCAGCGGATCGCCGTCGTCGTCGGTGCCGATGACCGGACGGAGGTTCTCGAACAGGCCGAAGAACACGATCACCGCGACGCCGGCGAGGAACAGCGAGGCCGAGAGCACGGCGGTCGGGGGGAGCTTGTTCTCGTGCGCATCGACGGTGGGCGGCTTGATCTGTCCCTCCGCCAGGCGCTTCTGGTACTCCGGGTCGTCCTCGAGGTCCTTGCCGTGACGCATCATGACCAGCGCGGCCACGAGCAGACCGGCGATGGACGCCGGCCACATGATGAGGAGCAGACCGCCGAGGTCGACGCCCTGCGGGGCCAGCAACACGACCATCGATGCGGTGGCCGCGGAGACCGGCGAGCAGAGGATGCCGACCTGCGAGGCGACGGCCGAGACCGACAGCGCCCGCTCCGGCCGGATCTTCTGCTGATAGGAGACGTCGTAGATCACCGGCAGCAGCGGGTAGAAGATGTTGCCGGTGCCCGCGCCGACCGTGAAGAGGAACGACATCGCCGGCGCGAGGAAGACGACGGACTTCGGCCGTTTGCGGATGACCTTCGCCGCCACCGACACCATCCAGTCGATGCCGCCAGCGGCCTGCATGGTCGAGGCGGCGGTGATGACCGTGATGACGATGAACACGGCGTCGACCGGGGCGTTGCCCGGGGCCTCCCCGAACACGAACACGAGCACCGCGACGCCGACGAGGCCCCACACGCCCAGGCCGATCCCGCTCGTGCGGGTGCCCATGAAGATCGCCAGGACGACGACGATGAGCTCCGCGACGAGGATCCAGACGCTGTCGTTCACGACGACGGCCCCTTCAGGATCGGCGCGGATCCGGTGAGGACCTGCACCGGCAGCTCGGTCTCGACGATCTTCCCGTCGACCGCCTCGACCTTCAGCGCCAGCGCGTTCTCGACCGGGCTGACCGCGGTGACGAACTCGCCGTTCTCGAAGTGGAGCGACTGCAGATTGCCCACCGCGTACCCGGTCGACAGCTCGCCGCTGAGGAGCGAGGCGTGGAAGAGCGGCCGGCGCTGGTCCTCGGCGTCGTAGTGCGGACAGAAGCTGCCGTGCAGGAACCCGAGGCCCTCGGGGAGCACCTGCAGCGTCGGGCCGTAGCTGTCGGTCGTGCCGCCCTCGAACCAGCAGATGCCGCCCGCACTGCCTCCCGTGAACACGACGTTCGAGGAGGGGTCCTCCCACATCTCGCGCATGATCTCGTCGAGGCCCTGACGCTTCCAGACGTCGAGCATGTTCGCGGTGTTCCCGCCGCCGACGTGGATGACGTCGAAGCCCTTCACGAAGCCGGCGAGGTCGTCGACCGCTCGATGGAAGAGGGGCAGGTGGTGCGGAGCGCAGCGGTCCGCGTCATACGTCGAGTAGAAGCTCACGATGTAGGCGGTGTCGTCGCCGGTCGCGGTGCCGACGAAGAGGACCCGGGGCCGCTCCTTGCCGGTGAGCTTCAGGATGTACTCGTGCGTCGGATCGTTCCGACGTTCCATCATGGCCTTGCCGGCCCCTGTTGCGACGACGTGCGACATGCCCCCACCTCACTGTCGAGTGTGAATGGGCTCAACCTAGCGTCGCGTCGTGACCGCCGTCCAGAGCGGTCACCCCGGCCGGGTGAATCCGGGCGCGTCAGCCGACGATGCGGGCCGTGCCGACCATGCCTTCCAGGAGGGCGGCCGTGCGGGCGCGCGGACCCTCCGGCGCGATGCCGAGCACGCGGGCGAGCTCCAGAGCGAGGGCGGCGTGTCCGACCGCACTGGGGTGGAACGGGTCGTTCATGAGGCCCCACGGCACGCCGCCGCCGCCCAGCTCCGCGAAGTGGGCGTGCTGGTCGACGAGGATCACGTCCTCGGCGGACGCGACTCCACGGACGGCCTCGGCGAAGTCGGCGATCCGCGCCCGCTCCGGCGCGTTGCGGACGTCGATGGCGGGCGGCGTCTGGAGCACCGGGATGGCGCCGAGCTCGCGCACCCGGCGCACGAAGTCGTGCAGGGAGGCGGCGTAGTCGTCCGGCGAGATGACCGGTCGCGGTCCGCCGTCGGAGGCGTCGTTGGTGCCGACCATGAGGGTGACGACATCCGGCCGCCAGCCCGCGACCCGACGCTCCCAGTCGTCGAGGATGTCGACGATCCGGTTGCCGCTGATCGCGGTGTTGAGGACGATGTCCCTGACGCGCTCGAGCTCGCCCCTGATCAGCTCGTGGAGGTGCTCCGGGTAGCTGCGCCCGCCCTGGGTGTGCACCAGGCCGTGGGTGATCGAGTCGCCGGTGATGACCCAGTTCAGCGGCGCGGGGTCGCGGAGGGCGGCGGCGAGGCGGCCCAGGTCGTCGGAGGCGGTGGCGGGGGAGGCGGAGGGGGCGATCGGCACGCCTCAGAGCATATCCGTCGGCGCGACCGCACTCCCGCGGGAGGGCCGCGTAATGCGCGAGGGCGGTTCCCGTCCTGTTCCCGAGGGGCGCGGCTGGACGCGCGAGCGCGGACGGCGATCCGTGGTCCAGGACGTCGTCGGATCCCCAACTCGATGGCGTGGAGAAATCGAGTCCCTCGTGCGGCGGGCTGCTCCCCCGGCCCGCCGCACCTCCCGTGTCGTCGTCCGCGCTCAGCGGACCCATTCCGGAACGCCGATATACACGTGGCCGCTGAGGCGTGTGATGGGCCGCGCGGGGAGTACCGTCGTGGGCGGCCTGTTCGAGGGAGGGGAACCTTGCAGGCCGGGGGAGAGCTCCGCGGCTGCGCCGCGAGCAGAGGATGCGACGCCGCACGGCGTGGAACCGCGCGCGGTGCGCGTCGTCGGGTTCCGCAATCCTGCGGTGCCCGCGTAGTACGTCGGGCCCCGCCGTGTCTCATCTTCGACCGTGCCACGTCGCGTGTGCGCGGCTGTCACCGGAGGAACACATGCTGACCCATTCGCCACCCGTCCGACTCCGCTCGGGACGGAGGAGCCGCGTCGCCCGCCGCGTCGCCGCCGTCGCCGTGATCGTCGGCGGACTCGCCGGGGCCCTGCTCGCCCCTTTCGCCGCGACCGCGGCACCGCCCTACACGACCAGCGCGACGGTGTCGTCGCTCGCCTTCACGGAGCAGGCCGTCGCGAGCGGTACGAAGGCCGAACTCACCGGCACCTGGTCCCTGCCGGACAACCCCGTGGCGCCCGCCGGGTTCGTCGTCGAACTCCCCGAGGGTCTGCGCGGGCTGCCGGACACCTTCCCGCTGCTCGACGCCGAGGGCGAGGAGGCGGGGCGCTGTGTGACGACCGCCACCCAGCTCGTCTGCGACATCGACACCGCCTACGTGCAGGGGCACCCCGTCGGTCTCTCCGGGGGCTTCTCGTTCTGGGCGACCGTGACCACCGAGGTGACGGAGACCACCACGGTCACCTACGACTTCGGCGACGTCACGGCCTCGGTCGACGTGAAGCCGGACCCCTTCCTCTGCACGACCGACTGCGACTTCCGCGGACGGACCGACTTCAAGAGCGGGGAGTACCAGAACGGCTCCGACACCATCGCGTGGGACGTCGCCGTCGGCGCCGGGGCGAAGGGCATGGCGGCGGGTCAGGAGGTGGTCGTCACCGACGTCATCGGTCCCGATCAGGAGCTCCTGCGCGAATCCGCCTCCGGCGCGCGCTACCCGTCGCTCTGGGTGGCCACCGGTCTGCAGACGCTCGCCAGCGGGCTGGTCGTCCCGGGGCCGATCACGGAGGTCCCCGCGGCCGACTACACCGTCTCCGCGGACGGCGCCACGGTCACCTTCACCGCCCGGGAGGGGGCCTTCTACAACGTGCACTACCTCTCGCGGGTGACGGACGACGGGGCGGCCGGCACCTACCGCAACGCCGCCGAGATCCGCGTCGGCACGGAGACCTCGTCGACGGTCACGTCGACGGTCACCCGGTACGGCGGTTCGGGGACGGGGAACGGCACGCGCGTCGGCAGCTTCTCGGCGCTGAAGACCCTCATCGGCCCGGAGGCCGCGATCGGACGGGTGCCTGCGACGACCCGCTACGTGCTGGAGTACACGTACCCGGCCGGCCCGGGCTTCCCGGCGGGCTCGGGAGTGCTCACGCTGGAGGCGGGATCTCCGGTCTCGAGCCCGAAGCTGCCGGTCGGCGCGGAGGTCACCGCCCGGGAACGCGCGCCGGAGCCCGTGGCCGGGACCACCTGGGGCACGCCCGTGATCAGCCCGGAGCGGTTCACGGTGAGCGACGAGACCGTCGTCGTGAGCGTGCAGAACCCGGTGTCCGTCGTGCCCCCGCCGGTGCCGTCCACGCCGCCGACGCCGGGGGTGCCGTCCACGCCGCCGACGCCGGGCACACCCGTGACGCCGTCGACGCCGGGAACTCCGGGACATTCGCTCGCCTCGACCGGCGGGGAGATCGCGACCGCAGGAGCACTCGCCGGGGTGCTGCTGCTGGGGATGGGAGGTGTGCTGGCGGCCGCGCGACGCGCTCGCCGGGAGAACCGCTGATCGCACGCGCCGGGCGGGGTGCTGCCGACGTCTGTCGGCCGCGCCCCGCGTCGGCGTGACAACGCACGGGCGAGGTCCGTCACCTCGCCGACAGATGCCCTGGGGGAAGGGAACACCATGAGCGACGAACGCAGAGACGACGAGAGGGAGAGGGACGCCGACCTGCTGGGCCGCGTCCGGGGAGGCGACGATCAGGCCTATGCGGAGCTCTGGGAGCGATACGCCCCCGCCGCCGCGGCCGTGGCCCGCAGCTACTGGTGGTCGGCCGATGCGGACGATCTCGTCGCGGAGTCCTTCACCCGCATCTATCAGGCGATCCAGGCCGGGAAGGGGCCGACGGCCGCGTTCAAGCCGTACCTGTTCGCCACGATGCGCAACCTCGCCATCAGCTGGGGCCGCGCCCGTCGCGAGGTGCCCATCGAGTACATCGAGGCGGTGGAGGACCCGAACAGCACGGATGCCGCGGCGGATGCCGATTTCGACGCGTCCCTCGTCTCCCAGGCCATCCTGGCCCTGCCGGAGCGCTGGCAGGACGTGCTGTGGTTCGGCGAGGTCGAGCACCTCTCCATGCACGAGATCGGCAAGCGCCTCGACATCAGCGAGCGCGCGGCCGCAGTCCTCGCGTTCCGCGCCAGAGAGGGGCTCCGGCAGGCCTGGATCACGGCGCATGTCGCCGCCCGTCCGCCGGCGTCGCGGGAGTGCCAGTGGACGATGGGGAAGCTGGGGGCGCATGCCCGTCAGCGGCTCACGCCGCGGGACACCGCCCGCGTGCACGCCCACCTCGACGAGTGCGCTGACTGCCGCGCGAAGGCCGAGGAGGCGCGGCATGCCAGTTCGCGCATGCTGTCGGTCCTGTTCCCCGCGGGTATCGCCGTGGGGGCGGGCGCGCAGATCTGGCAGTCGCTGACCTCGGCGGGACTCTCCGCCAGCGCCGCGCCGCTGCCCCCGGCGATCGCCGCTCCGGTCGCGGGGATCGCCGCAGCGAAGGCCACCGTCGCCATCGTGACCGCGGTCGCCGCGACCACCCTCGCCGCGACCGTCGCCGCCACGGTGGTGGGGGGCACCGCGGTGGTCGCCGCCCCGGCCGCCAGCCAGATCGTGACGTGGACCGTGCCGACCCCGACGGCATCGCCCTCGGCGGCCCCCGCCCCGGAGGCGACCCCCGTCGAGACCGCGCCGCCTCCAGCCGAATCCGAACCGCCGGCGCCGGCGGCGCCCCCGGCGGAACCGGCACCGGACCCGGCCCCCGAGGCGACCGTGCCGAGCCCGCCGGTCCTCATCGCCGTGCCCGGCCAGGTCGCGCGCACGGAACTGCTCTCGGTCACCGTGGCGTGCGAGGTGGGTGCCGACCTGACCGTGTCCGCGTACGGCGCGACCCTGGCGGCCGGGACGTGCGCGGCGGACGAGCGGTGGCACGCGAGCTTCCAGGTCGACGCGTACCCGGTCCCCGCGGGGACCGCGGTGACCCTGAGCTTCGCGCAGTCCAACGTCGCCGGGATCTCCGGGGCGGCGACGGCCGAGGTGATCATCGTGGATTGATTTCGTGACCGCGCGTAATCACCCCTGCGCATCGCTGTCCTGTAGGAGTCCGCCCTCTCCGGAAACCGGCGGATGAAGAGATCGAGATTGGAACCACATCGCCATGAGGAAACGATCGGGCGCCTTCGTGCTCGGATTGCTGCTCGCCCTCGGGGCCGTCGCCGCCGCCGCTCCCGCCACCGCCGCCACGGGGGCGGCGACCATCGTCGACGCGAACACCGGCAGGTTCACCCTGCCGGACGGCACGATCGCCACCGCCACGCTGTCGGGAGGCTCCCGCATCTTCGGCGGCGAGGGGAAGACGCTGAGCTCATGGAGCGGCACCGACGCGATGTACGCCCCCGGCGTCTCGGCGAAGGACCTCGCGACGCTCGACGTGCACTCGAAGGCGAACTGCGCCACGGCGTCGCGGTGCGGCGAGGGACAGCTCACGATCTCGTTCGACCGCCCCGTCGACGATCCCGCCATCCACATCGCCGAGTTCGGCGCCGGGACCGGCGGTACCGGGCTCGGCGGGATCTCCATCGCGGACGGCATGCGCTTCGCCTCCGCCGACGGCGGCGCCACCCGCGCGGTCGTCTCCGACGGCGCGACCTTCGTGGAGGGCGGCGACGGGTACGTCCGCGGCGACCTCCGCATCTCCTGCACCGCGGCCTCGCGCCCCGGCGGCTGCGGGAGCTTCACCGTCCCTGGCAGCAAGATCACGCGCATCGTCTTCGACGTCGCCCGCTTCGCCCTCGGTGGCGCGCAGACGGCGGCGATCGACGGCTACGCCCTCGGGATCACGGCGACCGCCACACCGGACCCGAAGCTCGCCGGTCTCTCGATCGCGAAGGTCGTCGACAAGGCGGCAGCCGCGCCCGGCGACGCCCTCGACTACACCATCACCGTCCGGAACACCGGCGAGGCGGACGCCCGGCAGGTGCCCGTGACCGACGCCCTGCCCGCCGGGCTGCGTGACGTGACGGCCGATCAGGGCGGCGTCGTCGCGGGCGGCACGGTCACGTGGACGATCGACGACCTCCCCGCCGGCGGCACGAGCACCCTGCACGTCCTCGGGACGGTCGATCGCGCGGGTGCGGGCAGCACGCTCGTCAATCGCGCCACGGTGCAGAATCCCGCCGGCGTCCCCGCCGAGACGCCCGCACCCACGTCCGCGACGCCGTGTGCGGACGACGCGGGTGCCGCGTGCGCCGCCACGACGGTCGCCGCCCTGCCGGCGTTGTCGCTCGCGAAGACGGTCGACAAGCAGGTCGCCGGTCACGACGAGGTGCTGTCGTACACCCTCGTCGTCGCCAACGCCGGCACGGGTCCGGCGACCGACGTCCCGGTGACCGACCTCCTGCCGCCGGCCCTGACCGCGGTCTCCGCCGATCAGGGCGGTGTGGTCGCCGACGGCGCCGTGCGCTGGACGCTCCCCGAGGTGCCCGCCGGGGGTGAGGTCGCGCTGCACGTGACCGGAACCACACCGGGAGGGCTGGACGAGGCGCAGCTCCTCAACCGCGCCACCGTGCAGAACCCTGCGGATGCGCCTGCCGGAACCCCGGCGCCGACGGTGACCACCCCGTGTCCTGACGACCCGCAGCAGGCGTGCGCCCTCACCGCGGTGGCCGCGCTCGCCTCGCTGGAGATCGACAAGACCGTGGCCCAGTCCACGGCGGTCGCCGGCTCCATCCTGGACTACACGATCACCGTGTCGAACGTCGGACCCGGCACCGCGACGCAGATCCCGGTCGTCGACGATCTCCCGGACGGCGCGCGGTTCATCGCCGCGTCGACGGGCGGGGTCGCCGTGCAGGACCGCGTGGGCTGGGTGGTGCCGGAGCTCGGCCCCGGGGAATCGGCGACGATGACCCTCCGTGCGCAGCTGCCGCGCGACGCGGACGGCACCGTCGTCAATCGCGCCACCGTCGCCTACGACGAGTCCATGATCGCCGGTCTCCGCGCGGCCGCGGTCCAGGCCGGGATCGCCGTCCCGGATGACCTCTCCGGCCTTCCCGCGCTGCCTCCGCTGACGGCGACGCACGCCTGCGCGGACGACGGGCAGTGGTCGTGCGCGGCGACCGTCGTCCGTGCTCCGGCCGCCGCGGGTCTCGCTCAGACCGGCGGCACGCCGCTCTCCCTCCTCCCCGCGATCGCGCTGCTGGCGGGTGGGGCTCTGCTCCTCGTCGTCGCCGCGCGCCGCGCGACCCACCGATAACAACTGATCGCGTCAGCCACGGGGGACCTCCCTCCGGGGGCTGATCGAGGTACCCAGAAGTGCACTCCACACCGTCCACTCCGTCTGTTCCGCTGCCGAAAGGCTCCGTCATGATCGTCTTCGGGACCCGTCCCGAGATCATCAAGCTCGCCCCCCTCGTCCGCGAACTGGGCGACGCCGCGTTCGTCGTCCACACCGGTCAGCACTACGACCCGGGGATGTCGCGGGTGTTCCTGCGGTCCTGCGGGATCGAGCGCGTCGACCTCCAGCTGCACGTCGGAGGCCTCCCGCGAGCCGCCCAGATCGGGCGCGCCGCCGAGCAGATCGCCGAGGCCATCACCCGCTTCGAGCCGCGGTACGTCGTGGTCCAGGGAGACACGAACGCGACGTTCGCGGCCGCCCTCGCCGCGAACGCCGCGGGGGTGCGCCTCGGGCACGTCGAGGCGGGGCTGCGGGCGAACGACCGCCGGATGCCCGAGGAGCACAACAGGGTGATGGTCGACCACATCGCCGACGACCTGTTCGCGGCGACCGAGGCGAACCGCGCCAACCTCCTCGCCGAGGGCATCGACGACGAGCGCATCCTCGTCACCGGCAACCCGGTGGTGGAGGCGGTGCGTGCGCAGCGCGCGGGGGCCGACGGCGATGCCGAGGTGCTCGCCGAGCTCGGGCTCGCCCCCGCCGGCTACGTGCTCGCCACGCTGCACCGCCAGGAGAACGTCGACACCCCGGAGAACCTCCTGGCCACCCTCCGCGCGTTCAACGCCATCGCGGCATCGGGGTGGCCCGTCGTGTTCCCGGTGCACCCCCGCACGAGGGCGATGCTCACCGCGCTGGACGCCACGCATCTCCTGGACGCGCTGATCGCCGAGGAGCCGCTCCCCTACGAGCGGTTCCTCGCGCTCGCCGCGCACGCGGCGCTCCTCGTCTCCGACTCCGGCGGCATCCAGGAGGAGGCCACCGTGATCGGCCGCCCCGTCCTCGTCGTGCGGGATTCGACGGAGCGGCCCGAGGCCCTGGGGTCCTTCACCGAGCTCGTCACCCCGCAGGAGCTCGCTCCCGCCGCGTCCGCCCTGCTCGGCGCGATCGAGCCCACCCTCGCCCGGTTGTCCGCTCTGCCGTCACCTTTCGGGGACGGTCACGCCACCGCGCGGATCGCGGCGCACATCCGCGCCACCGTCTCGTCGCGTCCCGAGGAGTCCTGATGTACAGCAACGCCCTGACCACTCCGCTCGCCACGGTCGGCATGCTTGCCGTCACCGGACCGGAGTCGATGACCACCTGGGTGATGGCGGCGGGTATCGCCGTGACCGTGGGCGCAGGCCTCCTCCTGCGCACCCGGCTGCTGCGCCGATCGGCGCCGCTCCGTCGTCCGATCCGTCGGAGCGCGGCCCCGGAAGAGGACCCCGTGCGGGGGAGGACGCCCTGATGCTCCCGGTCCTGAACGCGTTCACGGTGCTGCTGGGGGTCGCCTTCGTCACGTACGTCCTCTTCATCCTCATCCCCTACCTCCGCTATCCGCACACCGTCCCCGGCGACCCCGCGCACTTCGAGTGGCACTTCTTCATCCCGTGCCGCGACGAGGAGGCCGTGATCGACATCACCGTCTCCCGGGCGCGACGGGATTTCCCCGGCGCCCACGTCTGGGTGATCGACGACGACAGCGAGGACGCCACGGCGGCGATCGTCACCCGATGGGCCGACGCCGACGAGCACGTGCACCTCATCCAGCGGCGCCGGCCCCAGGCGCGGACGGGCAAGGGCGACGCGCTCAACGCCGCCTACCATCAACTGCTCGAATGGCTCCCCGCCGATGCCGACCACGACCGGATCGTCATCGTCGTCATCGACGCGGACGGCGAGATGGAGCCCAACGCGTTGGAGATCTGCGCGGCCGACGACATCTTCGGCGATGAGAGCGTGGGGGCGGCGCAGATCGCGGTCTGGATGAAGAACCGGGACGACCCGAAGCCCTACCCGCACGGTGGCCGGTTCGCCAACATGTTCGCCCGGTTCCTGCTGCGGATGCAGGATCTCGAGTTCCGCACCACGATCGCCGGGATGCAGTCGCTTCGGGCCAAGACGGGGACGGTGGGGCTGGGCGGCAACGGACAGTTCACGCGGCTCTCCGTCCTCGACGCGATCGGCGACACGTTCGGCGAACCGTGGCACGGCGCCCTGCTCGAGGACTACGAGCTGGGCGTCCACGTCGTCCTCGCCGGGTACCAGGTCCGGCACGTCTACGACACGCATGTGAACCAGGAGGCACTGCCCTCGATCCGTCGTCTGCTCACGCAGCGCACCCGGTGGGCGCAGGGGAACATCCAGTGCGTCAAGTACATCCGCGAGGTGGTGAAGTCGCCGTACGTCGACAACGCCGGCGTCATCGAGACCATGTACTACCTCGTGCTGCCGTTCCTCCAGATGCTCGGCGGTCTGTCCTTCCTCATCCTCTTCAGCGCGCAGATCGGCTGGTGGGTGCGGGAGCCCGAGCTCTTCCAGGTCGCCCTCGGCGACATCGTCGGCGTCCTCGGACTGCTGTTCGCGTTCTCCGTCGCGCCGTTCGCGGTCTGGGGGTTCGTGTACAAGATCCGCTGCGAACCCCAGGCGAGCTGGCTGTCGGCACTGGGGTGGGGTCTCGGCGTGTGGCTCTACGTCTACTACATGTACATCTGCATCGCGCGGGCGTTCCTGCGCATCGTCCGGGGCAAGAACGGCTGGGCCAAGACGCGCCGCAACGCGGAGGCCCACGTCGTCGTCAACGGATCCGTCGCCGTGGAGGTCTGATGAGCACCGTCACCGAAACCCTGCCCGCCCTCCGCGCCCGCCGACTGGATCGGATATCGCTACCGAACCGCGCCGCGCGCGTGGTCGTGGCGCTGCTGATGCTCGCCGCGGGCGGAGCGCTCCTGGCGGTCAACGCCTCCTTCCGCGCGGTCGAGGCGGTGGTCGCGACATGGCTGCTCTCGCCGTTCGTCGAGGGCCAGCGCGCAGCGATCGGCGAGCACTACCTCGTGTGGACCCCGACCGGAGACCTGATCGCCCTGCAGATCACGGTCGAGTGCACGGCGCTCCTGATCGGCCTCCCCCTCACCGTGGTCGCCGCGGTGATCCTCGCCTTCACCCGCGTGCGGTGGAGCCGGCTCTTCGGTGGGCTCGCGGCGATGTGGGGCATCGTCTTCGCGGTCAACCTGGTGCGGCTCGTGCTGATCGGCTGGGCCACGCAGACCTGGGGTCTCGATCCGGGGTACAAGGTGAGCCATGTCTTCGTGGGGTCGCTCGTCGGCGTGCTCGGCTACGTCGTCGGACTCGTCGTCATGCTCCTGATCATCGGCGTCCGTGCCCCGCAGCGCCGGTATACCCGTCGTCCGCGGGCGTAATCGACCATCGCCCCCTCTGTCTCATTCGCGGCGAAGCACTCTGCTCGTCGTGTCCACATCAAGAAAGAGGCTTCATCATGAAGAGCATCCTCAAGACCGCGTGCAGCGCCGGTGTCGGCCTGCTGATCGTCGGGGGCTCGCTCCTCGGCGCCCAGGGGGCCATGGCCGCCGACGAGCCGGACTCCCCGAGCACCACGTCGAGCGGCGGGGTCTCCTCGGTCCGCAGCACGGAAGACGTCGACGGTCAGGCCTCGACGCGGGGCTACCTGGGCCGAGCCACGCAGACGGCTGCGACGGGCGTGACGCCGGGATCGGAGATCAAGGAGGGCGCCATCGTGCAGCTCGTCAACGACGAGCAGATCGACGGCGTCTACAAGGTGATCCTGCCCGTGCCCGCGCACACGACCTTCGCGTCGGCGACCAGCGGCGGTCAGCTCGTCGGCGGGAACGTCGTCTGGACCTTCAACGTCACGCACGACGGCGGCACCAGCATCGTGACCCCGATGGCGACGTTCACCGTCGACGCCGACTACTGGGGTCCGCAGATCACCAACAGCGCCAAGGTGCTCTACACCGGGGGCGTCTTCACCGACGACCACCGCTTCACCTACAACTACGGCCACACCTTCGCCGAGCGTCCCCCGGTGCCGGTGGCGGATCCGGCCGTCGGGCTGGCCGGCGCCGGTGTGATCGCCGTCGGAGCCGCGGGCGCTTTCGCGCTGCGCCGTCGTCCCTCGGCGACCCGGTGACGGGCGCCGGACAGAGACGGAGGACGAGAGACCTGTGAAGAAGACATCCTTCCTTCGGGGTGCGCTGACCGTGGGGGTGCTCACCGCTCTGGCGGCGGGCGCCCTCGCGGGTGCCCCCGCCGCCTCGGCGGCCGACGTCAACGGCTGGAGCGGATCGGGAGACACCCGCACCGCGTCGGCCGCCGGCGCGACGGCCCGCATCACCACCACCGACAAGGTGCAGATCAAGAGCTCCGGCGATGTCGTCAACCTCGCCACCGTCCGCGACGGCGGGGAACTGGGCCTGAACGTCATCGGCCTCAACGAGGGGTACCCCTGCAAGAACGGCATCGAGTGCGTTCGCGGGAACGTCGTGATCGACTTCGGCCAGCAGGTGACGAACCCGAAGATCACCCTCGGCAACCTCGGCGGTGACGTCTACTCCATCGGCGGCGTCGTGCAGTCCTCGGCGAAGTACACGCTGAAGACCTCCGGGGTGAGCCTGAGCACCGTGAGCGGGAACCTCGATGTGACGTCGAACACGATCACCTCGACCTCCTTCGCCGCCAAGACCGGAACGGTGCAGGTCAACGGCACCGTCTCGAAGGTCGAGTTCCAGCTCAGCATGCGCTCGAAGGGCGCGTTCCTCGGGCTCGTGCCGACCTGGACGAAGGTGCCGAGCGACCTGCACAGCATCGACATCGACGTGGACAAGCCCACGGCGCCCGCGCTCACGGTGGACAAGAACGACCACCGCGACACCGCTGTGATCGGCGACCAGCTCTCGTACGACATCGTCGTGCGCAACACCGGTACCGGTGCGGCGAGCAACGTCGTCGTCAGCGACGACCTGCCGGCTGGGCTCACCGGGATCACCGCGGCGTACACCGCCGGCACGACCGGGACGGTCTCGATCACCGGGCAGCGCGTCCAGGGGACCATCCCGTCGCTCGCTCCCGGGGCATCCTCGACGATCACCGTGAAGGCCACGGTCGGCGATGCGACGCCGATCGGGAACCTGCGCAACAACGCGTGCGCCGTGGGAACCTCCACGAACCAGGCGTGCGACTGGGATGACACCACCATCACCAAGAAGACGACGCCGGTGCTGACCATCAGCAAGAACGACGGCCAGGGTGATGTGAAGCTCGGCCAGGACCTCACGTACGACATCGTCGTGCGGAACACCGGAGACGGCGCAGCCACGAACGTCGTGGTCAGCGACCCGCTCCCGGCCGGTCTCGACTTCGTCTCGGGCAGCGGCCCGTCGGGAGTGACGGTGAGTGCCTCCGGGCGCACCGTGACCGCCAACCTCGGCACGCTGGCACCCGGGCAGTCGGTCACGCTGAAGGTGAACGCCAAGGTCAACCAGTCGGCTCCTCCCGGGGCGCTGACCAACCAGGCCTGCGCGGTCGCCGGGAACGCGGCGAACGTCTGCGCGACCGACACCGACACCGTCAAGCGCGAGTTCTTCCAGTACACGTTCAACTCGAACCCGACCGACCCGACGCCGGGTCAGGCCGTGACGTACCGGATGGAGTTCGGCAACAACGGCAACGTCGACTCGGCGAACGCGGAGATCGCGTACACGCTGGCCGGCATCCTCGACGACTCCAGCTGGAACGCGTCGAGCGTGACCGCCAACCGCGGCACCGTCACCGTGAGCGGCGACAGCATCGACTGGAAGGGACCCCTCGCCTCGGGTGAGACGGTCGTGATCACCTTCACCGGTGTCTGGAACGGGAACGGCGACGGCTTCGCCTTCCCCGACGTCACCTACTACGGCAGCGCGCGCTAGCCGGAACTCAGGCGGACGCGCGGGTGCAGGCCCCTCTTCTGGAGGTGGCCTGTGCTCGCGCGTTCGCCTGTTCTCGCGCGTGGGCGGGTCAGTCGCGGTCCGCGCGACTGATGAGGTCCATCAGCTCGTCGAGCGTGTCGACGTCGATGACCTCGGTGCCGTCGGGCTCGCGCACCTCGATGCCGTCGACCTCCAGCTCCTCATCGAGCTGCACCAGGATGCGCGACTCCGGGAACTGCTTGGGGGCGACGAACGCGAGCAGCACGGCATCCGCGAACACGACGACCGACGTGGCCTCGAGGTCGTCCCGCAGGTCGATCTGCTCGACGACGGGCTCGTCCTCCACCGCATCCTCGATGTCGAGCGCGACCTCCTCGACGATCGCCCGCCAGCGCTTCTCGCTCATCGAGAGCACGCGCGCGATGGCTGCGACGAGCTCGTCCGGATCCAGGTCCTCCGCGCTCTCGTCGCCCTCCAGCTCGGGGTCGACGTTGACGTTGACGACGGTGCCGGCCGCATCCAGACTCGCCCGCCCGTAGACGAGACCGTTCTCGGAGACGGGGTCTTCGAGCAGACCGCTCTCGACGATGCGGGACAGGAGGATATCGAGCGCCATGCTTCCAGTCTCGCGCATCTCGCCCGCCGTGGCCCCTGGTTCTTCCGCGACCCGGATCACGGACGCGCGTAACCGATCGCCCGCGCCCGCCTCTTGTTCACTGGACCATCCCGACTCGACGGCCCCCGGCCGCGTTCGAAAGGCAGGCTGCTGTGATCCGTCGTCCCCTCTCCCGCGGCATCGGCGTCGCGCTCGCCGTCGGCGCCGCTCTCGCCCTGGCGATCCCGTCCTCCCCGCTTCCGGCGGCCGCCGAGGTCGCCCCTGACGCGCCCGCTCTGAACTGGGTGGTGAACACCGCCCCCGGTGCGCCGAGCGAGGAGACGCTGCGTGCCGCCGTCGCCGATGCGGGGGGCACGTTCCTGATCTCGTACCCGGAGATCGGCGTCACCGTCGTCCGAGCGCCCGAGGGGGAGTTCGCGGCGCAGCTCCGCGCCCAGCCGTGGGTGCAGTCCGTCGGCCCCACCCGCACGTCGACCGCGCCGGATCGCCTTCCCGAGCCCGCCGAGTCCGCGGCGGGGGTGACGGAGGAGCCCGAGGCGATGCCGGCCGAGGGCACCGCGTGGGACACGGTCGCCGTCGGCGCGACGACCCCGGGTGGCGCGCGCGTGGTCGTCGGGGTCGCGGACAACGGCGTCGACGCGGGACACCCCGACCTCGCCGACCGCATCGACCCCGCGCTCTCCGTCGGCTGCGGCATCAACGGCGTCCCGGACACCCGCCCCGTCGCGTGGCAGCCGGCCGCCGGGCTCGTCGGCGCCCACGGGACCCATGTGGCGGGGAGCATCGCGGGCGCGGCCGACGGCTCCGGGATCAGAGGCATCGCCCCGGACGCGCGGGTCGCCGCCATCAAGGTCGACAACCAGACGGGCCACATCTACCCGGAGGCCAGCATCTGCGCGACGATGTGGGCGGTCCGGCACGACATCCCCGTCGTGAACCACAGCTACTACGTCGACCCCTGGTACGTCTGGTGCGCCGATGAGGAGACGCAGTCCGCCGCGCTCGAAGCCCTGCGCCGCACCTACGCCTACGCGCACGCGCAGGGCGTCGTCAACGTCGCCGCCGTGGGGAACGAGAGCCAGGATCTCGCCACCATGACCACCGACGTCCTCAGCCCGGACGACGGTTCACCGGAGCCGCGCCCGGTCGACTCCTCCTGCCTGAAGGCCCCGGCCGGGCTGCCGGACGTGATCTCCGTCGCCGCCGCCGATCAGGACGAGACCAGCGGCGCCGTCGTCAGGGCCGGGTTCTCGAACTACGGCGCGGGCAAGGTGACCGTCACCGCCCCCGGAGTCGTCTGGTCCGCGGTGACCCGTCAGGACGACGGCTCGATCTACGCCCTGTTCCCCGGTACGTCGATGGCCTCGCCGCACGTCGCCGGGCTCGCCGCCCGACTGCTCGCGGCGGGTCCGGCACTCACCCCGGACGAGATCACGCGACGCATCACGGCCACGGCCGACGGGGTCGCCGACGAAGGACCGGACCGGGTGGGTGCCGGACTCATGGACGCCGACGTCGGCACCTCGGTCCCGGCCGTCGGGGTCTACTCCCGCATCGCCCTCACCGGACAGTCGTTCCGGGTGACCGGCAGCGGCCATCCGCCGCGGAGCACCGTGGAGCTCCGCGTGGGCACCGCCACCATGCCGGTGCAGACCGATGCGCAGGGACGGTTCGCGACCGTGTTCCCCCTCCCCGCGGATGCTCCGGCCGGGCCGAGCACCCTGATCGCCGGCGAGGCCAGGGCTCCCCTCGTCATCCGTGCCTCTCCGCCGACGCCGACCATCCTCACTCCGAAGGCCGGGTCCACCGTCGCCGCGACCACCACCACGATCTCGGGCACCGGCGTCCCGGGCTCCCGGGTCCGGGTACACGTCCGCGACGGGGAGCTCACCCCGTTCCTGCGGTTCGTGACCGTGCGCGACGACGGCACCTGGACCGTGGGGGCACCGCTGACCCAGGGGACGTACGACGTGGTGGCCCGGACGATCGTGGGTGGCGACACCTCGGCCACCACCGCACCGGTTCCGTTCACGGTGCACACGAAGTCGGCGATCGGCTACTCGGTCGAGCTCTCCCCGCAGCCGGGGGCGGCGCACGACACGATCATCCTCCTCGACCTCGCCAACGCCGGGGCGGCGGGCGGACGGGCGGTCGTGGACGTCGATCTGACGGCGTTCGCGGATGCCGAGATCCCGGTGCCGACGGTGGGCGAGGTCGAGCGGACGGCCCGCGGGCTGCGATGGACCCTCACGCTGGATTCGGCGCAGAAGGCCCAGCTGCAGATCCCCGCGACCTCCGGCGACGAGCCCGCCTTCCCGGTGATCGCTGTTCGCTGAGACAGGCCGCCACGCCGGTTCAGGCGCTTTCTGGAAGCGATGGCCTGAACCGGCGTGACGGCCTGCGTGTCAGAGCCACCTCTTGTACTTGAACACCCCATACAGCCCGACCGCGAACGCGGCCATCGCCCCGATCGCCATCGGATACCCGAACGCCCAGTGCAGCTCGGGCATCACGTCGAAGTTCATGCCGTAGACCGTGCCGACGAGCGTGGGTGCGAAGATGATGGCCGCCCACGAGGAGATCTTCTTGATCTCGTCGTTCTGGGCCAGACCCGCCTCCGAGTGCCGCCGGGCGACCAGCGCCGACTGCACCGTCAGGGCGTTCTCCAGGATCGCGCGGAACGAGTCGACCCGCTCGTTCACGCGGATCGTGTGGTCGAGCACATCGCGGAGGGAGCGCTGCAGCTCCTCGTCGATGCGGTACTTCTCCGATCCGCGACGCAGCCATTCCAGCATGCCGCTCAGGGGGTGCACCGCGCGCTGGAAGTTGATGACCTCCCGGGAGAGCTCGTAGATGCGGCGGGAGAGGGCGTCGTCGTCGCTGTCGCCGAAGAGCTGGTCCTCGATCTCGTCGATGTCGTTCTCCAGGCCCGCCACGACGGGCTCGTACTCGTCCACGACCTCGTCGAGGATCGCGTAGAAGACCGCCTCCGGTCCCATCGCGAGCAGCTCCGGGTTCGCCTCCATCCGGCGGCGGACCGCGGCGAGGTTCGGCGACTCCGCGTGGCGGATCGTCACCACGAAGTCGGGGCCGATGAACAGGTGCAGCTCACCGAACTCGATCGACTCCTCCTTGTCGCGGTAACGGGCGGGGCGCAGCACGGCGAAGAGGGTGTCGCCGTAGCGTTCCACCTTGGAGCGCTGATGCCCCGAGAGCGCGTCCTCGACGGCGAGTGGATGCAGATCGAACTCGCGGGCGACGGACGCGACCTCCTCCGGACTCGGCCGGTACAGGCCGATCCACGCGATCCCGCCGGCGGCATCCAGCATCCGGTAGGTCTCGTCCAGGTTCTTGGGGGTTTCCACGCGACGTCCGTGGACGTACACGCCGTTGTCGATGAGCGCCATGATGCGGCTCCGTTCTCGCGGGCGCACGGGCGCGAGGGTCCGTGCGGATTCGTCAGGGGGCGGGAGACGCCGCCGATGACTGCGAGGCGAGAGGCACGGACGCGGAGCAGGAGCTCAACGCGTGTGTGCGGGGAAGCGCGACGCAGCGAGGGCGGCGTCGTTACTATCGTCGGACATCGCCATCACCGCCTTTCCGTGCTTCTCCGGGGGCCAGCTTACCCCTCCGTTTCGAATCGCCCGAATGGCCCCATTCCGGCCGAAGATGCCGCCAAGTGCGCGATTCGAAGGGTCAGGGGACGATCGCGTCGATGTAGCCGCCGTCGACCCGGACGGCGGCGCCCGTCGTCGCCGAGGCGAGCGGGGACGCGAGGTACGCGACCATGTTCGCGATCTCCTCCGGCTCGATGAGCCGCTGCAGCAGGGACTGGGGGCGGTGCACGCGCATGAACTCGCGCTGGGCCTCCTCCCACGGCAGCTGCGGATCCACGAGCGAGTACACGAAGCCCTCCACGCCGCCGGTGTGGGTCGGGCCCGCGAGCACCGAGTTCACCGTCACACCCGTGCCGGCCGCCTCCTTCGCGAAGCCCCGGGACACGGCGAGCAGCGCGGTCTTCGACATCCCGTAGTGGATCATCTCCGCCGGGATCACGACCGCGGAGTCGCTCGCGATGTCGAGCACCCGACCCCAGCCGCGCTCCTTCATGCGGGGCAGGGTCGCGCGGATGAGCCGGACGGCGGCGAGCACGTTCACGTCGAAGTACCGGCGCCACTCGTCGTCGGAGATGTCGAGCGCGGGGGTCGCCCCGAAGATGCCGAGGTTGTTCACGAGGATGTCGACGTCTCCGGTGGCGGCGAGGACGCGGGCGGCGCCGTCCTTCGTGGTGACGTCTCCCGGCGCGGCGACGAGGCTCCGGTCCGGATTCTCCTCCTGCAGCGCGGCGATGACCGACGATACGGTCTCGGGGTTCCGGCCGTTGACCGCGACCCGCGCTCCCGCGTCGGCCAGAGTCGTGGCGATGGCGAGTCCGATGCCCTGGGTGGAACCCGTGACGAGGGCGGTCTTCCCGGCGAGGTCGATGCGCATGATGTCTCCTCCGTGTCGCTGCGGCGTCGAGTACAACGCCCGCCGCGCCAGATTCATGCCCGCGCGCTCTCTTCGCCGCGGGAGGGGTTGGGAGGCGGGTATGCCTGCGCAGTCTCCGTGCGGGACGGGAATCGCACCCGGGACGGGAGTGGAAGGCGCGGTTTTGATCCCGCACGGCGGGACGCGGCACGTGCGGGACGGGAAACGCGCCTGGGGGGACGGAGGTGGGAGCGTTTTTGATCCCGCGAGGTGGGGGTCCGGCGCGGACGCGGGGGCGAGGGGTGCCCGGGTCAGAGGGGGATGGGGGTGCCGGCGCGGGAGGCGGACTCCTGCGCGGCCTTCACGATCTCGACGGTCCGGATGCCGACACCGGCGTCGGGCTGAGGCTGACGGCCCGCGCGCACGGCCTGCACGAACTCCTCGAGCAGCAGGGCGTCGAGGTCGGCCCCGACCGGGGTCCAGGTCTCGCCGCGGGCATCGTGTCCGGCCACGCCCTTCGCGAAGGGGCTCACGGTCACGGTCCCGCGCTCGGCCACGACCTCGAGGGTGAGGCCGCCCCAGGTCGGCGAGCTCAGCGGCCAGCTCCACGAGCAGTCGATCGTGGCGATCACGCCGCTCGGGTACTGGATCGTCACGAGGCCCCCGGTCTCGACCGCGAGGTCGCGCTCCCCGTGCAGGATGCTGTTCGACACCGCGCGGACGGTCTGCGCCCGCTCACCCAGGAGATCGTCGAGGAGGTCGGCGCAGTGCACGACGTGGTCGACCAGGGCACCGCCGCCGGCGAGCGCGGGATCGGTGAACCAGGCCCGGTCCTGCGGGAGCTTGCCGTTGTTGATGCCGGTGACGCCGAGGATCTTGCCGAGGCGTCCGCTGCGCAGCTCGGCGAGGGCGTCGCGCACCGCGGGGGAGAAGCGCACCGGGTACGCCACCATGAGCATCACGCCCGCCCGGTCGCAGGCGTCGCGCATCGCGATCGCGTCCTCGACCGTCGTCGCCAGCGGCTTCTCGCACAGCACGTGCACGCCGGCCGCGGCGGCCTGCTCGACGAGCGCACGGTGACGGGAGTTCTCGGCGGCCACCACCACCGCGTCCGGACCCCAGGCGAAGGCCTCGTCGTAGGTCTCGACGTACGCGACCCCGAGCTCCGCGGCCAGGGCGGCACCGCGCGGAGCGTCGTCCGGGGCGGAGGCGCCGTCGGGGTCGGCGGCGATCAGCTCGATGCCGGGCATCTGCTGCAGCGCGTGCACGTAGCTGAGGGCGTGCGTGTGCGCGAAGGACAGCACGGCGATCCGCAGCGGGCGGGGAGCGGTCATCGGGTGGCCTCCTCGGCGACGGCGACGGCGGGGGACGAAGCGGGGAGGGCGACCGGGGCTCCGGAGGCGATCGAGGCGTAGGCGGCCTCGGCGACCGCGACCGCCCGGATCCCGTCCTCCGGGGTGACGGCGGCCTCGCGTCCCTCCGCGATGGCGGCCACGAAGTCGGCGATCTCCGCGTAGTACGGGCTCTCCTCCGGTGACATCGGCGGGAGGTAGTCGGTCGCGCCCTCGACGAGCACGGCGTCGGTGCGCAGCGTGTGGTCCTCGGCGCTGTCGTAGCGCAGGCGCCCCTCGGATCCGGCGACCTCGACGCTCGTGCGGAACGGCATGCCGGGCTGCACCCAGCTCGCGTGCACGTGGCTGATGACCCCGTTGCGGTGGGTGAGCACGACATGCGCCGTGACCGGGGCCGGAACGCGGTCGTCGACCGTCGGCGGGTTCTGCACCGCGTAGACGCTGTCGACCGGCCCGGCGAACCACAGCGCCTGATCGATGTCGTGGATCATGAGGTCGCGGATGACGCCGCCGCCCGCCCGCTCCGAGAAGAACCAGGGGGCCTGGGGCGCGGCGCCCAGACGACGGAAGCGCTGCACGGCGGGGGTGCCGATCTGCCCGGCGTCGATGCCGGCCTTGATCCGGGCGTACTCCCCCATGTAGCGCACGACGTGGGCGGGGAACAGCCGCACTCCCGCGGCCGCTGCGGCGGCGGTCACCTCGGCGGCGGCCTCCGCGGTCGCGGCGAGGGGCTTCTCGCAGATCACGTCGAGCCCGCGGGCGATCGCGCGCAGGGCGAAGTCGGCGTGGGTGCTGCTCGGCGTGACGATGTCGACGACGTCGACCAGCTCCAGGAGCGCATCGACGTCGGCCACGACCTCGAAGCCGTACTCGGCGGCGATCTCCTCCGCGCCCTCCTTCGAGGTGACGAAGCCCTGCACGCCGAGCGCGCGCCAGGCATCGGCGTGCACGCGGGAGATCCCGCCCGCGCCGATGAGTCCGACCTTCAACGTGCTCACTGCTTCTCCTCGGGGTCGTCGCCGGCCGCGGGGTCGTGCGGCAGGGGGGTGATCGGTGGGGCGGGCATGTCCTCGATGCCGTAGATGTCGCCCGGATGCCGCTGGAACGCATGCACGACGGCGCCGTGGGCGGCGGCCTCCGCTCCCAGCCGCGCCTCCGCGACGGGCACCTGGAACGGCAGACCGAGATGGCCGGGCAGGGCGGCGCGCAGGGGGTCGAGCAGCTGCTCGTGCGCGGCCGAGAGTCCGCCGCCGATCACGACCATGGCGGGGTCGACCGTCATGATCAGCGTCGCGATCCCGTGGGCGAGCTCGTCGATGAAGCCGTCGAGCTCCTCCCGGGCGGCCTGCTCTCCGCTGCGCGCCAGGGCGAACACCTCGGCGGCCGTCGGGGCGGTGCGCCACGAGATCTGCCCGGTCTCGGTGTTCAGGCCCCGGAACGCGAGGCGGCCGATGTCTCCCGCCGCGTTGTGGATGCCGCGCCGCGGACGGCCGCCGAGGATGAGGCCCATGGCGATGCGGTTGCCGACCGACAGATAGATCACGTCGTCGACGAGCTGCGCGACGCCGAGGTGATGTTCCGCGACGGCCGCGAGCCGCACACCGTTGTCGACCGCCACGGGGCAGCCGAACGCCTGGCGCAGCTGCGAGCCGATGTCGATGCCGGACCACTCCGGGATGACGACCGAGGTGGTGACCGGCCCGTCGTCGTCGACGATGCCGGGCAGGGAGACGCCGATCGCCCGCAGACCGGTGCGCGGCAGCGAGAGCCGGGCGAGCGTGCGTCGCACGTCGTCGATCACGGCGGCGAGCTTGGCCGGGCCGTCGGGCTGCTCCGCGACGCCGGGGAACGTGCGCTGGGCGATGACCACGCCCGCGAGATCCGCGACGACGACGCGCACGCTCGCGACGCCGATGTCCACGCCCACCACCACGCCGGCGGCGGCGTGGAAGGAGTAGCGGCGGGCCGGGCGCCCCGCGCCGCCGCCGTTCTGCGCCGGGGCGTCGACGAGGAGTCCGGAGTCGGAGAGCACCGCCACGGCGTTCTCGACGGAGGTCCGGGAGACCTCGAGCGACCGGGAGAGGTCGCTGACGGTCGCCGGTCCGGCGTCGCGCAGCCGGAGTGCGGACCGCGCCACGATCGAGAGCGGACTGGTCGCGCCCATCGGGTCCCTCCTTCGTCTCCGCCGTTGGTGCGATCAAATTAGCACACCCGATTCTCAGATCGGGGATTGTTGTTCATGGCCGAGAAACACGGTCGAAACAAGGCTCTGAGAACTTGTGCTTGACGAATTATCCAAAGCCAATGTCATAATGAACCGTACTCAGCACGGTTTACGCAAAGGAGCACCATGCGCGTCAGCAAGATCACCGGCGTCGTCGCGGGAGTCGCGGCCGCCACCCTGTTGGCCGGATGTTCGGCCGGCGGAGGCAACACCGCAGAGGGCGAGCAGGACATCACGGTCTGGCTCTACCCCGTCATCGCCGACGAGGCGGTGCACAAGGACTTCTGGGACTCGACCATCGAGGCGTTCGAGAAGGAGAACGAGAACGTCAACGTGAAGTACGAGATCTTCCCGTGGGCGAACCGTGACGAGGCCCTGCAGACGGCGATCGCCGCCGGCAAGGGACCGGACGTCGTCTACCTCATCCCCGACCAGCTCGCGGCGTACCAGAAGTCGATCGCCCCGCTGAACGACCTGCTCAGCGAGGAGCGCCAGGGCGACCTGCTCCCCAACGTCAAGGAGTCGGTCACGCTCGGCGGCGACATCCTCGGCGCCCCGATCCTCACCAGCGCGCAGCCGCTGATCTGCAACGCGGCCGCGTTCGAGGCCGCCGGGGTGACCGAGTACCCGGAGACATGGGACGACATCGCCGAGATGGCTCCGGCGTTCATCGACAAGGGCATGTACGCCCTCAACTACCCGGCGTCGGCCGAGAACACCCTCAACCTCACCTACTACCCGCTGCTCTGGCAGGCCGGCGGCGAGGTCTACACCGAGGACGGCGAGGTCGGCTTCGACAGCAAGGCCGGCGAAGAGGCGCTCACCTTCCTGGCCGACCTGGCCGAGGAGGGCGCGCTCGACCCGGAGGCCCTCACCACCAACGTCCCGCTGGAGCAGACCGCCATCGCGCAGGGCAAGGTCGCCTGCACCTGGAACAACGCCGTGACCGAGGTCGCGCCGTTCTGGGGCGAGGAGAACGTCAAGGTCCTCGCACCGCTGACCGACAAGGAGTCCGTGGCCTACGGCACCGTCGGCTCGCTGTCCGTGCTCAAGGGCTCGAAGGCCCCCGAGGCCGCAGCCGCGTTCGCCGAGTTCGCGACCGGCGCCGACGTCGTCGAGCCGTACCTCAAGGCCGCCGGCTACTTCTCCGCGCTCAGCACCACCGAGCCGCTGTACGCCGACGACCCGCTCCTCGGCGAGGTCGAGAAGTACGTCCCCGACACCACGGTGGGCGAGCTCGACGCCAGCTCCCGTGCGCTCATGGGCGTGCTCTCGCCGGAGATCCAGGCCGCCCTGCTGGGCCAGAAGTCCCCGGCCGACGCCCTGAAGGACGCCGCGGCCGCCGCAGCCCCGCTGCTGCAGAAGTGACACCCCGGGGGCGTGCGGGTACCCGCCGTACGCCCCCTCTCTCCGCCCCCCACGTGAGGAATCGACAATGACGACGGCCACCACGGCGCCGAAGCCCGCAGGACGGGTCGCCCGGGTGCTCGCCCGACGGGAAGCGCGCGTCGCGTTCCTGTTCGTGCTCCCCGCCTTCCTGCTGTTCATCGCCTTCCGCTTCGGCCCGAGCATCGCGGGTGTGGCGCTGAGCTTCTTCGACTACGACATCTCCGGCGAGATCGCCTGGCGCGGCCTCGACCACTTCCAGCGCCTCGTCGCCGACCCGCTGTTCTGGCGGGCGCTGGGGACCACCCTCATCTACACGGTCTTCGCGGTGCCGATCGCGCTCGTGCTGTCGACGATCATGGCCCTCGGCGTGCGCCGCGCCTTCCGCGGCGCCCGGTTCTTCCGCTCGATCTTCTTCCTCCCGGTCATCACCTCGCTCGTGCTGGCCGGCTCGATCTTCGTCTGGATCTTCTCCGCCAACGGTCCCTGGTCCGCCCTGATGACGCCGCTCGGCCTCGGCGGCTCCTGGCTCGGCAGCACCGTGCTGGTGATCCCCGCGATCGTCGTCGTGGGCGTCTGGTCCCGGTTCGGCTACGGGATGATGATCCTCATCGCCGCCCTGCAGGACGTGCCGCGCGAGCTGGAGGAGGCGGCGCTGGTCGACGGCGCGAACGCCTGGCAGCGTTTCCGCTGGATCATCCTCCCGCACCTGCGCCCGACGTTCTTCTTCCTCGCGGTGATCGAGACGACGGCCGCCTTCCAGGTCTTCGACGTCATCTACGTGATGACCCAGGGCGGGCCGGCGAACGCGAGCTACTCGCTCGTCTACATGCTCTACGACCAGGGCTTCCGCTACTTCGACTACGGCTACGCGGCCGCGGTGGGCGTGGCCCTGTTCATCATGACCCTCGTGGTCGCCCTCATCCAGCGCCTCGTGATCGGAAAGCAGAAATGACCGCCCTCCTGCAGCCGCCGACGCAGACGACGCCGCCCGCGACGCGTCCCGCCGCGCGGAAACGCCGCTCGTTCCGCGCGCTCGAGCCGACCGGCTGGGGCATCGCCGTCCGCTGGATCTGGCTGAGCCTCGCCGGGATCCTCAGCTTCTTCCCCTTCTACGCCATGGTCGTGCTGAGCCTGAAGCCGGGCATGCTCGTCGAGCTCCCCGGCTCGCTGCTCCCGTGGAACGACATCTCCTTCGAGGCGTACGAGCAGGTGCTCGGCGGGCAGAACATCCTCGTCTGGCTGTTCAACACGCTCGTCTACTCGCTCGTCTCGGTCGTGGCGGTGCTGTTCCTCTCCGCGCTCGCCGGCTACGCCTTCGCCAAGAAGCGCTTCCGCGGCAAGGAGGTCATGTTCTGGTCGTTCCTGGCGATGGTCATGGTGCCGTTCCACGTGACGCTGATCCCGACGTTCATCCTCATGGCGAATCTCGGCGGCATCGACACGTACTGGGGGCTCATCCTGCCGACGCTCGCGAACGCGCAGGCGGTCTTCCTCATGCGCCAGTTCATCCAGGGCCTTCCGGACGAGCTCTTCGAGGCCGCCCGCATCGACGGCGCCGGCGAGTTCCGCATCTTCCTGCGGATCGTGCTGCCGCTGTGCAAGCCGATCCTCGCGACGCTCGGGATCTTCGTCTTCCTCTGGCACTGGAACGACTTCCTCTGGCCGCTCATCATCGCCAAGTCCAACTCGATGTTCACCCTCACCGTGGGCATCTCGTCGCTGCAGCAGCAGGATGTGCCGCTCAGCACCATGCTCGCCGGCTCCGTCGTGGCGCTGCTGCCGATCTTCCTCGCGTACCTCATCGCTCAGCGGTACGTGCAGGAGGGCGTCACCGGCACCGGGATCAAGGGCTGAGAAGAAGGGAACCGCACCACAATGACGCAGTACGCATTCGCCTCCGAGGCCGAACTCGAGGAGGCGCTGGCCACCCCGAGCGACGGGCTCGTGGCCGACCTCGCCCAGGCGTCCGGAGACCTCGTGATCCTCGGCGCCGGCGGCAAGATGGGACCGACCCTGGCGATGCTCGCCCGGCGCGGCCTGGACGCCGCCGGCCGCACGGACGACGCCGTGTACGCGGTCTCCCGCTTCGGCGACGCCGCCATCCGCGAGCGCCTGGAAGCCTCGGGGGTCCGCGTCGTGCCGTTCGACCTCATCGAGAACGACGACCTCGCCGGTCTCCCCGACGCGCCGAACGTGGTGTTCATGGTGGGCGCGAAGTTCGGCGCCGCGACCAACGCCTCCTGGGCGTGGGAGGTCAACGCGGCCCTTCCCGACCGCATCGCCCGCCGCTACCGCGACAGCGCGATCTCGGTGCTCTCCACCGGGAACGTGTACCCGTTCGTCCCGGCCGCCTCGGGCGGCGCCGCGGAGGAGACCACGCCCGCGCCGATCGGCGAGTACGCGCAGTCCTGCCTCGGTCGGGAGCGCGTGTTCGAGTTCGGGGCGCAGGAACGCGGCACCAAGGTCGCGATCATCCGTCTGAACTACGCCGTCGACCTCCGCTACGGGGTGCTCGCCGACATCGGCAGCGCCGTGCACGCGGGGGAGCCGGTCTCGGTCGCCACCGCCAACGTCAACGTGATCTGGCAGGGCTACGCGAACGAGGTCGTGCTGCGCAGCCTCGTGCATGCCTCCACCGACCCGTTCGTGATCAACCTCACCGGTCCGGAGCTGCTGAGCGTCTCCTCCATCGCCCATCGCTTCGGCGAACTGTTCGAGCGGGAGGTCGAGATCGTCGACGAGCCGCAGCCGACCGCGCTGCTCAGCGACGCCCGCCGCTGCATGGCCCTGTTCGGCTATCCGTCCGTCTCCGCCGAGGAGCTCATCCGCATGCAGGCCGGCTGGATCCGCGACGGGCTGCCGATGATCGCCAAGCCCACGAAGTGGGCCGTGCGGGACGGGAAGTTCTGATGACCGACGCCGCTGCGCACACGGCGACCGTGCCGTCGCTGCGCCCTGAGGCCGCCGCGACCCTCGCCCGCGGTGCTGTGATCCCGGCCCATCCGCTCGCCCTCACCGCCGCGCGCACGCTCGACGAGCGGCGGCAGCGGGCGCTCTCCCGCTACTACCTCGACGCCGGAGCCGGCGGCCTCGCCGTCGGCGTGCACACGACGCAGTTCGAGATCCGCGACCCGGAGCACGCGCTCTTCGAGCCGGTGCTCGCGCTGGCCGCGGAGGAGATGGACGCCCGCGACGACGCGACCCTCGTGCGCATCGCCGGCGTGGCGGGCGACACGGCCCAGGCGGTCGCCGAGGCGGAGCTCGCCCGCTCCCTCGGCTACGACGCCGTGCTGGTGAGTCCCCGCGTCGCGGGTGCGGACGAGCGTGCCCTGCTCGACCGCGCCCGCGCCGTCGGCGAGGTGCTGCCGCTGGTCGGCTTCTACCTGCAGACCGCGATCGGCGGACCCGTGCTCGACCGCGAGTTCTGGCGGGAGTTCGCCGCGATCCCGTCCGTCGTCGCCGTGAAGGCGGCGCCCTTCGACCGCTACCGCACCCTCGAGCTCGTGCGGGGCGTGGCCGCCTCGGGGCGCGCCGACGAGATCGCGCTGTACACCGGCAACGACGACGCGATCGTCGCCGACCTGCTCTCCGAGTTCCACGTGGACTCCCCGTCCGGGCGGCGCACCCTCCGGTTCGTCGGCGGGCTGCTCGGCCAGTGGGCGGTCGGCACGCACGCGGCGGTCGCGCTGCTGGAGCGTGTGCACCGCGCCCTGGCGGGAGACGCGGAGGCCTACCGCGAGGTGGGACGCCGTGCCTCGGACATGGTGGACGTGAACCAGGCCGTGTTCGACCCGGGCAACGACTTCCACGGGGTCATCGCCGGGGTGCACGAGATGCTCCGCCAGCAGGGCCTCCTGGAAGGCATCTGGTGCCTCGACCCGGCCGAGGGCCTCTCCCCGGGGCAGGCGGAGGAGATCGCCCGCGTCCGGCAGGCGTATCCGGAGCTCAACGACGACGCGTTCATCGCCGAGAACCTCGAGGCCTGGCTGCGATGACCGCCGGGACGAGCGCTCCGACCGTGGTCGCGGTCGTCTCCGCGGAGCTGTTCGCCGAGTTCTTCTCGCCCGAGGACGCGGCCCGGCTGGAGACCGTCGCGGCGCGGCTCGGCGGGACGTTCGCGCGGGTGGACCGGCTCGCGGATGCGGTGCTCGACGAGGCGCGCGTCGTGGTGACGAGCTGGGGCGTGGGTCCTTTCGACCACGCGGTGCTCGCCACGCTTCCGAAGCTCGAGCTCATCGCGCACACCGGGGCCACGATCAAGCCGTTCGCGACCGACGCGCTCTTCGACCGCGGCGTGCGGGTGACGCAGGCCGGGGCGGGGATGGCCCGGTCGGTGGCGGAGGTGTCGCTGACGTTCACGCTCGCCCTGCTGCACCGGGTGCCGGAGATGCACGACGCGCTGCGCGCCGGTGACGGCTGGTGGGACGCGGAGGCCGTCGGGGTGCAGCACGAGATCCTCGGCGCGCCCATCGCGGTCATCGGTGCCTCCCGGACCGGGCGGGCGTACCTCGACCTGCTCCGTGCCCTGGGCGCCGAGCCGCTGCTCGTCGATCCCACGCTCGGCGCGGCCGAGGCGTCGTCCCTCGGGGCGGAGCTCGTGACGCTCGACGAGGCGCTGCGCCGTGCGCAGATCGTCGCGGTGCACGCCCCGACCCTGCCGGAGACGCATCACCTGATCGGTGCACGCGAACTCGCGCTGATGCCGGACGGTGCGGGCCTGGTCAACACGGCGCGTTCCTGGCTGGTGGACGAGGCCGCCCTGCTCGCCGAACTGCGTCGTGGCCGGTTGAGTGCCGCGATCGACGTGTTCGACGAGGAGCCGCTGTCTGCGGAGAGTCCCTTCCGCTCGGCACCGCGCGTGCTGCTCACCCCGCACCGCGCGGCCGGCACCAGGGAGGGCCGGCTGCGACAGGGGCGGATCGTCGCCGACGAGCTCGACGCCTTCGCCGCGGGGCGGCCGCTCGAACACGCCGTCGACCGCGCCCAGCTCTCCTCGATGGCATGAGCGCCGTGGTCGTGCGGTCGGCGCGTGCGGAGGACCAGCCCGCCCTCGCGGCACTGTGGGCCACCGCCTTCACGCCGCCCCTCGCGCCGGACCAGTGGCTCGTGGACGACGAGCGGCTGAGCCACACGCTCGTCGCGGAAGACGACGAGGGCGTGTGCGGGTCGATCTACGGACTGCCGAAGCGCCTGCGGGAGTCGGACGGCGGGGTGGCGCAGGTGCACGCGATCGGCAGCGTCGCGGTCGCCGAGCGGGCTCGTGGCCGGGGACTGGCCCGCCGGCTCGTGGCCGCCACCCTGGACGCGGCGGGTGACGCCGACTGGGCCCTGCTGTTCACCGGAACCCCCGAGGTGTACCGGTCGAGCGGCTTCACGACCTTCTCGATGCCCCGCACGATGGCCGGGCCGTGGGCGGCGTCGGCGACGGCCGTGGAGCCCGCCTCGGTCGCGCGTGAGTCCGTGGGACTCGGTGTCCTCGGCCGGCTGCGCGAGGTCTACGAGCGCTCCCGCACCGGTGTGGTCGTGCTCGCCCCGGTGCGCGGCGACCGCGACTGGACGATGGCGGAGGTGCGGCTGCGGGGCGCGACGCTGTACCGGCTCGACGAGGCGGATACGACCGTCGGCTACGCGGTGGCGGAGGTGCGCGACGGCGTCGGGCTGCTGCACGAGAGCGCGACCGATCCCACCGTGGCCGATCCGGACGCGGTGCGTCGCGCCGTGCTGGACGCCGTGGCCGCGGACTGGGCCGCGGCGGGCGTCCGCACCTGCGAGCTGGCCGTCCCCGCGCTCGCCGCAGAGGAGCGCGCCGTCCGCGCGTTCGCTCCGGCGGCCGTGCGGCAGGACGACCGCACCGGGATGATCCGCCCGTTGCGCCGCGAGGCCCGGGTGGACGGCATCCGCCACTTCACGGCGGGCGACTACTTCTGAGCATCCGCTCGGAGAGCGCTGGGGATCGGGGACTGATCGGTGACCGCGATCCGGCCGAGGGCCGGACGCCTGACCGCGGCGAGGACGCCGCAAGGAGGATGAGCATGACCCAGCTGGACACCACCACCGAGACCGCGGCGCTGCGCAGTCGTCGGATGCTGCTCGCCGGTTTCGGCGCCGCCGCCCTGGGCGGGGTCGCCGCGATCGGCGCCCCCGCTGCCGCCCAGGCCGCGGGACCCGCCGTGCCGCAGGAGTCGTCGGGCTCGAAGAACGTCGCGCACGGAGGCGTCGCCACCGCCCTCGCGACGCGCAAGGGCAAGGACGGCGACCTCGTGCGCACGAGCGGCTACGCGGCCCCCGGCGACGGGGGCGACGGGCTCTACCGGTTCGTGAAGAAGGACGCCCCTGCGGCCAACGGCGGCACGGTGCTCGCGGGTCCCAAGGGCGGCGCCTGGGTGCTCGTGCACGACGGGACGGTCGACTTCCGGAAGTTCGGCATCATGGACGCCTCCGCCCCCGCGGACGACGCGCTCGACGCGATGGTGGGCGACGCCCGGGTCCGGCGCGTGGAGGCGCACACCGACCTCAACTTCGTGCGTCGTCACAAGTTCTCCCGGTCGAACATCGCCTTCGACTTCGGGCACCACCTGATGACGACCGAGGGCATCGAGAACGCCGGGAAGGACGACCCCTTCGCGGCCGTCATGTTCTTCCGCGGCGAGGTGACCGACGCGGTGCAGGAGGCGAAGCTCGGTGAGGACGTGCCCGACCTCGCCGACATCTTCCCCGTCGCCGACTCGTCGTTCTTCGCGGTCGGGGAGTGGTACGCCGCCGAGGTCAACGCGCTGTCTGGTCGCTGGGAGCGCGAGCTGCAGCGGCTGGTCCAGGTGACCCAGATCGTCGACGGCCGGCACATCCGCGTGAACTACAAGAACGGCTGGCCGCTCGGCAAGGACCGCACGATGACGTGGCGGCACGTGAAGCCGGTGCAGGACGTGACGGTGTCGAACCTGAAGTTCCTCGGCAAGGGGACGGACGAGTACACGGGGTCACACCCGCTGGCCTTCGAGTACGCGGTGCGCTGCGACGTGGACCACATCGACGGCACGGCGACCTTCTGGCCGCTGATCCAGCGCCGGTGGAACACGTACTTCACCACGGAGAGCTGCACGCTGAAGAACCCGACCTCCGTCACCTGGGGCGGGGCGGGCTACCTGACGCAGCAGATCTACTGCCTGTACGGGTATGTCGCCAACTGCCACACCGCCAACGCCCGGCACCTCAACGACTTCACCGCGAGCGCCTACTGCCTCGTGGAGAACTGCCACGGCGACGGCGACGACCAGGGTCCCTTCGTCACGCACGGCCAGTACGAGCACGACCTCACCTACACGGGCAACTCCGGTCTCATGACCTTCGCGAACTCCGGCGCCGCCTGGGGGTCGGCGGCCAAGCGCATCACCGTCCGCAAGCACGTGTGCTCGTGGTTCGTCGCGCGGGTGCGCATCACCGACCTGACGCTGGAGGACGTGCAGGTGATCGGCAAACCCGCGCTCTCGGGCTCCGGCATGCTGTGGATCAACGCGGACGGTGCGCAGCTGCGCGGCTGCACCGCGTCCGACACGCTCGTCATCACCCAGGCCTCCGACAACTCGGCACGGCCGACCGTCATCGCCGACTCGCACTTCACGTTCGTGGCCCCCGGCGAGCTCACCAACGCCACGGTGACGACGCCCGTGACCTTCGTCGACACGGTGCTGGACCGCGTCGGCGGCATGAAGATCAACGGTCCTGGAGCGGTCACCTTCCGCGGCTCGACCCTCAGCGCGGCGGACGATGCCGCCCCCATCTCCTCGGCGACGGCGAAGCTGCGGGTCGAAGGCTCCACGCTCCGCAACGCCCGCATCGCGGCCGCGGGGAAGGACCGTCAGGTCGTCGAGATCGCGGGATCCGAGGTGTCGGCGAAGGGCGGGACGACGGTGTCGCGGTCAGGTGCGGGCGAGCTGCACCTGACGCTCGCCGACAGCACGTTCCGGGCGGAGGGGGCGGCCACGCACGTCGCCGTGACGAGCGGCGCGACCCACTACCGTGCGGTCGGCAACCGGTTCGAGGGCGGCGCCCTGGAGCTCCGCGACGACGCCTTCGGCACCGGCTCGACGCTGCTGCACACCGGCAACGTGGAGGCCGGCGTCACCCGCACGGCGTTCCCCGGCGAGGGCGACCGCGTCGTCGACACCGCCAACCTCGTCGTCGGCTGACCCGCCGGGCACGACTTCGGAGCTGCGGCGCGACCCGCAGCCTCCCCGGCCCCACCTACGGCGTGTCGCCGGGGGTCTCCGAAGTCGTGCCCGAGCGGTGCCGGGGGCTGTCCGGGTTCAGGAGCGAGTGCCGACGGCTGTAGGCGAAGTACACGACGAGTCCGATCACGAGCCACACCCCGAACCGGAGCCACGTCTCCGGGTGGAGCTGCGAGATGAGGAAGAGCGAGAAGCCCACGCCGACGATCGGGACCACGGGCATGAACGGCAGCCGGAACGTCCGCGGCGCATCCGGCTTGGTGTAACGGAACACGATCACCGCGATGCAGACGACGACGAAGGCGGCGAGGATGCCGATGTTCGTGAGGTCGGCGACGGCGCGGATGGGGAACACCCCCGCGAAGAACGCCGCGCCCAGCCCCGCGATCCAGGTGACCCGCTGCGGGACGCCGCGGCGGTCGACCCGCGCGAACCAGCCGGGGAGCAGTCCGTCGCGGCTCATGCTGAACCACACGCGAGTGGCGCCGAGCAGGAACGTGAGCATCACGGTGAGGATCGACACGACGGCGAACACCGAGATGACGGAGGCGACGACCGGGAGCCCCACACCCGTGAACGCCGAGGCGAAGCCCGCCTTCGGATCGATGTCCTGGTAGTTCTGCATGCCCGTGAGCACGAGCGTCGCGGCGACGTAGAGCACCATCGCGATGACGAGGGACAGGATGATCGCCTTCGGCATGTGCCGACGCCCGTCCTTCGCCTCCTCGGCGGCCGTGCTCATCGCGTCGTAGCCGAACACCGCGAAGAACACCGTCGCGGCGCCGGTGAAGACGGGGCCGAAGCCGTTCGGCAGGAACGGGTCGTAGTTGGCGGGGTCGATGAAGAAGACGCCGAGGACGACGATGAACACCACGAGGAGGATCTTGATGGCGACGGCGACGAGCTCGAAGCGGCCGAAGGTGCGGGTGCCTCGGCTCAGCAGGAACGTCACGAACAGGCAGATGAGGATGGCCGGGATGTTGACCACGCCGCCCGGCTGGTCGGCGGTCTCCGTGATCGCGGTCGGCAGCTCCAGCCCGAATCCGGAGAGGAACGCGTCGAGATAGCCGGAGATGCCGATCGCGACGACGGCCACGATGGCGACGTACTCCAGGAGGAGGTCCCAGCCGATGAACCAGCCGACGAGCTCGCCGAGCGCGACGTAGCCGTAGCTGTAGGCGGAACCGGCCCGCGGGATCATGCCGGCGAACTCCGCGTACGACAGCGCGGCCGCTGCCGACGCGAGCCCGGCGATGAGGAAGGAGAGGACGACGGCGGGACCCACGGCGGGAGTCGTCGCATCGCCGTGGGCGACGAGCCCGGCGAGCGAGAAGATCCCGACGCCGACGATGCCGCCCACGCCGATCGCGGTGAGCTGCCAGAGCCCGAGCGTCCGGAACAGACCGCTCCCGCCCGACTCCTCCGTCATGTCGCTGACGGGCTTGCGGCGCCACACGGACGTCGTGGAACGGGGTCGATCTGTCCGGGGCATCGTCGCCTTCTCTCGTCAGGAACGGGAGAACGTTACCTTCGCCGACGCGCCGTCACAAGACCGTGGATCCGACGGCGGACGCGGTGCAGCAGCGGCATCTCCAGGTAGATCACGAGGGGGACGGCGATGGTGACGAGCACCAGCGTGCGCACGACGATCGGGAGTCCGGAGAGCGGGGCGGCGAGGACCAGGTTCAAGACCGTGAGGGTCGGGAAGACGGCGATCCAGATCATCAGCGCGAGCTGGTGCTGCGTGGGCGGAGGAACGGGGGTCGGCGTGGGGGCGGGTGCTGCGGACATTGCTGTGTCCCTTCTCTCTCGGGGTTCAGGCATTGCGGTGGGCGGCGAGCTGGGCGGCGAGGTCGTCGTCGGTGAGGTCGGCGTTGAGGGCGATCGCGGCGGCGGAGCCCTGTCCGGCCGCGGTGATGAGCTGCGCACGCGGATCGGCGACGTTCCCGGCGACGGAGACCCCTGGCACGCTCGTGCGCCCGCCGGCATCGTGCCGGACCCACCCGTTCTCATCGGTCTCGCAGCCGAGGGCGCGAAGGAGGGCGTCGCGGGGGCGCATCTCGGGGCGGACGAACACCGCGGCGCGCTCGACGCGGGTGCCGTCGCTCAGCTCCACGCTCTGGAGGCGGTCGGCGCGGACGATGAGGCCGGAGACCACCCCCGGATGCACGCGGACGCCGCGCGCATCGAGACGTTCCTGCTCGTCGGCCGTGAGCGAGCGGGTGTGGGGGAAGTAGACGACGTCGGCGGACCACTGGGCGATGAGGAGCGCGTGCGCGACGGACGCGGCGCTGCCGCCGATCACCCCGAGGGGGCGATCCCGCACCTCGTAGCCGTGGCAGTACGGACAGTGCAGCACATCACGCCCCCAGCGCTCGCGTAGCTGGGGGATGTCGGGGATCTCGTCGCGCAGGCCTGTGGTGACCAGTACTCGCCGGGCCTCCAGCCGGCGCCCGTCGTCGAGGGTGGCCGTGAAGCCCGGGGACAGAGCGGCGACGCGTCCGTCGATGATCGTGCCTCCGTAGCCCGCGACCTCGTCGCGGCCGCTCGCGAGCAGCGCGGCGGGCGCGGCGCCGTCGCGGGAGAGGAAGCCGTGGAGGTGCGCGGCAGGGGCGTTGCGGGGCTCTCCGGCATCGACGACCGCGACCGAGCGTCGAGCACGGAGCAGGACCAGGGCGGCGCTGAGGCCGGCGGCACCGCCGCCGACGATGAGCACATCGAATCTCTTCATGCCACGAGAGTCGCGCCGGAGGTGCCGGAGCGGCAAACTTCTTTGCCGCTTCCGGGAACTGCGGCCAGACTGAGGACGTGCAGGGGGACGAGATCGACGCGACGCTCGACGGCGTGGGCCCGCGGTTGCGGTGGCTGCGGAAGCAGCGGGGGATGACGCTGACCGACCTGGCCGACGCGACGGGGATCTCCACGAGCACGCTCTCACGGTTGGAGACGGGGCAACGCCGACCGAGCCTCGAGCTTCTCCTCCCGCTCGCCCGCGCCCACCGGGTGCCGTTGGACGACCTCGTCGGGGCGCCCGACGTCGGCGATCCGCGCGTGCGATTGAAGCCGCGCGGCGTGCACGGCCGGATCGTCGTGCCGCTGACCCCGCACGCCGGCCCGGTCCAGGCCTGGAAGATCCTCATCCCGGGGAGCCAGGTGACTCCGCGTCCCCGGGCGCACGAGGGGCGCGAATGGCTCTACGTGCTCAGCGGCACCATGCGGTTGATCCTCGGCACGCGCGACCTGCGCATGGGAGCCGGAGAGGTCGCCGAGTTCGACACGCACGTGCCGCATTGGTTCGGGAGCGCGGACGGGGAACCCGCCGAGGTGCTCAGCCTGTTCGGCCGACAGGGCGAACGCGTCCACGCGGGCGATGCGCGCGCACAGCCGGAGGGATGACGGCGGGCGCGCCGAGCCTCCGCGGGGATCAGCGGAGGAGCTCGGCGATCCAGTCGGTGGAGATGACCGCCTCCCGGCGCTGGAAGTCGCGGAGCGTCGTCATCCCGTCCGGCGCGGGAAGACGGCACTTCTCGAACCAGGCGCCGCCCGCGGCGGACAGGAGGGCGATGTGGTCCTCCGTGGTGGACCCGGCGAAGGCGGGGTGATCGAGCAGGGGCCCGACCTCGGCCGCGGCGTCCTCGACGCGGAGGTCGAGCAGATACAGGAGGGCGTCCTCCCACCCCGCACCTCGGGCCGCCCACGGCCAGTCGAGCAGGCGCGCCCGCCCGGAGGCGTCGATGAGGATGTTGTCGGCCCTGAGGTCGCCGTGCAGGAGCCGATCCCCCGCGACGGCGGTGCCCACTCGCTCCGCCGCCGTGCGGAGGAGGTCGACGTTCTGCGCGCACCACGGGGTGGTCGTCTCCAGGAGCCCTCCTTCCTCGAGCCGTCGCCAGGATCCGGAGTCCTCGTACAGCTCGTCGGCGAGGCGGGGAAGCGTGCGCGGCGCCGGGGCGGTGGCGAGGGCGGCGATCGCGTCCAGGACGTGCGCGGTGTCGGGCGCGGTGGCCGAGCGAACCGGATGACGACCCTCGACGTCTTCGATGAGAAGCACCGCCCACCCGTCCGCGGTGAAGGCGTCGACGAGGTGCGCGGCGGGGAGGGAGCGGGGGATCGCGCCGAGCACCTCGGCCTCCCGCACGTAGAGCGCGAACGTGCCTTCCGCGGACTCCTGCACCGCCTTGACGAACAGCCGTCGTCCGTCGGCGAAGGTCAGCCGTGAGGCCAGTCCCGCGGAGAAGCCGCCGTCCTGCGACTGCGCGCGTGTCACCGGGGAACCGGCGAACTCCTCGATCCGGGCTCGGAGAGCGGGAGGGAGTCGGGTCCAGTCGAGGCGCGCCATCGCCCCAGCGTAGACGGACGGCGCTCAGTCCCCGGCCACGCCGACGAGCTCGGCGCTGCGCCGCCAGAGGGCCTCGGCGAGAGCGGGGTCGTGCACCTGGGGGTTCACGCGGGTGCTGAGGACGCGCTCGTCGTAGTAGCCGCCGGAGATCCAGGTCTCGCCCGGCGTGCCCTCCAGGAACCAGCGCAGCGTCTCGCCACCGCGGTCGCTGCCGATGAGGACGAGGCGGCGCAGCGGGGTGCGGTAGACGAGGCGCATGATGCTCGACGACTCGGCGGCGAAGTTCGTCGCCACGGTGCCGGGGTGGAAGGCCACCGCGCTGAGCCCCTGCGCAGGGAACTTCCCGTGCAGGCTCTTCGCCATCAGGACGTTGGCGAGCTTGGCGTCGCCGTAGGCCTTGTTCGGGGAGTACCGGCGGGTGTTGTCGAGATCGTCGACGTCGAGATGCCCGAAGAGGCGATGGGCGACGCTGGAGGTGTTCACGACCGCGCCGCCGGCGGTGAGCAGCTGCGGGAGCAGGAGGTTCGTCAGCAGGAACGGGGCGAGGTGGTTCACCTGCATCGTCTTCTCGTGCCCGTCGACCGTGGGGGTGCGGTCGCCGAAGATGCCGCCGGCGTTGTTGGCCAGCACGTCGATGCCCTCTGCGCCCACGGCGTCCGCGAGCTGCGCGGCGAGGGCGCGCACGTCGTCGAGACGCGCGAAGTCGGCGGTGAACCACTCCGCGCCGGTCTCCTCCGCCACGGCCCGCATCTTGTCGGGCGAGCGGCCCACGAGGAACAGGCGGTGCGGGGAGCCGGCGAGCTGGCGGGCGGCGGCGGCGCCGATCCCGTCCGAGGCTCCGGTCAGCACGATGGTGCGTGCGGCCACGGCGGCGCTCACTCGGCCGACGGCGTGATGCGGCGGACGGCCCTGGTCACGTGCTCGGCGATCACCGCGCGCGCCTGCTCCGGATCGCCGGTCGCGATGGCGTCGACGATCTGCTGGTGGCTGCGCACGTGCTCCTCCTGCTCGGCGGGGTCGAGGGCGGAGTTGGCCGCCTGGATGAACCCGGCGATCCGGCCGCGGAGCTGGGCGCTGAGCTCGTCGAGGAACCGGTGCTCGGCGAGGTCGGCGAGGGTCTCGTGGAAGAGGCGGTCCTGGCGCAGGACCTCGGCCACATCGCCCGGAGCCGCCGCCGCCATGGCCTGGATGATGGCTTCCAGCCGCGCCGCCGACTCGTCGTTCCACCGCTCCTGCACCCGGATCGCCATGAACTGCTCCAGCACGATCCGCAGGCTCGAGATCTCCTCCAGGTCCTGCGCGCTGAGCTGGGCGACGCGGGCGCCGCGGCGGGGCTCGCGGGTGATGAGGCGCTCCTCGGCGAGCCGGGTCAGGGCCTCGCGCACGGGGATGTGGCTGACGCCGAGACGGTCGGCGAGCTTGCGCTCCACGAGGCGCTCGCCCGGGGCGAGCTCTCCGGAGTGGATCGCCGCCCGCAGCTCGTCCGTGACCTGCTCGGCGATGTTCTGATCCGACACGCTGCGCATCCGGGGCCCTTCTCGATCTCGCGCGGCCCGGTGCTCGTCGAGCGGGGGCTCCTTCGCTCGGTCGATGCTATGGCATGAGGCCGGGACTGGACAGGAACCGCGCGGTGCTAGATGCTATAGCAAAACCCGAAACCGATGACGAAGGAGTTGTCATGTCCGGCAGAGAGACCCTCGCGCAGGCGCGCGCCGCGGAGGACGCGGTGGGAGCCGCCGCCATGAAGAAGGCGATCTGGAGGCTCGGTCCGTTCCTCGGACTGCTCTACCTCGTCGCCTACATCGACCGGAACAACGCGGGCTTCGCGAAGCTGGAGATGACCGCCGCCCTCCAGATCACCGAGGCCGCCTTCGGCTTCGCGGCGGGCATCTTCTTCATCGGCTACCTGCTGTTCGAAGTGCCGAGCAACCTGCTGCTGGAGAAGTTCGGCGCCCGCAAGTGGATCGCGCGCATCATGATCTCGTGGGGCATCGTCGCCGCGCTGACCGCCTTCGTGCAGGACGCGACGCAGTTCGCGATCGCGCGCTTCATCCTCGGCATCGCGGAGGCCGGATTCTTCCCCGGGGTGCTGCTCTACCTCACGCTGTGGTTCCCGCGGCAGTACCGCACGCAGGTGCTCGCCGTCTTCGTGCTCTCGAACCCGATCGCCAACGCGGTCGCCGCGCCGCTGTCCGGCTGGATGCTGGAGCTGCACGGGCTGTGGGGGCTCGAGGGCTGGCAGCTCGTCTTCCTGCTGCAGGGCGTCCCGGCCGTGCTCCTCGCGTTCGTCGTGTTCTTCTGGCTCCCTGACCGCCCCCAGGACGCGCGCTGGCTGAACCCCGCCGAGCAGCGCTGGATTACCGACACGCTCGCCGCCGAGACCCAGGCGACCGAGCAGCGGCACGGACGTCTTCGTCTGGGCGAGGTCTTCCGCAACGGGCGCCTCTGGACGCTCATCGTGCTCTTCTTCGGTGTCGTGTTCGGTGCGTACGGGCTGGGGATGTGGCTGCCGACCATCGTGAAGAGCATGGGCGACTTCTCGAACTCCACCACGGGGTGGCTCGTGGCGCTGCCGAACCTGTGCGCGGCCCTCGTGATGCTGCCGTGGGAGCGCGCCGCCCGGAAGCAGGGCAACATCCCGCTGCAGATCGGCATCACGCTCAGCATCACCGCCCTGTCGCTCATCGCGGCGGTCGCGGCGCAGGGCACACCGGTGCTCGCGCTCGCGGCGCTGTGCGTCGGGATGTCGGCGCTCTTCTCGACCACCCCGCTGTTCTGGAGCCTGCCGCCGATGGTGCTCACCGGCACGGCAGCCGCGGCCGGGCTCGCCTTCATCAACTCGGTCGGCAACCTCGCCGGCTTCGCGGGACCCTACGCGATCGGCTGGATCAGCGAGACCACGGGGTCGGCGGTGTGGGGCCTGCTCCTCATCTCGGGGCTCACGCTGCTCGGAGCGACGATCGCCTTCGTGCTCAGCCGCCGCACGGACTTCACGACGGCGCCCGACCTCGCCGTCGAGGCCTCCACCGTCCGGCGATGACCGGTCCGGGTCGGCGGTCGTGACGAGAACGTGACCCCGCCGGCCCGGTTCGCTCTAGACGCCCCTCCGCTTTTGCTACATGCTATAGCGCAACACCCTTACCCGAAGCACCACCCGACCTTGGAGGCACCCATGTCGCGTCGTCGTGTTCGGCTCGGCGGAGCAGCAGTGCTGCTGACCGCCGCGCTCATCACCGCTGGTTGCAGCACCTCATCCACCCCCGACGGCCAGGCGCAGGACGGCGGCACCCTCACCGTCGCCGCCGCGCAGGGCATCCCGCAGCTCAATCCCGCCATCCGCACGTTCGCCTGGGAGGAGGTGCTGTTCCCGCTGCTGTGGAACGGCCTCACCAAGACCGACGAGTCCGGCGAGATCGTCGGCGACCTCGCCGAGAGCTGGGAAGCGTCCGCCGACCAGAAGACCTGGACGTTCACCCTCCGCGACGGCGTGACGTTCTCGAACGGCGAGGACTTCACCGCCGACGACGCGGTGGCCGCGTTCGACTACTACCTCGACCCGGAGACGGCGACGCAGGAGAAGAACAAGATCTCGATGGTCACCGACGTCACCGCCCCGGACGAGAAGACCGTCGTGGTGACGCTGTCCGAGCCCATCGCGACGTTCCCCGCGGGCATCGTCTGGGTGAAGATGATCGACGTCGACGCGCTCGACACCATCGACAAGGAACCCATCGGCACCGGTCCGTACGTCGTGGACGCCTTCACGCCGGACGACAGCCTCACCCTCGTCCCCAACCCGGAGTACTTCGGCGAGGCCCCGGCGCTCGACGAGATCACGATCGTGAAGGCCGCCGAGTCCACCGCCGCGGTCACCGGCCTGCGTTCCGGCGACATCGACGTGCTGTGGTCCGTGCCGCAGGGCGACGTGGCGGGTCTGGAGGGCGGCGACATCGCCCTGGTGAAGCCCGAGAACCCGAGCCAGTGGCCGTCGTGGGAGATCGACACGACGTCGCCGCCGTTCGACGACGTGCGCGCCCGGCAGGCCCTCGCCTACGCGATCGACCGCGAGGCCATCCTGGACGCCGCCTACTACGGCCAGGGCACGGTCTCACCGACGAACAACGCCCTCGGCGAGGTGAACCCCTGGTTCGGCGGCGAGCTGACCGACTACTCCTACGACCTGGACAAGGCGAAGGAGCTGTTCGCCGAGGCCGGGGTGACCGAGGGCAGCACGCTCACCTGGTGGGGCGTGGCCGGACAGTACCCCGAGTGGAACACGAGCGGCGAGATCCTGCAGGCGAGCCTGAAGGAGATCGGCATCACGCTGAAGATCGACAACAACGACATCGGCACCTGGGTCGACGCGTTCTATCCGGCGGGCAAGAGCTACCCGGGGTACATCGTGCCGAACTTCCAGTCCACCCCGCCCGAGCCGGCCTACTCGCTGAACTTCTACCTGGAGGGGCGGTGCGAGTGCAACTGGGTCGACCCCGACTTCCAGACCGCGTTCGCGGATGCTGTGGCCGAGCCGGACGAGACCGCGCGGGCCGACAAGTGGGGCACCGTGCAGACCATCATCAACGAGCAGGTGCCGCTCATCGTGCCCCTGCAGTCGACGGTCGTCACCGCCACCAGCACGGCGGTCGACGGCGTGTGGGTCGAGGGCGGCGGACAGCTGCACCTCGAGGGCGCGCAGCTGAAGGGCTGACGTGGTCCTCTCCGTCCTCCGGCGGGTGGCGATCAGCATCGCGATGCTGATCGCCACCTCGCTCCTCGTCTTCGTCGTGCTCCGGCTACTGCCGGGCGACCCCGTCATCACCCGCCTCGGCTCGACGCCGGGCGTGGATGCCGAGACCATCGCCCGGCTCCGGGAGGAGGCCGGCCTCGACGCCCCCGTCATCGAGCAGTACCTGCGCTGGATCGGCGGCGTCTTCACGGGCGACTTCGGTCAGTCCTACTTCAACCAGTACTCGGTGACGGAGCTCATCGCCCAGCGCCTTCCCGCGACGCTGGAGCTCACGCTCATCGGCGTGCTCCTGGCCGTGCTCATCGCGACCCCGGCCGCCGTGTTCGCCTCGCTGCGTCCGCTCGGCGTGGTCGACCGGGTGCTCACCGCGATCTCGACCGCGGGCATGGCCTTGCCGCAGTTCCTCATCGGCATCGTGCTCATCGTCGTGTTCGCCGTGCAGCTCAAGGTGCTGCCGGCCCGCGGCTACACGCCGTTCGCGGAGGACCCCGCCGAGAACCTCGTGCGCATGATCCTCCCCGGCCTCACCCTCGCCTTCGCGGCGGCGCCGCTGCTCATGCGGTTCCTCCGGGCCTCGATGGTCGAGGTGCTGGACGCCCCCTACATCCGCACCGCGAAGGGCAAGGGGCAGTCGGCGAGCGGCGTCGTGCTCGGTCACGCGCTCCGCAACGCCCTGATCCCCGGGCTCACGATGCTCGGCCTGATCGTCGGCTACACCCTGGGCGGCGTGGTGATCGTGGAGTACGTGTTCGGCGTCCCCGGACTCGGCTCGCTCGCGATCGACGCGGTCTTCAAGCGGGACTACGCGGTGCTGCAGTCGGTCGTGCTGCTGATCTCCGCGATGTTCATCCTCACCACGCTCATCGTCGACCTCCTCTACGGGGTGCTCGATCCGCGTCTTCGTACAAGGAGCAGCCGTGGCTGACACCCTCACCCTCGCGCTGCGCTCCGCGCGTCCCCGTCGGCGGTTCGCCGTCGCCTCCTGGATCCCGCTGGGGCTGCTGGCGATCATCGTCCTCGCCTGCGTGCTCGCCCCGCTCCTGGCCCCGTACGACCCCGCGGCGCAGTCGTCCGACCGGTTCGCCGGTCCCTCGGCGGCGCACCTCTTCGGGACCGACGAGCTGGGCCGCGACCTCTTCAGCCGCGTGCTCTACGGCGGCCAGCTCACCGTGTTCATCGCCGGGGGCGCGACCCTCGTGGCCATGGTCCTCGGCATCGCCTGGGGTATGGCGGCGGCGTTCGCGCGCGGCTGGGTCGACGAGATCCTCATGCGCCTCGCCGACACGGTCATGGCGATCCCGCAGATCCTCTTCGCGCTCGTCTTCATCTCCGCCTTCGGCGCCGACCCCGTCAAGCTCGCCGTCATCATCGGGGTGCTCCTCACACCGACCACCGCGCGGCTCGTCCGGTCGTCCGTGCTCAGCGAACTGCAGGAGGACTACTTCACGGCCGCGGTGGCCTTCGGCTCGACCCCGCGCCGGCTGCTCTTCGCCGAGGTGCTGCCGAACGCCAAGGGGCCGATCGTCGTGCAGGCGGCCATCAACGCCGCCAACGCGATCCTCCTGGAGGCGTCGATGAGCTTCGTCGGGCTCGGCATCGCGCCGCCCGAGGCCACCTGGGGCACGCTCGTGCAGCAGGGCTACCAGAAGATGTACCAGTCCATCGGGTACGTGCTGTTCCCCGCCCTGTTCATCTTCGTCACCATCTGGCTGCTCAACGTGCTCGCCGACCAGTTCGGCGGCGATCGGAAGGGGAGGGGCCGATGACCGCCCTCACGCCCGTCCTGCAGGTGCAGGACCTCACCGTCTCCTATGGGGACGTCATGCCCGTCCAGGGCATCACGTTCGCGGTGCGGCCCGGGGAGCGCATCGGCCTCGTCGGCGAATCCGGCTCCGGCAAGTCGCTCACGGCGCTGTCGATCATGCGGCTGAACGACGGGGCGACCCTCGGCGGCAGCATCCGGCTGCGCGACCGCGAACTGCTCTCACTGAGCCCGCGGGAGATGACCCGCGTGCGCGGCGGCGAGATCGCGATGGTCTATCAGGACCCGATGTCGTCGCTGAACCCGGTCCGCACGATCGGTAACCAGCTCGTCGAGGCGATCCGGCTGCACGACCGGGTCTCGGCGGCGGCCGCCCGCGCGCGGGCCGTCGAGCTGCTGACGGAGGTCGGGGTGCCGCTGCCCGAGGAGCGTCTGGGCCAGTACCCGCACGAGTTCTCCGGAGGGATGCGGCAGCGCGTCATGATCGCGATGGCCATGTCCTCCCGGCCCGCCGTGCTCATCGCGGACGAGCCGACCACGGCCCTCGACGTGACGACGCAGTCCCGGATCATCGACCTCCTCGACCGGCTCGCGGAGGACCACGGCACCGCGGTCGTGCTCATCACGCACGACCTCGGCGTCGCCGCCGGCTTCTGCGAGCGCATCCACGTGATGCGGCACGGGCGCGTGGTCGAGGAGGGCCCGGTCGACCGCATCTACGCGGCCCCGGAGCACCCGTACACGCAGGCGCTGCTCGGCGCGGTCGTCGACCTCACGGTGGACGTGCAGCAGCCCATCCGCACCGCCGCGGAGGTGCTCGAACGCGGGACGGAGCCGCTCGCCGAAGCCGGGTCGATCAGCGCGGTGGATCGGGCGCGGGAGTCCGGCGACGTGCTGGTGGACGTGCAGGGCGTCTCGAAGGTGTTCACGCTCGGCTCCGGGCGCCGGGTGACCGCGGTCGACGACGTGTCGTTCCAGATCCGGCGCGGCGAGACGGTCGGGCTCGTCGGCGAGTCGGGCTCCGGCAAGTCGACCGTGTCGAAGGCCGTGCTCGCGCTCGGAGGCATCGACGGAGGGTCGGTCGTCTTCGACGGGCAGCGCCCGCACGACCTCCGCGGCGAGGAGCTGCGGCGCCTGCGCAAGCGCATGCAGATGGTGTTCCAGGACCCGTTCTCGGCGCTGAACCGGCGGCAGACCGTCGCGCAGATCATCGAGGCGCCGCTGCGCGCCCACGGCATCGGCACCCGGGCCTCCCGCGCCGAGAAGGTGCGCGAGACCATGCACCGCGTGCGCCTGGACGAGGAGTTCGCGCACCGGCTGCCGCGGTCGATGTCCGGCGGGCAGTGCCAGCGCGTGTCCATCGCCCGGTCGCTCGTGCTGGAGCCGGAGTTCCTCGTGCTCGACGAATCGGTGTCGGCGCTCGACGTGTCGATCCAGGCACAGGTGCTCAATCTGCTCCGGGAGCTGCAGGCCGAACTCGGCCTCACCTACCTCTTCATCAGCCACGACCTGGCGGTGATCCGGTACATGTCCTCGACGGTCGCCGTGATGCAGCAGGGGCGCATCGTGGAGATCGGCGCGCGCGACGCGCTCTTCGCGAACCCGCAGCACGAGTACACGCGCGGGCTCATGGCGGCGATCCCGATCGCCGACCCGGTCCTCGAGCGCCGACGGCGTGCGGAGGCCGCGGCGCTCTGGCAGGCCCAGGGCGGGCAGACGGGCGCGGTCCCCGCCGCGCTCGCCGGAGGAGGAGGACGACGATGACCACCATGGATCAGGAGACGGGGTCCGCGGCAGACGCCGCCGGCGGCGCGGCGGTGCGGTCGACCGGCCGCCGGGCGCTCATGGCCGGGCTCGGCGCGGTCGCGCTCGGCACGGCGGGCGCGCTCGCGAGCACGGCACCGGCGCAGGCTACCCCGGTCGCCGCCGGCGCCAAGGACGTCACGCGAGCGGAGTCCGTCGCCGACCTCGGCCGCTTGCGGGCCCGCGACGGCGAGGTGGCGGTCGTCGCCGGGTACCGGAAGCCCGGCGATGCCGGGCTGCTCGTGTACGTGGGCAGCGAGAACGCGAAGACCGCGCCCAACGGTGGCACCGTGATCGCGGGGAAGCACGACACCCGCTGGGTCCTGCAGCATGACGGGACGGTCGACTTCCGGGTCTTCGGCATCACGGGACCGGAGAAGCCGGCCGACGATGCGCTCGCCGCGATGGTGAACGATCCCCGCATCCGCCGGATCGAGGCGGGGACGGATCTGCTGTTCCGGCGCCGGCATCGCTTCACCCGGTCGTACGTCGAGATCGACTTCGGCGGACACCTCATCACGACCGACGGCATCGAGAAGAACACCCACGACAACCCGTTCGGTGCCGTGATGTTCTTCACCGGGGTGCCGAAGGACGTCACGGTCGAGCACGCGCTGGCCGAGGCCTGGCCCGAGCTGACCGACGCCGTCGCCGTGCCGGATGCCTCCCGGTTCCCCGTCGACTCCTGGTGGGCCGTGCAGTGCGACCCGGTCGCCGGAGGAGGGGCGGATGAGCGTGAGCTGCAGCGGTTCGTGCAGGTGACGCAGCAGATCGACGCGACCCACATCCGCATCGACTACCTCAACGGCTGGCCGCTCGACAAGGGGCGGAAGCTCCTCTGGCGGCAGATGGAACCGGTCGCGGGCGTGCGCATCGCGAACATGCGGTTCCTCGGCGCCGGGCCCTTCGACGGTCCCACCGACGGCTCCTTCCCCGACTCCCGCGAGCTCACCGGCTCCCACCCGATCGCCTTCGAGTACGCGATCCACTGCGACGTCGCCGACGTGCACGCGAGTCGCACCTGGTGGCCCGTGATCATGCGGCGCTGGAACACGCACTTCACGACGGAGCGCTGCTCGGTGGAGAACCCGCCGACCGTGTTCTACGGCGGCGCGGGCTACCTCACGCAGCAGATCTACAGCCTCTACGGACGGGTGAGCGACTGCACGTCGTCGAACGCCCGGCACCTGAACGACCTCACCGCCAGCGCGTACTGCCTCGTCGAGAACTGCCACGGCGACGGCGACGACCAGGGCGGCAATCCCTTCACCACGCACGGGCAGTACGAGCACGACCTCAACTTCATCGGCAACTCCGGGCTCATGGACATCGCCAACTCCGGCGCGCAGTGGGGCACCGCCGCCAAGCGCATCACCGTGCGCGACCACGTCTGCTCCTGGTTCGTCGCCGGCACCAAGATCAGCGATCTGACCCTGGAGAACGTGCGCGTGATCGGCCGCTCCACCTTCGATCCGCAGGCGACCATGACCATCAACGCCGACGGTGCCCAGGTGCGCGGGTGCACCGCCGGACTTCTGGCGATCGGACAGCGGTCACAGCGCTCGTCGCGGCCGACCGTGATCGCGGACTCCACCTTCGCGCTGCCGAAGGACCAGGTGCTCGTGCAGACCCCGGTCACGGCCCCCGTGCGCTTCGTGGACTGCACCATCACCGGGATCGACGGGGTGAAGGCCCGCGGGTCGGGTCCGGTCGAGTTCGTGGACTGCCGCCTCAGCGGCCCGGCGGCGGGTGCGCCCTTCGAGCTCGGCGCCGCCACGGTCACCATCCGCGGCGGATCCGTGCGCGACGTGCGCCTGAGCGCGACCGCCGTGCGCGACCAGCTCATCGCCCTGGACGGGGTCGAGCTCTCCACGGAGCGCACGGACGGCGCGCTGCTGAGCAGGGCGGCCGGTGCCGGCGTCATCACCTGGCGGGTGAGCGGGGTGACCTCGACGGTGCCCAAGGGTGCGGCCCACCTCGACATCGGCACGGGCGTCAATCACGCCCGCGTCACCGGCACCCAGTTCGTCGGCGGAGGCCTGCGGCTGGCAGACGGATTCGCCGAGCCGTCGACGCTGCTCTACAGCGACACCGTCGAACGCGGCGTCGAGACGGCGCTGCCGGAAGCCGGACCGCGCGTCGTCATCGCGGACGTGCTGACGAACGCGTGACGGACGGCATCATGGACATCAGGGAGGACCACGCGTGAACGACACCGCAGCGGCGACGCACCTCGGAGACCGCATCCGCATCCCGCGCACGCAGGCGCGCATCGGCGTCGCCCGGCGCGACATCACGCCGCCCGTCGGCATCCGCGCCAAGAACTGGGGCCCGGCCGACTGGGAGCGGTCCGAGGGGGCACACCGGCCGTTCGAGCTGACCGCGCTCGCCGTGGTGGCCGCGGACGGGCGGCCGCGGGTGCTGCTCGCCGTGGACGGCACGTGGTGGCGTCGAGTCGCCGATGAGGAGGGCGTGCGCGGGGCGATCCTCGACGGCCTGGGCCTCGAGCCCGATCAGCTCATGCTCTCCCTCTCGCACACCCACGCCGGGGCCGTGCTGTGCGCCGCGGACGCGCATCTGCCGGGCGGGGAGCTCATCCCCGGGTATCTGGAGGCGCTTGCTGCTGCGGGCATCGCGGCCGGTCGCGAGGCGCGGGAGACCGCCCGACCGGGACTGATCGAGTGGACCACGGGCACGTGCACCCTCGCGGCGGAGCGGGAACTCGACCTCGACGGCCGCGCGCTCGTCGGCTACAACCCCCAGGGCACCGCCGATGACACCGTGACGATCGGCCGGATCAGCATCGACGGGGAGGTGCGGGCGACGCTGGTGAACTACGCCTGCCATCCGACGACCCTGGCCTGGCAGAACCGGGAGGTGTCCCCGGACTACGTCGGCGCGATGCGCGAGATCGTGGAGGCGGCGACCGGTGCGCCGTGCCTGTTCGTGCAGGGGGCCTCGGGCGAGCTGGCCCCGCGGGAGCAGTACACCGGCGACGTCGCCGTGGCCGACCGGCACGGACGCTCACTCGGGCACGCGGTGCTCGCGGCGCTGGACGGCTTGCCCGTACCCGGTGAGGAGCTGACGCTGGACGGTGTCGTGGAGTCGGGTGCTCCGCTCGCGATCTGGACCGGGACTCCGGCGGACGGCGGCGACGGGGCGGCGGGGGTCGTCTCGGCCGTCGAGCTGCCGCTGCGCGACCTGCCCACCCTGGACGAGCTCGCGGAGGAGTGGAAGGACATCGACCCCCGGTCGCGGGAGGAGCGCCTCGGACGGGCCAGGAACCTCCGCGACGGCTACATTGAGGGGCCGACCGTGTCGCATCCGGTGTGGGCCTGGCGGCTCGGTGACGCCGTGATCGTGGGGCACCCGGGCGAGGCCTACTCGCGGTTGCAGACGACCCTGCGGGAGCGGTTCCCCCAGACGCCGATCGTGGTGATGAACCTCACGAACGGTCCGGGGTTCGTGTATCTCCCGACGCGCGAGGCCTACGACCGCGGCGCCTATCAGTCCTGGCAGACCCCCTTGGCTCCCGGTGCCCTGGAGCTCCTGGAGTCCCACGCCGTGTCGGTCGTGGCCGGGTTGCTGGGGTAGTCCCCGTTCGAATCGCCCACTTTGCTCCAATTCCGGCCGAAATCGAACCAGTTGCGCGATTCGAACGGGATAGAGTTGCTATAGCAAATCCCCGAGGTAGAGGAGAGACATGACTGCGCGCCCCGTCGCCATCGTCACCGGAGGCTCGGCCGGCATCGGCTGGGAGATCGGACAGCGGCTCTCCGCGGACGGCTACCTCGTCGTCGCGACCGACCGCGTCCCCGGGCTCACCGCGGGCGAGAACCCCGCCGGCATCCTGTGGCGGGAGCTCGACGTCACCGACCATGCCGCCGTGGACCGGGTCTTCGGCGAGATCGAGGCGGAGCTCGGGTCCATCGAGGTGCTCGTGAACAACGCCGGCATCCAGCGGCACCGCGGGATCGAAGACCTCACGTGGGACGAGTGGTCTGCGGTCGTCGACGTGAACCTGCACGGGGTGTTCTCCGCGCTCCAGGCTGCCGGGAAGCGCATGCTCGCCCGGGGTGAGGGTCGCATCGTCAACATCTCCTCCATCTCCTCCCGGGGCTCCGCGGGACGGGTGCCGTATGCCACGACCAAGGCCGCCGTCATCGGACTCACCTCCACGGCCGGAGCGGAGTGGGCGTCGCGAGGGGTGCGCGTCAACGCGGTGGCCCCGGGCTATGTCGACACCGGGGTGTTCCGACAGGGGGTCGAGCAGGGCACGCTGAGCCTCGACACGATCCTGTCCCGCATCCCCGCGAAGCGCCTGGCCGACGCGAGTGAGATCGCCGCGGCCGTGAGCTTCCTCGTGTCGGACCAGTCGCGCTACATGAACGGGCAGACCCTGTACGTCGACGGCGGCTTCATGGTGGACTACGGCGTGCCCCTCGCGAAGAAGCCGGAATGACCGCCGTCGCCCGGATCGACACGGCCACGGCGGTCCTCCCCCTTCCGGCACCGCTGCAGCTCGGCGCGATGACGGTCACGCGGCGGGAGTACTCCGCGGTGCAGGTGACGGCGGACGACGGCACCACCGGAGTCGCCTACTGCCTGTCGCGCGAGGCCCCGATGGCGGAGATCGTGGAACGCCTGGTGGTTCCGCACGCGGTGGGGCTCGACGCCGACGACCCGGCGGCCGCGTGGGACCGGATGCTCCGCGGCAGCGCGATCGTCGGACGGGTGGGACTCGTGCGGCGGGCGATCGGCCTCGTCGACATCGCCCTGTGGGACATCGCGTCCCGTCGAGCCGGCGTGCCGCTGTGGACCCTGCTCGGCACCGGTAGCGCCCCGCGGGAGGGGATGCTCGTCGCCGCGTATCCGTCTCCGCAGCGCCCGCCGCGGGAGGTCGCGGACGAGGTGCTCGCGCAGGCGGAGGGCTGGGCGCAGGTGAAGATCTCGCGCATTCCCGATCCGGCATACATGCGCGCACTGCTCGCGATCCTCGGCGCGGAGCTGCCGTCGTCGACCGGACTCGTGGTGGACGTGGGCTTCGGCTGGCCCGACGCGGAGGCCGCCGTGACGGAGGTCGCGCAGTGGGGCGACCTGCGCCTGGCCTGGCTGGAGGATCCGCTGCTCCCCGAGGACGCGGCCGGCGTGGCCCGGATCCGCCGGGAGACCGGACTGCCGGTGGCGGTGGGCGACGAGGTGACCGACCCCGCCGTGCTCCGGGCTCTGGTCGAGGTCGGCGAGGTCGACGCGCTGCGCCTCGACGTCGTGGCGATCGGCGGCATCACGCCCGCGCGCGAGCTCATCGCCTGGGCGGCGGAGCGCGGCGTCCCGGTGTCCGGGCACGTGTACCCCGAAGTCACGGCCCACCTCGGCATCCAGGTGGAGACCTTCGCCCGCGGGGTGAATCCCTACGACCCCGCACCCTCGTTCGTCACGGGCGGGCCGCAGTTCGCCGGCACCGTCACGCCGCCCGCTGCTCCGGGGCTCGGCTTCGGCCTCGATCCCGGCGTCTTCCGATTCGAGAGGGACTGACATGACACCTTCCCCGCGCAGCGTCGTGGTCACCGGCAGCGGCAAGGGCATCGGCCGCGCGGTGGCCGCGCGGCTCACCGCCGACGGCTGGATCGTGGTCGGGCTCGAACGCTCGCCCGGCTCCGGGACCGTGGAGGAGGGCATCGTCGCCGAGGTCGTGCTCGGCGACGCCTCCGACCGCACGGCCCATCAGCGCGCGGCGGCCGCGGCGCGCACGAGGGCTCCGCTGGCCGGCTGGGTCAACAACGCCGGCATCACGAAGCGCACGCCGCTGCACGAGCTCGACGAGACCGTCGTGCGCGAGATCGTCGACATCAACGGCTTCGGGTACCTCTGGGGCTGCTCGACGGCCGTGTCCGCATTCCTCGATCAGGGTGTGGCCGGGGCGATCGTGAACATCGGCTCGATCCACGGGCGGTCGAGCTTCGTCGATCACGCCGCCTACGAGTTCACGAAGGGCGGCATCGATGCCCTCAGCCGCAGCGTTGCCGTGACATATGGCGGATTGGGCATACGGGCCAACACCGTCGCACCGGGCGGCGTGCGCACTCCGCATCTGGAGGCGCAGATCGCGCGGGCGGCCGACCCCGCGGCGGAGGAGCGTCTGCTCGCGGAGGGTCCGCCGATGGGACGCATCGCCCGTGCGGAGGAGGTCGCCGCGGTGACGGCGTTCCTGCTCTCCGACGAGGCCCCCTACCTCTCCGGTCAGTCCATTGCGGTCGACGGAGCCTGGACCGCTTCGTTCGGGGACATCGCGCTCGACCCCGCGATGCGGGAGCGCTTCGCGGCGCCGCCCGCTTCCTGAGCTCCTGCCACGCCGATGTCCCCGGTCCGTGCGACGATCCGCTCGTCGACGGGAGGACGGGATGCGCGGGGAAGCGACGGTTCTGCACGCCGATCTCGATGCGTTCTACGCCTCGGTCGAGCAGCGTGATGCGCCGGAGCTCCGCGGGCGTCCGGTGATCGTCGGTGGCGGGGTCGTGCTGGCCGCGAGCTACGAGGCCAAGGCACGGGGCGTCCGCGCCGCGATGGGCGGCCGGCAGGCGCGGGAGCTGTGCCCCGACGCCGTCGTCGTCCCGCCGCGGATGGAGGCCTATTCCGCGGCCAGCAAGGACGTCTTCCGCATCTTCCGCGACACCACCCCGCTCGTGGAAGGTCTCTCCATCGACGAGGCGTTCCTCGAGGTCGGCGGACTGCGGCGCATCGCCGGCACTCCCGAGACCATCGCGGTGCGCTTGCGGGAGCGCGTGCGCGCCGAGGCGGGCCTGGCGATCTCGGTCGGCGTCGCCCGCACGAAGTTCCTCGCGAAGGTCGCGAGTGCGGTGAGCAAACCCGACGGGCTCCTCGTCGTCGAGCCGACCGGGAGGAGGAGTTCCTGCTGCCGCTCCCCGTCGAGCGGCTGTGGGGCGTCGGCGCGGTGACGGCCGAGAAGCTGCACCGCTACGGCATCCGCACGGTCGGCGAGCTCGCGGAGCTCGAGGCCGCGACCGCGGAGCGGATGCTCGGAAAGGCGACCGGAGCGCACGTCCATGCTCTCGCCCGTCTGCGGGACCCCCGCCCCGTGGACACGACCAGGCGCCGGGGATCGATCGGGTCGCAGCGGGCGCTCGGCGTCCGTCCGCGGTCGCCGGAGGAGCTCGACGTCATCCTCACCCAGATCGTCGACCGGCTCGCGCGGCGTCTCCGGGACGGCGACCGCGTGTGCCGCACAGTGGTGCTGCGGCTGCGCTTCGGCGACTTCACGAAGGCCACCCGTTCCCGGTCGCTGCGGGCGCCGACCGACCGCACCGCGCTGGTGCTCGCCGTCGCCCGCACGCTCCTCGCCGCGGCGCAACCCGAGATCAGCGGCCGCGGCATCACTCTGCTCGGCCTCTCGCTCACCCAGCTCGACGCGGCGGACAGCGTCCCGCCCGAGCTGCCGATCGACTGGGGCGACGAGTCCCGCCTCGACACCGTGCTCGACACGCTCCGCGACCGCTACGGCTCCGCCTCGGTCTCCCGCGCCGCGCAGCTCGGCCGCGACCCCGGTTGGTCGTCTCCGGTCCTGCCGGAGCACCACTGACCTTTCGAATCGCCTGACTGGTCCCATCTCGGCCGGAAATACAGCCAATCGGGCGATTCGAAGCGGGTCAGGCCTTGAGCATCGACGCCCGCGAGATCACGCCGTCGACCACGTCGAACGTCGCGATGGTCTCCGTGGCGACGCCGGCGTTGATGACCCGCTCCTGCGCGACGACCCAGCGGGAGCCGAACAGGACGCTCGTGTCGATCACGCAGGAGAGCTCCGGGTTCTGCAGCCGCGGCTCGTAGAAGGCGCGGATCGCGGCCGACCCGACGAGGGGCTCCGGCGCGACCCCGGTGACCACGGCATCGTCGGCATAGGTCGCGACGAAGGCGTCGAGGTCGTGGGCGTTGAAGGCGTCGAGCTGCGCCTGCACGGTGTCGAGGGCAGAACGGTCCTGGGCGGTGCGGTCAGTCAATGCGAACTCCTCCGTTGACGTCGTAGGTGGCTCCGGTGATAAAGCGGGCCCGCTCCGAGGCGAGCGACGCGATGATCCAGGCGACGTCCTCCGGCTGACCGAACGCGCCGAGGGGGATGCCCGACTCGAGCTTCGCGCGGCCTTCGCCCTGGAGCTGATCCGTGATCGCGCTGGCGACCGGGCCGGGCGTGACGGCGTTGACGCGGATGCCCTCGGCGGCGAGGTGCCGGGCGAAGCTGCGGGTGATCGCGAGGATCGCCCCCTTGCTGGCCGCGTAGTGGATGCCCGTCTGCAGCGCGCCGACCTGCCCGGCGATCGAGGCGATGTTGATGACCGAGCGGTCGCCGTCGGCGGCCCGGAGCAGGGGGAGCGCCGCGCGGGTGAGCAGGAAGGTGCCGCGGGCGTTCGTCTCCAGGACGAAGTCCCACTCCTCGATGTCGATCTCGGGGTACGGGGTGTAGGGGCAGACGCCGCCGTTGTTGACGAGGACGTGCAGGTCGTCCCACGCCGCCGTGATCTCGGCGATGAGCGCCGCAATGGAGTCGGGATCGCGGAGGTCGAGGCGCGACACGTGGACGTCCGGGGAGCCCGCCGCGCGGCACTCCTCCGCCACGCGGACGGCTTCGGCCTCGCGTCCGGCGTAGGTGATCCAGAGGGCGACGCCCTCGCGGGCGAGTTCGAGGGCGGCGGCGGTTCCGATGCCGGAACTGGCGCCCGTGACGAGTGCGCGGCGAACAGTCATGCCTAAACGCTATAGCAAGAAACGGTCTCGCGACAGCAGCTGTACGCGAGCTTGCTAGATGCTATAGCATCGCATCCATGACCGCGCCGCTCATCCTCGTCACCGACTGCGACCTCCCCGGGACCGTCATCGAAGACACCCTCCGCGCCGCCGGCCTCCGTGCGGAACGGGCCGCCTCCGGGAGCCCGGACGACATCGCCGCCGCCGGAGCCGACGCCGAGGCGCTGGTCGTGCAGTGGGCGCGCATCGACGGCCCCCTCATGGACCGCCTGCCGAACCTCCGCTTCATCAGCCGTGTCGGCATCGGCTACGACATGATCGACGTCGAGGCCGCCACGGCCCGCGGCATCGCCGTCGCGAACACGCCGAGCTACTGCATCGAAGAGGTCGCCGCGCACACGGTCGCGATGATCATGACCCAGGCGCGCGGCCTCTCCGCCTACGACCGGGCCGTGCGGGAGGGCGTCTGGAAGGCCGTCGACGCCCGGCCGCTCGCCGTGCGACCGTCCTCCACCACCGTGTCCGTGCTCGGGTTCGGGCGCATCGGATCGATCGTCGCACGCGGGTGCCGGGCGCTCGGCTTCCGCGTGCTCGTCGCCGACCCGTACGCTCCCGACGACGCCGTGCGCGACGCGGGCTGCGAGCCCGTCGACATCCCGTCGGCGATCGCCCGCGCCGACATCCTCACGCTGCACGTGCCGCTGACGGACGAGACCCGCCACCTGATCGACGCTGCGGCCCTGGCGACGATGAAGCGGGACGCGGTGGTCGTGAATACCTGCCGCGGCCCGCTCATCGACGAGGACGCACTGGCCGCCGCGCTCCGCGACGGCCGGCTCGCCGGTGCCGCCCTCGACGTCTTCGCGGAGGAGCCGCTCCCCGGCACGTCCCCGCTGCGGGCGCTCGACACCGTGCTGCTCACGCCGCACGCCGCCTGGTACTCCCCGGAGGCCCTGGCGGATCTTCCCGTGCACGCCGCCGAGAACGTGATCCGCTCGCTCGCCGGTGAGGCCGTGCCCATCGTCAACCCGGCCTTCGCCGCCGCGCGCTGAGAGGACTCCCATGGAACTGCTGCGACTCGGCGCGATCGGCCACGAGCGACCCTACGTCCGCGATGACGAGGGTGTGGTGCGCGATCTCGGCTCCCTGACCCGCGACATCGACGGCGCCTTCCTCGCCGCAGACGGCATCGCCCGCGTGCGGGCGGCGCTCGCGGACGGCTCCCTGCCGCAGGTGGAGACCACGGGGCTGCGCGTCGGTGCCCCCGTGGCGCGGCCGACCGCGATGATCTGCATCGGCCAGAACTACGCGGCGCACGCGGCGGAGTCCGGCGCCGAGCCGCCCGCACACCCGGTGGTGTTCTTCAAGCACCCGAACACGGTCGTGGGTCCGGACGACGTCGTGCTCCTGCCACCGGGCGCCGAGAAGGTCGACTGGGAGGTCGAGCTCGCGGTCGTCATCGGCCGCACGGCGCGGTACCTGCCCTCCGTCGAGGCCGCGCGCGACGTGATCGCCGGCTACACCATCTCGAACGACGTGTCCGAGCGGGCGTATCAGCTCGAGGTCTCCGGCGGACAGTGGTCGAAGGGGAAGTGCTCCGAGACGTTCAACCCCCTCGGCCCCGCGCTGGTGCCCGCCGACGAGGTCGACCCTCAGGCGCTGCACCTGCGGTCCTTCGTGAACGGCGAGCCGCGGCAGGACTCCTCCACCGCCGACATGATCTTCCCCGTGCTGCAGCTGGTGCACGAGCTCAGTCACTACCTCGTGCTCGAACCCGGCGACGTCATCAACACCGGCACTCCACAGGGTGTCGCGCTGTCCGGACGCTTCCCGTACCTTCAGGACGGCGACGAGATGACCATCGAGATCGAGCGGCTCGGCCGCCAGCACCAGCGCACGGAGCGGGTCCGTCTCGGGTGAGGCCTGTGCCCGGGGCACGGTTCCTTTCGCTGAGTGCAACCGTGTCCCGGGTAGAGGCCTCTCCCATCGCTGTCGCCCAGGCAGGCGTGCGCTCAGGCATCCGCGCCAGCTCAGGCGAGTGGAGGGGAAAGGTGCCTGATGCCGCGCGGACGCCTGAACCCGCGGGCGGGTCAGCCGGCGAAGGGGAGGACCGGGAGGCCGTGCACCCCGGGACGCACCGCGAAGACCGACCCCGCGGCGGTGCCGTGATCGGACGGCAGGCCCTGCGCGGAGGTCGTGATGAAGAGCGTGCCGAGGTCGTCGCCGCCGAACGTGCAGGCACTGACCTGGGGCACCGGCAGCACGATGTCCTCGCGCACGGCCCCGGATGCCTCGAACCCCCGCACGCGGCTCCCGCCCCACAGCGCGACCCAGACACTGCCGTCTGCGGCGACCGTGAGGCCGTCGGGCACGCCGTCGTCTTCGGGGATGTGCGCGAACACCCGGCGCCCGCGGAGGTCGCCCTCGGTCACGTCGAACACGTCGATCCGGCCGGTGTCGGTGTCCACGTAGTAGACGCGGCGGCCGTCCGGGGAGTAGCTGACACCGTTGGACGAGGTCACCCGGGGGAGCACCGTGGTCACGTCGAGGGCGGCGTCGATGCGCAGCACGGTCCCTGCGCCTTCGGTGGAGTCCGTGGACATCGACCCGGCCAGGAGCCGTCCCCGGGGGTCGCAGCAGCCGTCGTTCATGCGCACCGGGCCGCCGTCGAGCAGGGTCGCGACGGGACGGGCCTCCGCGTCGGGACCGTCGGCGAGGTACAGGGTGCGCGCGCCCACCGCCACGAAGCCCCCGGACGTCCGCGGACGGAAGAACGCGAGGTACTCGTCGTCGACGTGCTGGCGGACGATCTCGTCGCCGCGGAGGGTGAGCAGGTCGCCCGCGTCGCCGTCGACCCAGCGCAGGCCGCCCCACCCGGGCCACCAGACCGGGGCCTCGGCGTGCACGGCGACCGGGCCGGTCACGTTCTCGGGAGTCATGCGCCCTCCGCCGTCCGTCGAGGGTCGGTCACGGGCAGCGGCTGCGGGACGGGGCCGGCATGATCCGCCGCTGCGGCAGGGGCGGACGGAAGCTCCTTCGCCACCTGCTTCTCGAGCACGGTCACGGCCTCGTCGGAGAGCAGGATGAGGCCGTCGAGCTCCTCGCGCACCCGCTTGTACGCGATGTTCCGCTCCGACTGCGTCGCCGACTCGTCCACGGCGACCTTGAGGAGCTGCTGCGCGCGGTCGAGGCGCTTGCGCTCGGCCTCGGTGAAGGTCGAGTCGCGCAGCCGCCGGGCGTCCTTCTCCGCGATCTCGAACGCGACCGCGTAGTCGCCGACGGCCTGCAGGTACTCCGCGATCTGGTGCTCCGCGAGCTTCGCGTCGGCGGAGGCCGGACGCAGCGCGTCCGCGGTCTTCTTCGCGCGGAGGAAGGCGGCCGTGAGCGGCTGGCGGCCGTCGCTCATCGCGGGGAAGGCGATGAGCTTGGCGACGTCGAGCTCGTAGTCCAACCAGCGCGCGGTGATCTCGTCGTGCTCGGCGAAGAGGCGGGCGAGCAGGTCGTCGGGCGCCACCGCCGCGGTCGTGTCGACGACGGTGGGACCCCGGTGCTTCGCCTGTCGCGCGGCAGCGCGCGCCTCGATCTCGGCGGTCTTGACCTGCGCCTTCATGCGCAGGGCCTCCAGCCGGCGCTCGTGCCGGCGCTTGGAGCCGCGCTCCCAGGCCTTGGCGACCCCGCCGGCCATGCCCATGATCGGGAAGACGAGCCACCAGTAGTCACCCGCGAAGTTCCAGAAGCCCCGGATGAACTCGTCCATGATGGGTTCAGCCTACTGCGCGACGGCGGGTCGCCGGGGGCCCGCACGAGAGGGAGGGCGGCCGCATGAAGAGCGTCGGCATCGTCGGAATCGAGAACAGCCACGCCACGGAGATCGTCCGCTTCCTGAACGCCGAGGCCACGGACGTGCCCGTGCGGATCACGGCCCTCGTGGCAGGAGAGCCGGAGCGCACGCGGGAGCTGACGGCACTCGGCGGCATCCAACGCGTCGTCGAGGAGGCGGCCGCGCTCCTCGGCACGGTGGACGCGCTCATCGTGACCGCCCGCGACGGTGCCGATCACCGCGCCCTCGCCGTCCCCTTCCTGGAAGCCGGGGTGCCGGTCTGGGTCGACAAGCCGCTCGCGACCGGTGTCGTCGATGCCGACGCGATCCTGGCGGCCGCGCAGCGTGGGCGGGCTCCCGTCACCTCATCGTCCACGCTCCGCTGGCTCGCGGACACCGCCGAACTCGTGGCGGAGGCGGCCCGCATCGGGGAGGTCCAGGCGGTCACCGTCACGGGGCCGGCCGATCCGGACAGCCCGTACAGCGGCATCTTCTTCTACGGCATCCACATCGCCGATCTCGCCCAGGTGCTGCGGCCCGGCGCCGCGGAGGACGTCGAGGTGCAGTTCCTGCCGGCCGGCGTCGTCGCGCGCTACCGGGTCGGCGGGGTGCCGGTGACGCTGGAGTTCGTGCGGCCGGACGACGACCGGCAGGTGCCGTTCCGGGCGACCGTCGTCGGCCGCCGGGGCATCGCGAGCCGGGAGGTCCCGATCGGCCCCGGGTATGTACGACCCGGCGTCCGCGCCTTCGCCCGAATGCTGGAGACCGGTGAGTTTCCGGTTCCCGCGTCCGAGATGCGCGCTCCGATCGCCCTGCTCGAGAAGGTCGCCGAGGCCCTCGCCTCCCGCTGATCCGGGCACAGCTTCGGAGATCGGGCACGCCGTCCACAGGTCCCGTGCGGCGGCGTGTCGCCCGCGGTCTCCGAAGTGTCGTGCCCGGGGTCGGAGTCAGGCCTTCGTGAGGTCCTGCGCGAGCATGAGGATGATCCCGCTGGGGCCGCGGAGGTAGGTCAGCCGGTAGATGTCGCGGTAGTTCGCGACGCCGCGCAGGGGGTGGAATCCGTGCCGGGCGGCGATGGCGAGGGAGGCATCGATGTCGTCGACGGAGAAAGCGATCCGGTGCATGCCGATCTCGTTCGGCCGCGTCGGCTCCGTCTCGATCGCCTCGGGGTGGATGTACTCGAACAGCTCGACCTGCCCGTGCCCGTCCGGGGTCTGCAGCACGGCGATCCGCGCGTGGTTCCCGTCGAGCCCGACCGCGGTGGACGCCCACTCCCCGCTGACCTCGTCGCGTCCGACCACGGAGAGCCCCAGGTCGGTGAAGAAGGCGATGGTGGCGTCGAGGTCGCGCACGGCGATCCCGATGTTCTCGAAGGCGATGGCCATGCCCGCGATGCTACTCCGGCGTCAACGACCCAGCTTCTCGGCGCAGGCCACGCAGTACTCCGCGAACGGCCGCACCTCCAGGCGCTCCGGGGGGATGGGCCGCCCGCAGCGCGCGCAGATGCCGTAGGTCCCGGCGTCCATCCGCACCAGCGCCTCGTCCACCTGGCGGAGCTCCGCCTGCGCCGCCTCGGCGAGCCCCGACAGCCGCGACCACTCCGAGGAGAGCGTCACCCCCTCCGGGTCGTGCTCGTCGTCGTCGTTCGAGCCCTCGCGGTCGTGCATGAGCTCGGCGAGCGTGGCCGCCGTCGCCGTGACGCGGGTTTCGGCCTCGGCGCGGCGCTCTTCCAACAGCGCTCGCAGATCCATCCGCCCACTCTAGGCCCGCCCGGCGACACGCGCGTCGTCGCCGGATCAGGCGTCCGCGCGGATTCAGGCGACACCGGCCGCAGGTGCCTGAACTCCCGCGCCTGCCTGTCCTCGCCAGACAGCCTGCAGCCGCGACCGCTCGCGCAGGATCAGGCATCCCCGCGGATTCAGGCGACACTGGTGACAGGTGCCTGAACCCGCGCGGACGCCTGAACCCGCGCGCGAACGCGACTCAGCCGCGGGTGCGCGGGGGCTCCACAGTGGGCACGGAGTCGGTATGCACGCTGGGGTGATCCCGCTCCAGCGCCGCGCCCTCCATGTCGACGTTCGGGATGATGCGGTCGAGCCACTTCGGCAGCCACCAGGCCGAGCGTCCGAGCAGGTGCATGAGTGCGGGCATCAGCAGCATCCGCACCACGAACGCGTCGAGCAGCACGCCGAACGCGAGACCGAACCCGATGGACCGGATGATGGTCGACTCCGAGAACACGAACCCGCCGAACACCGACACCATGATGAGCGCGGCCGCGATGACCACCGAGCGCCCGGCCCGGAAGCCCTGTGCCACGGCATCGCGCGCGGAGGCGCCGTGCACATAGGCCTCCCGCATCCCCGACGCGAGGAAGAGCTGGTAGTCCATGGCCAGTCCGAACAGGATGCCGACGAGGATCACCGGCAGGAAGCTCAGGATCGGACCGGTGCTGTGCAACCCGATGAGATCGGCGCCCCACCCCCACTGGAACACCGCGACGATGAGACCGTACGTCGCGAACAGCGACAGCACGAACCCTCCCGTGGCGATGAGCGGCACGAGCAGCGAGCGGAACACGACGACCATGATGAGCAGCGAGAGGCCCACGACGACCACGAGGTACAGCGGGAGCACGCTCGCCAGCGCCTCGGAGATGTCGATGTTGGTGGCAGCCTGACCGGCGACGCCGAGGGTGATGCCGCCGTCGATCTCGGGGAGACCCCGCAGGTCCTGCACCAGCTTCTCGGTGGAGGCGCTGTTCGGGCCTTCGGCGGGCAGCACCTGGAAGGCGAGGAGCGTGTTGTCGTCCGACGTGGCGATGGGGGCGACCGCGACCACGTCGTCCTGCTCGGCGATCTTCTCCGCGACGGTCACCTGGGTGGCCAGCAGGTCGTCGTCGCTCACGGCGTCGTCGAGGGTCGCGGTCACCAGGAGCGGCCCGTTCGCGCCCTCGCCGAACTGCTCGTCGACGGTCTGGAACGCGCGGTAGCTGGTGGAGTCGGCGGGTTCGCTCGACCCGTCCGGGAGGCCGAGGCGCATCGACATCGCGGGGATCGCGATCACGAGCAGCGCGACGACGCTGACGAGGGCGGTGACGACCGCGCGCAGCGTCGACATCCGGCGCACGGGCTTCCCGGCCGCGTGCTCCTGGCCGATGGTCGCCCGCGCCTTGCGGCCGAGCAGGCGGGTGCCGACGAGGCCGAGGATCGCCGGGGCGAGGGTCACGGCCACGAGCACGGCGACCGCGACGCAGACCGCGCCCACCGTGCCCATGAGGCCGAGGAACGGCACGCCCGTCACGTTGAGGGCGAGGAGCGCGACGATGACCGTGGTCCCTGCGAACACCACCGCGGTGCCGGAGGTGCCGGTGGCCAGACCGATGGACTCGCGCACGGGCGACCCGGCCAGCAGCTGCTTGCGGTGCCGGTTCACGATGAAGAGGGAGTAGTCGATGCCGACCGCGAGCCCCAGCATCACGCCGAGGACGGGAGTGACCGAGGCCATGTCGACGACGCCGGAGAACGCGAGCGACGCCGTGACGCCCACGCCGACGCCGACCACGGCGGTGACGATGGGCAGGGCCGCACCGATCAGCGAACCGAGCATGACGATGAGCACGACCGCGGCGAACGCGAGACCGATGGCCTCGCCGACGCCGAAGATCTCCGGCACGCCCTGGGCGATGTCGGTGCCGAAGTCGACCGTGACGCCGTCGATCTCCTCGTCCTGGAAGTGGGCGATGGTGCTCTGCTTGGTCTCTTCGGCGAGCTCCAGGCGCGGGTCGACGAAGGAGACGTTGACGATCGCCGTGGAGCCGTCCTCCGAGACGACGCCGATGCCGTCCGCGAGGTCGAGGAGGGTCGTACCGAGCTCCAGCTGCTCCGCGCTGTCGGCGAGCTCGGCGCGGTTCTCGTCGATGGTGTCCTGCTGCGCGTCGAGCTGGGCGAGCTGGGCGTTCAGCGCCGCGAGCTGCGCGTCGAGCGCGGCGGTCTGCTGCGGCGGCGCGCCGGCGGCTTCCGCCTGCGCGCGCGCCCCTTCGAGCTGGGTGATCCCGGCCTCGAGCTGTGCCCGACCGTCGTCGAGCTGGGCCTGGCCGGCGTCGAGCTGCGCGCGGCCGTCGTCGAGCTGGGCCTGGCCGTCTGTCAGCTCCTTCGCCTGCTCGTCCTGCTGTCGCTGGGCGTCGAACGGGTCGACGACGGAGGCCACGCCGTCGAGGTCTTCCGCGCTCGCGGCGAGGTCGGAGATCGCCTGCTTCTGCTCGTCGGTGAAGGGCTCGCCGTCGTCCGTCCGATAGACCACGGTCCCGGTGCCGCCGGCGGTGTCCGACAGCTTGTCGGCGAGCTGATCGGTGACCTCGCCGGAGGCGGTGCCGGGGATGTCGAAGCTGTTGCTCAGCGTGCCGCCGAAGGTGAGGAAGGCGCCGACGCCGAACCCGAGGATCAGCACCCAGGAGACGATCACCGTCCACGCCCTGCGCGCAGCGAAAGAACCCAGACGGAACAGCAGTGAAGCCACGTGATCTCCTTCAGACGAAAAGAGCATACGGCACGTCTCGTCTAGGGATCTGTGGCTATCCTGAACGCATGGTGAACGAGCATCGCAGCGGCCCTGTGCGCAGCACGGCGGCCCGCGAGGCGATCCTCGACGCGACGGCCCGGCTCTTCCACAATCAGGGGTACGACCGGCTCACGATCGAGGGCATCGCCAAGGAGGCCAAGGTCGGCAAGCAGACCATCTACCGCTGGTGGCCGTCGCGCGGCGCCCTCATCGGGGAGTGCCTGGCCGAGGGACGCCTCATCCCCGTGGACTTCGTCGTGCCGGACACCGGAGACCTCTCCGCCGACGTGGAGACCTGGCTGCGGAGCGTCCTGTCGATCCTCGAGAAGCCCCAGGGCGGCGTGCTGCTGCGGTCGCTCGTGGCCGCGGCCACGGAGGACGCCTCGGTCGGCGCGCACCTCGGGGAGAGCCTCGGGGTGGAGAAGTACCTGTCGGAGCGTCTCCGCGGCGGCATCCGCGACGGTCAACTGCCGGAGGACGCCCCGGTGGAGCAGCTCGGCCGCGCGATCCTCGGGGCCATCATCGTGGAGTCCCTCGGCCGCGAGGCCCACGATCCGGGTTCCGTCGTCGCCCTGACCCGCTACCTCTTCGCTCACTGAGGTCGCGGATCCGCACGAGGTCGCACGGATTCATGGAATCCCCGCGACCCGGGTGCGAATCTGCGACGCGGGCCCGGATCAGCCGAGGAGCAGGGTGAGCACGGTCGCGCCACCGCCACCGAGGATCAGTGCCACGATGACCGTCCACGCGATGATGCGGATGCGCCGGTTGCGCTTCTCGCCGAGGTCGCCGTAGTCCTCGCTGAGGCCGTCGCCGCTCATCAGGCCACCGGCTCCGTGACGGTCGGACCGAAGTACGACGGCAGCGTGGCCTGCGAGCGCTCGCGGAGCTCGGCGGCCGAGACGATGAAGACGTCCTGCACCTCGAGCTGCGGCTCGCTGTCCGTGACGCCGATGCGGGCGACCGGGTAGCCGCGGCCCTCGCAGAGCCCGCGGAACTTCACGTCGTCCTCGCGGGGAACGGTCACGATCACGCGGCCGGTCGACTCGGAGAACAGGGCCGTCGCGGCGTCCACGCCATCGCGCTCGATGATCTCGTTGAGCCAGACGCGGGCGCCGACGCCGAAGCGCATGACGCCCTCGGCCAGGGCCTGCGCGAGACCACCTTCGGAGAGGTCGTGCGCCGAGGAGATGAGCCACTCGTCCCGGGCCGCGGCGAGCAGTCCGGCGAGGCGCTTCTCGCCCGCGAGGTCGACCTTCGGCGGGCGGCCACCGAGGTGCTGGTGCACGACCTCGGCCCATGCCGAACCGGAGAGCTCGGTCGACGTGGTGCCGAGCAGGTAGATGTTCTGCCCCTCGTCCTGCCAGCCCGACGGGATGCGGCGCGAGACGTCGTCGATGATGCCGAGCACGCCGACGAGCGGGGTCGGGTGGATCGGCACGTCGCCGGTCTGGTTGTAGAACGAGACGTTGCCGCCGGTGACGGGGGTGCCCAGTTCGTAGCAGCCGTCCGCGAGGCCGTCGACGGTCTGGCCGAACTGCCACATGACCTCGGGGTTCTCGGGAGAGCCGAAGTTGAGGCAGTCGGTGATGGCGGTCGGCACGGCACCGGTCACCGCGACGTTCCGGTACGCCTCGGCGAGCGCGAGCTGCGCGCCGGCATACGGGTCGAGCTGGCAGTAACGGCCGTTGGCGTCGGTCGCGATGGAGAAGCCCAGGCCGGACTCCTCGTCCACGCGGATCATGCCGGCATCGTCGGGGAAGCTCAGGGCCGTGTTGCCGAGCACGTAGTAGTCGTACTGGTTCGTGATCCAGCTCGTGTCGGCGAGGTTCGGGGAGGCGACGAGGGCGAGGAACTGCTCGCGCAGCGTCTCGGGGTCGTTCGCGCGCGGCAGGTTCTCGGCGGCGTCGGCCTGCAGGGCGTCGATCCACGTCGGGTAGGCGACGGGGCGGTCGTAGACGGGGCCGTCGACCGCGACGGTCGAGGGGTCGACATCGACGATGCGCTCGCCCTGCCAGTCGATGATGAGGCGCCCGTCGCCGGTGACCTCGCCGAGCACGGAGGTCTCGACCTCCCACTTGTTCACGACGGCCAGGAAGGCGTCGAGCTTCTCGGGGGCGACGATCGCCATCATGCGCTCCTGCGACTCCGACATGAGGATCTCCTCGGCCGTGAGCGTGGGGTCGCGGAGCAGCACGTTGTCGAGCGACACCTTCATGCCGCTGTTGCCGTTGGCCGCGAGCTCGCTGGTCGCGCAGGAGATGCCGGCGGCACCGAGGTCCTGGATCGCCTCGACGAGCTCGCCGCGGTAGAGCTCCAGACAGCACTCGATGAGCACCTTCTCGGCGAACGGGTCGCCCACCTGCACCGCGGGGCGCTTGGTCGGGCCGCCGTCGGCGAACGTGTCGGAGGCCAGGATGCTCGCGCCGCCGATGCCGTCGCCACCCGTGCGGGCGCCGAACAGCACGACCTTGTTGCCGACGCCGGTCGCGTTGGCGAGCTTGAGGTCTTCGTGACGCAGCACGCCCACCGCGAGCGCGTTCACGAGCGGGTTCGCCTGGTAGACGGAATCGAAGACGGTCTCGCCGCCGATGTTCGGAAGACCCAGGCAGTTGCCGTAGAAGCTGATGCCGCTGGTCACGCCGTGCACGACGCGGGCGGTGTCGGGGTGGTCGATCGCACCGAAGCGCAGCGCGTCCATGACGGCGACAGGGCGGGCGCCCATCGAGATGATGTCGCGGACGATGCCGCCGACGCCGGTCGCCGCGCCCTGGAAGGGCTCGATGAACGACGGGTGGTTGTGCGACTCGGCCTTGAAGGTGACGGCCCAGCCCTCGCCGACGTCGACGACGCCCGCGTTCTGGCCCATGCCCACCATGAGGCGTTCCTTCATCTCGTCGGAGACCTTCTGGCCGAAGCGGCGCAGGTAGTTCTTGCTCGACTTGTAGGAGCAGTGCTCCGACCACATCACCGAGTACATCGCCAGCTCGCCCGAGGTGGGGCGGCGGCCGAGGATCTCCTTGATGCGCGCGTACTCGTCGTCCTTGAGCCCGAGGGCGCCGTACGGCTGCTCCTTGTCGGGGGTCGCGATCGCGTTCTCGACGGAGTCGGGGACGTGCTGGGGGGAAGGTGCAGGGGCGGTGGTCACGCGCACTCCAAAGGAAGGGGCCGGCGGGGCGTCTTCAGTCTACCGGCGCGGTCGGGGCCGTTCTCTCGTGCGTGCTGTCGGACGGGGTCGGCGTCAGGAGGAGGAGTGCGCTGCCGCGAACCGCTGCGCCAGCATCCCCGCCGCCCCGCGCAGCGCCTCGGGTCCGACCACCGCGAACGGCGCGTCGAACCGGGCCACCGCGGCGAGCACACCCGTCCACGACCAGGAGCCGACCGTGACGCGGCACGAGTCGTCCGACAGGGGCACCACGGCGCCGTCTCCGACCCACGACGCCACGTCCCGTGCGGGCACGGCGATGTCCACCACGCCCGTGCACGGCCAGCGGTCCTCGGTCGTCGAGCCCTTGGCGCGGGCGGCGAGGAAGGTCTGCGCGTCCGCGGCGGGCAGAGGTCGCGGCGTGAAGGAGGGGCCGGTCGGCGTCCGCGGCCGCAGTCGATCGAGGCGGTACGTGCGCCAGTCGGCCGCGTCGAGGTCCCAGGCCAGCAGGTACCAGCGGCCCTCGCGCGCCACGACGGCATGAGGCTCAGTGCGCCGTGGCGGGCGGTCTCGTTCGGAGCCGTAGTCGAAGCGGAGCACCTTCCGGTCGCGTACCGCCGCGCTCGCCGCCTCCAGCACGGCCGGATCGGCGCGGACCTCGGCGGGCGCTCCGGTGAAGCGGATCCCGTCGATGCGGTGGCGCAGGCGTGAGGGCATGACCTGACGGACGGTCGCGAGCGCGCGCTGTGCGGCCTCGGTGACCTCGACCCCGGTCGCGCTCGCACTCTGCAGGGCCACGGCGATCGCCACGGCCTGCTCGTCGTCGAACAGGAGCGGCGGCATATCCGACCCCGCTTCGAGGCGATAGCCGCCGTACGGGCCCTTGCTGGATCCGATGCGGTAGCCGAGCGCGCGCAGTCGATCGACGTCGCGGCGCACCGTGCGGGGCGTGACGCCGAGACGGTCGGCGAGTTCCCCGCCCGGCCAGTCGCGCGTCGCCTGCAACAGGGACAGCAGTGCGAGCATGCGCGACGAGCTTCCGGTCATGGCTCCATTCTGCGGCGGAAAGAGGACAGAAACAGACCTCTACTGCTGTGACGGTGGGATCACACGGTCCGATCGGCGGACCGGGACACGGAGGACACCATGACTCTCACGACCACCACCCACCTCAACTTCCGCGGCACGGCTCGACAGGCACTCGACTTCTACGGGTCGGTCTTCGGCGGCGAGGTGACCGCGGCGACCTACGGGCAGTTCGGGATGCCGGACGGGGTCCCCGGGTTCGACAAGCTCGTGTTCGGGCAGCTCGACGGGCCCGTGCGCCTGATGGCGTATGACGTCCCGGGCGCGGACGACGCGGACGACGCGGCCGCGACTGCCGGCTCCACCCGTCGCGAGAACGGGATGACGATCACGGACCGCTCCTTCTTCCAGTCGCTGCGGGCGAGCTCCCTGGATGAGCTGCAGCCCGTCTGGGACGGCCTCGCCGAGGGTGCGACCGTGATCGAGCCTCTCGCCGCCTCCGCGTGGTCCGCCGGTTTCGGCATGCTCACCGACCGCTTCGGCGTGACCTGGGTCCTCGACGTCGCCTGACCCCGTTTGGATGCTCGACCCGGCCCCGTGCGGTCGACCCGGCCCTCTGCGGTCGTCCGCAACGGGCCGGGATGCGCGGAAGGGGGCGGGTCGGCGCCCCCGGGCGACATGACATGTCAAGGGCCTCTCGATCGTCGGTCGCTCGACGTAGAAAGGAGGAGACGAAAGGCAGGGCATGGCCGCAGGAGACATCGAGACCTTCTCGCGCAACGGCATCTGGTTCAACCGGATCCAGGGCGAGTCGCACACGCTGGGCAGCAGCTTCGAGTCGATGGAGGAGGCGGTGAAGGTCGGCCGCGGCGCGGCGACAGCGCGTCAGGTGCAGCATTTCGTGCGCACCGAGGAGGGGCCGTCCGACGACGTGGCCCCGAACGAGGCGCACCCGCGCGACCTCATGTGGTGAATCGCGGATGATCCTGCAGGTCTGCGCGAACGGTGCCAGGGACGTCGCAGAGCATCCGTGGCTGAGCGCCGACGAGACGGTCGTGGCCCAGGACGCCGCGGCGGCCGTGGATGCCGGTGCCGCAGAGATCCATGTGCATGCGAAGGACGCTGCCGGCCGCGACTCCCTGGCGCCCGAGGATGTGCGGCGGTGGCTCGGGGCCGTCCGCGCCGCTGCGCCCGGAGTACCCGTGGGCGTGACGACCGGAGCCTGGGCCGAGCCGGACGTGACGCGACGACTCGCGGCCATCGAGGGCTGGACGGAACTCCCTGACTACGCCTCCGTGAACTGGCACGAGGCCGGAGCCGACGAGGTGGCCGCGGCGCTGCATCGACGAGGGATCGGCGTGGAAGCGGGCATCTGGGACGCGGCGGGGCTCGAGGCGTGGCGGGTCTCCCCGGTCCGCGGCGCGTGCCTGCGCGTGCTCGTGGAGCTTCCCGCGGAGGCCGCCGACGTCGTCCGTCCGCACGCGGAGGGGTTGATCGCCCACGTGACGCGCGAGGAGCCCGACCTGCCGATCCTGCTGCACGGCGAGGAGCTGTCGGCTTGGCCCGCCCTCGACCTTTCCGGGGAGCTCGGCCTCGATACGCGGATCGGCCTGGAGGACACGCTCCTCCTCCCGGACGGCACCGACGCCCCGAGCAACGCCGCCCTCGTCCGCGCCGCCCGCGCCCGCCTCCCCCGCGCCTAGCTCGGCCACCTTCGCGTCTCCCCCGTCGCGCGGCGCCGGTGCGGGTGCAGAAACGTCCCTCTCTCCGGGGTTTCCGGCCCCTTTTCGCACTCCACATCTCAGGCCCGCTCGTGCGAGTGCAGAACCGTGCCTCACCGCGCGGACTCCCGCCCGGTTTCGCACTCTCCATGGCCGGACGGCACGCCCTGCCGCGGGCGCGAAACCGCTCTTCGGATGGCGGGCTCCGGCCCGTTCTTGCACCTCGCACCCCGTGGACTGCACCCGGCCCCTTGAGTGCGGGTGCAGAACCGCACCTCCCGTCGCCGGTTCCGGGGCGTTCTCGCACTCCGCTTCGGAAGGCGGCGGTCCGAACCGTGTCGGGGCCTTCCCGAGGAGCACGACCGTCCCTACGCTGGAGCGATGTTCGCCGGTGCCTCCGTCTTCTTCCTCCTCGTCTACGTGGTCGTCCCGCTCCTCGCGCTGCTGCTCCTGTGGTTGATCATCTACTCGGCGGTCCGGGCGGCGCTGACGGCGCATCGCCGCGCCCTCGCCGCGGAGCGCACCACCGCGCCGGATACGCCCTGATCCTTCGCATCCAGCGCTCTCGCGCCCGCATGCCTCGCCCCTGACGTCAGGTGCAGGCGCAGAACCGCTCCTCCCGCCAACCGGCTCGGGCACGTTTCTGCGCTTCCGTGCACGGGTCCCGTCCGGGACTCCGGTGCGGGTGCAGAAACACCCCCGGCCTCGCCGGTACCGGAGCGTTTTCGAACTCCCCAGCGGGTGCGCGCCACTCGACCTCAGTGCGAGTGCAGAAACGGCCTTGGTCTCGCCGACCCGGGAAGGTTTTCGAACTCGCCAACGGCGTGCACGCCACTCTGCCCCGCTGCGGGCCCAGTAACGCCCCTCCCACCGCCCGCCCCGGAGCGTTTTCGCGCTCCGCACCCCGCACCCCGGATCCCGCACGAAAGCCCCGGACTCACCCGGCGCTCCACCCGCTCCAGTCGGGACGGTCCACGATGCAGAAGCGGTTCCCCTCGGGATCCTCCATGATGATGTAGTCGGCGTCGTCGGGCCGACCGTCCCAGTGCACCTCCCGCGCTCCGAGCCCGGCGAGGCGCTCCACCTCGGCAGCCTGGTCCTCCGCGTAGATGTCGAGGTGGATGCGCGGCGGCAGCACACGCTCCGAGTGGTGCGCGTCGAGCGCGATACACGGTGCGTCGGCGTCGCGGGGTTTGAGTACGACCCAGTCGTCCTCCGCGGGGTCCCGTTCGACGTAGTCGAGGGCGGCCTTCCAGAACGCGGTCTGGGCCGGGAGGTCGTCCACGCGGATCACGATCGACACGATCTTCAACATGCCCGTGAGGGTACGGCGACGGAAGGTGTCCGCGGAGGGGCTTGCGCCGCCGCGGGGGATCAGCTTCCGGAACGGCCGAAGTCGCTCGTGAGCCACTCCTCGACCGACGCGAACGGGAACTCCCGCGCCGTAAACGCCCCCGGCACCGTCCGCACCTCCCGCATCCGATCGAGCCGGAACAGCCGCCAGTCGTCGCGGTCGATGTCGAACCCGACCACGTACCACCGCCCTCCGCGGAGGACATGGCGATGCGGCGCGATCACCCGCTCCGAAGTGCGGTCGTGCTGGTCGGTATAGGTGAAGGCGACGCGAGCACCCTGGGCGACCGCATCCGCGAGCGTCCCGACCGCAGCCCACGCCGCGGGCGCCGACTCTGCGCGGAGGATCTGCGTGGACAACGCCGTCGCCGCGGCCCGTCGTCGGAGGCCCGGCGGGAGGACCTGCTCGATCTTCCCGCGGGCGACGGCGGCGGCCGGGTCTTCCGGGCTCCACGCTTCGAGGACGAGCAGCCCGGTGATGATCGCGGTCACGTCGTCGGCGTCCAGGAGCAGCGGCGGGATGCGCGTCCCCGGTCGCAGGCGATAGACGGCGCCGGGGCCGGGTCGGGAGTGCACGTCGTAGCCGAGGTCGCGCAGGCGCTGCATATCGCGGCGGACCGTCCGCGGGCTCACCGCGAGGCGGGCGGCGAGGTCGGGCACGCTCCACTCGCCGCCGGTCTGCAGCAGAGACAGCAGATGGAGGGTGCGGTGCGAGGGGGCGTCCACGGCTCCATCATCGCGCAAGATGCGGCCGGGATCAGGCCGTATCTATCTCTAGCGTGGAGCGACACCGATCGAAAGGACCCTCATGCGCATCGCTGTCACCACCCCCAACGGCCACGTCGGGCACCACCTCATCCGGATGCTGGTCCGCGCCGGCGTCCGCCCCCTACTGCTCGCCCGGAACCCGGATGGCATCGCCGCCGACCTGCGCCCGTACGTCGACATCGCGCAGGCCGACTCGCAGGATTCCGAGGCGATCGTCGCCGCGACACGAGACGTCGATGCCCTGTACTGGGTGGATCCGTCGGTGTTCTCCGACGACCCGCTCGCCGACTACGCCCGTGCGACCGAGGCCTTGGCGCAGGCCGTCCGGGCGAACGGCGTCCGGCGGGTGGTGTTCCAGAGCAGCGTCGGCGCGGAGAGGCGGCACGGTGTCGGCGAGATCGACGGCCTGGCCGCCACGGAGGTCGCGCTCGACGGGCTCGACATCGACGTGACGCATCTGCGCTGCGGCTACTTCTTCACCAACCTGTTGCTCGACGTCGAGTCGCTGCGGGCGGGCACGCTCACCACCGTGCTGCCGCTGGACTTCCGGATGCCGTGGGTGGCGCCGCGCGATATCGCGGAGGTCGCTGCCCTCACTCTGCTGAACGGGGAGTGGACGGGGCGGCGCGTGCAGGCCGTGCATGGACCCGCGGACCTGAGCTGGGCCGAGGTCGCCGCGATCCTGACGCGCGAGCTCGGGCGAGAGGTGACCGTGCAGCGCATCGATGACGAGGAGATGCGCCAGGGCCTCCGCGCCGCGGGGATGCCGGACGCCATGGCGGAGGCCGTGTTGGGGATGTCGACCGGGCTCCGCGACGGCTTCGTGGCCGAGCAGCCGCGGTCCGTCCTCTCGACGACACCGACAGCTCTCGAAGCGTGGGCGCGCGAGGAACTCGTCGGAGTGGTGTGACCGGCATCCTGTCGGAACCGACCCCGTCCGATATCGTGCGGCCATGGAGACCACATCCGAGGTGACGCACGAGACCGATGACGACGCACGGTCGAGGACCGCGCCAGAGGCGGAGGAGGCCGAGCGCGCAGAGCGCCAACGGCTGGCCGCGAACCGCTTCGGATGGATCGTCGCGTGGGGTGTGTCCGTCGTCGCCCTGATCGTCGGCATCAGTCTCACGGGGGTCGGGACGGTCGAGCACATCGTCGATTACGGCGACAGCTACGACGTCTTCACGCGAGACGTCTGGCCCGCGGGTCTCGTGCTCCTCGGCGTGGGCGCGGTCGGCATCATCGCCACCGCCCTCGCCACTGCGGTCCTCACGCAGAAGCGCTGATGCCGGACACGGGAACTCCACGAGCGGTATCAGCTACTGCGAGTCAGGGCTGGCCGCACCGTGGTGCGAGGTCTCAATCGTCTCGATGAGCGCGGCGAGGAGAAACGCCGCCTCCGATTCTGAGGACGGAGAAGCCCCGGACGGGTCCCACACCTGCACGACGCGAGAGAGTTCTACGGGGCGCCCGCGGGCAGTCACTCGAACCGTGAGCCAGGCCCCACGTGCATCGATCCCCCGCGATGTGTCGACCATGGCTCCGGGGAGCACACCGGTCCTGAACGCCGCTTCGAGGTGGCGCTTCACCTCGTCCCTGCGACGGGCCATTTCTTCCGCATTCAGCATCCGCAGTTCACCTGGACCAGGTAGGCCGAACCCCGCCGCCGCCCGGATGTGCGGCCGCGAATGACGATAGGTGCTGCCGCGGCGAGCGCAAACGGAATTCCGGTACAGCAGTGAGTGTCACCGCCCTCGCCACCGCGGTCCTCACGCAGAAGCGCTGACCCCAGACGGAGAACGCCCCCGCCGTTCGGGTCGGCGGGGGCGTCGGTTCCATGGAGTCGCGTTACTGCACGGACCAGCCGCCGTCGGAGGCGAGGATGGCGCCGTTGATGTTCACGGCGTCGTCCGACAGCAGGAAGGTGATCGACGCGGCCAGGTGCTCGGCGGTCGCGACGGTCGGGATGGCCTGCTGGAACGGGGCGAGGCGGCCGGACCCGTACTCCGACATGTTCGGGGGCATCGGAATGCCGGTGGCGACGCCGCCCGGGGCGACGGAGTTCACGCGGATGCCCTTCGGCCCGTACATGAACGCTGCCGACTTGGTGACGCCGATGATGCCGTGCTTGCTGGCCGTGTAGGCGTTGCCCGAGGCGTTGCCGCGCAGGCCCGCTTCGCTCGAGACGTTGAGGATCGCGCCGCGGCCGGCCGCTTCCATGACGGGGATGACCGCGCGCATGAGCTTGAACGGCGCGGTGAGGTTGATCGCGATGACGCGGTCCCACACCGCATCCGGGGTCTCGCCGGCGGGGGAGAAGTCGTCGTTGATACCGGCGACGTTCGCGAGCCCGTCGATGCGGTCGCCCGCGGCGGCGAGAACGGCGTCGATCGCGTCCTGCTTCGTGAGGTCGCCCGCGACCGTGACGATGTCGGCGTCCGGCAGCTCGGCCTTGAGGGCGTCGAGCTTCTCGGCGGCGATGTCGCTGGCGATCACGCGTCCGCCTTCGCGGGCGATGCGCGAGGCGGTGGCTTTGCCGATGCCGGATGCGGCGCCCGTGACGATGACGGTCTTGCCGGCGAAGCGGCCCGCCGTGACCTTCTCGGTCCAGCCCTCGGAGGCGTCGTCCTCGGGGATCTCGCCGTTGTTCGCGGCGCGGACGAGGTCGTCGACGACCGACTGCGGGAGCTGGCCCTGGCTCATGGCGACGAGCTGCTGCAGGGGGAGTCCGAGCACGGGGGTGAGGAGCTCGGGGTCGGCGCCCGTCTTTTCGAAGAGGCCCCGGATGAGCGGGCCGCCGGTGGGGTCGTTCATCCAGTCGCCGATGGTGGAGTGTGCGGTGAGGGCCATGCTCTTTCTCCTTGCTCGGGTGCCGTTGTAGTTTCGCAACGGTGCGTCTACTTATGTTCCAGTGTACGCCTCTGTACGCTCGAAAGGTGCCCCGTCCTCGCAGTGAAAAGGCCCGCCAGTCCGTGCTGGAGGCGATGCGCCGCGCGCTCGCCGCAGACGGATATGAGGCTGTGACGATCGAGGGTCTCGCGGCGGAGGCGGAGGTGTCGAAGCAGACGATCTACCGGTGGTGGCCGTCGAAGGCCGCGATCCTCGGGGAAGCGCTGCTCGAGGGGACCGTCCCTGGTTCGGATGTCGTCGTGCCGATGACGCACGACCTCGGCGCGGACCTGCGTGCGTGGTTCACGGCGGTGTCCGCGGGTCTGGCCCGGCCTGAGGGCGTCTCGCTGGCGCGGGCCCTCATCGAGGTGACCGCGGCCGACCCGGAGCTGGGGCTCGTCTTGAACGAGCGGTTGGCGGCACCGATCCGGGAGTGGGTCGCGGAGCGGGTGGCGCACGGACGGGCCGCGGGGGATGTACGGGCGGACGTGGATGCCGCCGCGGTCGCCGACGAGTTCATCGCGATCGCCTCATACTCCGCCCTGATCGGGCAGCCGTTGAGTGCGGAGCGGGTCGAGGAGACGGTGGTGCGGTTGCTGCGGGGGATCGCGGCGTAAGACGGGTGCCCCGTGGTGTCGGGCTAGGCGCGCCAGTACACCGAACCATCGTTCTCGCGGGCGAGAATTCGGTGGACGACTAGATACCTACGCAGTGTCGGGACATCGGAGGTATACCGTTCTAGGCGGCCGTTCAACTCCGTTTCAGTAAGCCGTTCTCCCGCGTCGAGCGCCTGGTCGCCAATCGTCGTCAGTAACGCTTCTCGCTCGTTTGCTCGCCGTGGGTATTGTCGTATTCGACCGCTCTCGTCAAACCACCGCTGTAGGGGATCTGACGTCGCGTTCCCGCGAAGACCTGCCAGCTCTGCCCTGATTCCTGCGGAGTTGAGCGCAAGGATTTCGCTGTCTGCGGTGATGAGTCCGCTTCGGTATAGGGCCTCAACGGCCTTATCCCTTCTCGCCTGAGGAAGATCGTCGGGGTCGACGTGCAGGACGATGCTCGCGAAGACGCGAGCTACCTCCTCGTTTGCCAGACACGCCAACATTGCTCTCGCGTCGCTCATGATGCCTCCAGGATCTCAGGTTGGCGTTGAGGTCTTCTCATTGGTCCTGCGAGGAGGAGGAGCACGCAGAGCGCGTACAGGGCGCACGAGCTCGTGATCGCCCACTCCACGCCCCAGACATCGCCGAGGATCATCGTGACTGGGGCGACGACCGCGACGATGAGCGAATCCGCCATGGAGACCAATGACTCTGACGTCGCTCGATACTCGTTGCTGATGCGCTCGTGAAACAGCCCCGCGACGACGATCGTTTGCAGGATTTGCAGGCCTACGTGAATCAGGAACGAGGCGACGATCAACGCCGGCTGGTTGAAGAACGCGAAGAGGATGGTCGCAACCACGTTGAGAGAAGCCAGGAGGGCCACGCGCCCCGCTGACACTTTGATGAAGCGGAGGAAGAACGGGGCGACAAGAGCGGTCATGTTCATCACGAAGAAGCCGACGAAGACGAAGCCGAGCGACACCATGTCGAACTTCACCTGCCAGAGCAGGAACGGCGCGACGGCGCATGCGTTAGTAACGATGTAGACGAGGGTGTATGGGCCCTTGACAACTCCGAGCGAGTCGCGCACGTACCGCTTCCAGGGGATTCGATCGACGGTCGTGTCCACGTCCTTGAAGGAGAACACGACCAAAGTCGCCACAGCGTAGAGCCCGATCGCCCCGAGCCAGATGAACTCCGGCTTGATGTGAAAGAGCCAGAGTCCGAGTAGTCCCGCGAGGATTGCGGCCGCTCCGCCGAGGTATTCGAGGCGCCCGAACATGCGCGCGATCGCCTTGGCGTCGGGCGTGGGGATCTGATTGATGATGAGCGCATTGCTCGTCCCGCTGAGAGCGGCGACGGCGATCCCAGCGAGAACCTGTGCGGTGATGAGCATCTCTGGCGACAGGTTCAGGAAGAAGAGGGAGAACGCGGCGATGCGGACGAAGTTTCCGATCTGCAAAGCAAGCTTGTTGGAGTAGCGGTCAAACAGTACTGCGAACGGGAGTTCTGTTGCCGCGAGGGCGACGCTGAACGCCGAGGTCATGATCCCGACGAACGCGAGCGAGTAGCCGATCGTCTGGAAGTAGACGACGTCGACCACCGTGAAGCATGCGACGCCGGCCGCGCTGAGAACGTAGAACGCGAAAATTCTCGTCATGGTTTCACATGAATGTCGGTCCCGCGTAGGAAATACGCGGGGAGGTGGGAGCGCCCGGGAGTGCGCTGGCGAAGACTTGGAACCTCTTCGAGTTTGAGAAGTAGGTGGCGTCGGTGAGGCACATACCTGCCGCCATCACGCGCACCACTGCGAAGGAGGGGGAGTCGACGAGCACCACCTGGTACACCTCAGTGGAGCTACGCGCAAACAGCTCCAGGATGGAGCGGAGGCTGTGGCGTCGTTTTCCGCCCGAATACGCTTCGCCGGGACCCGCCGCCTGGTCGGAGTGCTGGAAGAAGTTCGGAAGAAGGTGTCTCGCTGCTCCGGTGTACCAGATGTGGCGCATATCACCATCGACATCCTCTACTTCGACTCCGAGATTCAGCGAGTGCAGAATCTGCAGACACTCGACAAACGCGCGAAGTGATGCCTGCTCGAGATTCTCACCGGCTCCGATGCCTCGCGCAGTTCGGGTTTCCCAGGCGTCGTCGGTGACGTAGGTTGCATGCACGACAGGGATGCCGAAGGGGTTCAGGAGCTCCTGGAAAGTGAATCGACCGTGGGACACTGCTTTTGCAGCGTGGACATGCGGGTGAAGCGCTTCTTCCGGTAGCTCGGCTAAGCCCTGCCCGGTGCGAGCGAAGTACCAGAAGGCGTCGCGCTCGATCAGCTCCAATAGTGCTTGCAGGGTCGCATCCTCAACATTGGCCCCGGACGCAACACCGGTTGTGGTGGTGACACTGAATCTCGACGCCCTCGCGTCTCGCGGCTCGTAGGGGCAGAAGGCGAGGTTGGCGGGGAGGAGCACGGAGTTGCCTCCCGTGAGCTCCTCGGCCGCGATCCATTCGAGCAGGAGGTCGGGGGCGTAGGGCGTTATCCCGGTGGTGTCATCCAGCGCGGGATAGCCGAATTCGATCTCAGGTGAGATTGCGGCGACCAGGTCGTTCTCGGGGCCAAGGACGGAGGGGATCGCGACTGGGTCGGCGACGAAATACCGCTCCAGCGCTTCGCCGATGAAGCTCGCGAGTGCCTGCTCGAGACTGCGCCCTTTACCTCCCGCGACTTCGCACTCGTTAGGCGTGATTGATGTGCGAATAAGGCCCTCGATCAGCGTCGCATGCGGTTCGTCACCGCCGTTGTACGGATTGGTTACGATGGCAGCGAAGCCGATCGCAGCCCGGTTCGCCGCTACGAACGCGGTGGCAGAAGCGGCGCGGACGCCGCCCGTATCGGAGGCTTCCGGCGTGGTGTTGTCATGGCCCAATGGGCGGAACGCGCCCATAATGTCCTGTAGTTGGCGATCGGAGTCGCGGCACGCAGGGCAGTCTGGGACGGGGAAGCACACCGACCAACATTGAGGACCGTAGATGTCGGTGACTGCAATGGGGATGGCGTGCCGCTCCAGCATTCGCAGGATCAGCGACGCGGCGTCCCTGTCGGTGACCACCGGCCGCTCGAAGTCCGCGTAGTACTGCTCGAGAAGCAGGACGGATGCACCGATACACGTGATGCACCCCCACCTCTTGTCCGCGCTGATCGGCGCCCACACGGTCCCCTCTTCCCCGCGAAAAGTTACGATCTGCGTGGATGAAGCTCTGCTCAACTTCAGATCCGCATCAGCGTCGAGAGAGAGTTCCTTACAGATTTCCTGGTATATCGCTTCCACTCACTCACCCCTCCATGGAGAGGGGTCTACCTGAAGTCGACCCCTCTCCTCCGGTTAGCTATCAGCCACCGTTGCCGTACTTACTCTTTCCCTGACGGCCGACGAAAACGCGGCGCTTCTTCGGTGCAACGAGCATCACTCCTCCTTTCCTCGTCAAGGCGCAACTGAGCGTTGGCCTGTATACATAGACGCGCTGACGCCCATTTTCGTTACGGGGAAAAGGCTAGACTTTCGTCTAAACATTCCTCTGCGCCCTTCAGATAAACTTCCGCGCCTCGAATGTCATTCATCGCAGCGATGGTGCATTCAGGCATTTCGGCATTTCGGCAAGCCGATGGTGCCGAAGAAACGAGGCCACACGGCCCGTGAACCGCCGTTAGAAGCCACCCTCCGCCACCTGGAAGCAGACCAACCCGCGAGACCGCCATATTTCGACCGCGCTGCGGCGGTCGTCGACCGTACCGATCACGGTGAAGTGCGGTTCGATGTGGGCGTCGTCGATCTCGGTCTTGACGATGTTGTCGGCGCGCTGGTCGCCGTGCGACGGAGGGGGAGGCCCCGAACGGGATCTCGTTCAACGTCAGCCAGGCCTCGGCGGCGCGTGGGGCGGAATGGATGAGGGCCGGCGCCACCTCCGCGACGGCAGCCCGGCTGGGGATCACGACATGGATCCGGGCGGCAAGGAATTCCGGGACGCGTCGAGAAATCGCCTCATCATCGCGAAGTGCCATACGGCGGCGCCCGTCGCCGCAGTCGCTTCGAGCGCCGGAGCGAGCTGCGGCACAGAGCCCGCGCCTGCGAGCACCGCGACGAACCAGCCCCATACGCACAGGGTCGCGACGAGATGGCGGCGGGGGTGCGTGATCGTTGCGAACCACGTCGAATGCTCGACGACGAGCGGCCGCTCCGATCGCACGTCACGCACCATCGGGATTCCGGCCATTCGTCGCCCTTCGGGTTAGCCAACGCCTCATCATGTGCAGGTACCACGCGGCACCGATCAGCGCGGTGGTCACGAACAACCATGGCTCTGTAGGGGTACAGAGCACTGAGAGCACCGTGGCTGCTGCGATCAGCAGGCCCATCGCGATTGTCAGCGCCCGTTCGCGCCCGCGCTCTGTGATCACTCCCCACCAGGTTCGCGGCACATCCCTCATCTGCAGGGACCTCCTCGGTACGTGTCGACCCACCACACCAAGCCCGGAACCACATACGGCCTGGGTGGCAGTGACCTGGACAGTGTCTGGGGCTGGGCTTTGGCCGACGAACATCGTGGCTCCCTTCTCGTGTAGCTCGGTGCGGGCGAAAGACGCGTGCGTCAACGTCGCGTCGTCGGGCTCGGCGACGAACGCGGCATGTCCCCGGGAGAGCAGGACGCCAGCGTGGGGATGAGGCTCAGCGCGAAGATGCTCCATGTGCTCAGCGTCCCGACGAGGTTCTGACGGCGTCGCGAGACTATCGAGAACCACGAGCGGTCGACTCCGGGCGGATCGTCAATGGAGATGTGGGCTCCCGCGTTGCTCCTGCTCGACATCAAGACGAGAGTTGCGCCGAAGTCGGCGGTAGGTTGCTCTTCCCAAGAGGAAGATGGCGTACCCCGCACCGCCGACGACGACGAGCCAGAGGAGGATAACGGTGACGGCGAAGACGTTTCCGAACATTGGGGTTCCTTCGTGCTGCGGCGCTGGCGGCGTTCAATAGGTGGAGACGGATGTGCCGCTTACGCGGATCCCGATAGAGCCCTTTGTGGTTGCCCAGGTCAAGTTCGCGGTGTACCGGAGTTCCGCCCACGCTGGGCCCGCGGCGCTCTGCGTCGCCCGCTTGATGCTGCCCGATCGGATGCAGGAGCCGGCGACGTTGTCGCAGGTGAGCGATCGCATGTCGCGAACCCTCGCGCGACCCGAAGTGCTGGTCTGGTAGTCAATGACGAAGGTCGCGCTGCTGATGAGGTCGTAGACCCCCACCCGGCATCCAACCTTCCAGCCCGCGGAGCTTCTGCAACCGCTGATCGAGGACCGCGTTGCTGCGTCTGACGGACCGGTTGGACGCTCGAGTTCGGTCCAACTCCGAGAACCGTCGGCGAAGATACTGATGGTGCGAGTGCCGGTGCTCGTGGATTCGATCATCGTCCGCACAGGACCCTTTCCAGCAAGTGAGTCAGGAGCTTCGCCGTGCTCCATCTTGTCGACGAGCTGATCCTGGATCTCCAGGTCGATGCCGCCCTCGGTCATCGTGGATCGGATCGCTGACTCTTCGGCGTCGGAGAGAAGTCCCACATCGGCCGAAGCGGGAGCCGCGAGGAGCAGCGTTGAAGCCACACTCAGGCCAGCCACCAGTCCGAGGCTAGGAATGTACCGTCTCATGGATCCTCCTATGCGATCTGCATCTGCAGTGAGTAAAGCGCACACATGAGGACGATTGCAATATATTTGGATGACGAACGTAGTCCAGGCGATGGGTCAGAAAATGGTGCGCTTACCGGCACCTGGAGGGGCTCACTGAGTGTTGGCCTGGGAGTGATCGGCTCTCGGGTGGGCTGTCGCCGTCCGCCCGTCAGTGAACCGCGCCTGCGCGCGGTCATGGCGTCGCGGTACGGGCACGTGCTCCGTCGCGGCTGCGAGGCCCATGCGCTTCGTCGATACGTACACGCTCTCTGCGGTGTCGACGAGCAACGTCTCATGCCACACGCCTACCGCTCCCGGAGCCTTGCGGGCGGCGCGGTTGAAGGCGGTCCACGCCGGACGGTGCTGCTGGTCCGGGTTGGAGGCGTAGGCGTAGAGCTTGTCGACGGATGACCAGAACTGCACGACGTAGGGCCCGCCCGATCCGAGGAGGAGCTGGTAGCCGAGCAGACCGGAGTCGGGCTCGGTGCTGAGCTCGCGGAGCATGCGCGGCATCGCGACGAACGCGGGCAGCCACAGGTCGGGGCGCCACCAACGGTTGATCTGCATCCCGATGTGGAACACGACGAGCTCGCCCTCGTGGCGGTGGGTCATGCGGCCCGTGACGACTTTCGACATGGCGACTCCTCAACTGGATAGCGATGCTATCCATAATGGATAGCGCTACTATCTAAGTCAAGAGGTGGCCATGAGGATTTCCGAACTGTCAGTGCAGACCCGCGCGACCGTGCCGACGATCAAGTACTACCTGCGCGAGGGACTACTGCCCGAGGGTGAGCGCACCTCCGCGACGCAGGCCCTGTACGGCGAGAAGCACGTCGAGCGGCTGCGCGTGATCCGGGCGCTGCTCGATGCGGGCGTGAGCATCGCTGAGACGCGACGGGTGGTCGCGGCGCTGGATGATCCGCCCGCGAACCCGCACGAGTTGCTGGGGACCGCGCATGCCGCGATCACCCCGCCGGCCGATGACGCGTTGGACCTTGCCGGCGCCGAGGCACTCGCCGCCCGGCTCGGGCGGAAGCCGGGGATGTGTGACCCCGCGGTGCTGCATGCGGTCGCGCGGGCGTTGCAGGGGCTGGAGCGCGTGGGGTTCACCGTGCCCGATGCGGTGATGGCGGAGTACCTCGCGAGTGCGCGGCGGATCGCGGATGCGGAGATCGCGGGGGTGCCGGAGGAGTCTGCGGAAGCGGCGGTGCGGTACGTGGTGCTGGGGTCGGTGTTGGTGGAGCCGTTGTTGTTGGCGTTGCGGCGGGTGGCGCAGCAGGTGAGCTCGGGGGAGCGGTTTGGGGACTAGCTGCACTTGTGCTGTGTCTAGAGCGGCCCGAAAGTCTCCTCCAGTACAGCTTTCAAAGCGCGTGCGGCGTTGCGATCGAAGTGCATGCTCTGCGTTGGGCTGTCCCCCGGGGTGGGGCCGCCCTCCTTGTAGTTGTACAAATAAAGTAGGAGTGCTCCATCCGTGTCACGGACTCGTTGAACGTAGGCATCGACCACTGACTGCGGTGCTTTGACTTCGCGGTCACCTTCGATGAACCTTCGGATCCGGGCCATTTCTCGAAACTAGCGTGGTAGTCGGTTCGGGCAAAAGGGTGTGATCGTAAGGCGGTACCGTTGCCGCGAGGGAACGACCAGGGGCGCTCGTCTCGTCCTCAGTGGCTTGACCGCACGCTCACCGGCGACCTGCCTCGATGTCGGAGGGTCGAACTAATCTGCGAACACGCCAGTAGCGCGCTCTCGCGCCATCGGTCGCACTTTTCGCGGTAGGCTGCTGAAGAGACTTCAGATCAAGAGGAGCCAATTTGTCCGAGCACCGGTTCCGCATGGGTGAACTGTTCAGCGGGCCCGGCGGGATGGCGCTTGGCGCGCGCCGGGCGGCCGCCGCCGTCGAAGGAGTTAATCTTCGGCATGCCTGGGCGAACGACTATGACCTCGACACGTGCAACACCTACCGCCATAACATCCTCGTCCCCGAGTACGGGGAGCAGGCTGTCGTCGTCGAATCATCCGATGCTCTGCCGTCGGGTGGTGGTGGCGTCGTTCATCAGAACGTTCATGATCTGAACATCGAGGCTCTGAGCCCGATTGAGGGCTTCGCGTTTGGGTTCCCCTGCAATGACTACAGTCTGGTCGGCGAGTGGAAGGGGCTTGATGGTGAGTACGGGCCCCTCTACACCTATGGGGTCAAGGTCCTCGCGACCAAGCGGCCGAAGTGGTTCGTCGCGGAGAACGTGTCCGGTCTTAGGGGAGCGAACGAAGGCGAAGCCTTCAGGCAAATCCTCGAGCACTTGCAGGAGCCGGCGGAAGGTCTCCGCTATCGCCTTGTGCCTCACCTGTACTCTTTCGACGAGTATGACGTTCCTCAGCGGCGCCAACGGATAGTCATCGTAGGGATCCGTGAGGACCTCGACACCAGTTTCCGCGTCCCCTCGCCCGAGATCTATGCTGACCGTGATGTTTCTGTCAAGACGGCACTGACGGTGCCTCGCATTGAGGTTGGTGCTCCCAACCATGAGTACACGAGACAGTCGCAGGATGTTGTGGATCGCTTGAGCTACCTCCTTCCCGGGGAGAACGCGTTCTCTCCTCGTGCGCTTGAGATCATGCCCAAGCGTCTGCAGATCAAGACACGGACGACGATCAGCACAACCTACAAACGGCTCGAAGCCGCCAAGCCGGCGTATACAGTCACCGGTGGTGGGGGCGGCGGTTCGCACATGTATCACTGGTCGCAGAATCGCGCTCTTACCAATCGTGAACGAGCGCGACTGCAGTCCTTTCCAGACAGCTTCGTGTTCCACGGCTTGAAGGACAGCGTCCGGAAGCAGGTTGGGATGGCAGTCCCGGTTAAGGGTGCGGAAGCGATATTCACCGCGCTCTTCAGATCCTTCGCGGGCATCGACTACCCAGCAATTGAAGCAAACGTTGACGTGGACAAGATGCTGGCATCGCGCCGAAGCAGAGCTACATGACGCTCTGGACCGCAGTGGTCCTCTGGTGACGATGGACTATGAACGCGCGTTGGGCGGCGCACCATAAGCTCGAGGCCAATGAGAATCTCGGCGAAGTCTCGCGACATGAGAGTTTTCCGGTAGAAAAGGAGCCATGGGTGCTCGCTCGGAGCCTCGTGAACGTCAGGGGGACGTCGTGGTCGGATTTGGGTTCGCGGAGCTGAAGACGATGTTCGAGGCGTTGCAAGCAGATCAGGCGGGACGCGATCCCGAGGCCCGCGATGCTGAACTGCTCGCCAGCTTCGCGACGATGAATCCCGGTTTTCCCGACGAGTATCGCGCCTACCTTGCAACGGAGCGTGAGCGGATTGAAGAGCTCGCAGTCAGCAATAATCTCATAGGAGACTCCAGTCGCGCCCCCTGGTACAGCGGACCCAAGACATCGAAGGGCATATGGCCGACCTATCGCGCCAAGCTCGAGTCGCGCCTGCCCTCGGTCGCGATCGCCGGGGTCGATGACTCGACCTCTCAGATTCTGTCGCAGTGCGCCAACCCACTAAAACGCGGGGATAAGCGTAAGGGCCTCGTCGTCGGCTACGTCCAGTCAGGTAAAACGGCGAACTACGCGGGCCTGGTTGCAAAGGCGGTCGACGCCGGGTACCGAATCGTCATCGTTCTTGCGGGCATGCACTCGAACCTCCGCGCGCAGACGCAAGCTCGTCTCGACGGAGATCTGAGCCTCCGCGAGCTCAAGGACGGTGGGGTAGCGTGGTACCCGCTCACAGACGCTAACTCGGATATCGGGCCAATCAATCCCGTTAGCCCGGTCGGGAACCAGGCCAACGCGATCGTAATGGTCGTGAAGAAGAACGAGAAGCGTCTGGCCAACGTACTCGATTATCTACAGAGTATTTCGAAGAGCGATCCGCAGATTCTCCTATCTCGCGCGGTAATCGTCATCGACGACGAATCGGATCAGGCGACTCCCAACACCAAGGGTGCGAAGAACCTCGTCTCAACGATCAATCAGCGAATTCGCGACATCTGGGCCGAAGTCAAGACCGGGACGTACGTGGCCTACACAGCGACTCCGTTCGCGAACATCTTCACTGATCCGAACGATGAGAACGATCTATACCCAGACGATTTCGCGGTGGTGCTGCCTCGACCCGTCGGATACATGGGTGCTGATACATACTTCGACACGTCAAGTCTCGATGACGAAGAGGGCATCGCCTCCGATGCGCTGGCGCGCACAGTCTCCGACGAAGAAGCTGCAGTTCTCGCGCCCTCCGGGCGGGACCTCAGCGACTACGATCCTCAGATCACGTCGGCTCTCGCCGAGGCAATCAGATGGTTCCTCATCGCGACGGCGATTCGGCGCTCACGGACGGGCAAGGACGAGCACTCTTCGATGCTCCTGCACACGTCGCATCGAGTGGAGGCGCATGCCCGCCTTCGTGACACCGTCGTTGACTTCCTGAAGGATGTCGCGCTCGAGGGAGACCGTCGCCACGACAGCTTCGAATCCACCTTTCACGCCGAGATCGATCGCGCCGCGGAGCTTCGCGGGGAGGAGAGCGTTCCCACGTGGTCTGAAATCTGGCCCGCTATCGAAGACCTGATCTCGAACGTCCAGGTCCGCGTCGACAACGGGACTTCAGACAACCGGGTCTCCTACCCGGACGATGAGCCCCAAACTGTGATCGCGATCGGTGGTGGGACACTCTCGCGTGGCCTCACACTCGAAGGGCTCGTCGTTTCCTTTTTCCTGCGCACATCGAATGCATACGACACGTTGTTGCAGATGGGACGCTGGTTCGGTTTTCGGCCGCGATACCGCGACCTTGCGCGCGTGTGGGCGGCGTCTGGAATGCTCGACGACTACGCGCACCTCGCCCTTGTGGAACGTGAACTCCGCGAAGATATTGCGGTGATGATCAGTGAAGGCATGACCCCGGGAGATATCGCAGTCCCGGTCAGAGCACACAAGGGCAGGCTTCAGATTACGGGCGCCGGAAAGATGGACTTCGTCGATCTCGTGCACACCGGCCTCGGAGGAAACCGCAGGCAGACGATCTACCTCGACAGCTCGGCGGAGGGGATCGAACGCACCCAGGACGCAGCTCGACGGATCGTGGGGAACGCCATCGGCACTCGGCACCGCATAGATTCGCTTGGTGGTGGCGCGGGGGAACCAGCGACGCACCTCTTCGGAGAGCTTTCGCACACCGACCTCATTGACTTTCTCGAGCACTACGGCGTGTTCCCGGTCGATGTCGCCTTGCAGCCGGCGGCTATTAGGAAGTGGACCGGCGATCACGGCGATGGTAAAACCTGGGATCTTCTCCTCATATCTGGCCCGTCCAGTAACAACGCGACTTTTGAATACGCGGAGGGCGTCCGCGTAAACGTGGTGAGCCGTGCACCGCTGAAGGAGTGGGACCAGAGTCGTTTCGAGGATGCGGCCAAGGCCGGCGCCAACGTCGTGAACATCCGGGCGCTCATGTCGAGCGCGGATTCGACGGCGGACGTCGCCATTCTCGAGCGGAACGGGCTGCTCGACGATGCAACGCGCTCGGCATATAAGGAGCTGAAGAAGAGCGACGTTCAGGCGGTCAAGAGCTTCAGACGCGGATATCGACCCGACAACGGGCTCGTGATCCTGTACGCAATCGGAAAAGACTCAAAGCCAGCCGGGGTCTCCACCGCGACGCGTCGGTCGATGGGGGCCGCGGATCATCTGATTGGGATCGCGGTTGTCTTCCCGCCCGCCGAGTTCGAGCGTGATGGAGATCACTATGCGGTCACGCTCAAGTCGATCTTCGATCCCGGCGACGACGAGATCGAGGATGGCGAGACTGAGATCGTCGACGACGAGGCGGACTATGCGGCCCAGGAAGCCGCGCCATGAGCCGCGGATCCTCTCGGGTTGAGGCGGCGCTGGCCGCGCTGCTCCAGGAAAGTCCGACGCTCGGATCCAATAAAGCTCGCCGTCTTGGCCCCGATTGGAACATGCGTGAGGCGTTCCTCGTGCTTGACTACTCGCATCAGTTGTCGTTTGTCGTGGAGCGCCCTGAGGGCCTTCCACACATCGAGCCGAGACTAGGGGACTTGCTACCTGTCAGCTGGATCGCGCCGTCTGGCGAGAACCCCCGCGAACGAATCAAGATCGACTGTCCTGATCCTGCACTTCGAACGACGTTTCTCTCTCTCATCGGCGAGGTGCTTGATCGCGTCGAGGTGACGCACGGCACCGTGTACCTCGAAGTCTCGAAGGTGGTGAATGACTGGCGTCGCGCGCTGCAGGCGGCGCAGCCGTCATTGAGCCGTAGCGGACTGATCGGACTCTTCGGCGAACTCAACGTCCTCCGAGACCTCGTTGCCCAGCGGGGAGCTGGGGCTCACATTCTCTGGCGCGGACCCGACGGGCACCGTCACGACTTCGTGCATCTGAATGCAATAGAGGTAAAAACGTATAGCGGGACTGACAGTCCGAGCGTCACGATCCATGGCGCATTTCAGCTCGATCCGCCTCACGGACGCGACCTGCATCTTATCTCGCTTCGTGTCGAGGAGTCCGCAGATGGAGAGACGATCGCGGAAATCGTCGACGCTCTTCATGGTGACGGCGTGGACGTCGATGCCCTACGCGGACGGACTGACGACCACGAGCCTCTGGATATCGACGAGACGCTCCGACTGGTCGTCGTCGAGCGCCGGCTGCATAAGGTCGACGACGGGTTCCCGGGGATCCGGGCCTCCCGACTTGACGAGGTGTCGTTGAAGGGTGTCGCCAGGCTGACGTATCAATTACTTCTCGACGCCTGTCCCCTTCCGCTTGACGATGTCGAGTACGCACGTCTGCTGGAGACGTTGTGAGTTGGTCGCAGACGATAGAACAACTCTCCTGGTTCTCGAAACAGTTCAAAGCTGGGGATATGGATGGTACCGGGGGCGATCGGCTGCTTGGGCGCACAGACTTGTCTCCGCTCGAGGTCCTGATTCGAGAGACAGCGCAGAATAGTTGGGACGCGCGGACTGGCGAGAGGACTCCCCGGTACGGCGTTGACCTTCGGCGCGTTGACTTCCGTCTGAGGGCTGATATAGACCGGCTCTTCGACGCAGGACGTCGCGTTCCGGGAAGACACCGCGTGCCCAAAGTCGAGAACATGCACATTCTCGAGGTGTTCGATCGCGGTACTGCAGGGCTCAACGGTCCAACAGACCTCTCGCCGACACGTAACGGAGAGCCCTGCAATTTCCAGGACCTCATCCTCAAAGTCGGTGTGCCACGGGACGACGGGAAAGGCGGCGGGACCTACGGGTTCGGGAAGACGGCCGCATACGCCTATAGCGGCCAGGGGACGGTGGTGTTCTGGAGCCGGTGCAGGAATGCGGCAGGCACCCTCGAGTATCGGCTGGTCGTGTCGGCGTTCCACGAGTCGTACGTGACGGAGGGGGAGCAGTTCACTGGACGGCATTGGTGGGGTGCGGGCCGGGGCGACCTCGTCGCACCACTGGTCGGCGACGTTGCCCAAGCGTACGGTGAGCGGTTGTTCGGCAACCACTTCGAGGGGAACGATACTGGTACGTCGTTGCTCATTCTGGATCCGCGCATCACGGTTGCTCGTGACGGCGACTTCAATGAGCCCGATCTCAGGCAGCTCAGGCATGGTGACCCATCAGCGCTCGAGATCCAGTTCGCCGACGAGGCCCGGCGAGCGATACGCCGTCATCTCTGGCCGAAGCTGATCCCAGAGCCTGGGGCCGGGGGCCCCCCGATGCCGATCGAACTTCGAGTCAATAACAGCGATGTTCGGATCGTCGACGATACGGTGGGGGCGCTCGAGCTCTGGGGAGCGGGACTGAACGCCATCAGGTCGCGCGTGCGCGGTGATGAAGCGCCCGTGCTCGCACCGTCCGGACTGCCTGTCGCAGTGCACGACGTCATACGCAATCGGAAGAGGATCGGTCACCTCGCGGTCGTCAAGCGGATGAAAGCTCTCGAGCCCGTTCTCATCGACGACGATCTCGATCCAGCGCGGGATGAGGCATCTGTTCAGCGCATCGCGCTGATGCGCGATCAGGCTGAGCTCGTCGTCACTACCGATGACTGGTCCGATCACACGGCATCGCCCATCTTCGACTGGCTGGCGGTGTTCAAATCCTCAAGGGATTGGGACAGGACGTTCGCCGAGGCGGAGCCTCCGGCGCACGACATGTGGGTGAGCAACGCCGGCGGTGAGACTGGTCTCGTGATCCGAGCGATGCGCATCCGGGTGCGTGCGATTCTTCGAGAGACCTTTGCGATCCCCGAGCCGACGTCAATCCAGACGCCTGACGCGGCTCATCGCGGCGTCGGAGCGCTGGCACGCATGTTCGGCATGCTTCTCCCTAGTGCGGCGGAAGCGAAGCTCCCGAGCGCTTCGCGAACAAACCCTGGCGGAGCTCGCCGCGGCATGCGCCGACAGCTGATTACTGTGGAACCGCCGCGCCTGGTGCAGACACTCGATGACGGCCGTCAGCGTCAACAAACCACTTTCTCCGTGAACGGGCCAGGGGAGTTCCTCATCGACATCAATGTTTCAATAGTCGGCGATGACGGAGCGCGCACACCAGTACCAGCCGAAGAGCTGGCCGTGAGCTGGGAGTATGCATTCGATCTCGGAGACGGACGCGCCAGAGCCGCAGGTGATGTCACTCAGAACGTCACGATTACGGGACCCGCCCGTCGAGCACTGCTCATCGAGATGAACGCGAGTGCTATCGATGCCGGCGATTGAATCGCGCCCATTCAGGATTCCTGCTCCATCCTCTGTGACGGCGCAGGTGCGAGCGGTGCAACCTGCTGTCGAGATCGATGAGCTCCCTGACGTATGGGAGCCGGGTCAGGACCTCATGCTCCGAGTCTCCGCTCAACTAGGTGATGAATTCTGGGAGGAGAGCGGGATTCCGCAAGACGAGCCGGTGACGCTTGTCGGCACAATCACATGTCTCGCCGCCCGGACGAAGTGGCGGGCAGCGGCCGACTTCGTCCGCGTAAATGACGTATGGGTTGCAGACGTCGACATTGAAGTAGATGGATCGACTGTAGCGGTAGAAGCGCTGGTCGATGTCGCAGTGATCGGGACTGGGCGAACGGGCCATCCTGATCCCGCTCGCGCAGTTCACCGATCAGCCAGGCTATGGCGCCTGCCGAGAGCCATAAAGGTGCCGTTCGAGAGATTGGGCGAAGACTTCCCCACTTCTGCTGTGAGCTTCGTAGAGACTGGAAGGCGGCGCATTCCCTGGCGCGTGGATGTCGCTCACGATGCCGAACCGAGTTGGGGACTGACGTCGGCTATTCGGCTCTACGTGAACACTGACCTACCCGTCGCGGCACGTATCCTTGACGGGACCGCGGAGCGCTGGGTCTACCAATCGATACAGACCGATATCTACACCGCGACTCTGTTCCAACTTGCCGCTATCCGAGACGGTTACTCGTCGACCTCGATCTCTGAATCGGCCGAATCGGACAGGTTCTCGCTCGGGGCTTTCTGCGTTCATGTATCCGCGACCCTGGGCTTTGACCTTGAGGTCGCTTTGCGTCTCGCAAGTGAGGACCCGATGCAACTCATCGAGCGTGCGCGCGAGGCCAGTGATTTCATGCGAGAAGAGGGCTGACGATGGGAGCGATCTATCCGCGCTTCTCGACAGAGGACGCGCGCCGAGCCTTTCTAGATCTCGAGGATGCCGTCACGATTGGGCGGGAAGCGCCGCTGTTCACGAGCGGCGCGCACCATCCGCGTGCATACTTCGGAATCGGCGGATCGGGCAAGGTCTCCGTCTCGGAGCTGGCGAGACTTCGAGAGGAGATGCACTCTCAGCTCTCGACGGTGTCAGCCGACCAACGCAACCACGATCGGAAATTCGACCTGCTTGCTGGCGCCGGGCTGGCTCAGTGGTTCGCGGAGGATCTCCGTGGACAGGCGGCGAACCCGGGAATGTGGTCATATCTGACGATCGCAGTGCTGCCCGATCTGGCTGTGCGGAGGTTTCCTCTCGATCGCGCGGGACGACTCTCTCCGGATCGCTTTTTGGCTGGTCGACGGAACGTCTTTTATCGTACGTACTTACGTGTCGTCGTTCTCGGATCGCTCTTGAACGATCCGGAAGTCGAACTATTCGAGGACGATCTCGTCGGACTCATCGACCGCAACCTCTCGTCGGACCACAGGTTGGCACGCTTCGTCAGCGAACAGATCGCTTCGACGCCGAAAGAGCTGCCGCGACGCGAGATCGTTCGCGACGGACTCAAAGCCGTACAGTTTGAATCGAGGGTTACAGATCTCGGCTCGCTTTCCGACGACGAGCTTCGAGCGATGATTACCGCCCTTTTTGGCGCTTCAGGACGTACGTTGATCTGAAGCTCGCTGGTGCGCCGAAAGGGGCGCGGGTAGGCTCTTTCACCGTGAAGCGCTCCTAGGCATCGAGTGAGGCGGCGCGGCGAACCATGCAAGCTAATCGCCGTCGCGCTACCTCGCCTTAGCTCGCCGTTCGTAAGCTCGTCCATGCCGCTGGGTTCCGCTACCATGTCGATTTCCGTCTCGTGCCAGATTTGCGCGTGCGAGCCGACATGGTATTCACCCGCGCACGCATCGCAGTATTCATTGATGGATGTTTCTGGCATTCATGTCCCGAACATGGAACACGACCGAAGAGCAATGCGGACTACTGGTTACCTAAGCTGGCGCGGAACGTCGAGAGGGATAAGACGACAAGTACCGCGCTCGAGTCGCTAGGGTGGCAGGTCCTGCGGTACTGGGAGCATGAGGATCCGGGTGTGGCCGCGGCGCAGATCACCGCCGAGGTCCTTCGGGCGCTCGAGTACTGAGAGAATCAGCTGCAAAGGACGCTCGTTCGACCGGGTCTGCTCGCCCATGCACCGCGTTCCTGCCGTGCGAAGCGACTAGCGCGAACCATCAAGAGCGGCTGCTTCACTAATCGAAGAGAGCCCCTCTGTAGCCTTCGATAGATTTTCGTCCGCCTCGATCCGTGTCGGCCAGGCGGGCGCAACCAGTAAGTACAGCACGGCGAGCCGAAGTACGCCCACCGCCAACGGCGTACGCACCTTGCGTACTCCGGGCATGAACGTAGCAAAGAAACTCACGCTCCGATCATTCCGTTCGAGCATCAGATTGTCGAGTGCTGGGACACCGCGCGGCTCGGAGCTGGCTCATGATTGCGGTCGATGACGCATCTGCTCTACTCGAATCCACGTGTCAACCGCCCACGCATCCGCTGGCTGTTCTCATTCATCCCGACGATCTCCACCGTTTTCCCCAGGCTCGCGTATTTCGTCTCGATCGCATCCAATGCCGCAACGGTCGACGCATCCCACACATGCGACCCCGATAGGTCAACGACAACGCGATCGGGATCCTCCGTATACGAGAACAAAGTCGTCAGGTCATTGCTCGACGCAAAGAACAGCTCCCCCTCCACGACGTACGTCACCACATCGCCCGCCGGCCCCGGAACCCGACGGACTGAAACGAAGTGCGCCACCCGCCGCACGAACAGCACCGACGCGACCAGCACCCCGCCGACAACCCCGACAGCCAGGTTGTGCGTCACCAAGACCAACGAAACGGTCGCAACCATCACGAACGTCTCACTCTTCGGCATCCGCTTCAGCGTCGACGGCCGCACACTGTGCCAGTCGAACGCCCCGATCGCGACCATGATCATCACGGCCACGAGCGCCGCCATCGGGATCGTCCCGACGAAGTCACCGAACACCACGACCAACAAGAACAAAAAGATCCCGGCGCAGAACGTCGAGATGCGGGTTCGCGCGCCCGAGGCCTTCACGTTGATCATCGTCTGACCGATCACGGCGCACCCGCCCATGCCGCCGAACATCCCTGAGAGTACGTTCGCGACGCCCTGCCCCCACGACTCGCGCGTCTTGTTCGAGTGGGTGTCGGTGATCTCGTCGACGAGCTTCGCGGTCAGCAGCGACTCCATGAGCCCGACGAGCGCGACGCCGAGCGCGAACGGCGCGATGATCGTGAACGTCTCCCACGTCAGCGGAACGTTCGGGATGAACAGCGACGGCAGGCTCCGCGGCAGCTCACCCTGATCGCCGACCGTCGGCACCGTGATCCCGAAGGCGAGCACGACCCCGGTCACGATGACCACCGACACGAGCGGCGCCGGCACGACCTTGGTGATCTTCGGCATCACGAGCATCACGACGATGCCCAGCGCCACCAGCGGATACACCAGCCACGGCACGTCGATGAGCTGCGGGAACTGCGAGCTGAACACGAAGATCGCGAGCGCGTTCACGAAGCCGACCATGACGCTGCGGGGGATGAAGCGCATGAGCTTCGCGACGCCGAGTACTCCGAGCACCACCTGGAAGATGCCGGCGAGGATGACGGTCGCGATGAAGTAGTCCAGCCCGTACATCGGCGCGACGGGCGCGATCACGAGCGCCACGGCTCCAGTGGCCGCGGTCACCATCGCCGGCCGCCCGCCGAGGAACGCGATCGACACCGCCATGATGAACGACGAGAACAGCCCCACCTTCGGGTCCACCCCCGCGATCACCGAGAACGCGATCGCTTCCGGGATGAGCGCGAGTCCGACGACGAGCCCGGCCAGCACCTCGCGGGTCAGCAGTCGCGGGTTCTTCAGCGCATCGAGCACCGAGGGGTGGGCGCGATGGCGGGCGCGGTCGTCGACCGTCATTGCAGACATGGAGCTCCAGGGGAAGGCGCCTCAGAGAGGAGGCAGACGTTCCAGCCTAAGACTGATGCGCGAGTCGCCCACCCCGCGCCCCTTCCACCCGCCTCTCACATCCGCCAGGATGAACACGACCGCCCCCGAAGGAGCCCCGCATGTCGTCGCTCGCCCCCTCCACCGCCCCGGACACGGCACCCGCCGCGCTGCCCGGGGCCGTGGTCATCGCCGCGATCCGCCGCGTCCTCCTCTGGTCGCTGATCGCCGCGTTCCTCTACCCCGTGTTCATGACCGCCAGCAAGGGCATCTGCCCCGGCGGCGTCGACGCGAACGGGGGGTTCATCGACTCCGCGGGTCGGCCGGTGGACGAGGCTCCGCAGTGCATCCAGCTGACGCTCGCGCCGAGCCCGCTCGTCTACGTCGCCATTGCCGTCATCGTGCTGCTCGCGCTCGGTCGGGTGATGAAGGCGACCGACGAGCGCGCGGCGCTGCGGACGCTGGAGTGGACCCTGCGAGGAGTCGGTCTGCTCGTCGTGGTCGCGATCGTCGTCTCGCACGTGTGGTTCGCGCTGATCCCGATCGAGCAGTTCACCGACGACTCCTGGACCGTGTTCAGCCCGTTCCCGTTCGGCTCCATCGACGTCGAGGTGACGCCGATGACGACCTCGTGACGGTTTAGTCGCGCCAGTCGATCCCGACGCCGGTGATCCGTCGCCCGGCCTCGTCGGCGGCGACCGGCTCTCCGACGTCCGCCCCGCGCTCGAGCGAGACGGCGGAGTGCACGATGGTGTCGGCGTACACGTGCACGAGGTTGTAGCCCTGCGCGGCGTCCTGTCCGCGGGTGGCACCCACGGGCTGCGCGAGGTCCTGACCGTACGCGCTCGACGAGGCGACGGCCACGGGGATCCCGGCGAAGGTGCCGAACGACGGGTGGTGCACGTGCCCGGACAGGATGCCTCGCACGTCCGACCCCCGGAGCACCGCGGCCAGCGCGTCCTGATCCCGCAGCTCGACCGTCACGGCGAGGTCGAGCACCGTCGGCAGGGGCGGATGGTGGATGAGCAGCAGCGTGCCCTGCGGTGCCGCCGTCGACAGCTCTCCCTCCAGCCGATCCAGCTGCGACGACGGCACCTCCCCCCAATGCGCGCCGGGCACCGTCGAATCGACGACGATGACGCGCATCCCCCCGAACCACCGCACCTCGACGATCGGCTCGTCACCCGCCCCCGCGAGCCCGAGCTCCGATCGCATGGCACGACGGTCGTCATGGTTGCCGGCCGCCCACACGACCTCGCAGCCGAGCGCAGCGGCGGCGGGCGTCACGAGCTCGCGCAGTCGCTTATAGGCAGCGGCATCGCCCCGGTCCGTCAGGTCTCCCGTGAACAGCAGCGCGTCGGGACGGAGCCCCGAGGAGACGAGCCGGTCGAGCATCTCCGCCAGGTTCGCATCGGCGTCGGCCCCGCTGCCGTATAGCGGCGACCGCTCACCGGGCAGGTGCGTGTCGGAGATGTGCACGAAGGTGTGCGACGGGCGAGGGTGTTCGGTGAGGATCATGTCTCTTCCTGGTCGGCGGACGAAGGCAGGTCGGGGCAGATGTCAGACGGCGGCGGCCGTGGAGCCGGGGACGAGCGTTCCCGTGAACGAGCGGCGTACGAGCGTCTCCGGCTCGTCGGCGGTGAGCAGCTGCTGCATGGTCTCGACGGCGGCCGCGGCCACTGCCTCTACGGGGATCCGAAGGGTGGTGATCCCGAGCAGATCGGCGCCGGGCAGGATGCCGTCGCACCCGGTCACGCTCACGTCCTCCGGCACGCGGAGGCCTGCCGCGCGGGCGGCGCGCATGACGGCGAGCTGCCGGTAGTCCGAGGCGCACATCACCGCGGTCGCCCCGGCGCGCACGGCGGCGAGGGCTTCGTCGACGCCGTCCTCGGGACGCGCGCCGGCCGAGATCATCGTCACGGCGACCCCAGCCGCGGTCAGCACTTCCTGCATCGCGAGCGCGCGGAGGTGCTCGGGGTACGAGGCCTCGGGACTTCCGGCGAGCACGACGACGGTCCGGTGCCCGAGCGCGACGACGTGCTCCGCGAGAAGACGTCCGTGGCCCTCGTCGTCGTAGTGGGCGGTGTGGATGCGGCCCGCCGACTCCACGCGCCCGGCGCGCAGGATCGGCACCTGGTCGGCGAAGGGCTCGAGCTGCGCCGCGGAGATGCCGCCGGTGGCGACGATGAGTCCCGCGACGCGCATGCCGAGCAGCCGGTGCAGCGCATTCACCTGCTTGGCGCCCTGTTCGTCGGCGCCGATCGTGACGGTCACGAGGTCGAGTCCGCGCTGATGCGCCTCCTCCTGCAACCGTGAGAAGAGGAGACCGTACGCGGGGTTGCTCGCGTCGCGCAGCATGAGGCCGACGGTGCCGGTGCGTCCGGCGGCGAGCTCGGCGGCCATCGTGTTGCGCACGTACCCGAGTCGCTCGGCCGCTTCCAGGATGCGCTCCTGCGTCTCCGGCGCGAACCGCCCCTCGCCCTTCAGTGCCCTGGTCGCCGTCGCGCGGGACACCCCTGCCGCCGCGGCGACGTCGCTGATCGTGACCCGCAGGGCGGGCGTCCCGGCCTCCGCCCCGCTCATGCGCGCTGCTTCCGTCGGCGGGGCGCTCCGGCGCGCGAACCTCGTCCATACACGAGATACATGGTGACACCCATGATGATCATGAGCAGCACGGTGTAGACGAACGTGATGGGCATCGCGTCGAGGTTGTTCTCCCCGCGCGTGCTCTCCTGGATCGCGACGCCGAGCGGCTTGTACAGCGGGTGGTAGAGGAAGATCGCGGCGTCGTAGTCGTCGAGCAGGCTGTTGAAGTTCAGCGCGGTGATCGCGGCCGCGGTCGGCAGCACGAGGGGGATGAGCACGCGCCGGAACGTGGTCAGCGAGCGCGCTCCGAGGATGCGCGAGGCGTCTTCCAGGGAGTCCGGCACGGACGCGAACCCGGCCTTGAGCAGCCGCAGCGTGAAGGGGATCTTCACGCAGATGTACGCGACGAGCAGCAGGACCGGCGTCCCGGTGAGCACGATGTTGCCCACGAGGGGCTGCGGCGCGTCGAACGCCATCACGAAGGCCAGCGCGATCAGCACGATCGGCAGGATCCACGGGATGTGCAGCACGTACTCGATGGCCGTGGTCAGCAGGTTGCGGTGCTTCTGCATCATCCGCGCCACGAACAGCAGGCCGCCCACCACGATGACCGCGGCGAGGGCGCTGTAGACGACACTCACGACGAACGGCCGGAGGGCCGCCGCGCTGGAGAACACGGTGATGTAGTTGTCGAGCGTGAAGCTGTCGAGTGTGATGGATCCGGCGAGGATGCTCCGCGCGTCCACGAACGAGAAGATCACGATGAGCACGACCGGGATGAGGTAGATCACCCAGAGCAGGTAGGCGACCACGTGCACGACGGCGTTCGCGAACGGGTTGCGGATCCGCTGCTTCTGGATCGGCGTCGCCACCTTCGCCACCGAGAAGTACACCCCCGACTTCTCGGCGCGGTTCATGATCGCGAGCAGGATGATCGTCGCGACACCGAGGACGATCGCCAGCAGCGCCGCGATGTCGCGCGTGATCGGGCTGCGCGACAGGTCGATGATGAGGGGTGCGACGGTCTGGAAGTCCGGGCCGCCCAGCACGAGCGGCGCGGTCAGGGCCCCGAGACCGATGAGGAACGTCAGCACCGTGACCGCGAAGAGCATCGGTTTCATGACCGGCAGCACGATGCGGCGCAGGATCGTCCAGGTCGAGGCGCCCATGAGCTTCGCCGCCTCGATCGACGCGTAGTCCACCTTGCCGAGCGACGAGGACAGGAACAGCATGTGGTTCGTCGTCGTCGCGAACGTCATCACGAACACGACCGCGAAGTAGCCGGAGAACCAGTCCCGGTTCATGTCCGGCCAGATGTTCACCATCAGGTTCGTGATGAAGCCGAATTTCCCGTAGATGAAGTTGTAGCCGGCGGCGAGCACGATGCCGCCGTAGATCAGGGTCGTGGCGTAGCCGAGCCAGAGGAGTTTCGCGCCGCGCACCTGGAAGTACTGCGTCACCAGCACGATGAACACCCCGACGACGTTGACCGTGACGGACAGCGTGATCGCGAGGAGGAAGCTGTTGCCGAGCGTCTTCAGCGCGCGCTCGCTGCCGAGCAGCTTCTCGACGGCGCGGATGCTGAACTGGCCGTCCGGGAAGAAGGTCGCGGCGAGCAGCTCGGCGTTCGGCAGCACGAGGAAGGCGGCGGCGAACCAGATCACGACGATGCCGGTCACCCAGGCCAGCGGCGAGCGGAGCATCGCGCGCACGCTGCCGGGCCGTCCACGGCGGAGACGGGGCTTCGTCGCGGTGCCCGCCTCGGCGGCCTCGGTCGTCAGGGCGCCGGGCGCGTCGGTCATGGCCGCGGACGGCGGCGGCACCGGGCGGGAGTCGTTCTGCGGAGCGCTCATGTCACGCCGCCGGGTACTGCAGGATCCACCGCGGGTCGACGTCGATGCGCACGGCGTCGCCGACGTCCCAACGGTGCGCGCTCGCCGCGGCCGGCACGCTCACCCGGAGCGTCCCGTCGGCCGCCGACACCGTGTAGACGCTATGGCTGCCGTGATACGTGCGCTCCGCGACGGTACCGTCGAGCGACGCCGTGCCGCCGGCGGCCGCGGACGGCGACGCCAGGTGCAGCTTCTCCGGCCGCACGTAGCTCTCGGCCGTGGCGTCGAGGCCGGCGCCGATCGCGACGAGCTGCGCGGGGCTGAGCCGGTTGTTCTCGCCGATGAACCGGCAGACGAAGGGCGTCGCGCTGCGGTCGTAGATCTCCTCCGGGGTGCCCACCTGCTGCAGCGTCCCGGCGTCGAGCACGGCGATGCGGTCGCTGAGGGTGAGCGCCTCCTCCTGGTCGTGGGTGACGTACACGGTGGTCACGCCGACCTCGTGCTGCAGCTCCTTGAGCTGTTCGCGCAGCTGCACGCGGAGCTTGGCGTCGAGGTTCGACAACGGCTCGTCGAGCAGCAGGATGCTGGGGGTGAGCGCGAGCGCCCGGGCGATGGCGACGCGCTGCTGCTGGCCGCCGGACAGCTCCGCCACGTTCTTGTCGAGCTGCGATGCGGCGAGTCCGGTGCGATCGGCGACCTCGTCCACGCGTCGCCGCTGCTCGGCCTTCGACACCTTCTGCACCGAGAGACCGAACGCGATGTTCTCCCGCACGTTCATGCTCGGGAACAGCGCGTAGTTCTGGAACACCATGCCTACGCCGCGCTTCTCGCTGGGTACGCGGGTCACGTCGCGACCGGCGATGTGGATGCGCCCGCCGGTCGGCTCGATGAACCCCGCGAGCGTGCGCAGGGCGGTGGTCTTGCCGCATCCGGACGGACCCAGGAGGGTGAAGAACTCACCCTCCTGGATCTCCAGATCGAGGTGCGAGACCGCACGGTGGTCGCCGAACACGACCTCGACGTCGTCGAAACGGATCATCGTCTTCTCTCTCTGCCGGTGCGGCGGGATGGCGCGGGTCAGCCGATGTACTCGAGCGTGACCTTCTCGACCCAGGCGCCGAGGTTCTCGCTCACGAAGCCGAAGTCGATGTCCTGGCGGTCGAGCGTGCCCATGAGCTCGACGACCTCGGGGTTGGCCTTCTCGACGGCGCCCTCGTTCACCGGCATGGCGTTGAACTCCGCGGCGAACTCGCCCTGCACCTCGGCGCTGCCGAACCAGTCGATGAACTCCTGTGCCTTGTCTTCGTTGTCCGTGCCGTTGATCTGCGCGATCTGCTCGGTCACGTAGGGGACGCCGTACTCGGGGACGATCATGCCCGTGCTGGTGCCGTACTCCTCGTCGCGGGCGGAGATGCCGCTCGACGGCAGCACGCCGTAGTCCACCTCGTCGCGGGTGATGCGGGCGTAGAGGTCGGTGCCCTCCACGGCGGGGGAGCCGTTGGCGTAGTACGACTTCACCAGGTCCCAGCCCTCGTCGCTCACGCCGAGGTCGCCGTCCTCGTCGAGGTGACGGGTGAGCATGCTGGCGAGCACGAGCTGCGGGGTGGCCTGGCCGAGCGCAGGGTTGACCTCGTAGCGGCCGGCGAACTCCTCGTCGGTGTACAGGTCGTCGGGGTCGGCGGGCGCGTCGCTGATGCGGTTCTCGTCGTAGACCGTGACGATCGCCTGCTCCACGAGCGGCCAGAACGCGCCGTCCTTCGGGTCGCCGGCGTCTGCAGGGACCTCGCCGCTCCAGCTCGGCTCGTAGGCGGTGATGGCCTCTTCCGTCTTGAGCTGCTCGAAGAACATGTTGTTCAGGCCGAAGACCACGTCGCCGACGGGGTTGTTCTTCTCCGCGATGATGCGGTTCGTCAGGTCGGCGCCGCCGAGGCCCACGATCTCGATGTCGATGCCCGCGTCCGCCGCCTTCTCGGTGATCCACTCACCGCGGCCGTCGCTGTTCGAGTTCGTGTAGACGATGAGGGTGTCCCCGGAGCCGCTGTCGCTGCCGCCGCCGTCCGCGTCTCCGTCGCCGCCCGCCGTGCATCCGGTGAGCGCGATCGCCGCCGCGGCCGTCAATCCGATGAGCGCCCAGCGCCTCTGCTGCCTGTCGGCCATGTTCGTCCCTTTCTCGCCTTCGAGGTGTGTCGATGCGACACTACCGGTTCTTGTCGTGAAGGCACAAAGATTGTCTGCTTTCGTGAGCGCGGTCGCGCGTCCGCACTCAAGATAGGCGCGCGGCGTGAACGCGAGGATGCGATGAGGTGAACGGGTGGGGGCCTGCGTCGGATCGGGGACGAGGTGTCCTGTCGGCCCGGGCGGAATGCCGGCATCCGTTAGAACAAATCTTCGAAAGTCGGGCCACTCGGAGATAAAATGAAGCATGTCGAAAATGTCCGGGTTGCGCGAGGCGATGGATCGCCTCGACGAGGCATGGGGCGCCGCGGGCGATGCGCCGGAGCTCTCCCGCGCGCAGCTCGTCGACGTCGCCGACGCGATCGGATTTCTGCGGCGCCGACTCGATGCACTGCACGTCGACGTGGCGGCCGGCATCGCTCGGGAGTCGCGCGCGGAGCTCGGGGCCGACAGCCTGGCGAAGCAACGCGGGTACCGCACAGGGGCGAAGCTCATCGCCGCGGTGACGGGCATCTCGACGGGAGAGGCGCAGCGCCTGGTGAAGGTGGGAGAGGCGACGTCACCGCGGAGCGATCTGCTCGGCGCGCCGCTGCCCGCGCGGTACCCGCTCCTCCGGGAAGCGCTCGCGTCGGGTGCGCTTGGAGCGCCGGCGGCTGGGCTCATCGTCGCTCTGCTGGATCGCTGTCGCGTGGCTGCGGGGGTGGAGCGCATCGCCGAGGCGGAGCGCGTGCTGACCGGTGCAGCCGAAGGGCTCGAGCTCGATGCGGTGCGCAAGCTCGTCCTCCGCGCCGAAGCGTGGCTCGACCCCGACGGCGTGGCGCCGCGGGCGGAGGAGCAGCGTGCTCGGCGCGGACTGCGCCTCTTCGAGCGTGACGGCATGGTGCACCTGCACGCGCAGCTCGATGCCGAGAGCGCGGCGCCGGTCGTCACTGCGATCCGCGGGCACGTGTCCGCCGTGTTCGCCGCCCGCCTCGATGCGCCTGACGCCGGGTCGCCGGACGCCGACCGGCGCTCGGTCGCGATGATCCAGGCCGATGCGCTGGCCCTCTTCTGCGGGCATGTGCTCGGGTGCGAGGGCGATCGGGTGCCGCTCGCGGGGGCGACGGTGGTCGTGCGCGTGTCCCTCGACGATCTCCAGGCCGGCACCGGGTCGGCGACGATCGACGGGCTCGACCAGGTGATCGACATCGGTGCCGCGCGGCGGTTGGCTGCCGGTGGGGGGATCATCCCGTGTGTCCTCGGCGGGGCGAGCGAAGTGCTCGACTGGGGTCGCGAGAAGCGCCTCTTCACACGAGCCCAACGCCTGGCGCTCGCCGAACGGGACGGCGGGTGCGCGATGTGCGGGCTTCCCCCGGGGATGACGAAGGCTCACCACCTCCGCTGGTGGCAGCGCGATCGAGGTCCGACCGATCTCTCGAACGGGATCCTGCTCTGCGAGACCTGCCATCACCGCATCCACGACAACGGGTGGGAGATCGTCATCGAGGGTTCCGGTGTGGCCGGCCGAGCATGGTTCCTTCCGCCGCGGTGGGTCGACCCGCGGCGCACGCCGCGGCTGGGCGGACGGGCGCGCTTCGATGTCGCGGCCTGAGTGCAGTGCGCAGGCACGCGAGTTCGGGCGCGGGGCGGGATGGGGCTGTCAGCGGCGGAGGCGGGAGCGCACGCGTCGCGCGGTGCGTGCCAGGGCGTCGCGCCAGGCGCCTCCGGGCCATTCCCGGTGCAGGCGCAGGCTGCCGTCGTCGTTCCGCACGAGTTCGACCCGCCGGCCCGCGAGAAGGGGCGACCTGCCGAGGTGTGCGACCACGTCCGGGGCAGCCGTCAGCGGCGCGGTGAACACCCAGCCGGCCACGCGGACCGCGACCGACAGATCGGCGTCGCGCGCACCGTCCTCGCGGAACACCTTCATGGGGTCCACGGCGATGGGCACCGCGTCGAGGCGCTTGGGTCGGCGCCCGCCGACCTTGCGCTCCGAACCCGCGGTGGACTCCGCGGCCTGGCCCGGCTCCGGGGTGTCCTGGGCGACCACGTCGACCCGGTCGGCGCGGCGCTCCTTGCGGGCGTTCAGCAGGCCCGAAGGAAGATCCTCCGTCGTCGACAGCGGGAGGGACAGCAGATGATCCGCCGTGTCGACCGTCTCGAACACGAAGGCCTCTTCGCCGTTCCGACGCACGCGGACGCGCACGGTCAGCTGCAGCCCTCCCCGCGACCAGCGCGCCGAGGTCACGGCGGCGGTGCAGGTCGTCTCGGCCTCGAAGGCGGCGAGTGCGAGCAGGTCGTCGCGGCGATCGGCGCGCAGCAGAGCCGCGCGGATGCGCTGCGGGAACGACAGCCCCGCGTCCACGCCGGGCCCGAAGCGCCGCTGCGTGAGCGGTACGACCACGTCCAGCAGACGGTCGCGGTACTCCGCGGGGTACTTCACCATCCGGCGCCCGGCGATCCTGTTGAGGATCTTGCCGCGGAACCAGTGCCGCAGCAGCCGATCCCGCACCTTCCCCGGTTCGGTGTTCGCCTCGACCACGTCGAGCACGGTCTCCAGATGCGGGAAGTACGACTCCGGCTCGATGCGGGCCGAGCTCGCGCTCCCCGGCTCCTTCACCCACGCGTAGCAGGGCTCGCTCGCGAGGACCGAGATCGTGTCGGCGGCGAAGTACGCCTGCATCACGAAGAGATGGTCTTCGAGCCGCACCTTCCCGTCGGGGAAGCGGATGCCGTTCTCCCGCAGGAAGGCGGTCCGGAACATCTTGTGCGGCGTCAGCATCTCCAGGATCGGGTCCTCACCGAGCACCGCGTGCGGGATGTCGCGCTGGAAGATCTTCGCGGGCAGCTTCCGTCCGATGCCCACCTCCTTGCCGACAACGACATCGGATCCGTTCTCGTCCGCGTAGTCGCACAGCCGCTCCAGTGCCCGCGGGTAGAGCCGGTCGTCCTGATCGACGAACTGCACGTACGTCCCTCTGGCCTCCTCGACACCCCGGTTGCGCGGAGTGCCCGGCCACCCGGAATGCGGGAGCGACAGCACGCGCACGTGCGGGCGGTCCTTCGCGATGCTCTCGAGCCGCCCGGCGGTCTCCTCCCCGGAGCCGTCGTCGCAGAGCAGGACCTCGAAGGCCTGCGGATCCAGCGTCTGCGCGTCGAGGGAAGCGATGAGGTCGTCGAACGACGCCTTCGGCCGGAACACCGGCACCACCACGCTCACCCGCACGCGGCCTCCTGCCGTCTCCCCGGTCGCACTGCTCATGGACGCCGTCCCCCCTGTGGTCGTGACCGGCCCGAATCTCCCCCGCCGGAGATCCCAGCCAACCATCCCTTCCTGTGGAGTGCGGCAGGCTCGCGGCGGTCCCGGGTGTATGCCGACGCCGCGGAGGATCAGTGCAGGGTGAGACCGATCTCGAACGAGCGTCGCCAGGGGAGGGTCAGCTCCGCGATCCGCACGTCATCGGCGGGCAGCATCGACTCCAGGAGGGCCGTCAGCTCCGCACGGATGACGCGCTCGGCCGTCGCGACCTGCGCATCCTCGGTCATCGGGTAGATGTCGGGGAAGAGGGAGGGGCCCGCATCGGTGCGCACCACGGCCTGGTAGGCGAAATCGTCGAGAAGCCGCGTGAGCAGGGCGATCCGTGCGGCGCGCTCGTCGAAGGAGCCGGTGGCCCGGCCCACCACTGCGGCGGCGGCCACCGCGACGACACTGCCGAGCGTGTTCCCGGCGGTGTTCCACCCGCCGAAGGCCTCCAGGCGCCCGAGTAGTCCGGCCTCGGCCAGCGCGCGCACGAGCGCCTCGTCCGCGCCGTTCGGGTAGCGCACGTCGGCCAGGGCCACGAGCTCCCCGGCGTCCAGACGCTCCCGCACGAGCGCGACCGTCCCCGCGACGGCCTCGGCGTCGACGACCTCCGGCCGCCCGCGGAACATGTCGTGCCGGTCGGGGTCGGGGGCGTGCAGCACGAGGGTGACATCGCCTCCCGCGGCGACCTCCTCGGCGCCGGCCGCACGGATCTGCCGGCTCGCCGACGCCGCGAGCGACATGTTCTCGTAGGGCGGGATGCGCTCCATACCGGCGGCGTCCGCGCAGGCCACCGAGAACGAGGCGGTCACCCCGGCGTTCGCCGCGAGGGCCCGGGCGACGAGCGCGGCCCCGACCTCGTCGGCCCCCGGGTACATCAGCACGCGCCGGCCCGACGGCAGCATCCGCATCCAGTGCCGGAGCCAGACCTGCTCCGCGCTGCCCGCCGCGAACGGTGCGGTGTCGTCGGCGGTGATCGCCAGGAAGTCGAGGGTCTCGTCCTCCACGAGGCCGAGCGTGGAGAGGTTCACGATGTGGTTGCGCAGCCGCCGAGACGAGTAGTCGGAGACCACATCGGCCGGCACCGGGGTCAGTGCGTCGAGCGGCAGCACCTCGGTCTCGCCGAGCAGCCGGTGCGCGTCGCCGCCGAGCGCGTGGATCTCCTTGCCGTGCTCCGTCCAGTAGGTCGGCTCCTCGGCCGCGGAGTAGGAGTTGCTCGCCCGGGTCACGAGTGACACCGCCGAGATCGGCAGGTCGGGCCGCAGCCGCCGCACCTCGCGCAGCACGTCCAGGCGCGCCAGCACGTCGCGGGTGGTGTCGTGACTCGTGCGGCTCGCGATGAGGCCCCCGTAGAGCAGCATGTCCACCGACACCACCAGGTGCACCGTGGCCGGGTCCGCGGCACGCTCGCGCAGCCAGGCGCCCAGCCCGTCGGCATCGCCCGCGGTCCGGTAGGAGGGGAGGATCGCGGCGGGCGGGACGTCGAGGGTCACCCCCGCGACGGCCGCGACGTCTCCCGGGAGCTTCACGTTCACCGGGCGGTCGTCGAGGGGGAGCAGCGCGATGCGGGGGCGGAGGGTCGGGTCGGACACGAGGAGCCTTTCGTCGGTGAAGAGGGTCGCAGATCGGGGGTCAGGGGCGGGCGATGGAGACGAGGTACGAGTAGCGGTCGCCGCGGTACACCGACTCGGCGTACTCGATCGGGCGGCTGCGGGCGTCGTAGGTCGTGCGCTTCACGAGGAAGGCGGGGGAGAACGGCGGCGTCTGCAGCGCGGCCGCCTGCTCCTCGTCGAGGACGACCGCGTGGATCTCCTGGTCGGCGCGCACGGCGGTGATGCCGAAACGGGTGCGCAGGTCGTCGTAGAGCGAGTCGCCCTCGATGCCGTCCTCCAGGCCCGGCACGGCGTCGGCCGCGATCGAGCACACCTCCAGGCAGATCGGGATGTCGTCGGCGGTCCGCACCCGGCGGATCCGTACGACGGGCGACTGGGGGCTGAGGTTCAGGGCGTATCCGGCGGTCTGCCCGGCCGCCGCGGTGCCGACGTCGACGGAGAGGGAGCCGGGCCTCATGTTGCGGGCGAGCATGTCCTCCGAGAACGACGTCAACTCGAACGCCTTGCTGATCCGCGAGGCGCTCACGAACGTGCCCGCCCCCTGCAGCCGGTACACGAGGCCGTCCCGTTCGAGCTCGTCGAGGGCACGACGCACCGTCTGCCGGTTCACCTCGAGCGACTCCGCGAGCTCGCGCTCCGTCGGCAGCTTCTCGTGGGGTGCGAGCCCCTGGTCGATGACCTCCTCCAGATGCCGCCGCACGCGTTCGTGCTTCGTGACGCCCTCGATCGCCGCCATGGTCTCCCCCTCGTTTGGACTAACCCAATCTTGACGATCACCCGGGATTGTGTCAATGTCTCCTCTCAGCGGTTCTTAATTGGTCTATTCCAATCCTTTGCACGGTCAACGATGAGCGGAGAATCCCCATGCACGTGAAGCACAACATGCGCCGACGCGTCCTGGTCGCCGGGGCGGTGGGCACGGCGACGATCGTCGCCTTGAGCGGCTGCGCCGGCGGCGGCGGTGACGCGGACGGCCCCACCGAGATCACGTTCTCGTACCTGTGGGGAGGGGAGGAGGCGAAGGCGCTGGAGGCGATCATCGCCGACTTCAACGCCAGTCAGGACGACATCGTCGTCAAGGGCGTCTCCAGCCCCGACACCCAGAAGCAGCTCACGTCGATGTCGTCGTCGAACGGCTCCTTCGACATCTCCGACAACTTCGGCAACACCGTCGGCGCCTGGGCTTCGAAGGGCATCCTCGCACCGCTCGACGAGGCGATCGCCGCCGAGGACATCGATGTCGACGACTTCGTCCCCAGCGCCATGGAGCAGATGACCTACGACGGCAAGGTCTACTCGCTGCCGATCGCCATCCACAGCTTCCAGCTGCTCTACAACCCGCAGCTTCTGGAGGAGGCCGGGGTCACCCCGCCGACCACGATGGACGAGCTCGCCGCCGCCATCCCGAAGCTCACCAAGAAGGACGCGTCGGGCAAGATCACGCAGCTCGGACTCGGCTCGGCGAACGACAGCACCACCCTCACGACCCTCGGCTACGCGTTCGGCGGGAGCTGGGACGGCGAAGACGGCCCGACCCCCGCGGAAGACGGGAACATCGAGGCGCTGCAGTGGTATCAGGACAACGTGATCGAGCCGGTCGGTGCCGACGCCATGGCCACGTTCGTGTCCGGACAGGGCGAGTACCTCTCCGCGCAGGACCCGTTCTTCAGCGGCCAGGTCGCCATGATCATCGACGGCGAGTGGCGGTCGGCCAGCGCCGCCAAGATCGCCCCCGAGTTCGAGTGGGGCGTGACCGCGATCCCCGTCGCCTCGCCCGACCTGGAGAACAGCACGCAGGTCACCGCGAGCACCCTCTTCATCCCCGCGAACTCGAAGCACAAGGAGGAGGCGGCCACGTTCCTCGCCTACCTCGTGAGCGACGAGCCCATGGAGAAGTTCGCCGTCGCCCTCGGCAACCTCCCCGGCCGCTCCTCTCTCGCCGGCAGCGCCGCGTTCGACGAGCTGCAGGACTTCGGCGTCTGGGCGGAGGCCGCATCCTCCCCGAACGCGAAGTCCCTGGCGAGCCGTCCGTACAGCGCCGAGTACGCGGCCGACCTCGCGACCGCGTTCGACGAGGTCGTGCGACTGACCGCCACCCCGGAGGAGGCGATCGCGACCGTCGAGGAGCGCATGGCCTCCTACGCCTCGAAGTGAGCCGGTCCTCGTGACCACGGCAACAGCACCCCGGGTCCGGCAGGAGAACGCTCCTGCCGGACCCGGCGCTCCCGTCCGGCGGCGCCGCAGCCGCCGGACCACGCTGATCGGCCTGGCTTTCGCGTCGCCGTTCATCGTCGGCTTCCTGTTCCTGTTCGCCTATCCGATCGCGGCGTCGGCGTACTACAGCTTCACCGACTTCAACCTGTTCCAGGCGCCGGAGTGGGTGGGGCTGGACAACTACACCCAGATGTTCGCCGACGGGGTCTTCTGGAAGTCGCTCGCCAACACGGCCGTGCTCACCGTCTTCGGCGTGCCGCTCGCGATCGGCATCGCGCTCGCCGGCGCGCACCTGCTTAACACGCCCGTGCGGGGCCAGCCGCTCTACCGCGCGCTCGTGTATCTCCCGTCGATCGTGCCGGTCGTCGTCGGCGGTTACCTGTGGCGCTGGCTGCTGAACGCCCAGTACGGCTTCATCAACCACTTCCTGTCGTGGTTCGGCATCGAGGGGCCGGCCTGGCTGCAGCAGCCGGAGTGGACGAAGCCCGCCATCATCCTCATGTCGTTGTGGACCGTCGGCGGCACCATGATCATCTACCTCGCCGCCCTGCAGGAGGTGCCGAAGGAGCTGTACGAGGCGGCCGAGCTCGACGGCGCGGGGGCGTGGCGTCGCTTCACGAACGTCACCTGGCCCACGGTCTCCCCGGTCACCCTGTTCCAGGTGATCGTGAGCATCATCGGGTTCCTGCAGATCTTCACGCAGCCCTACATCCTGTCGCAGGAGCGCCTCAATCAGGCGGGCTCGGGGCCGGGGCAGTCGATGCTCTCCTACGCGATGTACCTGTACCAGAACGCGTTCGTGTTCCTGAAGATGGGCTACGCCTCCGCTATGGCGTGGACGCTGTTCATCATCACGCTCGCCGTGAGCCTCATCGTGCTCGCGACCTCGAGGAAGTGGGTCCACGATGGTGCACGCTGACATCTCCGCACCGGCGCGACGGCCCCGCCGCACCCGGCGCACGCTCCGCCGCGTCCGGCAGCAGATCGCGGTGACGCTGCTCGCGCTGCTGTTCCTGTTCCCGCTGCTGGTGATGCTGTCGACCGCGTTCAAGACGCCAGGCGACGTCTTCTCCTCCCCGCCCACCCTGCTGCCCGCCGAGTGGACGACGGCCAACTTCGCCGAGGCGTTCGCGCAGATCCCGGTGTGGCGCTACCTCGCCAACACGCTCTTCGTCTCGGGCATGAGCATCCTCGGCACGGTCATCTCCTGCCCCCTCGTCGCCTACGCGCTGGCGAAGGTGAAGTGGCGCGGCGCCCGACCGCTCCTGATCCTCGTGCTCGCCACGATGATGCTGCCGCCGCAGGTCACGCTGATCCCGCTGTTCCTCGTGTGGAACGGGCTGGAGGCGACGAACACCTACCTCCCGCTCATCGTCCCCGCGTTCCTGGGCACGCCGTTCTTCATCTTCATGATCCGGCAGTTCCTCCTCGCGGTGCCGGACGAGCTCATCGAGGCCGCCCGTCTGGACGGTGCCTCCGAGTTCCGCACCTACGCGACGATCGTGCTCCCGCTGGCGCGCCCGGCCATCGTGACCGCCGCGATCTTCCAGTTCGTCTGGGCGTGGACCGACTTCCTCAATCCCCTCATCTACCTCAACGACCAGTCGACGTACACGCTGTCGATCGGTCTGTACGCCTTCTTCGGGGAGAACGACGTGGCCTGGGGGCCCCTCATGGCTGCGTGCGTGATGTTCACCCTCCCGGCCGTGGCGATCTTCCTCCTCGGCCAGAAGTTCTTCATCGGCGGTGCCAGTGCAGGAGCCCTCAAGTGACCCATGAATCCCTCGCCCTCCTCCGCGGTCGGCTCGTCGCCTCGGTCCAGGCCTCCGCTGGTGCCCCCGCGAGAGACACCCACGTCATCGGCGCGCTCGCCGAGTCGGCGCTGCTCGGCGGCGCGAGCGGCCTGCGGCTCAACGGGCCGGAGGACATCCGTCGGGTGCGACCGGTGACCGATGCGCCGATCATCGGGCTCCACAAGGTCTGGAACGGCGTCCGCAACGTCATCACCCCGGAACGCGCGCTCGCCGCGGGGCTGGCGGAGGCCGGGGCCGACATCATCGCGGTGGACGCCACGACGGAGCAGCTCGGCACGGACTTCCGGCTCATCGGGGAGATCGCCGCGGCGACGGGGCGCCCGGTGATGGCCGACGTGTCGACGGTCGCAGAGGGCGAGCGCGCCTGGGCGGCGGGGGCGGCGGTCGTCGGCACGACCCTGTCCGGCTACACCCCGCACTCGCCGCGTCAGGACGACCCTGACCTCGACCTCGTGGCCGCGCTCGTCGCCGCGGGGATCCCGACCATCGCCGAGGGGCGCTACCAGACCCCTGCGCAGGTGCGCGCGGCCTTCGACGCCGGGGCCTTCGCGGTCGTCGTCGGCGGAGCGATCACCGATCCGATCGCCCTCACGCGGCGGTTCGTCGCAGCGACGCCGGCCGCCCGGGGGCGGGTGTGATCGTCGGGGTCGACATCGGCGGCACGAAGATCGCGGTCGCCGGGTTCCGTGCGGAGCCGGGCGGGGCGCGCCGTCGCGCCACCGCCGTGCACACCCTGCCGACGCCGGCCCGGGAGGGTGGCGAGGCCATCGTGCGGGCGGTCGTCGATGCGATCGATGTGATCCGCGGCGGGGAGCAGCTCGCGGCGGTCGGCGTGGGCACCGCGGGCGTGGTCGATCAGGACGGCGGCATCACCTCCGCGACCGATGCGATCAGCGGCTGGGCGGGCTTCCCGCTGCGTGCGGCGCTCGCCCGAGCCCTCGATGTCCCGGTGGTCGTCGTCAACGACGTGCACGCGGCGGCGGTCGCGGAGGCCACGGCGGGGGCGGGCCGGGGAGCGCGTGGTCTGCTGATGGTCACGGTCGGCACCGGCATCGGGGGAGCCGTCGTCCTCCCGGACGGTCTCCGCGCGGGCGTGACCGGCACGGCGGGATCGGTCGGGCACACCGAGCTCGCCCTCCCGCCAGGACTGGCCGGTCGTCGATGCGGCTGCGGAGGGGTCGGGCACGTCGAGGCCGTGGCCTCCGGTCCGGCGTTGGAGCAGACGTACCGCGAGCGCACCGGCACGGCGCGCACGCTGCGGGAGGTGGACGCGGCCGCTCGTGCCGGGGAGCCGGTCGCCGAAGAGGTGATCGCGGAGGGGGCGGCGTTCCTCGGTCGCGCGCTGGCCGGGGCGCAGGCGCTCCTGGACGTGGAGGTCGTCGCCGTCGGCGGCGGTGTGGCGGCCATCGGGGAGCGGTATCTCGCCGGGGTCGCCCGCGCCTACCGCGCGGCGGCGATGCCGGGCCCGTCGACGGCCCGGGTGCGATCCGCGGAGCTCGGGGTCGATGCGACCGTCACCGGGGCTGCGGTGCTGGCACCGGTCTGAGTCCGGATTCCCACCCCGCATTCAGCGTCAACGATATATCGTTGAGTATCGTTCACGACTGGGAGGTCATCATGAACAACGCATTCCCCTCCACCCCGTTCGGCGGCAGCGGCAACGGCAGCAACGGCGGCGACTTCGCCGGCGGCCTCGGCAACCTCTTCGGCGGCTCGCAGGGTCCGGCCGGAGCGCTGTTCGAGGCGATGGACCAGCTCCGCAAGTCGTTCGAGTCGCGTCCCTCCGGCGGGTCCCGCATGGCCCGCGGCGACGTGCGCGCCGCCGTCCTCTCGCTCCTCACCGAGCGACCGATGCACGGCTACCAGATCATCAACGAGATCGCCGAGCGCAGCGGCGGCACCTGGAAGCCGAGCGCCGGCTCCGTCTACCCGACGCTCCAGCTCCTCGCCGACGAGGGGCTGATCGAGGCCGAGGAGCAGAACGGCCGCAAGACCTACGCCCTCACCGAGGCGGGCCGGGCCGTCGCCGCGGAGAGCACCGAGACCCCGCCGTGGGTGCCGTCCTCCGACAAGGACCGCAGCCGCGACGCCCGGTACAGCGCTCTGCCCAAGGCCGGGGTCGACCTCGCCGCCGCGGCCGCGCAGGTCGGGCGCAGCGGCTCCCCGGAGCAGGTGCAGCAGGCGGTCGAGGTGCTCGACGAGGCCCGCCGTAGGCTGTACACGATCCTCGCCCAGGACTGACCGCGTCGTGCGGCGTCCGGTGCGGAACGGCGGAAGGATGACGCGATGACGGCAGCGGCGGCACAGGGTCCTCACCGAGCCCGGTACCGCCGCATCCTGTCGTTCGCGAGCCGTGAGTTCCTGAAGATCTGGTGGTTCGAGCTCGTCCTTCCGCGGTTCGGGCTGTCTTCGGTCGCGGAGCGCACGCGCGCCCGTCGCATGCAGCGGTTCGCGCGCCGATTCCACACGCTCGCGATCGAACTCGGCGGCCTCATGATCAAGGTCGGGCAGTTCATGTCCTCGCGCCTCGATGTGCTCCCGCCCGAGATCACGGCCGAGCTGGAGGGGCTGCAGGACGAGGTGCCCGCCGTGCCCACCCCGCAGATCCGGGCGCTCGCGGAGGCGGAGCTGGGCATGCCGCTCGAGCGTGTGTACACCTGGTTCGACGACACCCCCGTCGCGGCCGCGTCCCTCGGGCAGGTGCACCGTGCCCGCCTCTCGGCGCTCGACGCGGAGGACACCGGGCTCGACGAGGTCGTGGTCAAGGTGCAGCGCCCGGGCATCGACGAGATCGTCGCCGTCGACCTCGCCGCCCTCCGCCGGGTCGCGCGGTGGCTGACCCGGGTCCGGATCGTGGCCGACCGCGTGGACGCCCCCGCCCTCGTGGAGGAGTTCGCCGTCACGAGCCTCGAGGAGATCGACTACCTCCACGAGGCCCGCAGCGCCGAGCGGTTCCGCGAGAACTTCGCCGACGACCCGCGCGTCGCCGCCCCCGAGATCGTCTGGGAGCGCACGACCCGTCGGGTCCTCACGCTGTCCGACGTGACGGCGATCAAGATCAACGACACCGCGGCGCTCCGGGCGGCAGGCATCGACCCCTCCGCGGTCGCCGACGCCTTCGCCGAGGTCATGTTCGACCAGGTCTTCACGCACCGGTTCGTGCACGCCGACCCGCACCCCGGCAACATCTTCGTCACGCCCGTCCCTTCGACGGGCTCAGGGACCCAGGGGGGCTCAGGGACCCAAGGGGGCTCAGGGACCCAGGGGGGCTTCCGGCTGACGTTCATCGACTTCGGCATGATGGCCGAGGTCTCCGACAACCTCCGGCAGGGACTGCGGACCCTCCTCATCGCGGTGACAGCGCGGGACAGTCGCGGCCTCGTCCGCGCCGCCAAGGAGATCGGCGTGCTGCTCCCCACGGCCGACACGGGCGAGCTGGAGCGGGCGCTGACCGCCCTCTTCGCGCGCTTCGGCGGGATGGGGTTCGCGGAGCTGAGCCGGGTGGACCCGCGGGAGTTCACCGACTTCGCCGAGGAGTTCGGCGACATGGTGCGCCGGCTCCCGCTGCAGCTCCCCGAGGACATGCTGCTCCTCATCCGCGCCGTGTCGCTCACCTCCGGCATGTGCAGCGGCCTCGATCCGGCGTTCAACGTGTGGGACGCGGCCGAGCCGTATGCCGCGCGGCTGCTCCGCGACGAGTCCGGCACCCTCATGCAGGACATGGCGGAGCAGGCGATGGCGAACGCGGCCACGACCTGGCGGCTCCCGAAGCGCATCGACGACATCATCACCCGCGTCGACGACGGCAACGTCTCCTTCGACACCTCGCGTCTGGAGCGCCGCCTCGACCGGCTGGAGGGCATCGCGCGGCGGATCGCCTCCGGCGTGCTGTTCGCCGCGATGCTCATCGGCGGGGCGCTGCTCGTCGGTCCGCTCCCGCCGCTGGGCATCACCCTGCTGTGGGTGTCGGCGATCCCGCTCCTCGGCGCCCTCTTCCTGGGCCGCCGCCGCCCCCGCTGACCCGCCAGGCCCCGCCCAGACCCCGTCCCACCACCCCCGCCAGAGCAGGCGATCGCGCGGAATCAGGCGCTCCCGCGCGGGAGCGCCTGATCTGCCGCGTCCGCCTGAGGCCGCGCAGGTGGAAAGATGGTCTCTCATGGACACGCCTGACGAGAAGCCCACCGAACGCTCCGCAGGATCCCCGACCCGTCCGCGCACCGACGCCGTCGCGACCGGGGCGCACCGCCAAGCCGCGAAGGCCTCCGAGACGGCGCGCAAGATCGTCCGCGACATCACGACGGTCCCGCCGCGCAGCGTGCACCCGGCGCTCGTGCCCGGCGTCTCGGTCGAGGAGACGGGGCGCACCTACCGCACCGACCCGCTCGTCTTCGGTGTCGCCGCCGCGTTCGCCCTCGCCTTCATCGCGTGGGGCGTGTTCGCGGGGGACAACCTCGCCGGCACCACGAGCACGGTCCTCGCCTGGGTCGTGGAGTACTTCGGCTTCTTCTTCACGACCATCGCCACGATCATCCTCGTGTTCATGCTGTTCGTCGGGTTCAGCAAATACGGGCGGATCCCCCTCGGCCGCGACGACGAGGAGCCCGAGTTCTCGATGTTCTCGTGGATCTCGATGCTCTTCGCGGCGGGCATGGGCATCGGCCTGGTGTTCTGGGGCGCCGCCGAGCCGCTGACGTTCTTCGAGAACCCGCCGCCGGGCACCGTCGAGGCGAACACCCTCGAGGCCATGCATACGGCGCAGGCCCAGGTGCTGTACCACTGGGGTCCCCAGGCCTGGGCGTTCTATGCGCTCGTCGGTGGAGCCATCGCGTATGGCGCCTACCGCCGCGGCCGCACCCCGCTCATCTCGTCGATCTTCGCCCCGCTGCTCGGCGAGAACCGCACCACGGGTCCGGTCGGCCGCACGATCGACATCTTCTCCATCATCGTGACGCTGTTCGGCACGGCGGCCTCCCTCGGTCTCGGGGCGCTGCAGATCGGCCACGGCGTCGAGCTCGTGAGCGGTATCGGACCCCTCGGCAACGGCATCCTCATCGCGGTGATCGCGGTGCTCACGGCGTGCTTCATCGCCTCCGCCGTGTCCGGTGTCTCCAAGGGCATCCGCGCACTGTCGAACATCAACGCCGTGGTCGCGATCCTGCTCGCCTTCTTCGTGTTCTTCGTCGGTCCGACACTGCTGATCCTCAACGTGATCCCGTCGGTCGCCGTGCAGTTCATCGGCGATCTGCCGACCATGATCGGCCGCTCCGCGTCGCAGGGCGAGACCGCGCAGGCCTTCCTGTCGAGCTGGACGATCTTCTACTGGGCGTGGTGGATCTCCTGGTCGCCGTTCGTCGGCATGTTCATCGCGAAGATCTCCCGCGGACGCTCGCTTCGTCAGTTCGTGTCGGTCGTCATCGTGGTGCCGTCCGCCATCTCGCTCGTGTGGTTCGCGATCTTCGGCACCACGGCGATCCAGCAGCAGATGGACGGCGCAGGGCTCACCGTCGACCCGCCGGAGGAGGTGCTGTTCGGGGTGCTGGAGAACCTGCCGTTCCCGCTCATCACCAGCATCGTGCTCATCCTCCTCATCGCGATCTTCTTCATCACGGGCGCGGACTCCGCCTCGCTCGTCATGGGCACGCTCTCCCAGCAGGGCCGCCCGGAGCCGTCGCGCTGGGTCGCGGTGGTCTGGGGCGTGCTCGTCGGCGTGATCGCCGCGGTGCTGCTCGTCAGCGGGTCGGAGGGCAGCGGGCTGCAGTCGCTGCAGAACGCCACGATCATCGCGGCGCTGCCGTTCGCGATCATCATGACGTTCATGATGATCGCGTTCATGAAGGACCTGCGGCGGGATCCGCTGATCCTGCGCGACCGGTACGCCCGCGCCGCCGTCCGCCACAGCGTCATGGCCGGGCTCGAGGAGTACGGCGACGACTTCGCCCTCGTGCCCGTCGAGTACGACCACTCGGAGGACGACCTCGCCTGGATCGACGAGGACACCGTCGACGACACGCTCGCCGAGGTGTACGAGGCCGCGACCGAGGCGATCGACATCATCCCGCCGGCCGAGGTGGACGCCGCCGTCGATGCCGCGATGGACGCCCCTGCCGACAAGGACTGAACGCGAGAGCTCAGGCGCTCACGCCGGGTCAGGCACTCCCTCACGGAGAACGCCTGAACCGGCGTGAGCGTCTGTCTCGGCAGCCGCAGTGATCCGCGCGGCCATGCCGGAGAAGATGAGTCCGTGGAAGGGCAGCACGGCGAGCCAGTACAGCCGGCCGAGGAGCCCGCGGGGGAAGAACACGGCACGCTGCTCGTAGCGGGCGCCGTCGCCGTCGGGCACCGCGCGCAGTTCGAGCCAGGCCTCGCCCGGCACCTTCATCTCGGCGCGGAGCCGCAGCAGATGACCCTCCTCGGTCTGCTCGACCGCCTCGACGCGCCAGAAGTCGATCGCATCCCCGACTCGGGCGGCGGTGCGGCTGCGGCGTCCGCGGCGGAGCCCCACGCCGCCGACCACGCGGTCCATGAGTCCCCGGACCGCCCAGAGCAGCGGCGACGAGTACCACCCGTTCTCCCCGCCGATCCCGAGGATGACGCGCCACAGCTCCGCGACGGATGCGCGGGTCGCGACGGAGCGCTTGTCCGTGAAGACGGTGCGTCCGGCCCAGTCCGGATCGCTCGGCAGCGGGTCGCTCGGGGCTCCGGTCACCTCGGCGTCCTGCCAGCTCGTCTCCACGGCGTCCGCGTCCACCCGGCCGAGGGCCAGCGCCACGGACCGGCGATACGGCGTGAGCCCGCCCTCGGGGCGCGGGATGAGCGCGTCGACGGCGTGGTCCTTCATGATGCACTCGTTCTGCAGCGAGGCGACGAGGGGCCGGGCGATGGAACGCGGCACCGGCGTGACGAGGTTCACCCAGTGCGAGGCGAGCTCCGGGGTCAGCACCGGAAGGGCCGCGATGGCGCGCTGCCGCAGTCCGGCCTCCACCGCGTACCCGTTCATCATCTGCCCGTACCGCAGCACATCCGGTCCGCCGATGTCGACCGCGCGATTCACCTGATCGTCGACCCGTGCCGCCCCGAGCAGGTAGTGCAGCACGTCCCGCACGGCGATGGGCTGGATGCGGTTGCGCACCCACTTCGGCGCCGGCATGTACGGCAGCACGTCGGTGAGGTGCCGGATCATCTCGAAGGACGCCGAGCCGGAGCCGATCACCACGCCCGCCTGCAGGACGAGGGTGGGCACCCCGGACTCCAGGAAGATCTCGCCGACGTGGACCCGGGAGCGGAGGTGCGGGGAGAGCCTCACGTCGTCCGGGTGCAGGCCGCCGAGGTACACGATCCGGCGCACCCCGGCCCGGGCGGCCGCCGTGGCGACGGTGGTCGCCGCGCGCTCGTCGCTCTCCTCGAACCCCTTCCCGGCGGACATGGAGTGGATGAGGTAGTACACGACGTCGACGTCGTCCATCGCGGAGGCCACGGCGTGCTCGTCGTCGGCGGAGCCTTCGAAGATCTCGCACTCCTCGCCCCAGCCGAAGGAGGCGGCGCGGACGGCGTCGCGGGCGAGCACCCGGACCCGGTAGCCGGCGTTCAGCAGGCGCGGGGTCAGGCGGCCGCCGATGTACCCGGTGGCGCCGAGCACGAGAGCGCGGGGTGCGGAGCCGTCGTCGCGGGGGACCGCCCGCAGGGCGTCTTCGCGACCGGTGGGCTGGGTGAGCTCGCTCATGCTCCGAGCGTAGATCCCGGGGCCGACACGGGGAACGGGCTTGCGCCCGCGGCATCGCGCCGTCACGACACGCTCGCGAGCACCCCCGGCGACAGGGTACGGTCGTATCCGTGACCTCCATCGAATCGATTCGACGAGCGCCGGCGGACCGTGCCACCCGTCGCGCGCGCCTCGCCGTGTCGGCGCTTTTCCTCACGAACGGCGCGCTGTTCGCGAACATCCTGCCGCGCTACCCCGAGATCAAGGCCGCCCTCGGCCTGGACAACCTCGGCTACGGTCTCGCGCTCGCCGCCTTCCCCGCCGGCGCGATCGCGGCCGGACTCCTGGCGGCCACGCTGATCCGCCGCTTCGGGTCGGCGCGCATCGCGGTCATCGGCACCGTGCTCACGAGCCTCGGCCTGCTGTCGGCGGCACTGTCCCCGACCGGCGTCCTCTTCGCGATCGCGCTCTTCGTCGGCGGCGCCTCCGATGCCATCACCGATGTCGCGCAGAACGCCCACGGCCTGCGCGTGCAGCGGCGGTACGGGCGCTCCATCATCAACTCCTTCCACGCCATCTGGTCCATCGGCGCGGTGCTCGGCGGAGTGATGGCGGCGGGCGCGATCGCGCTGCAGCTCCCGCTCGCCGTCCACCTGGGGATCTCGACCGCGGTGTTCGCGACGGTCGCCCTCGTCGCCCTCCGCTTCTGCCTGCCCGGTCGCGACGACGAGACGGAGGAGGACGCCGTGGCGGAACCGGCGGAGATCTCCGGCGCTGTCCGCCGCGGCGTCCCGGCGCGGACGGTGGTGGCCGTGATCGCCCTGACCCTCATCGCGATGGCCGGGGCCATCGCCGAAGACGCGGGCAACTCGTGGGCCACTCTCTACCTCGGCGACGCCCTCGGGGCCGCGGCGGCCGTCGCGCCGCTCGGGTTCATCGCCCTCGTCGGCGCGCAGTTCGTCGGCCGTCTGCTCGGCGATCCGATGACCGACCGCTTCGGGCAGCGCGCGGTGGCGCGGGTCGGCGGCCTCATCGCCGCCGTCGGGATGACGCTCGCGCTGCTGTTCCCGAGCGTGCCCGGCACGATCCTCGGGTTCGCGGCCGTGGGCTTCGGCATCGCCACCCTCATCCCCGCCGCGATGCACGCCGCCGACGAGCTCCCGGGACTGCGGCCCGGTGTCGGGCTCACCGTGGTGTCCTGGCTGCTGCGGCTCGGGTTCCTGCTGTCGCCGCCGTTCGTCGGGTGGCTGGCGGAGACGCAGAGCCTGCGCGTGGGGCTCGTGGTGGCACCGGTCGCGGCGCTCGTGGCCGTGCTGCTCGCGGGCTTCCTGGACGCCCGGCGCCCGCGGAACGCGTCGGACTAGGCCGGCTCGTCCACGAGGTCGGCGCCGCCGTGCACGGCATCCGCCTCGGCGGCCTCCTGGATCGCGGCGGTCATCCCGACGAGGAACCGCATGACGACCACGCGCTCCTCATCGGAGAGGTCGTCCACGAGGGAGAGCATCCGGCGGTGCATCGCGCCGAGTGTCGCGCGCACCTCGTCGTCGCTGCTCACGGTGGGCACGACGATCCCGGCGCGGCGGTCGGTGGGGTGGGGCTCGCGGCGCGCGTGCCCGCCCTTCTCCAGCCGGTCGATGAGCGTCGTCGTCGACGCGGTGGAGATGTCGAGCATGCGCGCCAGATCGATCGGCCGCACGATGCGCCCGGCCTTCTGCTCGCGCAGCAGGAACCGGAGGGCGACGAGGTCGGTCTCGTTCATCCCCATGGACGCGCGCGTGCGGGCGCGCATCGCCGTCTCGGCGCTGCGGTACCGCCGCAGCATGTTGAGCACGTCGACCGTGGTGGCGCGCTCGCTGTCGGGGTACCAGTACCCGGAGGCGTGGAACTCGCCGGTGCTGTCGGTCACGCGACCTCTCCTTCGTCGCTGGAACCGGCCTCCCGCTCGAGCATCTCCATCGCGCCGGTCTCGACCTCGGCCGGGACGATGCGGAGGAGCCCGCCGGTGATCGCATCGGTCTCGGCGCCGATGATCTGCTCGATCCGGCGCCGCGAGACGGAGGGGAACAGATCCTCCAGGCGTGCGAGCAGATCGGCGTAGCGGATGTACGACGCCTCCTCGAGACTCAGTGGCTCGGGCATGGCATCCTTTCGGGGGCAGGGTTCCATCATCGCACCTCCGGAAGTCCCTGGTCTCCCGCGAATATCGCTAGTCAGCCTTACTGTCAGGCTGTCGAGGTACCATGGAGAGCGGGGAAGGAGGATCTCTGCATGGGAAACATCAGCATCGACGTCTCGACCTCAGCGCTCGCGCGCGATGTCGACGACTTCCGTCGCGCCGACGCGCAGTTGAACCGCCGTCTCGCGGCTCGGCGCGAACCCAACGATACCGACCGTGCGGCGATGCACTTCATCAGCACCGCTCCCGTCGAGAAGCCCGTCACTCCCCGCGACCTCGCCACCTACCTCGGCATCAGCACGGCTGCCGTCACGAGCGTCGTGCGGCGGATGTCGGAGCGGGGTCAGATCGTCGTCGCGCCGCACCCCCTCGATGCCCGGTCCAAGGTCCTCCGCCCGTCCCTGCGGGATCTGCACGGACAGGGCGACGAACTGGCGCAGCGCGTGGCCGCCGTCGAAGGCGAGTTCACGCCGGAGGAGGCGGCCGTGATCTCCCGCTTCCTGCGTCGGCTGACCGACGAGCTCGGCGATCTCCCCTGATCGATTTGATTTAACTAGTTAAACTAGTAAACTATCCTCGTCCAGCTTTTCTGCCACGAGGAGAAGATCATGGGAACCCTCACCTACGCGAATCTCGCCGACCCGATCGAGATCGACGACGAGCTGCTCGCCCACCTTCGCGCCGCCACCGTCACCAAGCTGCGTCGCAACGAGCCGTTCGCTCTCACCGTGCAGACGGGCGCCGACCGCACGGAGACGCTGTGGATCCACGCGTCCATCCCGATCCGCTTCGTCGTCGAGACGTCGGTCACCCTGCAGCGACCGCTGCTGGCCCGTCTCATGCAGGCCGCGGGTTCGACCGGCGGACTCGACCTCACCGACCCCGAGCTCTCGCTCGCGGCGACGCGCGAACTGCACGCGCTGTCCGCCTGATAACGGAGGGGTGCAGACCTGCCTCACCGCCTCGGGATCCTCTTCCAGGGCTCTCGGATTCCCGGACGGTGACGGCTACGGCGAGAACGGAGCGGGGGCTCTCGATCGCCGACCGCGGCATCCGGCCGCCGGGATTCGGGTTCCCGGCAGCCGGATGCCGTTTCTTCGTCAGAGGGCGGTGTAGCCGCCGTCGACCAGGTGGTAGCTGCCGGTGATGAAGCTCGCGGCGTCGCTCGCGAGGAACACCACGAGGTTCGCGACCTCCTCGGCCTGGCCGAGGCGCCCGATCGGGTGCTTCGACACGAGGAAGTCCTTCGCCTCGTCGCCCATGTTCGCCAGGAGCGGGGTGTCGATGAAGCCGGGGCCGACCGAGTTCACGCGGACGCCCTGCGCCGAGTACTCGAGGGCGGCGGTCTTCGTCATGCCGACGACGCCGTGCTTGGCGGTGACGTAGGCGGGGGAGCCTGCGAAGCCGACGCTGCCGAGGATCGAGGCGATGTTCACGACCGAGCCACCGCCGTTGGCGAGGATCGACGGGATCTGCGCCTTCATGTTGCGGAACACGGCGTTGAGGTTGATGGCGATCACCTTGTCCCACGCGTCTTCCTCGTAGTCCGCGGTGGGCGCGGTGGCGCCGCCGATGCCGGCGTTGTTGACGCCGATGCGGAGCGGGGCGAGCGAGTTGGCGAGCTCGACCGACGAGGCGATCCAGGCCGGGTCCGTCGCGTCGCCGACCGACGCCTCCGCGGTGCCGCCGGCGGCGCGGATCTCCTCGACGACCGCGTTCGCGTGCTCCGCGTTCAGGTCGTTCACCACCACCGCCGCGCCGTTCTGCGCCAGCAGCAGGGCGACCGCGCGGCCGATGCCGCTGCCCGCTCCTGTCACGATCGCCGAGCGGTTCGAGACGTCGTACTGAGCCACTTTCGGGCTCCTTCCCGGGCGGGCGCGGTGCCGGGAGATCTTCTCGGACGGTCCGTCCTTCCCTCCAGCCTACGCCCGGAATACCGGTGTGGATTCAAGTGAATGGAAATGCTCGGCCGCCTGGCTACGCTGTGGGAACCGTCTGCCGCGGGAGTACCGATTCCGGCGGGACGAATCCCGAGGAGGCGACCAGTGCACCCGCTCGCAGATGATTCCGAAGGCTCTCCGGGGGCTGACGTGTTCTCACCCCTCGCCCTGGTCGTCGTCGGGGAGGGTCATGGCGCGGTCGTGCGCCGCCTGCGTGCGGCGCGGCCGGACGCGGTCGTGACCGGACTCGGGCCCGTCGACGCGGCCGCCGTGGCGCACGCCTCCGCGACGGCTCATCTCGTGCTCGGCATCGGCGAAGTCTCCGCCGTCGTGTGGTGCGACGCGGTTCTCGCGGAGGGCGACGAGGACGGCCTGTCCCGCTTCCTCGCCCGAGCGGCGGAGGTCGAGGGGCGGCGGAGGGCTCGACGACTTCCTCCGGACACGCCGCCGATCCTCGAGCCGTGGTCGCCGCGCTGGGCGGCGGATGCCGCTCGCCTCGGCGCCCGCGTCGCCACGGCGTTCGACGGCGTCCCGGTGCGCGTCGATCACATCGGCTCGACGGCCGTGCCCGGGCTGCGCGCCAAACCGATCATCGACCTTCAGGTGGGGGTGCACGACCTCGCGGACGCGGATGCCGCGGAGGAGCGCCTCGGGGACGCCGGCTTCGTGAACGTGCAGCGCATCGTGCCCGACGCGCCGGGCGTCTCCCGGGACAACGCCCGGACGGGCGGCGACCCGGACGAGTGGTCGAAACGCCTGTTCGCGGGTGTGGACTCCGCGCCGCGGGCGATCGTGCATGTGCGACGCGTCGGGGCGTCGAACGCGCGGTACGCCCTCCTGTTCCGGGACTGGCTGCGGGCGGACCCGGAGGCGCGCGACGAGTATGCGGCGCTCAAGACCGCTCTGGCCTCCGCGCACCGGGACGACCGCGACTTCGACGACTACGCGCGGGCGAAGGACCACTGGTTCGACCGGGCGCAGGGGGAGATGGAGGCCTGGGCGCGAGCGACCGCGTGGGTGCCGGGCGGCCGTGGGGCGTGAGTGCCGCGGAGCACTCTTGACACGCTCCCGACCCGGGTCTAACGTACAACCAAATGGTTGCACAAACGGAGTTGAGCGAAGCGGAGGTCGACCGTGTGTTCCACGCACTGGCGACGTCGACCCGGCGGGACATCCTGCGCCGGACGATCGAGCGGGAGCAGTCCGTCTCGACCCTCGCCTCCGAGTACGAGATGTCGTTCGCCGCGGTCCAGAAGCACGTGGCCGTGCTCGAGGCGGCGAACCTCATCGTCAAGCGCGCCGAGGGACGCGAGCGGCTCGTCCGCGCGAACCCCGAGATGATCGCCCGCGCCAGGGCGCTCCTCGCCCGATACGAAGAGCTGTGGCGGTCGCGCATCGCCCGGCTCGACGATCTCCTGGCCGAGCCGTCCCCGCCCGCGGGGAAGCGACCGGCCTCCACCGACCCCACCAGCAGTCAACGCAACGAATCGCAAGGAGACTGACATGCCTGTCACGGACATCATCACGGATGCCGAGAACCTCACCATGACCGTCGTCGCCGACCTCGCCGCGCCCGTCGAGCGCGTCTGGGCCGCCTACACCGACCCGCAGCAGCTCGAGCGGTTCTGGGGTCCTCCCGGCTGGCCGGCCACCTTCACCCAGTGGGACCACACCGTCGGCGGCCGAGCCGTGTACACGATGAACGGCCCCCGCGGGGAGAAGGCGTCCGGCACCTGGGAGTTCCTGGAGATCGACGCGCCGCGCAGCTTCACGGTGCTCGACTCGTTCGCCGACGAGGAGGGCACGCCGGACGCCGACCTCCCCTCCATGCGCATGACGTTCACGTTCGAGCCGACGGCCGAGGGCACGCGCATGGTCAACACGAGCCACTTCACGTCTGCCGAGGCGCTCGAGCAGGTCGTCGCGATGGGCGCCGTCGAGGGCACCCGGATGGCCATGGCCCAGCTCGACGCCGTGCTGCAGGACCTCCGCGACTACGCCCAGGGCAAGGGCACCCGGGTGGAGCTGCTGGACGACACGCAGGTGCGCATCACCCGCCTGGTCGAGGGTCCGCGCGAGCTGGTGTGGCGCGCCCACTTCGAGCCCGAGCTCATCCGGCAGTGGATGCTCGGCCCGGACGGGTGGGAGATGACCGAGTGCGTGTCGGCGACCGAGGTCGGCCAGTCGTACCGGAACTCCTGGGCGCCCGTGGGCGACACCGAGGGCGAGCCGTTCGGGTTCGAGGGGGAGGCGCTGCTGATCGACGCCCCGAAGCGCGCCGTCACCACCGAGCGGATGCAGGGCATGCCGACCGAGACGCTCAACGACCTCAACCTCTACGAGGAGGACGGCGCGACCCTCGTCACGGTGCTCATCGAGTACCCCGACAAGGAGACGCGGGACATGATCCTCGCCACCGGCATGGCCGACGGCATGGAGGCCTCGTTCGCGCGACTGGAGCGGGAGCTGCTGTCCGTCTGACACCCAGGCACTCGCGGCGGAACAGGCGGTTCTCATGGAGAGCCGCCTGTTCCGGCGCTTCTGCCTGTGCGAAAGCGGGATAAAGTGGCGGCACGATGAGGATCACGCGCCGTACCCTGCTCCTCGGCGCCGGAGCCGGTGCCGTCTCGGTGCTTCTCGCCTCCTGCACCCCGGAGCCGGAACCGACGCCGACCCCCACCCGCACGCGCGAACCGGAGCCGCCGCCCGGCGTCCCTGCCCCGAGCGGGAGCGTCCGCAGCACCTGGACCACCGACCCCTTCGCCCGGGGCGCCGCGAGCTTCACTCCCGTGGGGGTGCTCGCCGCGACCCGTGCGGCGCTCGCGCAGCCCGTCGACGACCGGCTCTTCTTCGCGGGCGAGGCGACCGACGATGAGGCCCCGGGTACCGTCCGGGGAGCCCTGCGCTCGGGCCGCCGTGCCGCGCGGGAGCTCATCGTCGCCGCCGAGGACGGCGAGCGGGTGGCCGTGATCGGCGCCGGGATCGCCGGGGCGACCGCGGCCGCGCAGCTCGCGGAGGACGGCCTGCAGGTGACGGTCTTCGAAGCGCGCGACCGCGTCGGCGGCCGGATCCTCTCCCGCGCGGAGGACGACTGGCCGGTTCCGGTGCAGCTCGGCGCGTGGCTGTTCGGCGACGCCGACGCGGAGCTTCTCGAGACGATCGACGAGGGGGACATGGACCTCGTCGACCTCGACGGGGCGCGGTGGCGCTCGGCCGAGGGCGATGTCGACCCCGTGGACCCGCAGCCGGTGGAAGCCGCCGTGACCACGGCGCAGTCCGCCCCGCAGGACTCCTCGGTGGCGGACGCCCTGGTGGCAGCCGGCATCGACCCGGAGGATCCCGCGACCGCCGCGCTCCTCGCACTCCTCGCCGCACGGACCGGCGCGGACGCCGCCGACCTGTCGAGCTGGTTCGCCCCGCCGCTCCCCGACGCGGCACTGCAGGGGGTCGGCGACGACCTGACCCCGTTCATCGAGAGCACCCTCGACGGGGTGGAGGTGGGGCTCAGCTCGCCGGTCACGCGCCTCGCGTGGGACGACACCGGGGTGAGTGTGCGCCTCGGCACCGGGGAGGCCCTCTCCTTCGACCGGGTGCTGCTGACGGTGCCGCTCGGGGTGCTGCAGGAGCAGGCCATCGAGTTCGATCCGCCGCTGCCGTTCGACAACCGCGGCGCCGTCTCCGCGCTCGGCATGGGCGCCATCGAGGCGGTGTGGCTGCGATGGGACGAGCCGTTCTGGGACGGTGACGAGGCGATCTGGCACGCGGTCGGCGACGACATCGCGATCCCCACGTGGATCAACCTCCGCCCGTCGACCGGCGAGAACGTGCTCGTCGGGATCGTGGGCGGTGCGGCGGCGCGGGACTTCGCGGAGCTCGGGGACGCGGAGGCCGTCGAGGCGGCGCTCGCGTCGCTGGCGCTCTACGCCTGAACCGTCTCGCGTGCGGCCTCGTCCGACACGCGGTCCTCGGGCGGAGGCTCGGTGGGTGCGCGATCCCACGGGTCCGGCAGGCGGCTGATGAGCACGAGCGCGGTCGCCACAGTGGCGAAGGCGGCCAGCGCGATCGCGCAGGAGACGGTGAACTCGACGGGACCGCTCACCTGCCGCGGGTCGAGGAAGTAGTACGGGTACCAGCCGATCAGCGGCCCGCGGATGAGCGTCGCGACGCCCCACAGCACCGGGTAGGCGAGGGTCACCGGGATCACGCGCCACGGCACCGCCCGGTGTCCGGGAGCCAGGGCCCAGGCGGCGACCGTCACCGCGGGCAACCAGAAGTGCAGCACCTGATCCGACCACGGCACGTCGATGCGGATCCCCCGGACTCCGGCCTGCCAGACGAGGATCGCGAACACGAGTCCCGCCGTGATCGTCCAGGTGAGCACGAGGGCGAGCGCCACCGTGAGCCACCGCGGGTCGCGGGCCCGACGCAGCGCGAGGACCCCGGCGATGGTAAGGAGGACGACGAAGGCGATGTTCGACTGGTTCGTCAGGTACGCGAAGAAGTTCTGGCTCGCGATGGTGTTCGACGCGAGTCCCCACGCGAGGCGGTGGATCAGCGCGATGAGGCAGACGGCGGCGGCGGTGAGTCGGAGCAGGCCGAAGACGGTGCGCCTGCTCACCGTCGCCTCGTCCTTTCCGCCATCCGCCGAGTCTACGGAGCCGACCCGGGGTGACGCCGCATCAGGCCGTCGCGCGGGTTCGGGCGAGGGTGGGCGTGGGGGCCTGTTCTCGCGCGAAGGCCTGCTGTGGCGGAGGGGGTCAGCGGCGCGGGGCGCGCGTCGACCACAGGGCCAGCGCGATCAGCACCGGCTGGAAGAACAGACGCACGAAGCGCTTCATGTCGGTGTCGAGGCCGAAGCCGTCGCGATGATGCATCCACTGCGCCACGTTGCCCGGGAAGACCGCGGCGAAGAAGAGCGCGGCGACGGTGCCGACCGTGCGACGGCGGCGACGGGCGAAGAGCAGAGCGGAGCCGAGCGCGACCTCCGCGACGCCGGACGCGAGCACCGTGGCGTCCGGATCGAGCGGCAGTGATTCCGGAACCTGCGCTTGGAACTCCCCGCGGGCGAACGTGAGGTGGGAGACGCCGGCGAACACGAGCGCGGCGCCGAGGAAGATCCGGCCGATGGTGCGGGGAGTCGACATGGTGCGAGTGTACGCCTCGCCGTCTCCGTCAGATCAGGCGGCGGAGCGCTTCTTCCAGGGTGATGCCCTGGGCCTCGGCGCGGTCCCGGAGACGCGCGTGCTCGTCGGGCGACAGCGGGAGCTGGAGCACGATGGGGTCGTCCTGCGCGAGGTCGAGTCCGTCGAGGAGGTCGGAGGTCTCGGCCCACAGCGGCGCGGCGAACTCCGCCTCGGCGACGGGTGTCGAGGTGCGGGTCGGGGCTGCCGTCGAGGAGGATGCCGGGGCGTCGGCAGCGGCAGCGGCGACCGGGGCGGAGGCGGCGACGGCGGCTCCGGCGTCGGTCGCGCGGGTGAACCCGGGGCCTCGACGCGGCTCCTGCTTCTGCTGATAGGCCTTGGCGGCGGCGTTCGCGCGCTCGTCGGCGGCTTCGTTCAGGGGGTGCCCGGCGTGGCCCTTGACCCAGGAGAACTCGACGTCGCGACCGCGCATGGCCTCGTCGATCCCCTCGAGGAGGTCGCGGTTCAGCACGGGCCCGCCGTCGGACTTCCGCCACCCGCGGCGCTTCCAGCCCGGCATCCACTTCGTCACGGAGTCGATCACGTAGCGGCTGTCGCACTCGATCAGCAGCTTCTCGTCGGTGCCGGCCGTCGCGCGGAGCAGTTCGAGGACGGCGCGGAGCTCGCCCTGGTTGTTCGTGCCGTGCGGGGAGCCGCCGGCCGCCCAGTTCGCGTCGTCGATGTACCAGGCCCAGCCGTTCGGGCCGGGGTTGCCCAGGGCGGAGCCGTCTGCGGCGGCGGTGATGGTCATCCGTCCACCGTATCGCTGGCGGCGGACGCCCCTTCGCGCCGCGGTCGCACGGAGTTTCCCGGAACCTGCGACGGGAGTGCGAAACAGCGACGCGGCGAGGGTGTCAGTCCTCGGGGTCGGCGTTCTCGGTGCTCGCGGCCTCGGGGGCGGGTGGGGCGACGGGGAACACGATGGAGCTCACCGAGGACGGGGTGTCGAGGCCGAGGGTCAGCGGGTCGAGCGCCGGCGCGGCGTCGAGCGTGTCTGCGGCCGAAGTCTCGAGAGGTTCAGAGGGGAGTCCCCACTGCTTCTCTTCTTCCTCCGGTCGCTGCTGGAAGAGTCCCATCTCTCCATTGTCACCCCGGGCTGGCGTGGGGTCGCGGTTTCCCACCGAGGTCGCAGGGATCGGGCGGCATCCTGCGACGGGAGTGCGACTCTGCGACCGCGGCTCACTCCGAGCGCGCGGCCTCCCGCACGGCGTCGACGAGGGTGCGCCACGGACCGTCCACGGCGGAGTCGGGCAGCTCCCGCTCCCGGCGCTCGGACGGGGTGCGGGCGCGGATGCTCCACACGAACCGGTCGGCCCCGGGCTCCGTGTCGACGTCGTCGTCCCAGGGGCAGCTGTCGATGAGGCCGATCCATTCCTCGGCGTCCGGCGGCTCCGCCTCCACACGCCACTGGCGACGGATGCCGGCGAGACCTCCCGAGCGCACGACGGCGATGACGACGGGGGCGTCAGGCGGCGTCGGGTCCTCGGTCATCCTCATAGACTCCCACGGTCGTCCACGCGCGTCGAGCGGCGGCGACCGTCTCCTGATCGACCGTGGCTGCCGCGGCGACCGTGGCGTCGGCGAACTCGGTGAAGTTCGCGGTGCTCGACAGTCCGCCGGTGAGTGCCCGGTACCAGACCGTTCCGGCGCGCTCCCAGGCGTTGCCGCCGAGGTCGAGGGCGAAGAGGGCGAAGGCGCGGTTCGGGATGCCGGAGTTGATGTGCACGCCCCCGTTGTCCTCGGTGGTGCGCACGAATCCGCTCATGTGGTCGGGCTGCGGGTCTTTCCCGAGTTCATCGTCGTCGTAGGCCGTGCCCGGCGCGATCATGGAGCGGAGAGCTGACCCCTCTACCGCATCCGTGAAGATCTCCGCCCCGATGAGCCAACTCGCCTGGTCGGCGGACTGCCCCAGGGCGTACTGCTCGGTGAGGGCGCCGAACACGTCGGCCACGGACTCGTTCAGTGCGCCCGGCTGGCCCTGATACTCCAGGTTCGCCGTGTGCTGCACGACGCCGTGGGCGAGCTCATGCCCGATCACGGTGAGCGAGCCGGTGAAGTGCTGGAACACCTCGCCGTCGCCGTCGCCGAACACCATGCGCTCGCCGTCCCAGAAGGCGTTGTCGTAGTCGACGCCGTAGTGGACGGTCGCGTCGAGAGGAGCGCCGGCGTCGTCGAGCGAGTTGCGGCCGAACGCGGAGAGCAGCATCTCGAACGTCGCGCCCAGGCCGTCGAAAGCCTCGTTGACCGCGGTGTCGGCGACGGGCTCGTCGTCTTCCGTGCGGACCACGGCCCCCGGCAGCTGCTGCGTGTTGCCGGCGTCGCTGATCGTGCGGTTCGGCGCATCCGAGAGCTGCGCGACGAGGTCGCCGTTCTCGTCGATCGAGAGGTCGATGCGGGCGCGGAACGGCGGGCGGCCCGCGGTGAGCGTCTGTCGGGCGGCGGCGGCGGCCTTCGGGAATCGACCCGACTCCGCCAGGCGCGCGAGCAGGTAGGAGGGGACGACGCCGGGATGCGGGAAGGATTCTGCGCTGCTCATGCGTCGACCCTACGCCGGGGATCGGACACGGCAGGAGACCCGCCGCCGTTCTGCGATGAGGGCGGGAGCGATGTCGGTGGGGCCGAGCGCGTACTAGTCGGCGGATCCGCCACGGGAGGCGCCGGGTCGGCGACGTGCCCCGATGAGGAGCAGCACGATTCCCAGCAACGCCAGCAGGATGTTCACACTGAGGTACACGGCGCCGTCGGCGCCGCCCGCCCGGACGACCGAGAAGGATGCGACCGTCCCGACGACGGCGAGAGCGAGGCACACGAAACCAGCGATCCTCAGCATGCCGGGCCTCCTCATCGCATCCCTCCGTCCGGACCCAGCGTAGCCGCGAGGCGCCCGGCACCCCACACGGCAGGAGACCCCCAGGACGGTCGCGTAAAATCGGCCTAATGACCGACGCGCCCGACGCCACCCCCGACCTGGGCCCCGGCATCGACCCCGACGACCTCGCCACGACGCTGCGCGTCCTCGCCGAGCTGCACACGATCGACAACGAGCACCCCGACTTCGTGGCCGTGCGCCACGCGACCGCGGCCATGTTCAAGGCGGTCAAGCGCGTGCGGCGCAAGGAGATCCGGGATGCGATCGCCGAGGCGGACAAGGCCGTCGTCGCCCGCACCGCCACCGGTGCCCCCGACCGCATCGACGACGAGACCCGTGGCAACGACCTCGCCACGAGCGTGGTGGACGCGCCCATCGCCGGCGAGCTCCTCAAGCCCCGCAACTGCTACATCTGCAAGCAGCCGTACACGCTCGTCGACGCGTTCTACCACCAGCTCTGCCCGGATTGCGCCCGCTTCAGCCACGGCAAGCGCACCGCCCGCACCGACCTCACCGGCAAGCGCGCCCTGCTCACGGGCGGCCGCGCGAAGATCGGCATGCACATCGCGCTGCGCCTCCTCCGCGACGGTGCGCACACCACGATCACCACCCGGTTCCCGCGTGACGCCGTGCGGCGGTTCTCGGCCCTGCCGGACGCGGGCGACTGGCTCCACCGGCTGCGCGTGGTCGGCATCGACCTCCGCGACCCCGCCCAGGTGATCGGGCTCGCCGACTCGGTCGCCGCGCAGGGCCCGCTCGACATCCTCATCAACAACGCCGCGCAGACGGTCCGCCGCTCGCCCGGGGCGTACTCGCTGCTCGCCGACGCGGAGCTGCAGCCGCTGCCGGACGGTCCGCTGCCGGAGATGGAGACCTTCGGGCACACCGTCGACCCGCATCCGCAGGCGCTGCAGGCCTCGGTCGACGCGCACCCGCTGCTCTCGGTCGCGGCCCTCGGCGGCACGGTCGCGGAGCAGGGGGGACAGGCGCTCACCGCCGAAGACCTCGCCAGGCTCGCGATGGCCCCCGGATCCTCCTCGCTCGAGAAGCACGCGGACGGCACGGCGATCGACGCGGGCGGTCTCGTGCCGGACGTGAACCGGGTCAACAGCTGGGTGCAGTCCGTGGATCAGGTCGATCCGCTCGAGATGCTCGAGGTGCAGCTCGCCAACACCACCGCACCGTTCCTGCTCATCAGCAGGCTGCGGGCATCGATGGCCGCGTCGCCGTCGCGCCGCAAGTACGTCGTGAACGTCTCCGCCATGGAGGGTCAGTTCTCCCGGCGCTACAAGGGCCCCGGCCACCCGCACACGAACATGGCGAAGGCCGCGCTGAACATGCTGACCCGCACGAGCGCGGGGGAGATGCTGGAGAAGGACGGCATCCTCATGACCGCCGTCGACACCGGCTGGATCACCGACGAGCGCCCGCACTACACGAAGGTGCGGCTCGCGGAGGAAGGCTTCCACGCCCCGCTCGACCTGGTCGACGGCGCCGCCCGGGTGTACGACCCCATCGTGCGCGGCGAGGCCGGCGAGGACATCCACGGCGTCTTCCTCAAGGACTACGAGCCCAGCCCCTGGTGACGCCCGTTCGAATCGCCTGAATGGTTCCATCCGGAGCCGGAAACGGGCCAATCGGGCGATTCGAAGCCGTCAGCCCGGGTAGGGGTGCGGGAACCAGACCGTCACGATGAGGCCTCCGCCGGTGCGGGGCGTCAGCACGAGGGTGCCGCCGTGGGTCTGGGTGATGCGCTGGACGATCGCGAGGCCGAGGCCCACCCCGGCGTGCTCCGCCCCGCGCGTGCGCTCGGTGCCGCGCTGGAAGGGCTCGACGAGCGTCGCGACCTGGGAGGCGTGCAGCTCCGCACCGGTGTTCTCCACGACGAGGGCCACCGCATGCGGAAGGGAATGCGTGCGCACCGCGACCGAGCCGCCGCCGTCGGCGCGGTTGTGGACGATCGCGTTGGCGACGAGGTTCATGACGAGCTGCGGCAGCAGGGCGGAGGAGCCGAGCACGGGCGCCGGCACGCCGGACACCTCCACCTCGACCCCGCGGCGGTCGGCGAGCGGGAGGAGGGCCTCGACGGATTCCTCGGCCAGGAGCGACAGATCGACGAGCGTCCGCGGGAAGGTGCGCTGATCCGCTCTGCTCAGCAGCAGCAGCGCCTCGGTGAGGTCGATCGCGCGTGTGTTCACCTCGCGGAGCCGGTCGATCAGGGCGTCGACGTCGCGGTCGGGATCGGTGCGGGCCACGTCGAGGAGCGTCTGCGAGATGGCCAAGGGCGTCCGCAGTTCGTGCGAGGCGTTCGCGGCGAAGCGCTGCTGCTCGGCGACGTGTGCCTCCAGCTGCTCCAGCATCGTGTCGAAGACGTCGGCGAGGTCGCGGAACTCGTCGCTGGGGCCCTCCATGCGGATCCGGTGCGACAGGGAGCCCTGCGCCGCGAGCCGTGCGGCGTCGCCGATGCGGTCGAGAGGCGCCAGCATCCGTCCGGCGAGCAGCCAGCCGCCGCCGAGACCGATCGCGAGCAGGGCGACCATCACCATCACGGCGACCGGCACGAACGCCCGGATCAGATCCGAGCGGTTGGGGACGAAGAACTCGACGACGGGGATCTGCACGTCCGGCACGTAGCGCAGCAGATACGCCGCCACCGCCCCGAGGAGCAGTGCGCCGGAGACGACGACGATGCCCGCGTAGCTCAGCGTCAGCTTGAGGCGGACGCTCAGCCCCCTCCGCCTAGGCATCCGCGTCGGCCCCGATCCGGTAGCCGACGCCGGGCACCGTGAGGATCAGCCACGGCTCTCCGAGGCGCTTGCGCAGCGAGGAGACGGTGATGCGGACGGCGTTCGTGAACGGGTCGGCGTTCTCGTCCCACGCCCGCTCCAGCAGCTCCTCGGCACTGACCACCCCGCCCTCGGCATCGACGAGCACCTCCAGCACGGCGAACTGCTTGCGGGTGAGGGCGACGTAGCGGCCGTCGCGGTAGACCTCGCGGCGGAACGGGTCGAGGCGCAGCCCGGCGATCTCCAGCACCGGCGGCCGCGCGCGCTGCCGGCGGCGGTCGAGGGCACGCAGCCGCAGCACCAGCTCCCGCAGCTCGAACGGCTTGGTGAGGTAGTCGTCGGCGCCGAGCTCGAACCCGGACGCCTTGTCGTCGAGGCGGTCGGCGGCCGTGAGCATGAGGATGGGGATGCCGCTGCCCGAGGCGACGATCCACCGCGCGATGTCGTCACCGGACGGACCGGGCACGTCGCGGTCGAGGATCGCGATGTCGTACGCGTTGATGCTCAGGAGCTCGAGCGCGGTGTCGCCGTCGCCGGCGATGTCGGCCGCGATCGCCTCGAGCCGCAGCCCGTCGCGGATCGCCTCGGCGAGGTAGGGCTCGTCCTCGACGATCAGCACACGCATGGCAGCGATCCTACGCAGTGCGGCATATCGCCGGTGTATGGAAAAGGCCATACGCCGTGGCAACCGCGGCCTCTCTTCACTGGAAGCATGAACGACCTCCGCACCCCCCGAGCCGTCCGCGCCCGGCGCCGTCGGCGGATCGCCACCACGGCGTCCGTGCTGGCGCTCGCCGTGGTCGCCGCCGTCGCCGTGCAGCAGTCGCTGTCGGCCGCGTTCGCCGAGACCGCCCCGATCGTCACGCCCGCCACCTCCGGTTCCGATTCCGAGCCGCACGCGCCCACCGGGTCGGTGCTCGCCCCGAGCGACGCCGATGGCGTGATCCGCGACGGCGACCAGCCCACGGTGTTCGACGTCGACAGGGTCGCCGTCGGCAACCTCGACCCCGCGCTGCTCGACGCCCTCCAGCGCGCCGCCTCCGATGCGGAGGCCGACGGGGTGACCTTCCTCGTGAACAGCGGATGGCGTTCGGCGGCGCTGCAGGAGCAGCTGCTCCGCGACGCGATCGACGACTACGGCTCGGAGGAGGAGGCGCGCCGCTGGGTGGCGACCGCGGAGACCTCGGCGCACGTCTCCGGCGACGCCGTCGACCTCGGTCCGCTCCCCACTCTCGACTGGCTCACGCAGCGCGGATGGCGCTACGGCCTCTGCCAGACCTACGGCAACGAGTCCTGGCACTACGAGCTGCGACCGGAGGCTGTCGATGACGGCTGTCCCGCACCGTACGCCGACCCCACCGAAGACCCGAGGATGCAGCGATGACGGCTCTGCTCGCGGAGGGGATGACCCTGTCCCGCCTCCACGCACCGACGCTGTCCACCCTTCCGGCCGCCGTGGCCGAGAACCTCCGTCGTGTGCGGGAAGCCGCCGCTGTGCCCGTCATGGCCGTGGTGAAGGCCGATGCCTACGGTCATGGCATGGTGGCCGTGGCGACCGCCGCCGTGGCCGCGGGGGCCGAGTGGCTCGGGGTCACCGACGTCGCCGAGGGGGTCGCGCTGCGCGAGGCCGGACTGCGCGTGCCGATCCTCGCCTGGCTGCACCCCGCGGGCATCGACGCGCCGCGCGCGGCCGCCGCGGGGGTCGACGTGGCCGTGGGCTCCGTGGAGGAGCTGCGTCAGCTCGCGGCCGATGCCGCGGCTCCGGTGCGTGTGCATCTGCATCTCGACACCGGGATGGCGCGGGGAGGGTGTCCCGTCGAGGACTGGGATGCGCTGCTGCGCACGGCGAGGGCGGCCCGGGGCCGGATCGAGGTCGTCGGGGTGATGGGACACCTCCCCCGCGCCGACGCCGCGGATCCGCGCGCGAACGCGGCCGCGGTGCTGCGGATGCGCCAGGGGAGGGACGCGGTCCTGCGCGCCGGCTTCGGACCGCTGCTCGTGCATCTCGCGGCGACCTCGGGCGCCCTGACCGATCCCGCGACGCACTTCGACATGGTGCGCGTGGGGGCCGCCCTCGTGGGGATCGACCCGTCCGAGACGGTGTCGCTGATCGGGGCTTCGCGTTTCACCGCTCCCGTGGTGCACAGCGCCGCGGTGCCGGCCGGCACCGTCGTGGGCTACGGCGGGACGCACACGACGGCCGCGGCCACGCACCTGAGCGTGGTGGGTGTCGGATACGCCGACGGCATCCCGCGGGAGATCGCGCCGGGAGCGGGGGTGGAGATCGGAGGGGAACGGCATCCGATCGTCGGCCGGGTGTCGATGGATCAGATCGTCGTCGACACCGGGGGGAGGGCGTTCCCCCGAGGAGCGGTCGCGACGGTGTTCGGGCCGGACGGCGGCGCGGTGCCGTCGGTGCAGGAGTGGGCACGGTGGGCGGGCACCATCCCGCACACCATCGTCACGGGCATCGGCCCGCGGGTGAAGAGGAGCGTGGCATGACGATGAAGGTCCTGGTCATCGGAGGGGGACAGAATCCCGAGCACGAGGTGTCGCTCGCCTCGGCGGCCGCGGTCGCCGCGGCGCTGCGGTTGGGGGGACACACCGTCACGACCGTGACGATCGACCGAGACGGCGTGTGGCGGGCCGACGGCATCCCGCCCGGCGCGAGTCCGGCGGCATCGTTGCAGGAGGCCCTGCCGCTGCTCGCGGCGAGCGACGTCGTGTTCCCTGCGGTGCACGGTGCGCTCGGGGAGGACGGCGCCCTCGCGGCGCTGTGCGCGCTCGCCGGGGTTCCCGTGGTCGGCTCCGCGCTGGGGGCGGGCGCGCTCGGCATGGACAAGTGGGCCACGAAGCTGGTGGCCCAGGCCGTGGGGCTGCGCACCGCCCGGGGGCGGCTGGTCGCCGCGGAGGACATCGGCGACGTGGAGTTCGAGGGCGCCGTCGTGGTCAAACCGGTGACGGCCGGCTCGAGCCATGGCGTGAGCCTGGTGACGGAGGAGGGCGACCTGCTCACGGCGCTGCGGGGGGCGGCGCGCTTCGACCGGCGGATCCTGGTCGAGGAGGTCGTGCACGCGCGGGAGATCGACGTCGCCGTGCTGCGGGAGAAGGGCGGGGTGCGGTGGGCCGCCCCGCCCCTGGAGATCCACGCCCCCGGGCTCTTCGACACCGCGACGAAGTACGACGGCACGGCCTGCTTCACGGTTCCCGCGCAGCTCGATGCGGCCGCCACGTCGGCGCTCAAGAGAGCCGCGATCGCGATGTTCGACGCCCTGGGGTGCGACGGGGTCGCCCGCATGGACTTCTTCCTCACGGACGACGGCCCCGTGCTCAACGAGGTCAACACGATGCCGGGGCTGACCGCCGCCTCCCAGGTGCCGCGGATGTTCGCGGCGGCCGGGGTGGACTACGTCGACCTCGTGGACCGGCTCGTGCGCGCGGCCGTGTGAGAAGGCCTCGACACGGCGCCTGCGGAGGCGGATGCTGGGGACATGGCAGCCTTCACAGCGGAGAACGCGTTCAGCGGCTTCAGCGTCGACGACATCGACGCGGCGAGAGAGTTCTACGGCACGACCCTCGGGCTCGACGTCGAGGTCAATGCGATGGGGTTCCTCGATCTGCGTCTGCCCCGCGGCGGGTCGATCCTCGTCTACGCGAAGCCGAACCACACCCCGGCGAGCTTCACGATCCTGAACTTCCCGGTGGCGGACGTCGATGCCGCCGTCGAGGAGCTCAACGAGCGCGGGGTGCAGACCAAGATCTACGGCGACGACGAGTTCCCGTCGGACTCCCGCGGCATCGTCCGCGGGAACGGGCAGGGACCGGACATCGCGTGGTTCCGCGACCCCGCGGGCAACGTGCTCGCGGTCATGCAGGCCTGACGGGGCCCGCCTCGCTCACAGCCGGTCGACCGCCGTCACCGTCACGACCGCCTCGCCGGCCTCGTCCGACGCGGCGAGGTCGACCGTGGCGCTGATGCCCCAGTCGTGATCGCCGGCCGGGTCGTCGATGATCTGCCGCGCCGTCCACGCGGTCGGCCCCTCCGTGAGCAGCAACATGCGGGAGCTCCGGGCGTCCGGGCCGGTGCCGATGTCGTCGTGCTCCGCGAAGTACGCGTCCAGCGCGTCCGACCAGGCGGCGGCGCCGAACGACGGGTCGAGCTCGGCCAGCGCGTCCACGTCCTCGCGGGCGGCGAGCTGCACCCGTCGGATGAGCTCGTTGCGCACCAGCGTGCGGAAGGCGCGGGTGTTGCTCGTGAGGCGCTTCGGCGCCGGCGGCACGATCGGCTCGTCGGTCTCGCCGCGGGCGGCGGTCCCGGCGGTCAGCTCGCTCCACTCGTCGAGCAGGCTGGAGTCGATCTGGCGCACGAGCTCGCCGAGCCAGGCGATGAGGTCGTGGAGGTCCTCGTCCTTCCGCTCCTCGGGGATCGTCTGGGAGGCGGCGCGATACGCGTCCGACAGGTACCGCAGGACGACGCCCTCGGAGCGGGCGATCTTGTAGAACGCGACGTACTCGCCGAACGACATGGCCCGCTCGTACATGTCGCGGACGACGGACTTCGGGTGCAGCGCGAAGTCCCGGATCCACGGCTGCGCCGCGCTGAAGGTCTCGAAGGCCGCGTTGAGGAGCTCCTCCAGGGGCTTCGGGTAGGTGATCGCCTCGAGGAGCTCCATGCGCTCGTCGTACTCGATGCCCTCGCGCTTCATCGCGGCGACCGCCTCGCCCCGCGCGAGGAACTCCTGCTGGCTGAGCACGGCGCGCGGATCGTCGAGCGTCGCCTCGACGATCGAGATCATGTCGAGCGCGTACGACCCCGTCCCCACCCCCTGGTCCCCCGAGCCCGCCGGGGTCCCTGAGCCTGTCGAAGTCTGGGTCCCTGAGCCTGTCGAAGTCTGGGTCCCTGAGCCTGTCGAAGGGTCCAGCAGATCGAACGCCGCGAGGGCGAACGGGGAGAGCGGCTGGTTGAGCGCGAAGTTGGGTTGCAGGTCGACCGTGAGCCGGACGCCCTTCGGCGCTCCGGGCACGTCCGTGTCGAAGGTCTCCACGACGCCCGATTCGCGGAGCGTGCGGAAGATCGCGAGGGCGCGGAGGGCGAGCGCGCGCTGCCGGGTGCGCGACTCGTGGTTGTCGAAGACGAGCCGGCGGACGTTCCCGAACACATCGCCGCCCCGGGCGATCACGTTGAGCAGCATCGCGCTGGTGATCTGCATGTGCGAGGTCAGGGTCTCCGGCGTCGCGTCGATGAGCTTCCGGAACGACGGCTCGCCCCACGAGACGAAGCCGTCGGGGGCCTTCTTACGGATGATCTTCCGCTTCTTCTTCGGGTCGTCGCCGGCCTTGCGGATCGCGGCGAGGTTCTCGGTCTCGTGCTCCGGTGCCTGGGCGACGACGGTACCAGCGGTGTCGTAGCCCGCGCGTCCGGCCCGGCCCGCGATCTGGTGGAACTCCCGCGCGTTGAGCTGGCGCATCCGCGTGCCGTCGAACTTCGTCAGCGCCGTGAGCAGCACGGTCCGGATGGGGACGTTGATGCCCACGCCCAGGGTGTCGGTGCCGCAGATGACCCGGAGGAGACCGCGCTGGGCGAGCTGCTCCACGAGTCGGCGGTACTTCGGCAGCATGCCGGCGTGGTGCACGCCGATGCCGGCCCGGAGGAAGCGGGAGAGTGTCTTGCCGAACGCCGTCGTGAAGCGGAACCCGCCGATGAGGGCGGCGATCTCGTCGCGCTGTTCGCGCGTCGCGACCTTCGTGCTCGACAGGGCCTGCGCCCGCTCCATGGCCGCCGCCTGCGAGAAGTGCACGATGTAGATCGGCGCCTGGCCCGTGTTGAGCAGGTCGTCGATGGTCTCGTGGATGGGCGTCGTCTCGTAGAAGAAGTGCAGGGGGACCGGGCGCTCGACTCCCGTGACCGAGGCGGTCTCCCGGCCGGTGCGGCGCGTGAGGTCGGCGGCGAGGGTGGTGACGTCGCCGAGGGTGGCCGACATCAGCACGAACTGCGCCTGCGGGAGCTCGAGGAGCGGCACCTGCCAGGCCCATCCGCGGTCGGGGTCGCCGTAGAAGTGGAACTCGTCCATGACGACGAGGCCGACCTCGGCGGCGTCGCCCTGACGCAGCGCCAGGTTCGCGAGGATCTCCGCGGTGCAGCAGATGATGGGGGCGTCCGCGTTCACGGCGGAGTCTCCCGTGACCATCCCCACGTTCTCGGCGCCGAACACGTCCGCCAGCGCGAAGAACTTCTCGCTCACGAGGGCCTTGATCGGTGCCGTGTAGTAGCTCCGGCGTCCGCCGACCAGTGCGGCGAAATGGGCGCCGACCGCGACGAGCGACTTCCCGGTGCCCGTCGGCGTGGACAGGATGACGTTCGCGCCGGAGACGATCTCGATGAGCGCCTCGTCCTGCGCGGGGTACAGGCTGATGCCGGTCGACTCCGCCCACTCCACGAAGGTGAGGTACACCGCATCGGCGTCCGCCGCGTCGGGAACGAGCGAGGGTCCGAGCCGCGGCGTGGGAGTCATGGTCCTTCGATCATCCCATCTGCGTCATGTCGCCGATCCCGCGACCCCGAGCGCGGTGAGCAGCTCGTACGCCGTGGAACGCGCGTGCACGATCACGGTGCCGAGCTGCGACGACGAGGCCGACACCGACAGCAGGAGCTGGCCGTAGGGCGCGAGGATGAAGCTGAGCAGCGCCATCTGGTTCTCGCCGATGGACAGCGACACGATGGCCGACAGCGTCGGCTCCGTCCCTCCCGCGATGATCTCGGCCTCGGCCCGCGCGACCCCGAACAGCGAGCCGTTCATCGCGGCGAGCTGCTCGCCACCGTCGGGGTCGACGCCGAGGGAGGCGATGTGGAGGCCGTCCGCGGTGCCGAGGACCGCGGTCGTCAGCTCCGGGAAGCGCTCCTCCAACTGCTGCAGACGGGTCTGGGCCGACGGTCCGACGATGCGCGACCACAGCGCCCAGTTGCCGGCGACGTCGGGATGCATGCGGGACGGATCGGGCGTCGTGGCGGCGTCGTGCCGCCCGGCGGGTCCGGTCATGGCTTCTCCTCCGGAAGATCGAGAGCGGCACCGGCGACGCGCATCACGCTGTCGCGGTCGCGCGCGTCGGCCGCGAGGACACGCGCGGCCGGGATGCCGTGCCGCGCGAGCACAGGGGTGAGGACGCGGCGGATGTCGCCGATCGCTCGTCCGGCGGTGTGGCTGACGGCGATCGCGACCCGATGCTCCTCGCCCGCGAACACGTCCAGCCACTCCTCGGCGTCGGCGACGAGGGTGTCGCGGTCCGCGCGCAGCCACAGCAGCACCCGAGTGCCGGGGAGCGAGACGCGCTGTCGCGCCGACGCGAAGCGCTGCTGTCCCGGGATGCCGATGAGCGCGATGGAGACCTCCGGCGTCGGCCGCCAGGTCCCGTAGTCGAGCCCGACGGTCGTCGTGGTCTTGCCGTCACCGCTCGTGAGGGACATCGGCACGTCGGTGTCCACCGGCGGCACGTCGCTCAGGGCGCGGACCGCGGTCGTCTTGCCCGCGCCCACCGGACCGGCGAAGATCACGCGGTACCGCTCCGGCAGATCCGTCCGCCGCCGACGCGGGCGCCTCATCGTCCGCTCCGCGGGACCGGACTCTCTCCGTCGCCCTCTCCCGAGGCCGCTCCCCACGGCCCCACGGATCACGCGCCGAGGGCGGCGACCCGGCGGTTCACCGAGGAGCGCAGCAGGGCGAGGTTCGTGGCCTGGCGATCGGCGGCCAGGTAGATGAACAGGTCGTCGTCGAGCATCTTGAGCAGGTGCAGCTGCGTGTTCAGCGTCAGCAGCATGTCCTCGAGCTCGCCGTCGATGCCGAGGGCGTCGATCGTGCGCTTCTTGTTCTTCACGATCTCGCTGTTGAACGCGCTCGCGACCTCGAGGTCGAAGTCCGGACGGACGGAGCTCGACGCGAGCGGCAGCCCCGATTCGAGGTCGACGATCGACGCCCCGATGAATCCGTTGATGTCGCGCTCGATGTCCGCCAGCAGCGTGTTGAGCTGATCTTGCGTGGCCATGGTTCTCCCCAGTCGTCTGCGTCGCGCGCAGCAGCGACCGCCCTGTGCGGTCGTCCCCGGCGCCGCGCGACCTGTGAAGTGTATAACGTTACTCGACGAGGGGGCCAGTCTCAGACCGAGGTCGCTGCGCGGAGGGCGATGCGGACCATGTCGCCGAACGTCTGCTCGCGCTCCCGGGCCGTGGTCTCCTCGCCGGTGACGATGTGGTCGCTGACCGTGCAGATCGCGAGCGCGCGGCGTCCGTGGAAGGCGGCGAGCGTGTACAGCCCTGCCGCCTCCATCTCGACGCCGAGGATGCCATGCTGCACGAAGGGCGCGGTGAGCTCCGGACGGGTGCTGTAGAACTGATCGCTCGAGAACAGCGGCCCGACGTGGACCGTGGAGGAGAGGGGCTCGTTCTCGCTCGCCTCCACCGCCGCGCGCAGCAGGGCGAAGTCGGCGAGCGGAGCGTAGTCGAGGCCGTGGAAGCGCACGCGGTTGATCCCGGAGTCGGTGCTCGCGCCGTTGGCGATGATGATGTCGCGCACTGCGAGCCTCTCGGTCAGCGCGCCGCAGGACCCCACGCGGACGATCGTCTGCACGTCGTACTCCGTGAACAGCTCCGTCGCGTAGATCGCCATCGACGGCTGCCCCATGCCCGAGCCCTGGACGGAGACCCGATGTCCCTCCCAGGTGCCGGTGAAGCCCAGCATCCCGCGCGTCTCGGAGTACAGCTCGGCGTCGTCGAGGAAGGTCTCGGCGATCCACCTCGCCCGCAGCGGGTCGCCGGGGAACAGCACGATGGGGGCGATCTGACCGGGTTCCGCGGCGATGTGGGTGCTCATCCGCTCAGCGTACTCAGCCCTCGCGACGGCGGACGATCTCCCCGATCCAGAGGGGGGCGAAGGGGGAGGTGCAGCCCGGGGCCGTGGGGTAGTCGGCCAGGACCTGGAGCCGCTCGCCGATCTCCACCGCCCGTGCGCGCAGGTCCGGATGGAAGATGCCGATGTTCGCGAGGGTCTCGTTCATGGCCCACTGCAGGCGCGGCGGGGCCTGCTGCAGGTCGCGCTCGACGAGGTCGAGGAGGTGCGACAGGTCGAGGCCGTCGGCGTCCTTCGTCACCCGGACCGTCGTGAGCGACCACGCGGCGGCGGCGACGGTGGGATCGGCGTCGGCGAACCAGCGACGGCGCAGCTCCTCGGCGAGGGGCGACTTCTTGAGCACGTAGTTCACGAACCAGTCGTTCACCTTGGGCGGACGGGTCTCGCGCAGCATCGTGTCGAGCTCGTCGGCGGTGAAATCGGCCGGGCGGCACACGAGCAGGGCGAGCAGCCGGGCGGAGGTCTCACCCGTCGCCCAGAGCTCCCGCGCGAGGGGCTGGTCGGTCTTGATGCGCTTCGCGAGAGCGCGCATCCGGCTCAGGTTGATGCCGTGGTCGTCGCCGCGCTTCTCGTTCGCCGCGCGCTGCTTCGGGTCTTCCAGCGCCGCGAGCTCCGCCAGCGCCTCCTCCACTGTCATCCCGCCAGGGTAACCCTCGTCGACCCACCCCTTACGGTGCGTCCCGGCCCGTTGCGGACGTACTCACGGGGCCGGGAGGCGCGAAAGGGGGTGGGTCGGCGGGAGGTCAGTCCTCGTCCAGAAGCTCGCCGCGGATGCGACGGAGGTCTTCCATGAGGGAGCCGACGAGGATCCAGTGCTGCGAGGACGGCGGACGGATCACGAGCGGAGCCGTCAGCGCCGGGATCGCGGAGGTCAGCGTCTCGGGCTCCGCGGAGGGCGCCGTGGTCTGCACCGCGAGACGCACGTCGTGCCCGGCCCGGCGGAGCTGCTCGGCGATCGCCGCCACCGCGGGCTCCTCGCCGAGCCGGTCGTCGTAGTGATCGAAGTAGGCGCGGGTCATGCCGATGGTCTGCGTGACGATGGGCGAGAGCCGGTCGAGCAGCGCCTTCAGCTCCTGCAGGTCGGCACGATGGGTCGAACGCCGCGGATTCAGCGTGAGCGACTCCTCCCCGGCGGCGATGGCGGCGGCCGCGGCATCCTTCATGGGCCGCAGCAGCCGCACCTCGACCATGAGCTCCTGCAGCCGCGCCGGCGTCTGCGGGGCGGGCAGGGCGTCCGCCAGGCGATCGAGGCTCGCGGCGAGCTCCCGCCCGAGCAGCCCCACGTTCCGCCGCGCCGGCTCGACGAGCACCGGGGGCACGATCAGCGCGTTCACGACGATGCCGATCACCACCCCGATCAGGGTCTCCCCGATCCGGGCGACCGCATACTCCGGACTCGACGACCCGAGCGCCAGCACGAGCATCGCCGAGATCGCGACCTGGTTGCCGGTGCCGGGGGACGCCCGGAAGACCCACGCCACGAGCATCGCGACGACGATCGCCAGCAGCACGATCCAGCTCGGCGAGCCGAGCAGCAGGCCGAGACCGACCGCGATGACGACCCCGACGATCACGCCGATGCTGCGCTCGAGCGCCTTCGACAGCGATTGGTTGACGCTCGGCTGCACGACCAGGAGCGCGGCGATCGCGGCGAACACCGGCAGCTGCCCGGGGAAGACCCAGCCCGCGATCAGCCACGCGGCGATGGTCGCCGCGGCCGACTTCACCACCTGCAGCAGGGGGGAGCGCTGGGAGGCGCGGATCGCGGCGGGGATGCGCATGACCTCCACGGTAGTCGCGCCGATGTCAACCCCATCGCCCTTCTCGCGCGCAGCAGGCTGAATGGAGGCACACGAACGACGAACAAGTGAGGAGCATCCCCATGGTGCAGATCATCGAGACCATCGACGTCGACGTTCCCGTCCGCACGGCGTACAACCAGTGGACGCAGTTCGAGAGCTTCCCGAAGTTCCTCGACGAGGTCGTCTCCATCACGCAGATCGACGAGACCCGCACGCACTGGAAGGTGAACGTGGGGGGCGCGGAGCGTGAGTTCGACGCCGAGATCACCGAGCAGCACCCGGATGAGCGTGTCGCGTGGAACAGCGTCGGCGGGGAGACCGAGCACGCGGGCGTCGTGACGTTCCACAAGCTCGACGACGACACCACGCGGGTGACCGTCCAGCTCGACTGGGCGCCGGAGGGGCTGCTGGAGAAGGTCGGCGCTCTGGTCGGCGCGGGATCCCACGCGGTGAAGAAGGATCTGAAGAACTTCAAGGAGTTCATCGAGGGCCGTGGCGTCGAGACCGGCGCCTGGCGCGGTGACGTGGACGCCTGACACCTCTGCTTCGAGGCCCGGGACCGCTGTCGGCGGCCCGGGCCTCGTCGCGTGTGCGGGCTGCGGACGTCGGACGCCCGTGCTTGCATGGGCGCATGGACACGAGGGAGCGTCTGCGCGGGGAGGGGCGGGCCGTCCTCGCGACCGTGGTCTGCTTCGTCGGGGGAGCGCTCGCCGGGGCGCTGCTCCTCGCCGGTCCGCCGCGGCCGCTGACGGGGGAGGGCGGTGTCGCGGTGCCCGCCGCGGGAGTCGCCGGCGGCGTGGCGGCCCTGGCCTTCGTCGTCAGCACGCTCCTGCACCGTCGGGGGGAGGCCGCGGGGATGCCGCGCTGGCAGCGGGCGGTGTCACGGCTCTCCGCCGCGGCCCTCACCGTCGCGATCGGGGCCGTGACGGCGATGGGCGTGCTGCTCGCCGCCGAGGTCCTCACGGCGGGACTGCGGGGTCTCGCGCTCGGGGCGGTCGGCGGCGGGCTGCTCACGGGGGTCGCGGCCGCGGTCGGCGGACGGCTCGCGTTCGGCGCCGGAATCGGTCTCCGGACGGCCGATCTCGCCGGGCTCCTGTTCGGGTTCCTCGTGATCGGCACCCTGTTCGCGATGGTGACCGCCGTCGACCCCCGGTGGTGGGAGCAGAACTTCTCGCAACTCGGCGTGGGGTGGGCGTTCAACGGCACCCTCGTCGTGGCCGGGCTGCTGGTCGCCACCGTCGGCGCGTACATCGGCCGCGACCTGCACCGGCTGCTCGGCGACGACGCGCTGTCCCGGATCGCGGCCGTGGTCGTGCTGTGGGCCGCGGCCGGACTCGCGCTCGCCGGGGTCGGGCTCCTTCCGCTGTACCGGGCCCCCGTGCCGCACGACATCGCGGCCGTCGCGGCGCTGCTCCTCTTCCTCGGGGCCGCCGCCGCGACCACCGTCATCGTCCCCGGTCGGCCCCTGGCCCTCGTGGTGACCTCCGTCGCGGTCGGGGCGCTCGTGGTCGCGGCCGTGCTGCTGTGGTGGCCGCTCGGATTCTTCCCGGTGACCGCGGTGGAGGCGGTCGTCGTCGGGCTCGGGCTGCTGTGGATGACGACGCTCGTGCGGGTGCTCGCGATCGTCGTGCCGGAGGGGACCCGTCCGTCCGCGCGGCTCTCGCTCCGGCAGGACAGGCGGTCGCGCGGGCTCAGGCGGGTGGGCGCACCAGGAGCCTGATGCGGCGCGGGCGCCTGTGTCGGCATAGGGACCCGAGGGCGGCGGGGGCGCGGAAGATAGGGCATCCGTCCGATGTCGAGGGGACACCTCAGAGCGGAGTGTAGGGATACACCGAACCGTCGAGGAGACATCATGTTCGACCACCCGTATCTCAGCCACCAGGTCATCGTCTTCGAGCAGGAGCAGATGGAACGCGCGGTCGCCCGGCGCCGGATGCTCCTGGAGCGCGCGGATCAGATCGTGCCGCGCCCGGAGGGTCCGCTGCGCCGGTGGCTGCGCCGCCACGGACGGCGGGCGGCGGCGCCGCCGGCGCCCCACGCGGGAGCGTGCGATCCGGCTCTCGCGCGATGACCGACGGCGTCGTGCTGTCCTTCCCCTCGGGCCCTCCGGATGTCCGAGGGGAGTGGCACGATGGGTCCATGGCCCCAGCCCCCACCGCCGCGATGGTCGGGCGTGACGCCGAGCTCGCCGAGATGCGCCGCCTGTTCGACGGCGTGCGCGACGGCGTGCCCGCCGCGCTGCTGGTCGAGGGGGAGGCGGGGATCGGCAAGTCCCGGCTGGTGCGGGAGTTCGCCACCGGGGTCGCCGATGCCGCCGACGTGCACGTCGGGTGGTGCCTCGACCTCGGCACCTCGCGCGCACCGTTCGGGCCGCTCGCCGGCATCCTCCGCTCCATCGTGGAGCGCATGGGTGCGGACCGCGTGCGCGAGGCGGTCGGGGTGGGCGTCGAGGCGCTCGGCATGCTGCTGCCCGAACTCGTCGACGCTCCCGCGCCCCGCGACCGCACGAGTCCCGAACGCCTGCGCGACGCGATCGCGTCGCTCATCGAGGCCGCCACGGAGCTGGCGCCGCAGGTCGTCCTCATCGAAGACCTGCACTGGGCCGACGACTCCACGCTCGCGATCCTCTCCTTCCTCCTCCGCACGCTCGACCACGGCCGGCTCCTGCTGCTCATCACGTGCCGCACCGACGACGTGCGCCGGGGCGATGCGGTGAGCCGCTTCATCGGCGAGGCGACGCGCGCGCGACTGCTCGAGCGGATGACGGTGTCGCGTCTCGACGACGACGCGGTCGGCGAGCTCGTGGCCCAGATCACGGGCCGCGCACCGACGGCGACGGCGCTGGAGCGGCTGCAGGTGCGTGCCGAGGGCGTGCCCTTCTTCGTCGAGGAGATCGCCGGGTGCGCTCAGGGGCCTTTGCCGGAGAGTCTGCGCGACCTCCTGCTCGCCCGCTTCGACCGCCTCGGGGACGACGCGCGCCGCGTGGTGCAGGTCATGTCCGGCGCGGAGCGACCGCTCACGGATCCTCTGCTGCTGCGCCTCGTCGAACTCCCGGAGGACCGCGTCGAGGACGCCGTCCGCGAGGCCGTGCGCAGCGGCATCATCGTCGTGGGCGAAGACGACTACGGGTTCCGGCACGCGCTGCTGCGAGAGGCCGTGCATGACGATCTGCTGCCGGGCGAGCGGGCCCGCCTGCATCGCGCGTACGCCGAGGCGCTGGAGGAGGGCGGCGGCGACGACGCGGCGGCCCTGGCGTACCACTGGCAGCTCGCACAGGACGACCGTCGGGCCATCGCGGCCGCCGCCGACGCCATGCGGCAGGCCAAGGCCCAGTACGCCTTCGCCAGCGCGGCGCGGTTCGGCGAGCTCGTCCTCGAACTCTGGCCCCTCGTGCCGGACGCGGCGGAGGCGACCGGGTTCGCGCGCCTCGACCTGCTCCATGTGCTCGGTTCCGTCCTGCGCAACGCCGGCGACGGAGAGCGGGCCCTGGCGGTCGCGAACGTCGCGCTGAGCGAGGTCGATCCGACGACGGTCGACCCGCGACTGCACGCCCGGCTGCTGCGGAACAAGGCGCTGTACCTCGTCAACCTCGGTCGTCTCGGAGCCATCCCGCTCCTCCAGGAGGCGCTCGCGCTCGCCGAACGCGTCGACGACGACGTGTTCCGCGCCGAGCTGCTGAACCAGCTCGCGAGTCGCCGCATGATCGCGGGCGACCGCGAGGAGGCCATCCGGCTCGCCGACGAGGCCGAGCGTCGCGCGGCGGGCGCGTCCACGACGGATCAGCTCTCGATCGCCGCGAACGTCCGCGGCGGGTCGCTCGCCCACCTCGGCCGGGTCGAGGAGGGGGTCCGCGAGTACGGGCGGGCGCGCGACCTCGCCGCCGGATCGACCGCGGAGATGCGCTACCGCGTCAACTACTCCGACCTGCTGACGCTGCTGGGCCGCTACCGGGAGGCGGTCGCCGTCGCGGAGGAGGGCCTGCGGCGAGCCCGTGAGCTCCGGGTCGAGCGCACCTCGGGCTCGATCATGGCGCAGAACATGATCGTGCCGCTGCTCGAGCTCGGGGAGATCGGTCAGGTCGAGGACATGCTCGCCCGCGACTTCCTGCAGGGCACGTTGCGGGTCTTCCGGATGTACGTGAGCATGACCAGGGTGCGGGTGCTCGCCTGGCGGGGTCGAGCGGCGGAGGCGGCGGAGACTCTGCAGGAGTGGCTCCCGGCGTTCGAGGAGACCGGGGTCTCGGAGCGGCAGATCTGGTATGACCGGATCACGATGCAGGTCGCCGTGGCGGAGAGCCGGGGCGACCTGCGCGGCGCGCTCGACGTGATCGGGGAGATGCTGGACGACGACAGGCCGGCGTTGCTGCATCAGCGCCGGCTGCTCCTGGAGGCCGGTGCCCTCGTGACGGCGCTGCGGGCGGGCGGCGCCGACGTCGGAGCGACGGCCGCGGCGGTCCGGAAGGCCTGGGAGGCGCAGCCGCCGGAACTCCAGGACGACGCGTGGTCGACGGTGCTGCAGGCCCTGCTCGACCCGGGTCCGGCCGCGGTCGACGAGGCGCTGCGCCGCGCGGACGGCGACGACGTTCCGGCCACCTTCCGCGTGGTGCTGCGGCTCGAGCGCGCTCGGCTGCACGTCGCCGCCGGGGAGCGCGCCGAGGCCGCTGCCCTGCTCGCCGCGGCGACGACCGCCGCGGAGGAGCTCGGTCATGTGCCGCTGCAGCAGACCCTGGCGCGGTTCGGCGAGGCGGCCGGGCTGCGGTCGTCCGGGCCCCGCGAGGTCGCCGACACGGAGCAGCTGACGGCCAGAGAACGGCAGGTGCTCGCCCTCATCGCGGAGGGACTGAGCAATCGCCAGATCGGGGAGCGCCTGTTCATCAGCGTGAAGACCGTCAGTGTCCACGTCTCGGCGGTGCTGCGGAAGCTCGGCGTGAGCACCCGCACCGAGGCGGCGCTCGCCCATCGGACGGCCGAAGAAGGGGCGCCCCGTCAGTCCGCCGTGGTAGCGTGACCGAGCACGCATGTCGGATCATCGGCATGGTGCAGGCCGCGTGAGCGGCCGGTCAACAGAAAGTAGAAAACACATGGCCACTGGCACTGTGAAATGGTTCAACGCAGAGAAGGGCTTCGGCTTCATCGCTCCCGATGACGGCACCGAAGACCTCTTCGCCCACTACTCGGCTATCGCCGGCTCCGGTTTCAAGGAGCTCCGCGAGAACCAGAAGGTCGAATTCGACGCTGAGCGTGGCCCCAAGGGCATGCAGGCGGCGAACATCCGCGCTCTCTGAGCGTGCGCTGACTTCCTGAAGCCGGCCGGATCCGTACGGGTCCGGCCGGCTTTTCGCTGCCCCGGCACCTTCGAATCGCTCACTTTGCGGCATCCGGGCGCCGGATGGGGCAAGGTGAGCGATTCGAAACGGGAGTGAGGGCGCCCTAACCTCCGTGTTAGATTAGGCGAGGCTTACCAAAGGCCGGACGCTCTCGCGTCGACACCCCATCTCCCATCCCGAAGGGAACGCCTGTGCGCACCTCTCGACTCCTCGCCCTCGGCGCGGCCGCCGCGCTCGCCGTGACGCTCTCCGCCTGCTCGTCCTCCGCGCCGGAGTCGACCGCGACCACCGGCGGCAACCCGGCCTCCGACGACGCGTTCCCCGTGACAATCGAGCACGTCTACGGCGAGACGACCATCGACGAGAAGCCCGAGCGCGTGGCGACGATCGCGTGGGCGAACCACGAGGTGCCGCTGGCCCTCGGCATCGTCCCGGTCGGCATGAGCAAGGCCACCTGGGGCGACGATGACGACAACGGCATCCTCCCCTGGGTCGAGGAGAAGCTCGACGAGCTCGGCGGCGAGACCCCGGTGCTCTTCGACGAGACCGACGGCATCGACTACGAGGCCGTGGCCGACACCGCTCCCGACGTGATCCTCGCCGCCTACTCCGGCCTCACGCAGGAGGAGTACGACACGCTCTCCAAGATCGCCCCGGTCGTCGCCTACCCCGACGTCGCGTGGGGCACGTCCGTCGACGACATGGTCGAGATGAACGCCAAGGCCCTGGGGCTCGAGGCCGAGGGCGAGGCCCTGATCGACGACCTGCACGCCGACGCCGACGCCGCCCTCGCGGCCAACAGCGCACTCGAGGGCAAGAAGGTGCTCTTCGCCTACTTCGACCCGAGCGACCTCAGCCAGATCGGCTACTACACCGCGGCCGACACGCGCCCCGGCTACCTGCACGACCTCGGCCTGCCGCTCCCCGCGATCGTGGAGGAGAACGAGGACAGCGACCAGTTCTACCTGCAGGTGAGCGCCGAGGAGGCGCAGAAGTTCGACGACGTGGACGTGCTGGTGACCTACGGCGACGATTCCACCCTGGCCACGCTGCAGGCCGACCCGCTGCTGTCGAAGATCCCCGCCATCGCGGAGGGCCGCGTCGCGATCCTCCCGGACGCCACCCCCATCGCCGCATCGGCGAACCCGTCGGCGCTGTCGATCCCGTGGGGTCTCGAGGACTACCTGGCCATCCTCGCCGCGCCGCTCGCGAAGTAAGCTCCGCGTCCGCCCCCCAGCGGAGAGTCGTCGTGATCTCAGCACCCGTCCTCGCGTCGGACGCCGCCACCCTGCGGCGTCCGACGGTGGTGCGCACCCTCTGGCTGCTCGCTGGGGTCGGTGTGATCCTCGTGCTCGTCGTGCTCTCGGTGTCGTTCGGGGTGCGGGCGGTCACCCTCGACGACATCCTCGCGGCGCTCTCCGGCCAGACCGACACGATCGCCCAGGCCGCGGTCGTCAAGCGCATCCCCCGCACGGTGCTCGCGCTCCTCGTGGGGGCGGCCCTCGCCCTCGCCGGGGCGACCATGCAGGCCGTCACGCGCAACCCCGTCGCCGACCCCGGGATCCTGGGGGTCTCGAACGGCGCCTCCTTCGCGGTCGTCCTCGGCATCGCGTTCTTCGGGCTCAGCAACCCCTACGGGCAGATGGCCTTCGCGATCGTGGGCGCCGCGGCGGCGGCCGTCTTCGTGTACACCGTCGGCTCCCTCGGCCGCGGCGGGGCCACGCCGCTGAAGCTGGCCCTCGCGGGGGCGGCGACCTCCGCCGCGTTCGCCTCGCTCATCAGCGCGGTCATGCTGCCGCGGGTCGACCTGCTGCAGACGTTCCAGTCGTGGCAGATCGGCGGCGTCGGCGGGGCGGAGTGGCCCCGGATCGCGATCACCGCGCCCGTCCTCGCGGTCGGCGCCCTCATCTGCTTCCTGTGCGCACGGGGGATGAACTCCCTCGCCCTCGGCGACGACATGGCCAAGGGCCTCGGCGAGCATGTGCTGCGCACCCGGATGCTGTCGGCCCTCGGCGCGGTCATCCTCGCTGGCGCGGCGACGGCCATCGCGGGGCCGATCGGATTCGTCGGGCTCATCGTCCCGCACATGTGCCGGATGCTCGTGGGCACCGACCACCGCTGGCTGCTGCCGTTCTCTGCCCTCGCCGGCGCCGCGCTGCTCACCGCGAGCGACATCGTCGGACGCGTGATCTCGCCGTCGTCCGAGGAGATCCAGGTCGGCATCATCACCGCGATCATCGGGGCGCCGTTCTTCATCTGGATCGTCCGACGACAGAAGGTGCGGGAGCTGTGAGCACGACCGAGCACACCCTCGTCCGCGGCGACGAGTCCGCCGCCGCCCGCACCGCGCGCATCATCGCCGGCCGCCGGGCACGCCACCGCCGTCACGCGACGGTGACCCTCGCGCTCGGGGTCGTCGTGGTCGTGCTGTTCACGGTGGCGCTCATGGTCGGCAACACGTTCTACCCGCTCGACGAGGTCATCCGCGTGATCCTCGGCGAGACGGTGCCCGGCGCCTCGTTCACGGTCGGCGACCTGCGGCTCCCCCGCGCGGTCCTCGCGATCCTCACGGGCCTCGCGTTCGGCATGGCGGGGGTCACCTTCCAGACCATGCTGCGCAATCCGCTCGCCTCGCCGGACATCATCGGCATCTCGAACGGCGCCGGCGCCGCCGCGGTGTTCGGCATCGTCGTGCTCTCGCTCAACGGCCCGGCCGTCTCGCTCCTCGCGCTCGTCGGCGCCCTCGTGACGGCGCTGGCGATCTACCTCCTCGCCATCAAGGGCGGCTTCGCGGGCACCCGCCTCATCCTCATCGGGATCGGCGTCGCGGCGATGCTGCAGAGCGTCATCTCCTACCTGCTGTCCCGGGCCGCGAACTGGGACATCCAGACCGCGATGCAGTGGCTCACCGGCAGCCTCAACAACGCGTCCTGGGAGCGGGTGCTGCCGATGGCGATCGCCGCCGCGATCCTCGTGCCGCTGCTGCTCTCGCAGGGGCGGGCGCTGGGCACGCTCCAGCTCGGCGACGACTCCGCCGCGGGGCTCGGCGTGCGGGTCACCGCCACGCGCCTCGTCTTCATCCTCGGCGCCGTGGCCCTCCTCGCCTTCGCGACCGCCGCCACCGGGCCGATCGCGTTCGTCGCGTTCATGGCCGGACCCATCGCCGCGCGGCTCACCGGTCCCGGCGCCACGCTGCTGCTGCCCAGCGGCCTCGTCGGGGCGGTGCTCGTGCTCGGCGGCGACCTCATCGCCCAGTTCGCGCTCGGCGCGCGCTACCCGGTCGGCGTGGTCACCGGCGTCGTCGGCGCGCCGTACCTCATCTATCTGCTCATCCGCACCAACCGCACCGGAGGCTCGCTGTGACCGCCGCCCACCGCCTGTCCGCCGAGGGGGTCACCCTCTCGTACGGCGACCGCACCGTGGTCGAGGGCCTCGACCTGCAGATCGCGCCGGGGAAGATCACCACGATCGTCGGCGCGAACGGCTGCGGCAAATCGACGCTGCTGCGCGCCCTCGCCCGCCTGCTGTCCCCGGGGGACGGGGAGGTCGTACTCGACGGGAAGTCGATCCACGCCCGTCCGACGAAGGAGGTCGCGCGCATCCTCGGCCTCCTGCCGCAGTCGCCCGTCGCCCCCGAGGGCATCGCCGTCGCCGACCTCGTCGGTCGCGGGCGCCATCCCCATCAGCGGGCGCTGTCGCGGTGGAGTGCGCATGACTACGAGGTCGTCGCCGACGCCCTGGACGCGACCGGCATCAGCGACCTCGCCGACCGCAGTGTGGACGAGCTCTCCGGCGGCCAGCGGCAGCGGGTCTGGATCGCGATGGCCCTCGCGCAGGAGACCGACATCCTGCTGCTGGACGAGCCGACGACCTTCCTCGACGTCGCCCACCAGGTCGAGGTGCTCGACCTGCTCACCGACCTCAGCGTGGCCCGCGGCACCACGATCGTCATGGTGCTGCACGACCTCAACCTCGCCGCGCGCTATGCCGACGAGCTGGTCGCCATGAAGGACGGTCGCGTGCACGCGATCGGCGCCCCGCAGGAGATCGTCACCGCCGAACTCGTGCAGGAGGTCTTCGGCCTCCCCAACCAGATCACCATCGACCCGGTCTCCGGCAAGCCGATGGTCACCCCCATCGGAAGGCATCATGTCCGCTGAATCCACCACGACCGAGCGTCCGACCTACATCCTCACCCGCGCCGAGGTGCGCGGCGTCGACCGCGTCTCCCCGTCGTTCGTGCGGGTGACGCTCGGCGGCGAGGAGCTCAGCGAGCTGGGAACGCCGGGGGAGGTGTACGACAGCCGGGTCAAGCTCGTCTTCCCGCCCGCGTCCGGCGTGCTCGCCGAGATCGACCGGTCGACGTACGACTGGTGGGGCTCGTACCTGTCCGTCCCGGAGGAGGAGCGCGGCTCGATGCGCACCTACTCCGTGCGCGAGCTGCGGGTCGACGACGACGGCCACACCGAGGTCGACATCGACTTCGTGCTGCACCTGGAGCCGGGGCTCACCGGTCCGGCCTCGCGCTGGGCGAGCACGGCCGCGGTGGGCCAGGAGCTGTGGCTGGTCGGCCCGCGCCGGGGCGTCGTGGCGCACGGCGGAGCGGAGTACGCCCCCGGGACGGCGACCTCGGTGGTCCTCGTCGGGGATGAGACCGCGGCCCCCGCCATCGCCCGCATCCTGGAGGACGCCCCGCGCGACCTCCGCGGCACGGCGTTCATCGAGGTGCCGTCGCCCGCCGACGTGCTCGCGATCGACGCGCCGGCCGGGGTGGACGTGCACTGGCTGCCGCGCGATGCCGGCGAGCCGCACGGCCTCCGCCTCATCCCCGCGGTGCTCGAGCACCTGGGCGACGACGACGCCGGGGACGAGATCCGCGTCACCGACATCGAGGGGGAGGACCTCCTCTGGGAGACTCCGGAGTACTCGGGGCTGGGGGAGGAGATCGCCCGGGAGGACGACCCCGCCGGCCGCTACTTCTGGATCGCGGGCGAGAGCGGCGTCGTGACGACACTGCGTCGGCACCTCGTGAAGGACCTCGGGGTCGACCGCGCGCAGGTCGCCTTCATGGGCTACTGGCGCCGCGGCGTCGCGATGCGGGGCTGAGATGACCGAGGCCATCGATCGTCACAGTCTGGAGGGGGAATCCCTCGACCTCGGCTACGGCCGCACCCGCGTCGTGCACGACGTCTCCCTGCGCCTCGCGCCGGGTCGGGTGACCGCGCTGATCGGTCCGAACGGCAGCGGCAAGTCGACCGTCCTCCGCGCCCTCGCGCGGCTGCACCGCATCGATGCGGGGACCGTGCGCGTCGGCGGCGCGGAGTCGCGCGACGCCGCCACGCTCTCCGCCAAGGAGTTCGCGAAGACCGTCGCGATGCTGTCGCAGTCCCGGCCGCACCCCTCCGGGATCGAGGTCTCCGACGTCGTCGCCTACGGCCGGCACCCGCACCGCGGACGCTTCTCCGGCGTGAGCGACGCCGACCGCGCCGCCGTGGCGCGTGCCCTCGCCCTCACCGGGCTGTCCGCCATGGCCGCCCGTCCGGTCGACCAGCTCTCCGGCGGCGAGCTGCAGCGCGTGTGGCTGGCGACCGCGCTCGCCCAGGACACCGGGGTGCTGCTGCTGGACGAGCCGACCAATCACCTCGACCTGCGCTACCAGGTGGAGACCCTCGACCTGGTGCGGGAGCTCGCCGACGACCACGGCACCGCGCTCGGCGTCGTGCTGCACGACCTCGACCACGCCGCCTCGGTCGCCGACGACGTCGTGCTGATGCACCGAGGGCGGGTGCACGCGGCGGGGGCTCCCGCCGAGGTCCTCACCGGCGAGAACCTGTCGCACGTGTACGGCCTGCGCATCGACACCGCCCTCGACGAGGAGACCGGCCTGGTGCGGGTGCGTCCGCGCGGCCGCCACCACGGTCGCCTCCGCGCCCCCTCCGCCTCCTGATCCCGACCCCCTGAAGGAACCACCGATGAAGAAGACCCCCCTCGCCGTGCTCGCCCTCGGCGGCGCCCTCACCCTCGCGCTCGCCGGGTGCGGCACCACGCAGACGCCGTCCGCCCAGGGATCGGACGCCCCGACCTCGACGAGCGCGGGCTGCACGGACGACGCCACGAGCACCTCGACCGGGGCGGTCTCCGTCACCGACGACCTCGGCCGCACGGTCGAGCTCGACAAGCCGGCCGCGCGCATCGCGGTGCTCGAGTGGCAGCAGATCGAGGACGCGCTGTCGCTGTGCGTGACGCCGGTCGCGGTGGCCGACGCCGAGGGCTACAGCACCTGGGTCACCGCCGAGGAGCTGCCGGAGGGCGTCGTGGACGTGGGCACCCGCCAGGAGCCGAATCTGGAGACGCTGTTCGGCACCGATCCCGACCTCGTGATCGTCGAGGTCAATGCCGCGGACGACCCCATCGTCGCGCAGCTCGAGGCCTACGACGTGCCCGTGCTCGCGACGATCGGCGCCGATGCGAAGGACCCGATCGCCAAGATGCTGAACACCTTCGACCTCATCGCCCAGGCCACCGGCCGCGAGGAGCGGGCCGACGTCGTCACCGAGGAGTTCCAGGATCACCTCGACACCGCGAAGGCCGAGCTCGCCGACCGCGACCTCGCCACGACCGACTTCGTGTTCTTCGACGGCTGGGTCGACGGCGGCAACGTGGCGCTGCGTCCGTTCGGCCAGGGCTCGCTCGTCGGCGAGGTGGGCGAGGAGCTCGGGCTGACGAACGCCTGGACCGGCGAGGTCGACCCCGTGTACGGCCTCGGGCAGACCGATGTCGAGGGCATGACCACGGTCGGCGACGCGAACCTGTTCTACACCGGCACCGCGGACCCGGATTCGGAGAGCTTCGTCGACGCCCTCGCCGACAACCCCGCCTGGACCTCGCTCCCCGCGGTGGCGGAAGACCGCCTGACCGCGTTCCCGGCCGGCATCTGGACCTTCGGCGGCCCGCGCTCGACCGCGCAGATCATCGACGGCTACCTCGAGGTGCTCTCGAAGTGACGGAGACCCTCCGCCTCGACGACGCGACGGCGACCGCGGAGCCCGACGCCCCGGCATCCGCCGTCCCCGTGGAGGCGGAGGGGCGGAAGCCCGCGGTGTGGACGGGCGTCGGCGTGCTCGTCGCTCTCGCCGTCGTGCTCGTAGCGGTCGCCTGCTGGCACCTCACCCAGGGCACGAGCGGCGCGGTGTTCGCCGACGCCGACGTCCTCTGGGGGTCGCGGGTGCCGCGGCTCGCCGCCGGTGTCGCGGTGGGCATCGCCCTCGGGGTCGCCGGCATCCTGCTGCAGTCCCTCGCCCGCAACGCCCTCGCGTCGCCCGACACGCTCGGCGTGACCGCCGGGGCCTACCTCGCCGTCACGGCGCTCGCCGCGTTCGGGATCGCGGTGCCGGTGTGGGCCTCCGGGGCGGTGGCGTTCGCGGGCGGCATCGTCGCCGCGGGCATCGTGCTCGGACTCGCCGGAGGGGCGGGGTCGTCCACGACCCGCCTCATCCTCGCCGGCACCGCGCTCGCGCTCGCCTTCCAGGCCGCGACCTCGACGCTGCTCATCCTGTTCGACGAGGAGACCAAGGGACTGCTCGCCTGGGGAAGCGGGAGCCTGTCGCAGCTCGGACTCACCGCGTTCCTCCAGGCGGCTCCGGTCGTGGTGGTCGTCACGGTGCTGGCCCTCGTGCTCGCGCGGCGCCTCGACATCCTCACCCTGGGGGACGACACCGCCTCGTCGCTCGGCGTGCCGATCCGGTCGACCAGGACCATCGGGATCCTCCTCGCGGTCACCCTCACGGCGGTCGCGGTGACGCTCGCCGGACCGATGGGCTTCGTCGGGCTGTGTGCGCCGGTGCTCGCGCGGCTGCTGACGCGGGTGGTGCCGAGCCTGAACCGCCATGTGCTGCTGATCCCCGCGTCGGGGCTCCTCGGCGCCCTCGTCGTCATCCTCTCCGACGCCCTCCTGCGCGCGCTGATCGGCGCGGAGGCCGCGATCCTCATCCCGACCGGCGTCGCGACGACGCTGCTCGGCGCGATCGTGCTCGTGCTCATGGCCCGCCGCCTCCGTGACGCCGGACCCACGCGCGAGCCTCCACGGGTGCGCTTCGGGGTGCGCAGCCGCCTGCGCTTCCGGATCACCCTCGCCCTCGTCGCCCTCGGCGTGGTCGGGGTGCTGCTGCTCGGACTGCTCGCCGGGCACACCTGGCTGCTCACCGGCGACATCGCGCTGTGGCTGCAGGGGCAGGCTCCCGCTCCCATCGCCTTCGCCCTCGACGAGCGCGCGCCGCGGATCGTGGCCGCCGTGGTCGCCGGCGCCGCGCTCGCGCTCTCCGGCGCCGTGATCCAGGGGGTGAGCCGCAACCCGCTCGCCGACCCGGGCATCCTCGGCGTCACCGGCGGCGGCGGTCTCGGCGCGGTGCTGGTGATCACGAGCATCACGTCGTCGGCGGGCGGGATGATCGTGGGGGCCGTCACGGGCTCGCTGCTCGCCTTCGCCCTCGTCTACCTGCTGTCGTGGCGGGGCGGCCTGAACGCGGACCGGTTCCTGCTGATCGGCATCGGGGTCTCGTACTTCACGGTCTCCCTCACGACCTTCCTCCTGCTGCGGTCGAACCCGTGGGACACCCCGAAGATCTACACCTGGCTCTCCGGCACGACCTACGGGCGGGTGTGGGAGCAGGTCGTCCCGCTGGCGATCGTCCTCGTGATCGCGGTGCCGTTCGTGGTGATGAGTCGCCGAGAGCTCGACGTGCTGTCGCTCGATGAGGACACCCCGCGACTGGTCGGCATCCGGCTGGAGCCCGTCCGGTTGACGCTGCTGCTGGTGGCGGCCGTCCTCGCGGCGCTGAGCGTGACGGCGATCGGGGTCATCGGCTTCGTGGGGCTGGTGGCGCCGCACGCCGCGCGGGCGTTGGTGGGCGCACGGCACTCGCGGGTGATCCCGACGGCGGTGCTCCTCGGCGGGCTGCTCGTCGGCATCGCGGACACGATCGGCCGGACGGTGATCGCCCCCGCGCAGCTCCCGGCGGGTCTCGTGGTCGCGCTGATCGGCGCCCCGTACTTCGTCTGGCTGCTCTGGCGCTCCCGCTGACCCGCTTCGAATCGCCCGAATGGCCCCATCTCCGGGGGAAATGGGGCGATTCGGGCGATTCGAACGGGGTTACCGGGCCAGGAACTGCGTGAGCGCGGCGTTGACCTCGTCGGCGTGGGTCCAGAGGAGGCCGTGCGGGGCGCCCTCGACCTCGACGTACTCGGCCTCCGGGACGGCCTGACGGAAGCGGCGGGCGGTCGCGTCGATCGGCAGGATGTTGTCCTTCGTGCCGTGCAGGATCAGGGTGGGCTTGGCGGCGGCGGCCACGGCCTTCACGTCGTCGCGGAAGTCCTCGATCCAGGTCGGGACCACGGCGTACGCGGCGACCGGCGCGCTGGTGACCGAGAGGTTCCAGTTCGCGTCGACGACCTGCTGGCTGATGCGCGTGCCGAGGTTCTCGTCGAGGTTGTAGAAGTCCTTGTAGAACTGGGTGAACCAGGCGTAGCGGTCGTCCTTGGCGGCGGCCTCGATCCCGTCGAAGACCTCCTGCGGCACGCCCTCGGGGTTGTCGTCGCGCTGCACGAGGAAGGGCTCGAGCGACGCGAGGAAGGCGAGCTTCGCGACGCGCTCGTGACCGTAGCGGCCGACGTAGCGGGCGAGCTCGCCGGTGCCCATGGAGAAGCCGACGAGCACGACGTCGCGGAGGTCGAGGGTCTCGAGCACCGTGTTCAGGTCGGCCGCGAACGTGTCGTAGTCGTAACCGGAGCCGACCTTGGAGGACTGGCCGAAGCCGCGGCGGTCGTAGGTGATGACGCGGTACCCCTGGGCGAGGAGCTCGCGGGTCTGGCGCTCCCAGCTGTGGCCGTTCAGCGGATAGCCGTGGATCAGGACGACCGGCTGGCCGCTGCCCTGGTCTTCGTAGTAGAGCTCGATCGGGGTGGTGTTCTCGGTGCCGACGGTGATGTAACCCATGATGTGTTCCCTTCGATGTCGGTGAGAACGATCGTTCTCGCCTGATGTGATCAATCTAGAGAACGTACGTTCTCGTGTCAAGTAGACTTCTGGACATGACCGAAGACGAGGCCCGCGAACGCATCCTCTCCGCCGCGGAGGAGCTCTACTACCGCAAGGGCTACGCGGCGGTCGGCATGGATGAGCTCCGGTCCGCCGCCGGCGTGTCGCTGCGGCGCGTGTACTCGCTGTTCCCGGCGAAGACCGACATCGTCGCGGCGGTGCTCACCCGGAAGCACGCCGAATGGGAGCAGGGGCTCACCGCCGCCGTCGCGCAGAGCGGCGACGACCCGCGGTCCCGCCTCCTCGCGGTCTACGGCTACCTGGAGGACTGGTTCTGCAGCGACGGGTTCCGGGGCTGCGCGTTCATCAACGCGTTCGGCGAGCTCGGGGGGACGAGTCCCGAGGTCGCCGCGATCGTCCGCGCGCACAAGGCGTCGTTCCAGCAGTACATGGCGGAGCTCGTCGCGGCCACCGGCGCCCCGGCGGGGCTGGCTGCCCAGCTCTCGCTCCTCGCCGAGGGGGCGCAGAGCACGGCGGCGATCGGCGCGGACCCGGAGGCCGCCGTGCACGCACGCCGCGCCGCCGAGGTCCTGATCGACGCCGCTCTCGCTCCGGCCTGACGCCCCGACTCGCTAACTTGGTTAGCGAAACCGGGACGTCCTGTCAAGGCCACTGCCTTCCGCACCCGCCCCGCGTAGGGTGCGGGCATGGAGACCTCGACGAAGGGCATCGCCCGCCAGAGCCTCGTGATCGCCGCCGCCGTGTTCATGCTGATCGCCGCGGCCATCGGTGCCGGAGCATTCGGCGGGGACTCCGTCGACGAGCTGCAGAACGGTGCGCTCTCGGCGGAGGGCTCGTACCTCGCCCCGGCCGGGCCTGCCTTCTCGATCTGGTCGCTCATCTACCTCGGACTCCTCGCCTACACCGTGTGGCAGGCCCTCCCCGCCCAGCGCCAGGACGAGCGTCAGCAGGCGGTCGGCGGCTGGATCGCCCTCTCGATGGTCCTCAACGGCCTCTGGCTCGTGACCGCACGGTATCTGACGCTGTGGCTCACCGTGCTCGTGATCGCGCTGCTGCTCGCGACGCTCGCCCGCGTTATCGTGCTCCTCGGTCGGTTCCCCGCCCGAGGCCTCGCCGACCGCCTCCTCACCGACGGGGCGAACGGCCTGCACTTCGGCTGGGTCACGATCGCGACGGTCGCCAACACCGCCGCCTGGCTCACGCAGACCGTCCCGGGCCTCGGGGCGGACGCCCCCGACGCCTGGGCCGTCGCCGTGCTCGTGGTCGTGCTGGTGATCGGTGTCGCGTCGGCCTGGTTCACCGGCCGCCTCGCTCCGGCGCTCGCGACCGCCTGGGGCCTGAGCTGGCTCGCGGTCGGGCGGCTCACGGGTGAGCCGGAGAGCACGGCCACCGCCGTCACCGCGATCATCGTCGCGGTCCTGCTCGTCGTCGTCGGCGTCGTGGCGGTCCTCCGGCGGCGTCGCCTCGCCGGCACGCGCGACCGCGCCCCGCTCGGTCGCTAGAGGACCAGCCGGTACCCCATGCCCGACTCGGTCAGCAGGTGCACGGGCGCCGAGGGCTCCTGCTCCAGCTTCTTGCGGAGCTGCGACATGTACAGCCGGAGGTAGCCGGAGTCGGACACCTGCGCGCTGCCCCAGATCTCCTTGAGGAGATCCTGCCGGGTCACCAGCGCGCCCGGGTGCCGCGCGAGGTGCTCGAGCATCCGCCACTCGGTCGGCGTGAGGTGCACACGGGTGCCGGCACGGGTCACGGTCTTCGTCGCGAGGTCGACGACGACATCCCCGAACGCGACCACGGACTCCCCGTTCGCGGCGACCGCGCGGCGGGAGAGCGCCCGCAGCCGGGCCAGCAGCTCGTCGACCTGGAAGGGCTTCGTGACGAAGTCGTCCGCCCCGGCGTCCAGCGCCTCCACCTTGTCGGCCGACCCGGTCCGCCCCGACACGACGATGATGGGCACGCTCGTCCAGCCGCGGAGGGCCTGGATCACCTCGATGCCGTCGAGCCGGGGCATGCCGAGGTCGAGCATGATGAGGTCGGGATGGGTCTGCGCCGCGGCGGCGATCGCGGCGGCGCCGTCGGCGGCCACGACGACCTCGTAGCCGTGCGCCGCGAGGGTGATCCGCAGCGCCCGCACCATCTGCGGGTCGTCGTCGGCGATGAGGAGCTTCACTGCGTGCCCTCCGTGTCGGCGGTCCCTGCGGCGAGCGGCAGGGAGATGACCATGGTGAGTCCGCCCCCGGGGGTGTCCTCCGGTGTCAGGCTACCGCCCATGCCCTCGGTGAATCCGCGGGAGAGGGCGAGTCCGAGCCCCAGCCCGGTCGTGTTGTCGGTGTCGCCGAAGCGCTGGAACGGCTGGAAGATCGCATCGCGCCGCTCGGGGGCGATCCCCGCGCCGCGGTCGACGATCCGGAGCTCCGCCCGATCCCCCAGCCGGCTGCTCGACACGAGCACGCGGCTGCCCGCGGGGGCGTGCCGGTGGGCGTTCGCGAGCACGTTCACGAGCACCCGCTGCAGCAGCACGGGGTCGGCGTGCAGCGGCGGGAGGTCGGGGTCGAGGGCGAGCTCGACGGCGGCGGGACCGAGGCCGAGCTCGTCCACCGCGGCGAGCACGGGGCCGGCCGCGTCGATCCGCTGAGCCGAGACCGCGAGCACCCCCGCCTCCACGCGGCTCACGTCCAGGAGATCGGTGACGAGGGCGGAGAGGGTCGCGAGGCTCTCGTCCGCGGTCTCCAGCAGCTCCGCGCGGTCCTCGGCGGACAGGCCGTGCGCGCCGCGGAGGCCGCCGATCGCCGCGACCGCCGAGGCCAGCGGCCGTCGCAGGTCGTGACTGACGGCGGAGAGCAGGGCGCTGCGCACCTGGTCCGTCTCGGCGAGGGCCTCCGCCTCCCGGGCGGTCGCGCGGAGGTCGGTGTGCTCGATGGCGGCGGCGAGCTGGGCGACGATCGCGTCGAGCAGGCGGCGCTCCGGACCGGCGATCGGCTCGCCGTTGAGCTCCAGCACGGCCCGCGGGCCCCCACCGGACGCGACCCCGACCGGGATGGTCGTGGCGCGGCCGTCCGGCACGGGCTCGCCGTCGCTCGCCAGCACGTCGCCGGACGGGGTGAGCAGCCGCACCCCGCTCAGCCCGAACGCCTCCCGCGTGCGGCTGACGAGGGCGAGCACGGCGTTGTCGCCGCGGAGCACGTTCCCGGCGACGGCCGCGAGGAGTTCCGCCTCGGCGGTCGCCCGCTGCGCGGTCCGCGCCCGGCGGGCGGCCTGGTCGACGATGAGGCTCACGAGGATCGCGATGATGACGTAGAGGGTGAGCGCGAGCACGTGCAGGGGGTGCGCGATCGTGATCGTGAACAGCGGGGCGACGAAGAGGAAGTCGAGGGTGATGCCGGAGAGCACGGCCGCGAACACGGCGGGCCGGATGCCGCCGATGAGGGCGACCACCACGACGAGCAGCTGGTAGGCGAGCACCTCGGCGGTGATCGACTCCGGGCTGCGGAACGTGAACATCAGCCACGAGAGCAGCGGCCCGAACACCAGGGCCACGCCGAAGCCCAGGGCCTGACGCCGCCAGCCGAGCGCACCGCCGGTGATGCGGGGGAGGGCGAGCCGGCCGCCCGCCGCGGCATGGGTCACGATGTGCACGTCGATGTCGCCCGAGCGGCGGATGACCTCGGCGCCGATGCCCGGCCCGGTGAGCGCGGCGGCGAGGCGGCCGCGCCGGCTCACGCCGATCACGAGCTGCGTGGCGTCGGCGCCCTGGGCGAACTCCACCAGCGTCGCCGGGATGTCGTCGCCGACGACCTGATGGTACGTCCCGCCGAGCGACTCGACGAGGGAGCGCTGCGCGGCGAGGGCGCCGGGGGTCTCGTCGCGCAGCCCGTCCTGGGCGGTCACGTGCACGGCCAGCAGCTCCCCGCCGGCGGACCGGGCGGCGATGCGGGCCCCGCGGCGCAGCAGCGTCTCTCCCTCCGGGCCGCCGGTGAGGGCGACGACCACGCGCTCGCGTGCCTGCCACGCCCCGGCGATGCCCTGTTCGGCGCGATAGCTACGGAGCGCGCTGTCGACCTCGTCGGCGAGCCACAGCAGGGCGAGCTCCCGCAGGGCGGTGAGGTTGCCGAGCCGGAAGTAGTGCGAGAGGGCGGCGTCGATGCGCTCCGCAGGGTAGACCAGGCCGGCGGCGAGGCGGTCGCGGAGCGTCTGCGGTGCGAGGTCGACGACCTCGATCTCGTCGGAGGCGCGGACGACCGCGTCCGGGATGGTCTCGCGCTGGGCGATGCCGGTGATCTTCTCCACGACCGCGTTCAGCGACTCGATGTGCTGCACGTTCACGGTGGTGACGACGTCGATCCCCGCGTCGAGCAGCTCCTCGACGTCCTGCCAGCGCTTCGGATTCCGCGAGCCGGGGGCGTTCGTGTGCGCGAACTCGTCCACGAGCGCGATCTCCGGGCCGAGGGCGAGCACCGCGTCGAGGTCGAGCTCGGAGAGGACGACCCCGCGGTGGGCGTCCTCCCGGCGCGGCACCTCGGGCAGACCGGACGTGAGGGCAGCCGTGGCCGCACGACCATGGGTCTCGACGATCGCGATGACCACGTCGCGGCCCTCGTCACGGAGTCTCCGGCCCTCGGCGAGCATCTCGAAGGTCTTCCCGACGCCCGGCGCGGCGCCGAGGAGGACGCGCAGTCGCCCGCGGCGGTTCCGGTCCGTCGCGGGGCACGGCGGCCGCTCTGCGCTCATGCACCCTCCCGGTCGTCGAGTGCGAGATTCAGCTCCGCGACGTTGATGCGCTCCTCGCCGAGGAACCCCAGGTCCCGCCCTTGAATCCTAGACTCCACCAGCGCCCGGACCTCGTCTTCCGGCAGGTCGCGGGCGGCGGCCACCCGCGGCACCTGGAGCAGGGCGTACGCGACGCTGATGTGAGGATCGAGACCGGAGCCGGACGCGGTCACGGCGTCCGCGGGCACCGCGGACGGATCGACGCCCTCCCTCGCGGCGATCTCGGCCTTCCGGGCGGCGATGGCGGCGACGAGGTCGGTATTCTCCGGCCCGAGGTTGCTGCCGCCGGACGCTGCTCCGTCGTACCCCTCGCCGGCTGCCGAGGGCCGGGACTGGAAGTACTCCGGCAGGGCCTCGCCCTCGGCATCCGTGAAGGACTGCCCGATGAGCGCGCTGCCCCGGTCGCCGGGGAGCATCGAGCCGTTCGCCTGTGCGGGGAGGAGGAGCTGGCCGATGCCGGTGACGAGCAGCGTGTACCCGACGCCGAGGACGAGGGTGAGGACGAGCATCGCGCGGACGGCGACACCGGCGGTGCGCATCGTGGTGCGGGTGGTGGACGACATGGCGTTCCTTTCGAGCCCGGTCAGAAGCCGGGGAGGAGGCTGACGAGGAGGTCGATGAGCTTGATGCCCACGAACGGGGCGATGACGCCGCCGAGGCCGTAGACGAGCAGGTTCCGCTGCAGGATCTGCGAGGCGCTCGCCGGCCGGTACTTCACGCCGCGCAGCGCGAGCGGGATGAGGAACACGATCACGATGGCGTTGAAGATGATCGCGCTCGTGACCGCGGAGGCCGGGGAGTGCAGCTGCATGACGTTCAGCGCCGCGAGTCCGGGGAACACCCCCATGAACATCGCCGGGATGATGGCGAAGTACTTCGCGATGTCGTTCGCGAGCGAGAACGTCGTCAGCGCGCCGCGGGTGATGAGCAGCTGCTTCCCGATGCGGACGATGTCGATGAGCTTTGTCGGGTCGGAGTCGAGGTCGACCATGTTGCCCGCCTCCTTGGCGGCGGAGGTGCCCGTGTTCATCGCGACGCCGACGTCGGCCTGGGCGAGCGCGGGGGCGTCGTTCGTGCCGTCCCCGGTCATCGCGACGAGGCGCCCGCCCTCCTGCTCGCGGCGGATGAGGTCGAGCTTGTCCTCCGGGGTGGCCTCGGCGAGGTAGTCGTCGACGCCCGCCTCGGCCGCGATGGCCTGGGCGGTGAGGGGGTTGTCTCCGGTGATCATGACCGTGCGGATGCCCATGCTGCGCAGCTCGTCGAACCGCTCGCGCAGGCCGTCCTTGACGATGTCCTTGAGGTGCACGACCCCGAGGATCCGCGCTTCCACGGGACGGGTCCCTGAGCCTGTTGAAGGGCCCGAGTCCGGCTGGGTCCCTGAGCCTGTCGAAGGGCCCTGCACCGCGACGACGAGGGGCGTGCCGCCGCTCGAGGCGACGTCGTCGGTGAGGGTCGTGAGCTCGTCGCCCGCCCCCTGACCCAGCCATGCCGCCACGGCCGAGGCGGCGCCCTTGCGGATCTGCGTGCCGTCGGCGAGGTCGAGGCCGCTCATGCGCGTCTGCGCGGTGAACGGGACGACGACGGCGTCCGTCGGGGCCTCGACCCGGATCCCGCGGGCGGCGGCGAGCTCGACGATCGACGCGCCCTCCGGAGTCGGATCGGCGAGGGAGGAGAGGGCGGCGGTGCGCAGCAGCTCCGCGGCGTCCACCCCGGTGAGCGGCAGCACGGCGTGGGCGCGGCGGTTGCCGTGGGTGATGGTGCCGGTCTTGTCGAGGAGCAGCGTGGTGACGTCGCCCGCGGCCTCCACCGCCCGCCCCGACATCGCCAGCACGTTGCGCTGCACGAGTCGGTCCATGCCCGCGATGCCGATGGCGGAGAGGAGTGCGCCGATCGTGGTCGGGATGAGGCAGACGAGCAGGGCGATGAGGACGGGGATGCTCACCGGCGACGCCGCGTACGACGCGATCGGGTTCAGCGCGAGGACCACCACGACGAACACGATCGACAGGCTCGCGAGGAGGATGTTCAGGGCGATCTCGTTCGGGGTGCGCTGTCGGCTCGCCCCCTCGACGAGGGCGATCATGCGGTCGACGAACGTCTCGCCGGGCTTCGACGTGATGCGCACGACGATCCGGTCCGACAGCACCCGGGTGCCGCCGGTGACGGCGCTGCGGTCGCCGCCGGACTCGCGGACCACGGGGGCGCTCTCGCCGGTGATGGCCGACTCGTCGACCGTCGCGATGCCCGCGACGATGTCGCCGTCGCCCGGGATCAGCTCGCCCGCGGTGACGATCACGAGGTCGTCGCGCTGCAGCTCGGCCGACGACACCGTCTCCGTCGGCGCTTCGACGAGCTCAGCGACCCACTCGGCGCCCCCCTGGGTCCCTGAGCCAAGGCCCTGGGTCCCTGAGCCTGTCGAAGGGCCCACCACCCGCCGCGCCATCGTCTGGGTGCGGGTGTTCCGCAGGCTCGCGGCCTGGGCCTTGCCCCGTCCCTCGGCGACCGACTCCGCGACGTTCGCGAAGAACACGGTCAGCCAGAGCCAGATCGCGATGCCCCCGGTGAACGCCGCCGGGACGGGGGTGCCGCCGGAGGGAGCGGGTCCGCCGAGGAAGGGCTCCGCGATCGCGAGGACGGTCGTGAACGCGGCGCCGACCCAGACGAGGAGCATCACGGGGTTGCGCACGAGCGTCGCGGGGTTCAGCTTGCGGAGGGCGCCGGGGAGCGCCTCGGCGAGCTGGGCGCCGCCGAAGGAGCGCGCCCGGCGAGCGGTGCGCGGCGCCGGGGCGTCCTGCTGTTCGGGAGGGGTGGTGAGGAGGGTCATGGTCAGAGTCCTTCGGCGAGCGGTCCCAGTGCGAGCACGGGGAAGTAGGTGAGGGCCGTCACGACGACGCTCACGGTGAGGAGCAGGCCGACGAACTGCGGCCGGTGGGTGGGGAGCGTGCCGGTCGTGGCCGGCACCCGCTCCTGCGCGGCGAACGACCCGGCGAGGGCGAGCACGAGCACGATCGGGAGGAAGCGCCCGAGCAGCATCGCCACGCCCAGGGCGGTGTTGAACCACGGGGTGTTCGCGCTGAGCCCTGCGAACGCGGAGCCGTTGTTGTTCGCGGCGGAGGTGAACGCGTAGAGCACCTCGCTCATGCCGTGCACGCCGGGGTTGAGGATGCTCGTGGACTCCACGTCCTCGTGGATCCCGGGGATCGCGAAGCTCAGGGCCGTACCGCCGAGGACGAGCACCGGGACCACGAGGATGTAGAGGCTCGCGAGGGTCATCTCCCGCGGTCCGATGCGCTTCCCGAGCCACTCCGGGGTGCGGCCGACGAGCAGCCCGCCGACGAAGACCGCGACGATCGCGAGCACGAGCATCCCGTACAGACCGGAGCCGACGCCGCCCGGAGCGACCTCGCCGAGCATCATGTTCAGCATCGGCATCATGCCGCCGAGTGCGGTGTACGAGTCGTGCATCGAGTTCACGGCCCCCGTCGAGGTGAGGGTGCTCGCGCTGCCGAAGAGGGTCGAGCCGAGGATGCCGAAGCGCTGCTCCTTGCCTTCCATCGCCGCCCCGGCGAGTTCGGGCGCGGCGCCGCGTCCCGCCCGCTCCAGAGCCGAGAGCGCGGCGAGCGAGGCGAGGAACAGGGTGCCCATGACCGCGACGATCGCGTACCCCTGCCGGTGGTCGCCGACCAGTCGGCCGAACGTGCGGGGGAGGGCGAACGGGATCACCAGGATGAGCAGCACCTCGAGGAGGTTCGTCCATCCGGTCGGGTTCTCGAAGGGATGGGCGGAGTTGGCGTTGAAGAAGCCGCCGCCGTTGGTGCCGAGCAGCTTGATGGCCTCCTGTGACGCGACCGGACCGCCGGGGATCGTCTGCGTGCCGCCGGAGACCGTGGCGACATCGGTGAAGCCGTCCACGTTCTGGATCACGCCGCCCGCGAGCAGGGCCACCGCGCCGATCAGGGCGAGCGGGAGGAGCAGCCGCCCCAGGCCGCGGGTGAGGTCGACCCAGAAGTTGCCGATCGTCGCGGAGCCCCGGCGCGCGAGCCCGCGGACGAGAGCGATGGCGATGGTGAGGCCGACGGCGGCGGAGACGAAGTTCTGCACCGTGAGGCCCGCGAGCTGCACCGTGTAGCCCATGGTCTGCTCGGGCGAGTACGACTGCCAGTTGGTGTTCGCGACGAAGGACGCGGCCGTGTTGAACGCGAGACCCTCCGGCACGGCCGGCAGCCCGAGCGCGGCGGGGAGGAAGGCCTGGAGCCGCTGCAGCCCGTAGACGAGCAGGAGTCCGACGAGCGAGAACAGCAACACGCTGCGGGCGTAGGCGCGCCAGGTCTGCTCGGAGCGGGGGTCGACGCCGATCACCCGGTAGAGCCCCCGCTCGACGCGCAGGTCGCGCCCGGAGGTGTAGACGTGCGCGATGTAGTCGCCGAGGGGGCGGTAGAGGAGCACGAGCACGACCACGACGGCCGTGATCTGGAGGACGCCGTACAGGAGGGCCGCGTCCATCAGAAGCGCTCCGGGGCGACGAGCGCCACGACCAGATAGACGACCGCGGCGACGGCGAGGACGGCGGCGAGGATCTCGAAGACGATCATGCGCGGTCCACCGCCTTGGCGACGAGGGACACGAGGGCGAACAGCGCCAGGGTCAGCGCGAGGTAGATGATGTCGAGCACGTCCTCGATCCAACTGCGCCGCCCCGCCGCATCCGCCGATCCTCACGTTTCCCCTACGCCCACCCCCCGGATGCATGCGGGTTGCTCACGGAGACGGCCTTCGAATCGCGCACCTGGTCCCCAACCCGCCGCCGATGCAGCCAGGTGCGCGATTCGAAAGGCGGTGCCGGCCCTATGCTCACGAGGTGGGGATCAGAAGGATGCGGATCGGGACGGGGACGTGGATCGTCGCCGGGCTCGTGGTGGTCGCGCTCGGGTGCGTGCTCACGGGGTTCCTGCCGCGCACGGACGCCGGTGCGCTCGGGGAACGGATCGCGCCGGTGCTGGGGTTCGTCGTCGCGATCACGATCGTCGCCGAGCTCGCCCGTGACGCGGCGGTGTTCGACGTCGTCTCGCAGCGCCTCGCGCGCTGGGGTCGCGGCCGCGTGGTGGTGCTGTGGGCGCTGGTGGTCGTGCTCGCCGTGGTGAGCACCGTGTTCCTCTCGCTCGACACGACCGCCGTGATCGTCACCCCTGTCGTGGTCGTGCTGGCGCAGAGCATCGGCGTCTCCCCGCTGCCGTTCGCCCTGGCCACCGTCTGGCTCGCCAACACCGCGTCGCTCGCGCTGCCGGTGTCGAACCTCACGAACCTGCTCGCCGCGCCCGCCATGGGGGAAGGACCCGGGGCGTTCATCGCGCTGAGCTGGGCGCCCACGCTCGTGGGGATCCTGGTGCCCGTCGCGATCCTCACCGTCCTGCATCGGCGCACGGTCTTCGGCACGTACGAGACCCCCGTGCCCCGGCGGCCCGCCGATCCGACGCTGTTCTGGAGCGCCACCGGCATCCTCGTCGTGCTGATGCCGCTGCTCGCGCTCACCCCCGTCGTGTGGATCCCGGCCGCGGTGGCGGCTCTCGCGTTGATCGTGCTCTTCGCCGTCCGTCGTCGCCGGGCCCTGCGGCTCTCGCTCGTCCCGTGGCAGGCGCTCGCGCTCGCCGCGTCGCTGTTCGTGCTGGTCGAGACCGCGCACGCGCAGGGGCTGCTTGACTTCCTGACCTCGGCGACCGCGGACGGCGACTCTCTCGGCGACCTGTTCCGGCTCGCCGCGCTCGGGGCCGTGAGCGCGAACGCGATCAACAACCTCCCCGCCTACCTCGTGCTCGAACCCGCGGCAGGGGACCCGGTCGCCCTGATGGCCCTGCTGATCGGCGTGAACCTCGGTCCCCTCGTCACGCCGTGGGCCTCGCTCGCGACACTCCTCTGGCACCATCGCGTGACGGCGCTCGGGGTCGAGATCCGCTGGGGTCGCTTCGCGCTCTGGGGGGCCGTCGCCGCGGTGCCCACCGTCGTCCTCGCCACGCTCGTCCTCTGACCCCGTTTCGAATCGCTCACTTTGCTGCAAATCCGGCCGAGAGGGAGCAAAGTGCGCGATTCGAACGGGGGTCAGACGCGACGCATCTCGGCGGCCAGGGCGGGGTGGTCGGCGTCGAACCGGGCGGCGATGCGCTCGCGCACCTCGGGAGCCTTGTTCTGGCTGAGCTTGGCGCGCGCGTCGAACCGGGTGACCCGGAGTCGAAGGCCCACCGTGCCCTTCGCCGCCCGCCGGGTGCCGGGCTCGTCCTCCGCGAGGCTCCGCCCGTGCGGCTGCCCACCCTCGAAGTGGTCGGTGAGCCGCGTGAGCATGGCGTAGTTCTCCTCCGCGGTCAGGATCTCGGGGGTGCCGGAGAGGTGCGCGGTGACATGGTTCCACGTCGGGACGAGGTCTCCGGGTGCGTAGAGGCTCGAGGACACGTAGTCGTGCGGTCCCTGGATGATCACCAGGACCTCGTGCCGACCGAGCTCGTGCAGCTCGTCGTCCGGACGCCCGAAGTGGCTCACGAGCACGATGTCGTCCTCGTCCTCGTCGAGCAGCACCGGATAGTGCGAGGCGACGAGTCCGGCGGAGGTCGGCGAGACGAACGTCGCCCACGGGTGGGCGCGGATGAGGCGCTTGACCTCCTCCGGGTCGGTCATGAGGTAGCGGGGGGTGTGACGCACGGCGCCTCCTGTCGGGTGGGGGTGGGGATGGGGGTGGGACGAGAGCTGCGGGTGCGGACGGCGAGCCCGGCGCACACGACGACGGCGAGCCCGCCGAGCACCGTGGCCCCGCCGACGTCCTCGTGGAAGAGGAAGGAGGCCCAGGTGATGCCCATGACGGGCTGCACGAGCTGGATCTGACTCACCTGTGCCATCGGGCCGATGGCGAGGCCGCGGTACCAGGCGAAGAATCCGAGGAACATGCTGACCGCGGCCAGGTAGGCGAACGCGAGCCATGCGGTGGGGGTGGCGACGGGCGGGGCGGCGACCCCGGCGGCCACGGCCACCGCGAGCATCACGGGGGCGGCGAGCACCAGGGCCCACGAGATCGTCTGCCAGGCGCCGAGCTCGCGGGCGAGCAGGCCGCCCTCCGCGTAGCCGACGGCCGCGGCGATCACGGCGCCGAAGAGTTGGAGGTCGGCGGGGCGGAGGGCGCCGGGCGTGCCGTTCTGCAGCGTCGCGAAGACGAGGGCCGCTGCGGCGCCGAGGAGCGCGAAGATCCAGAACGAGGGGTACGGGCGCTCGCGGGTGCGCAGCACGACGGCCACGGCGGTCGCGGCGGGGAGGAGGCCGATCACCACCGCGCCGTGGCTCGCCGGTGTCGTGGTCATGGCGAACGAGGTCAGCAGCGGGAAGCCGGCGACCACGCCGAGCGCGACGACCGCCAGGCGGGCCCACTGGATCGGGTTCGGCGGCTGTTGACGCGTGACGAGGAGGACGACCGCGGCGAGCACGGCGGCGACGACCGCGCGGGCGGAGCCGATGAACAGCGGCGAGAGTCCGCCGCCGAGCGCGATCCGCGTGAAGGGGAGCGTGAACGAGAAGGCGACGACGCCCAGCAGCCCCCAACCGGGACCGGCGGCGCGGGATAGCAGTGTTCCGTTCGGACGGATAACGCTACTGTGTTCTTTCATGAGTCAGGATAGCACCGCGCGCATCGTCTCCGGCCTCAGGACCTGGATCGCCGCCGCCGCTCCCGGCGCCCGCCTCCCCTCCAACCGCGCGCTCACGGCCGCGTACGCCGCGAGCCCCGTGACCGTGCAGAAGGCGGTGCAGCAGCTCGTCCGCCTCGGGCTCGTCGAGGCGCGACCCGGGGTCGGCACCTTCGTCCGCGCGGCGCGCACGGTCCTGCCGGCGGACTACGGCTGGCAGGCCGGGGCGCTCGGAGCGGCCGCCGTGCGCCTGGACGGTCTCTCCTCGGCACAGCGCCCGACCTCGCCGGACGCGATCGGGCTGCACTCCGGGTATCCCGCTCCGGATCTCCTCCCCGAGCGGCTCGTCCGCCAGGCCCTCGTGCGCGCCTCCCGGACCGCGTCCGCCCTCACCCGCTCGCCCGCGGCCGGCGAGCCCGGGCTGCAGGAATGGTTCGCGGCGGAGCTGGCCGCGGCGGCCCCGGCGGGGATCACGGTGCCGACCGCCCGCGACGCCGTCGTCATCTCGGGGAGCCAGAGCGGGCTGAGTTCGATCTTCCGGGCGGTCGTCGGCGTCGGCCGGCCGCTGCTCATCGAGTCGCCGACCTACTGGGGCGCCCTGCTCGCGGCGGAGCAGGCGGGGGTCGTGCTCGTTCCCGTCCCCTCCGGTCCGCAGGGCCCGGATCCGGACGCGGTCGACAGGGCGCTCGCCGAGACGGGGGCCCGGGCGTTCTACGCGCAGCCCACGTTCGCGAACCCCACCGGCGCGCAGTGGCCGGCGGCGACCGGGGAGGCCGTGCTCGACGCGGTCCGTCGCCACGGCGCCTTCCTCATCGAGGACGACTGGGCGCACGACCTCGGCATCGACGCCGACCCCCGCCCCGTGGCCGCCTCCGACCACGACGGTCATGTGGTGTACCTGCGCTCGCTGACGAAGAGCGTTTCGCCGTCGCTGCGGGTGGCGGCGGTGATCGCGCGCGGTCCCGCCAGGGATCGCATCCTCGCCGATCGCGCGGCGGAGTCGATGTACGTCAGCGGGCTCCTGCAGGCCGCCGCCCTCGACGTGGTGACGCAGCCGGCGTGGCGCACACACCTCCGCGGCTTCCGGGAGCAGCTGCGCTCGCGGCGCGACCTGCTGCTGTCGTGCCTGGCCGCGCAGGCGCCGACCGCGCTGGTGGAGGCCGTACCGGTCGGCGGGCTGAACCTCTGGCTGCGGCTGCCCGACGGCACCGACGCCGCAGCCGTCGTCCGGGAGTGCGCGGCCCGCGGCCTCGTCATCGCCCCAGGGAGCGAGTGGTTCCCCGCGGAGCCGTCCGGTTCCTACGTGCGGCTCAACTACGCGAGCGCCGACCCGTCCCGCTTCCCCGAGGCCGCGACGATCCTCGGCGCGGTCCTCGCCGGAACCTGACCGCCGCCGTCAGGACTCGGATGGCGGCCCGGCGGGGCGGTGCGCCCGGCGCCCGGCCACCACGACGGGTCGTCCTGCCCTCTCCTGACCGGGCAGCGGACGGGAGCGCCGGCCGTAGATGAGCTCGGACGAATCGAGCAGCCACGGCACCAGGGTGATCGACACCCCGTGCACGAGCATGAGCTGGTTCGCGAGGCGGCGGGCGCGCCGGTTGTGCAGGAAGTTCTCCCACCAGTGCCCCACGATGTACTGCGGCAGGTAGACCGTGACGACGGAGGAGCCGTGCTTCTCGCGGTACTGCCGGATGAACTGCGTCACGGGCTGTGCGAACGAGCGGTACGGGGACTCGACGATCACGAGCGGCACCGGCACGAGGTGGTCGGTCCACTCCTGCTGCAGGCGGGCGGCGTCGTCCTGCGACACGGCCACGTGCACGGCGAGGGTCTTGTCGTGCTTGGCGGCGATGGCATAGTCGATGGCCTTCATCACCGGCTTCTGCAGATGGTTCACGAGGACGATGGCGACGTCGCCGGAGGCGCCGAAGCGGGTGGTGTCGTCGATGGCGATCTCGTGCTCGACGTCCCGGTAGTACCGCTTGACGCCGATCATGAGGAACGCGAGCACCGGGATGGCGAAGAACACGAGGTAGGCGCCGTGCGTGAACTTCGTGATCGTCACGATCACGAGCACGAGCACGGTCAGCGTCGCCCCGGCGGAGTTGATGAGCAGCCCCACCCGCGCGGAACGCCGGTCCGCGGCACCCTCGCCGTTCGGGGGGACGGGGGCCCGGAGCAGCCGTCGCCAGTGCCGCACCATCCCGATCTGACCGAGGGAGAAGGAGACGAAGACGCCGATGATGTAGAGCTGGATCAGCGTCGTCAACCGGGCCTGGAACACCACGAGCACGGCGATCGCGGCGATCCCGAGGAGGATCATGCCGTTGGAGAACACGAGCCGGTCGCCGCGGGTGTTCAGCGACTTCGGGGCGTAGCCGTCGCGGGCGAGCACGGCGCCGAGCAGGGGGAAGCCGTTGAAGGCGGTGTTCGCCGCGAGGAGCAGCACGCAGGCCGTGGCCGCCTGCACGATGAAGAACGGGATGCTGCCGCCGCCGAACGTGGCCGCGGCGATCTGCGCCATGAGGCTCGGCTGCGGGGTCGTGCAGTCGAAGCCGATGAGGTCGCAGGGGTTCTCGGCGTAGTGCACGCCGGCGATGAGGGCGAGGGCCGTGAGGCCGGAGAACAGGCAGATCGCGATCGTCCCCATGAGCACGAGGGTCGACTGGGCGTTGCGCACCTTCGGGGCCCGGAACGCGGGGACGCCGTTCGACACGGCCTCGACCCCGGTCAGCGCGGAGCAGCCGCTGGAGAAGGCCCGGAGGATGAGCAGCAGCACGGCCGCCTGGCTGAGGCTCTCGGCCTGCACGGCGAAGTCCGCACTGGACGCGATCGGGGCGTCGCCGAGCGCGGTCCGGAGGAGCCCGGTGACGATCATGACGCCGACCGAGCCGATGAACACGTACGTGGGGATGGCGAACACGAGCGACGCCTCCCGCACCCCGCGGAGGTTCACGATGATGATGAGCACGACGAAGCCGACCGCGAGCTCCACGCGGAGCGGGTCGAGCGCCGGTACCGCCGAGATGATGTTGTCCACCCCCGACGCGACCGACACCGCCACCGTGAGCACGTAGTCGACGAGGAGGGCCGCGGCCACGATCACCCCGGGGACCTCGCCGAGGTTCTTCGACGCCACCTCGTAGTCGCCGCCGCCGGAGGGGTACGCCTTGATGAGCTGCCGGTAGCTGAGCACCACCACGACCAGCAGCACGACGACCGCCGCCGCGACGAGCGGGGTGAACGACAGGAACGTGAGGCCGCCGATGAGCAGGATCATCACGAGCTCCTGCGGGGCGTAGGCCACCGAGCTCAGCGCGTCCGAGGCGAAGATCGGCAGCGCCATCCGCTTGGGCAGGAGCTGGTCGTCGACCTGGGCGCTCGTCAGCGGGTCGCCGAGCAGGATGCGCTTGGCGCGCGGCGGCGCGTCCGGGGTCGGCCTCGTTTGTTCTGACACGTCCGGCGACACTACGCCGACCGGAGGCGCCCTCACGCGATCCTCACGGAATCCCTACGGCCCGGTGGCGCTCCCTCACGGAATCCTCACGGCCTGCCGGTATCCTTGCGTCAGTGGGGGATCAGGTGGTTCTGGGGGTCATCGCCGTGGCGATCGGCCTGGCTGCGGGCGTCGTCCTCTTCGTGCCCTTCGTCGCGATCAGCTACCGCCGCCGCGGACGCCTCTCGCTCGGCCGCACGCTGCTCTGGCTCGCGGCGCTCGTCTACTTCTGGGCCATCTGGACGTACACGCTGCTGCCGTTGCCCGACCCGGACGCCATCCGCTGCGTGGGGGCGATCACCGACCCGATGTCCGTGGTGCGCGACGTGCAGAAGGCGTTCGCGGCGCCGGGCAACCCGCTGCGCCAGCCCGCCCTGCTCCAACTCGTGTTCAACGTGCTGCTGTTCGTCCCGCTCGGGGCGTTCCTCCGCGTGCTGGGCGGACGCGGCCTCCCGACCGCGCTCCTCGCCGGCTTCGGCCTCTCGCTGCTCGTGGAGACCACGCAGCTCACCGGCGTCTGGGGTCTGTACCCGTGCGCCTACCGCTTCTTCGACGTCGGCGACCTGATGACGAACACCACCGGAGCCGTGCTCGGCTCGGTGCTCGCGCTGGTGGTGCCCCGGTCGCTGCGCGGCCTGCAGGCGCGGGCGGATGCCGACGAGCCGCGCCCGGTCACCCGTGGTCGCCGCGCGCTGGCGATGCTGTGCGACGGACTCGCGAACGGCTTCGTCGTGCTCGCCGCGGGCGTCGCGGTGCAGCTCTGGCTCGAGTACGTCGTGCAGGACCGTCAGGCCGTTCTCGACGGCACCCTCGCCGGCACGGTGAGCACGGCGGCGGCCTGTGCGCTGTGGCTCGTGATCATCCTCGTCACCGGCCGCTCGGTGGGAGACCTCGCCGTGCAGCTGCGCTACACCGGGTCGCGGCTGCCGGCCGCGCTCGCCCGGCTGCTGCGCTGGGCGGGCGGCATCGGCGGACTCACGGCTCTCGGGATGCTCGGCGGGGTGTTCGACGCGCTCTCCTCGGTGCTGATCCTCGTCGCGATCGTGCTGCTGTTCACCACCCGCCAGGGGCGCGGCCTCCCCGGTCTCCTCTCCGGCCAGCACCTCGAGGACGCCCGCGTCACGCACTCGAATCCACAGGGGTTTCCGATCACGGATCGATAACGTCGTCCCCATGAGCGTGATCCCCGTCGACGAGCACCTGATCTCCGAGGCGAAGGAGCTCCGCGACCAGCTGCAGCGCTTCCTCCGCGAGTACGAGTTCGGGATGCGCGAGGTGGAGACGAAGATCTCGATCCTCCGCGACGAGTTCACCCACGATCACGCGTACAACCCCATCGAGCACGTGAAGAGCCGTCTGAAGTCGCCGGACAGCATCGTCGAGAAGATCGCCAGGAAGGGCATCGACGACCCGGACTTCGACCGCATCCGTGCCGAGATCACCGACATCGCCGGAGTGCGGGTGACCTGCAGCTTCGTCGCCGACGTCTACCGGCTGTTCGATCTGCTGACCGCGCAGGACGACGTGACCGTCCGCACGGTGAAGGACTACATCGCGACCCCGAAGCCGAACGGGTACAAGAGCCTGCACGCCATCATCGAGGTCCCCGTCTTCCTCTCGACGGGCGCGCTGTCCGTGCCGGTCGAGGTGCAGTTCCGCACCATCGCGATGGACTTCTGGGCGAGCCTGGAGCACAAGATCTACTACAAGTTCTCCAACCAGGTGCCGGCGCATCTCGTCGACAGCCTCAGCGATGCCGCCGATGCCGCTGCCGAACTCGACACCCGCATGGAGCGGCTGCACCGCGAAGCTCATGGCGTGCCGCAGCGGCAGCTCGCACCGCCGCCTCCGCCCGCGCCGGGGATCGTCGAGGTCTGAGCAGCCCGACCCGCGTCAGGCGAGGAACTCGCGGGCGGCGGCGGACATCGCCGTGACGCCGACCTCGATCGTCGGATGGATCTCCGGCGCGAAGAACGGCGAGTGGTTCGTGGGGATGTCCTTCTCCACGGTCCCCGCCGCGACGGCCTCGGCGAACCGGGCGGGGTCGACGCCGCCCCAGAACCAGAACACGAGCGGCACCTCGGCGTCGCGGGCGAACCAGGAGACGTCCTCGCTGCCGGTGAACATGCCGGGGTCGACGACGGCCGACTCCCCGAGCGCCCGACGCAGCGCCGACGAGACCCGCGCCGTCGCCTCCTCGTCGTTGATCGTGGCGGGCAGGGTGTGCTGCGTGTGGATCTCCGGCTCGCGCTCCGCGCCGGAGGCCATCGCCTCGGCGCGCACGATCCGCTCGACGCTCGACAGCACCTTCTCCCGCACGTCCTCGTTCGGGTAGCGGAGGCTGAGCTCCAGCTTCGCCTCGGCCGGGATGATGTTGTTCTTGAGCCCGGCGTGGATCGAGCCGACCGTCACCACGGCCACCCCCTGCGGGTCGATCTCGCGCGAGGTGATCGTCTGCAGGCGCATCACGGTCGCGGCTGCCATCACGACCGGGTCGATCGTGGCGTGCGGTCGGGAGCCGTGGCCGCCGCGGCCGTGCAGGGTGACGGTGAGACCGTCCGACGCGGCCATCTGGGTGCCGCTGCGCACACCGATGATCCCGGCGGGGAGCGGGGTGACGTGCTGACCGAGCACCACGTCGGGCTTCGGATAGCGGGCGAGCAGACCGTCGTCGAGCATGGCCCTCGCACCGGCGCCGTACTCCTCGGCGGGCTGGATGAGCACGACGAGGGTGCCCGACCACTCCGCGCGCGTGGCCACGAGCTTCTCCACGGCGCCGATCATCGCGGTGACGTGCATGTCGTGGCCGCACGCGTGCATGACGGGAACAGTCGTGCCTGCGGGGTCGACGCCTCTCGCGGTGCTCGCATAGGCGAGGCCCGTCTGCTCCTCGACCGGGAGCGCGTCCATGTCGGCGCGCACCCACACCACCGGACCCTCGCCGTTGCGGAGAACCCCGACCACGCCGGTCACCCCGACGCCTTCTTCGACCTCGAGGCCCAGGTCGCGCAGGTGCTGGGCGGCGATGCCGGCGGTGCGCGTCTCCTGGAACGAGAGCTCGGGGTGCTGATGCAGGTCGATGTAGAGCGCTTCGAGGTCGATCGTCATGGCCAGAGCCTAGCCGGGAGGGTCAGGGGCGCGCGTAGGACTCCAGGGCCGGTCCCGGATGCAGCACGGCGTTCACGATCGCCTGGATCGCGAACTCGCTCGTCTCGCCGAGTTCGATCACCTCGGGATGCAGGAGCCACTGGAGCTGCAGGCCGTCCATCACGGCGAGGATGGCGGCCGAGGCGGCGGCGATGGTCGCGGGTTCGGTCACACCCTCCTGGGCGCACAGCTCGCCGAACGCCGCCGTCACCTCCCGGCGCAGGGTCGTGTAGCGGTCCTCGAAGTACTCGCGGCCGGGGTGGTCGTCGGTCACCGACTCGGAGGAGAGGACCGTGTAGGCCTGCACGATGCCCGGCCGTTTCTCGTTGGCGAACGCCGTGCGGACGAGGTGGAGGAACAGCTCCGGGCCGTCGGGGATGTGCTTCTCGGCGAGGTCGGCCACGTCGGCCTGGTCGCGGTAGGCGAGCACCTCGAGGAGGAGCTTCTGCTTCGACCCGAAGTGGTGCAGCACGCCCGCGTGCGTGATGCCGACCTGCTCGGCGACGTCGGCGAGCGTGCCGTTCGTGGAGCCCTTGTTGCCGAAGATCTCCACCGCCGCCTTGAGGATCTGCTCGCGCTTCTCCCGCGTCGCCGGGCGCACCCGCACCGTGTGCACGTCGTCCGTCATGAGCCCACCTCCCGTCGTCCCGCTCTGCTTGCCAACCAACTTACTCCTCGGTAACCTCTCCACAGCTTACTTTCTCGACAGTAAGCAAAACAGCGGCCGGAGGCGATCCGTCGGCCGCCACGCCGCACAAGGACCCGTGCCCAAGGAGAAGCAATGAAGCTCACGAAAACCCTGATCGCCGCCAGCGCCGTCGCCGTCCTCGGCGTCTCGGCGCTTGCCGGATGCTCGGCAGGCGGTGGATCCGGCGACGGCGACGGCGCCGGATCCGCATCCCTCACCATCGCCAAGCCGGACGGCGCGATCACCACCGAGTCGAACAACCCGTTCGTCGGCGACTCCGCCGCGTCGAAGTACGGCTACGCCAAGGTCGTGTTCGAGACCCTGGCCCTGGTGAACCAGACGGGCGACCGCGGTACCACGCCGTGGCTCGCCGAGAGCCTCGAGTGGAACGACGACTACACGCAGCTCACGGTCGTCCCCCGCGCCGACGTCACCTGGAGCGACGGCGAGCCGTTCACGGCCGACGACATCGTCTTCTCCTTCGAGACCGCCTCGATCCCCGCCCTCGACACCGCCGGCCTCAAGTTCGAGGGCGCCGAGGTCGACGGCGACAAGGTCGTGCTGAGCTTCGGCGACTCCAAGTACGTCAACCAGGCCCGCGTGCTGCACGTGCCGATCGTCCCGAAGCACATCTGGGAGAACTTCGACGACCCGGCCACCGACCCCGTCAAGGGCGACGACCTCGTCGGCACCGGCCCCTACGCGATGGCGAACTGGTCGACCGAGTCGGTCACGCTCGACGCGCGCGACGACTACTGGGGCGGCGACCTCGCCGTGCCGGAGCTGCACTACGTCTCGTACGGCGACAACACCGCCCTCACCACGGCCCTCGCGAACGGCGACGCCGACTGGGCGCAGGCGTTCATCCCGCAGATCGAGGAGCAGTTCCTCTCGGCCGACCCCGAGCACAACAAGTTCCTCGCCTCGCCGACCACCGGCTCGGCCACGCTGTTCATGAACCTGCAGCAGAAGCCGTTCGACGACCCCGCCTTCCGTCAGGCGCTCGCCTGGGTGATCGACCGCGACGCCTACGTCGACATCGCGCGCGAGGGTGCCAGCGAGCCCGTTTGGTCGGTCACGGGCCTGTCGTCGATCCTCGAAGACGAGATCCAGCCCGAGTTCCAGGGCGTCGACTACAAGGTCGACGCCGAGAAGGCGCGTGACCTGCTGGAGACCGCCGGATACACCTGGAAGGACGACGCCCTGATCGACCCCGACGGCACGCCCGTCTCGTTCACGCTCTCCGTCCCCTCCGGCTGGAGCGACTGGAACACCGCGCAGGAGCTCATCGCCGAGGACGTGAAGGACAGCATCGGCGCCGAGGTCAAGATCGACATGCCCGACTGGGGCGGCTGGGCCGATCCCCGCGACAACGGCACGTTCTCCGCGATCATCCACTGGTTGGAGGACAGCGGCACGGCGTACGGCCTGTACACGTCGACCATGGACCCGCGCTGGATCTCGCCCGAGGGCAAGGCCGGCTTCAACTTCGGCCGCTTCGACGACCCGGAGGCGACCGCCGCGCTGAACACCTACGCCAACGCCTCGTCCGACGAGGAGCGCACCACCGCGATCGACACGCTGCAGACGATCTTCTCCGAGCAGGTGCCGGCCATCCCGCTGGGCGCCCACCCGCTGCTGGGTGAGTTCAACACGCGCAACTACGTCGGCTGGCCGTCGGAGGACGACACCTACGCGTCCGCCGACCCGACGCAGCCGAACATCGTGCAGATCCTCACGAAGCTGAAGCCCGCCGAGTAGGACTTCGACAGGCTCAGCCACCCACAGCCGGGACTTCGACAGGCTCAGTCACCCACTGGGTCCCTGAGCCTGTCGAAGGGCCACCCCTCTGGGTCCCTGAGCCTGTCGAAGGGCCCGCCCCCCACGAAGGACACCCCCATGCCAGACCCCCTGCTCACCGTGCGCGACTTCTCCGTCGTGTACGACGTCGATCCGCCCGTCGAGGCGGTGAAGAACGTCACCCTCGAACTGCAGCGCGGCGAGATCCTCGGCCTCGCCGGGGAGAGCGGATGCGGCAAGACCACGCTCGCCTACGGGGTGCAGCGCCTGCTGCGCGCTCCGGCTGTCATCACCGGCGGCAGCGTGACCTTCCACGACGCGACCGGCACCGACATCGACATCAACGCGCTGGACGTCGACGCGATGCAGCGATTCCGCTGGGACAAGGTGTCGATGGTGTTCCAGGGCGCGATGAACGCCCTCAACCCCGTCGCGACGATCGGCTCGCAGCTGGAGGACGTGTTCGAGATCCACCGCCCCGACATGAACCGCAGGCAGCGGCGTGCCGAGGCCGAGGAGCTGCTCGAGATCGTCAAGGTCGGCCGCCAGCGCGTGCGCTCCTTCCCGCACGAGCTCTCCGGCGGCATGCGTCAGCGCGTCATGATCGCCATGGCCCTGGCGCTGCGTCCGCAGCTGATGGTCATGGACGAGCCGACGACCGCGCTCGACGTGCTGGTGCAGCGGGAGATCCTCAAGCAGATCTCCCAGCTGCGGCACGAGTTCGGCTTCTCGGTGATCTTCATCACCCACGACCTGCCGCTCCTGTTGGAGATCAGCGACCGGATCGCGATCATGCGCGAAGGCGAGATCATCGAGCTCGATACGGCCGAGCGCATCTGGACGCAGCCGGAGCACGAGTACACGAAGACGCTGCTGTCGTCGTTCCCCCGGCTCACCGGGGAGAGAGGGGTGCTGGTGCGATGACCACCCTCGAGTTCCGCCACGTCACGAAGGCGTATAACGTCCGAGGTGCCGGGCAGATCAAAGCCCTCGACGACGTGAGCTTCACCCTGACGTCCGGCCAGACGATCGGCCTGGTCGGCCAGTCCGGCAGCGGCAAGTCCACGATCGCGAAGATCCTCACCCAGCTCGAGACCCCGACCAGCGGCGAGGTGCTGCTCGACGGCACGCCCATCCCGCGCCGCGGCAAAGGCCTGCGAAAGTACCGCCAGCAGCTACGGATGGTGTTCCAGGATCCGTTCGCCTCACTCAACCCGTACCACTCGATCCGCTACCACCTGGAGCGTCCGATCCGCCTCGACGAGGTGGTGCCGAAGAAGGAGACCGAGAACGAGGTGCGTCGGCTCCTCGACCGGGTGCGCCTCGATGCGGACGCGGTGATCGACCGCCGCCCCCACGAGCTGTCGGGCGGTCAGCGGCAGCGTGTGGCCATCGCGCGCGCCCTGGCCTCGCGTCCCTCGCTCCTGGTCGCCGACGAGCCGGTGTCGATGCTCGACGTCTCCATCCGGCTCGGCGTGCTGAACCTGCTCGCCGACCTGCAGCGCGAGGAAGGACTCGGTGTGCTCTACATCACGCACGACCTGGCGACCGCCCGGCACTTCAGCGACGAGATCATGGTCCTCAACCAGGGGCGCGTGGTCGAGTACGGCACCGCCGACGATGTGATCCTCAACCCGCAGGATCCGTACACCCGCGAGCTGCGCGCGGCCTCTCCCGATCCGGAGAAGCACTTCGCCGCAGCGGCATCGAACGGAGGCGCGCTGTGAGCACCGCATTCCCCCAGCTCGACGACAACGACCTCGTCGCCCGCGATGCCCTGGAGGTCGGCACCACGGCGACCATGGCGGACCGCACCAGGCGGCCGGTGCCCTGGCGTTTCTTCGCCGGTCGCGCGGCGTTCTACCTGTTCACGCTGTGGGCGGCGATCACGATCAACTTCTTCCTGCCCCGCCTCATGAAGGGCGACGCGGTCAGCTCGTACCTCGCGCGCAACCGCAACGTGAGCCCCGAGGCGGCGGAGGCCCTGCGGGTGCTCCTCGGCATCGACACCGACAAGTCCATCTGGCAGCAGTACCTCGAGTACTGGGGGATGCTGCTGCGCGGCGACCTCGGCATCTCGACCCTGCACGGTCTGCGGCCCGTCGCCGAGGTGCTCGCCGCCGCCCTGCCCTGGACACTCGGGCTGGTCGGCATCGCGACCATCATCTCCTTCGCGATCGGCACGCTGCTCGGAGCCGTCGTCGGATGGAAGCGCGGCAGCAGGCTCGACGCGATCATCCCGGTGACGACGTTCTTCAACACGATCCCGTACTTCTGGCTGGGACTCATCGCGATCGCGATCTTCTCCTCGACCCTGAAGTGGTTCCCCTCATCGCACGCCTACGACAAGGGGCAGTCGCCGGAATGGAGTCTCGACTTCATCGGCCAGGTGATCATGCACGGCACTCTCCCGGCCCTCACCATCGTGGTCGCCTCGCTCGGCGGATGGGTGCTCGGCATGCGCAACATGATGCTGACGGTGCTCGACGACGACTACATCACGGTCGCACAGGCGAAGGGCATGCCCAACAAGCGGGTGCTCTGGGGCTATGCCGCCCGCAACGCGGTGCTGCCGCAGATCCAGAGCTTCGCGCTGTCGATCGGCTTCATCGTCGGCGGCACGATCGTGATGGAGATGGTCTTCAGCTATCCGGGTGTCGGCAAGCTGCTGCTCGACGCGACCAACGCCAAGGACTTCGCCCTGATGCAGGGCGTGTTCCTCGTGATCACGCTGTCGGTGCTCGTGGCCAACATCCTCGCCGATGTCGTCTACGCCTACCTCGACCCGCGCACGCGCCAGATGGAGTCCTGACATGACCGTTCCCACCACCGCAGCGAACACGGCGCCGGACGGATCGGCCGTCGTCTCCGGCATGCCAGAGACCGCCACGCTGCGCACACCGCCGGCGGGAGCGCCGCCGCGCAAGACGTTCTGGTCGCAGCTCGCGCAGGCGTTCGCGATGTTCCGCAACCCCAAGTCGATCGCCGGGCTCCTCATCCTCGGGGCGTTCGTGCTCATCGCCGTCTTCGCGCCGTGGATCGCCCCGTACGGACCGACCCAGAAGGACCGCACGGCGCTGCGTCAGCCGCCCTCCTGGGAGCACTGGCTGGGCACGACGCACATGGGCGAAGACGTCCTGAGCCAGATCATCTACGGCACCCGAGGCGTGATCGTCGTCGGCTTCCTCGCGGCGTTCATCGCCACGATCATCGCGATCACGATCGGTGTGATCGCCGGCTACGTGCGCGGCTGGAAGAGCGAATCGCTCTCGGCGCTGACCAACGTGTTCCTGGTGATCCCCGGCATCCCGCTCATCATCATCATCGCCTCGCAGTTCGAGAACCCGCCGCTGATCGTGATCGCCGCGGTGCTCGGGATCACCGGATGGGCGTGGGGCGCCCGCGTGCTGCGCGCCCAGACCATGTCGCTGCGCAACCGCGACTTCATCCAGGCCGCGCGCGCGAACGGCGAGCCGCTGCGCCGCATCATCACGGTCGAGATGCTCCCGAACCTCATGGCGCTCATCGCCTCGAGCTTCGTCGGCACCGTGACGGCAGCCATCCTCGGTCTCACGACGCTGGCCTTCATCGGGGTGATCCCGGTCAGCAACCTGAACTGGGGGACCATCCTGTTCTGGGCGCAGCAGAACGGCGCGTTCCCGCGACTGTGGTGGTGGTACGTGCCGGCCGGGCTCTGCATCGCGATCATCGGCGTCGCGCTCTCGCTCATCAACTTCGGCATCGACGAGTACGTCAATCCGAGGCTGCGCTCGGCGGGCGAGCGGGCCAGGGCGATGAAGAAGAAGGGGCTGAACGTGAACGACGCCGTCACGGCCGTCCGCAGCGTGCCCCTGCCGAAGAAGGCCCCGGATCCCGTATCGTCGGCGACCTCGTCCGACCGCTCGGACCCTGCCGACTCCTCGAACCAGAACACGAACCAGAACCAGAACCAGAAGTGATGACCTCTCAGACTCTGACCACGCAGCTCCCGTACCAGGACCCCGCTCTCTCGATCCCCGAGCGCGTGGCCGACCTCCTCAGCCGCATGACGGTGGAGGAGAAGGTCGGGCAGATGCTCCAGCTCGACGCCCGCGACGACATCGACGACCACATCGCCCGCCGTCACGCGGGATCGATCCTGCACACCTCTCCCGAGCGCATCCTGCGGGCGAACGAGCTCACGGCGCAGACCCGGCTCCGCATCCCGCTCCTGGTGGGCGAGGACTGCATCCACGGGCACTCGTTCTGGCCGGGGGCGACGATCTACCCCACGCAGCTCGGCATGGCCGCCTCGTGGGACTCCGCGCTCGTCGAGCGCGTGGCGCGGGCGACGGCCGAGGAGGTCGCGGCGACCGGCATCCACTGGACGTTCTCGCCCGTGCTGTGCATCGCCCGCGATCTGCGCTGGGGGCGGGTCGGGGAGACGTTCGGGGAGGACCCGTTCCTGATCGGCGAGCTGGCCTCGGCCATGGTGCGCGGCTATCAGGGCGACGGGCTCGACGACCCCACGGCCATCCTCGCGACGGCCAAGCACTTCGCCGGCTACTCGGAGACGCAGGGCGGACGCGACGCGAGCGAGGCGGACATCTCCCCGCGCAAGCTGCGCTCCTGGTTCCTGCCGCCGTTCGAGCGGGTCGCCCGCGAGGGCTGCCGGACGTTCATGCTCGGCTACCAGACGACAGACGGGGTGCCGATCACGCTGAACGAGTGGCTGCTCAGCGACGTGCTCCGCGGCGAGTGGGGCTACACCGGCACCCTCATCACCGACTGGGACAACGTGGGCCGGATGGTGTGGGAGCAGCGGGTGCAGCCCGACCTCACCCATGCCGCGGCCGCGGCCGTGCGCGCCGGGAACGACATGGTGATGACCACCCCCGGGTTCTTCGAGGGGGCGCTGGACGCGGTCGCCCGGGGGCTGCTGCCGGAGGACGCGTTCGACGACGCGGTCTCCCGCATCCTCACGCTGAAGTTCGAGCTCGGGCTCTTCGAGGACCCCCGGCTGCCGCGCGAGGACCTGTCCGCCGTGGTCGGCAGCGCCGCGCACACAGACCTCAACCTCGAGATCGCCCGCCGTTCGCTCGTGCTCCTGGAGAACGACGGACTGCTGCCGTTGGATGCCGCGGCGCCGCTGCGGGTGGCGGTGGCCGGGCCGCTCGCGGACGACGCGCAGACGCAGCTCGGCGACTGGGCCGGCGGTTCGGGCCAGGCGGGCTGGCTCGACGGACAGCCCCGCGAGATGATCACGACCGTGCTCGACGGCCTCCGTGCGGTGGACGCGTGGACGGTCACGCATGCGCGCGGCGCCGACATCCTCACGCTCGCCGATGACCCCCGCGGCACGCACTTCCCGGACAACCAGCCGCGTCCTCCCGTGGTGCAGCCGTGCCCGCCGGATCCTGCGCTGATCGCGGAGGCGGTGGCCGCCGCCGAGTCCGCCGACGTCGTGGTCGCGGTGGTCGGCGATCGCATCGAGCTCGTGGGCGAGGGGCGGTCCACGGCCACCCTGGAGCTCATCGGCGGCCAGAACGCCCTGCTCGACGCGCTCATCGAGACCGGGAAGCCCGTCGTCGTGGTGCTGCTGGCCTCGAAGCCCCTCGTGCTCCCGCCCTCGGCGGAGCGCGCGGCGGCGGTGGTCTGGGCGGCCAGCCCGGGCATGCAGGGCGGGCGGGCGCTCGCCGACATCGTCACGGGTGCCGTGGAGCCCTCGGGCCGGCTGCCGATCTCGTTCGCGCGGCACGTCGGCCAGCAGCCCACCTACTACAACCAGATCCGCGGTCAGCACGGCGACCGCTACGCCGACCTCACCCAGGCGCCCGCGTGGGCCTTCGGCGAGGGCCGGTCGTACACGACCGTGGCGTACGCGGAGCTGGAGCTGGAGCAGACGGAGCTGCGCCTCGGCGACACCGTCGTGGGGCACGTGACCGTGACGAACACGGGGGACCGGCCCGTCCGCGAGACCGTGCAGGCCTACGTGCGGGACGAGGTGACGAGCGTGAGCTGGACCGATCGCGAGCTCAAGGCCTTCCGGCAGGTCGACCTCGCGCCGGGGGAGAGTGCGCGCGTGCGGATCGAGGTCCCGGTCGCGGACTGCACGATCGTGACCGCCGCCGGGGTCCGCACCGTGGAGGCCGGCGCCTTCACCCTCCTCGTCGGCCCCAGCTCCCGCGAGGATCACCTCCTCCCCGCCTCGTTCGAGATCTCCCCTTCCTGATTCCCCGAGACCCCGCTTCGCCGCCGAGACCCCGTCGTATCCGCGCGGCGGAGGCGGGGTCTCGGGGAGAGGTCGGGGTCTCGGCCTCGATTTGACCTCAAGTGCGCTTGAGGTTTTACGGTGGAGGGCGTGAGTGGGACAGAGAAGAAGTCGCGATGACGTACGTGATCGCGTTGCCGTGCGTCGACCTCAAGGACAAGGCCTGCATCGACGAATGCCCCGTCGACTGCATCTATGAGGGGGAGCGGTCGCTCTACATCCACCCCGACGAGTGCGTGGACTGCGGAGCGTGCGAGCCGGTGTGCCCCGTCGAGGCGATCTACTACGAGGACGATCTGCCCGACGAGTGGCAGGACTACTACAAGGCCAACGTCGAGTTCTTCGACGAGATCGGCTCGCCCGGCGGTGCCGCCCGCACCGGACTCATCCGTCACGACCACCCCCTCATCGCCGCGCTCCCGCCGCAGGAGGTGCACGAGTGACCCCGCGCATCGCCATCGTCGGCGCGGGCCCCGCGGGCATCTACGCCGCCGACCTCCTCCGGGCGCAGGTGCCGGAGGCGGCCATCGACCTGTACGAGAAGCTCCCCGCTCCGTACGGGCTCGTCCGCTACGGCGTCGCCCCCGACCACCCGCGCATCCGCAAGATCATCGATGCGCTGCACGACGTGCTCCTCCAGCCCGGCATCCGGTTGCGCGCCAACGTCGAGGTCGGCGTCGATGTGACGGTCGACGAGCTCCGCCGGGCGTACGACGGCGTCGTCATCGCGACCGGAGCCGACCGCGACGTGGTGTTCGACGTGCCGGGAGCCGACCTGCCCGGATCGTTCGGCGCCGCGGAGTTCGTGGCCTGGTACGACGCGCACCCCGACGTCGCGCGGGGCTGGAGCCTGGAGACGGAGTCCGTGGCCGTGCTCGGGGCAGGCAACGTGGCCCTCGACGTCACGCGCATCCTCGCGAAGCACGCCGCGGCTCTGGAGTCGACCGACACCCCCGATCACATCCTCGACGCGCTCGCCGCGAGCCGGGTCCGCGACGTGCACCTCTTCGCCCGTCGCGGTCCGGCGGATGCGCGCTTCTCGGCCCTGGAGCTGCGCGAGCTCGGGGAGCAGCACGACGTGGAGGTGATCGTCGATCCCGCCGACCTCGAGCTCGACGACCATGCCTCGCGCATGCTGGAGCAGTTCTCGCAGCGCCGCATCATCGTGCGCACCCTCACGGAATGGGCGCAGCGTCCGTCCGCCGGGGCCTCCCGGCGCATCCACCTGCACTTCCGGCATCGCCCCGTCCGCGTCCTCGGCACGGACCGCGTGGAGGGCATCGAGTTCGAGCGCACGGCCTCCGATCCGCTCGGCCGCATGGTCGGCACCGGCGAGCTCGTGCGGTACGAGGTCGGCGCCGTGTACCGGGCGATCGGCTACCTCTCCTCGCCCGTGCCCGGCGTGCCGTTCGACGCGGCACGGGGCGTCGTGCCGAATGCGGAGGGACGGGTGCTCGATGCCGACGGCACGCCCGTGCCGGGCCTCTATGCGACCGGCTGGATCAAGCGCGGGCCGATCGGGCTCATCGGCTCGACCAAGTCCGACGCCGCGCAGACCGTGCAGCATCTCGTGGAGGACCTCGCCGCGACGCCGTCCGCCCGCATCGACCGGGACCCGCCCCTGGACCTCCCCGGCGTGGTGGACTGGGAGGGTTGGTTGCGCATCGACGAGGCCGAGCGCCGCGCCGGAGCCGTCCGCGGCCGGGAGCGCACGAAGCTCGTCGACCGCGCGGCCATGCACGCCCACGCGACCCCCACCCCCATCCCTCTCGAGGAGAGCACCCGATGACCCGCGACCCGAACACCACCCCGCACCCCGCCGCTCCGGTGCCCACGCCGGTCGGGGAGGGGCTCAAGGCGGCGTTCCGCACCCACCCCGCCGGTGTCGCCATCATCACGGCGCAGGGTCCGGACGGCCCCGTCGGCCTCACGGCGTCGAGCGTGTCGTCGGTCGCGGTCGATCCGGCGGCGATCGTGTTCTCGGTGACCAGGGCGACCGGCAGCGCCGGGGCCATCCTCGGCGCCGAGACCTTCGTCGTGCACCTCATCGACGACGAGCACTCCGCGCTCGCCCAGAGCTTCGCGGTGAGCGGTTCCGAGCGCTTCACGCCTGAGCAGGGCTGGACGACGCTGCCGACCGGCGAGCCGCACCTGGCGGAGGCCCGTGTGGCGCTGCGCTGCCGGGCGATCCAGACCGTGCCCGTCGGCTCGTCGACCGTGGTGATCGCCGAGGTGCTCGAGGTCCTCACCGGCCGCCCCGCCCGCCCGCTCGTCTACATCGACCGCCGATTCCACGCCCTGTCCCCCGACACCGCCCTCTGACCCCGTCACGAAAGGAACCACCATGTCCACTCCGTACACGCTCCCCGAGCTGCCCTACGACTACTCGGCACTGGAGCCGCACATCTCCGGCAAGATCATGGAGCTGCACCACTCCAAGCACCACCAGGCCTACGTGACCGGCGCGAACACGGCGCTGGAGCAGCTCGCGGCGGCCCGCGACAGCGGCGACCTCGGAGCGGTGAACAAGCTCGAGAAGGACCTCGCGTTCAACCTCGGCGGCCACATCAACCACTCCGTGTTCTGGCAGAACCTCTCGCCCGAGGGTGGCGGGGCTCCGGAGGGCGAGCTCTCGGCGGCGCTCGCGGACTCGTTCGGGTCCATCGACGGCTTCCGCGCGCACTTCACCGCGACGGCCCTCGGCGTGCAGGGGTCCGGCTGGGCGGTGCTCGCCTGGGACTCGGTGGGTGCTCGCCCGGTGATCTTCCAGCTCTTCGACCAGCAGGGCAACGCGCCGCTCGGCGTCATCCCGCTGCTGCAGCTCGACGTGTGGGAGCACGCCTACTACCTCGACTACCTCAACGTGCGGGCGGACTACGTCAAGGCGTTCTGGAACCTCGTGAACTGGCCCGACGTGCAGCGCCGCTTCGAGACGGCGCGCACCGCCACCACGGGTCTCCTCGTCCCCTGACCCCCCCCTATCCCTCGCCGACCCGGCCCCTTGCGTGCGCCCCGGCCCGTTGCGATCGTCCGCAGCGGGCCGGGGTGGCCGCACGGGGCCGGGTCGCGTTCAGGCGAGGGTGAGGAAGAGCTTCTCCAGGTCGGGGAGGGGGACGGCGTCGTCCTGCGCGGGGTCCTCCAGGCAGGTCTTCATGGCGGAGGCGATGATCTGGAACCCGGCCTTGTCCAGGGCCGAGGTCACGGCGGCGAGCTGCGTGACGACGGCTCGGCAGTCGCCGCCGCTCTCGACCGCGGCGATCACGGCGCCGAGCTGTCCCTGTGCGCGCTTGAGGCGGTTGGCGATCTTGCGCTGCGTGTCGGTGTCGACGGTGGTCATGGTCCCTCCCTGAAGGCCGGCTGTGCGCTCCACTATACCCCCGGGGGTATAGTGTCTGGATACCCACCGGGGTATCGAGTGAGGAGAGAACACATGTGTCGAGCAGTCCGTTGCCGTACCTGCGGGAAGACCACCTGGGCGGGGTGCGGCCAGCACGTCGACGCCGTCCGCCGCACCGTGCCGGCGTCGGACTGGTGCACCGGCCACCCGAAGGACGAGGCCAAGGGCGGTCTCCTGTCCCGGCTGTTCGGCCGATGAGCGCGCCGCTCCGCGTCGTCATCGTCGGTGGCGTCGCCGGCGGCATGTCGGCGGCGACCCGGCTCCGGCGGCTCGATGAGTCCGCGGACATCGTCGTCTTCGAGCGCGGGCCCGAAGTCTCCTACGCCAACTGCGGCCTGCCCTACTACGTGGGCGGTGTGATCGAGGAGCGCGACGCCCTCCTGCTGCAGACCCCGGCGTCGCTGCACCGCCGCTTCCGGCTGGACGTCCGCGTCCGGCACGACGTCGTCGGCATCGACACCGCGCGCAAGACGGTCGAGGTCGTCGATCTCGACAGCGGCCGCCGGAGCACCCACCCGTACGACCGTCTCGTGCTCGCCACCGGGGCCCGGCCCCGCGGCGACGAGGCCACCGGAGCCCTCCCGACGCGGAGCCTGCGGACCGTGGCCGACGCCGATGCGATCGACGCCGCCCTGCGTCCCGGACTCCCGGTGGCCGTCGTGGGCGGCGGATACACGGGGCTCGAGGCCGTGGAGAACCTCGTCGCCCGAGGCGCCGCGGTCACCCTGGTGCAACGCGGTGCCCAGCTGCTCGCCCCGCTGGATCCGGAGATGGCCGCCCCTCTGGCCGCCGAGGTCCGGCGCCGCGGAGTCGACGTGCGGCTCGGCGTCGAGGTCGTGGCCACGGCCGCGGGTTCCGTGACCCTGAGCGACGGCGCCACCCTCCCCGCGGAGTTCCTCGTCGACGCCTCCGGGGTCGTGCCCGAGGCCGGACTCGCCCGCGCCGCGGGGATCCGTCTCGGCGAGACGGGCGGGATCGCCGTCGACGAGGCCTGCCGCACCAGTGCGCCCGACGTCTTCGCGGTCGGCGACGGCGTCGAGAAGACCGACCTCGTCGGCGGCGGTGCGGCGCTGGTGACCATGGCCGGTCTCGCCAATCGCCACGGCCGCATGGTGGCCGACGTCATCGCGGGTCGGGAGGAGTCGGCGCGCCCCGCCCTCGGCACCGGCATCGTGCAGGTGTTCGGCCTCGCCGCCGCGAAGACCGGATGGAGCGAGAAGCAGCTCCGTGCCGCGGGCCGCGAGTTCTTCGCCGTGCACGTGCATCCGGCGTCGCATGCCGGCTACTACCCGGGCGCGGAGACCCTGTCGATGAAGCTCCTCGCCGACCCCGCCACCGACCGCATCCTCGGGGCGCAGATCGTGGGGCGTGAGGGCGTGGACAAGCGGATCGACGTCATCGCGACGGCGCTGCAGGCGGGCGTCACCGCCTCGGGGCTTGCGCACCTGGAGCTCGCGTATGCTCCGCAGTTCGGCTCCGCGAAGGATGCCGTGAACATCCTGGGCTACGTGGCCGAGAACACGCGCAGCGGCACCACGCCGACCCTCCAGTGGCACGAGCTCGACGACGTCCTGCAGGCGGGAGCCGCCCTCATCGACGTCCGCTCCGCGGCCGAGCATGCGAACGGCGCCATCCCCGGCGCGCGGAACATCCCGCTCGACGACCTGCGCGACCGCCTCGACGAACTGCCGGACGGCCCTCTCGTGGTGCACTGCCAGGTCGGCCTGCGCGGTCACATCGCCACCCGTCTGCTGCGGCAGCACGGGCGCGAGGTGCGCAATCTCGACGGCGGCTACCGCACCTGGCAGGACGCGACCGCGGCCTGATCCCCGGTCGGCTCAGACGAGTCGCGCCGTCGTGCCTCGGACGTTGAGCTCGTACGGCAGGGCGGCGGGCGGCCGCACGGCGTCGGGGTCGGTGAGCTTCGCGAGGACCGCGTCGGCCGCGCGCTCGCCCTGCCCGAGCGGGAACTGGTCGACCGTGGTGAGGCGGAAGAACTCGCCGAGCTCATGGCCGTCGATGCCCACGATGGACAGGTCGCCCGGCACCGCGAAGCCGAGGTCGCGGGCGGCGAGGAGCGCCCCGATCGCCATCTCGTCCGAGGCGGCGAACACCGCGGTGGGACGCGGCCCCGGACGCCCGAGGAGCTGTTTCGCGGCGCGATAGCCGCCCTCGACCGTGAAGTCCGCCGGCTCCAGGAACGCCGGGTTGAGGGGGATGCCGGCCGCGGCCAGCGCCCGCTCGAAGCCGAGCCGACGGTTGGTGGGGATGTGGAAGTCGATGTCGAACTCGGGGTTCGCGCCGATGTGGGCGATCTCCGTGTGTCCGAGCCCGAGCAGGTGCTCCGTCGCGAGCTGGGCCACGGCGACGTCGTCGACGGTGAGGGTGTCGAGCTTCGGGTTGGGCCCGCCGATCGCGATCACGGGGAGCCCGAGGTCGAGGAGCTGCTGGGTCTCGTCCTCGTCCAGCTCGATGGACACGGCGATCACGGCGTCCACACGCTGGCGGCGCAGGAACGTGTCGAAGACGTGACGGCGCACGTCCTTGTCGGCGGTGATGTTGTAGAGCGTGATGTCGTAGCCCGCCCGCATGAGTGCGGCGGAGACCCCGGACAGCACCGTGCTGAAGAACCAGCGGTCGAGGAACGGCACGACGACCCCGATGTTGCGCGTGCGCCCCGACGCCAGGCTCGAGGCGCGGGAGGACACCACGTACCCGAGGGAGGCGGCGGCCGCCTGCACGCGCTCCCGCGCGGACTCGGAGACGTGCCCCCGGCCGCTCAGCGCACGGGAGACCGTCGCGGTGGAGACGCCGGCGAGCCGGGCGACCTCGTCGATGCTCGCCATCGTCTGTCCTTCGGATCGGAGACGCCCGTGGCGCGCCCCGGGGGAGCGCGCCACGGGCGCAGCGGGTGTCAGGCCTTGGTGTACCAGACGGCGGTGTCGACGGGCACCTCGGGGCCGTCGAACGGCTGGCTGCGGAGCAGGACGACCGCGCCTTCCGGAAGGTCGAGCGGAGCCGCGCCGAGGTTCGCCAGCACGTGCACCTCGCCGCGGCGGAAGGCGACGGCATCGGGACCGGCGTCCTCCCACACCAGCGACCCGGTGCCGAACCCGAACTCGCGACGGCCGGCGAGCAGGCGCTTGTACAGGGCGAGGGTCGACGCCGGGTCGACCTCCTCGACATCCCGGGCGTAGGCCGCCCAGTCCGCGGGCTGCGGGAGCCACGAGAGGCCGGTGTCGTTGAAGCCGAAGGCGGGAGCCTCCGCCTCCCACGGCAGCGGCACGCGGCAGCCGTCGCGGCCGTAGCGCTCGCCGTTCGTGCGGAACCACGTCGGGTCCTGGCGGTACTCGTCCGGGATCTCCATGGCCTCGGGCAGCCCGAGCTCCTCGCCCTGGTACAGGTAGGCCGAGCCGGGGAGTGCGAGCATCAGTGTGGTGGCCGCGCGGGCGCGGGCGAGGCCGATGGCGGTGTCGGGCTTGTCCGGAGTGTTCGGGCCGATGCCCTCGCCCTGGGGGTTGTCGATCGTGAGGGCGAGGCGCGTGGCGTGCCGGACGACGTCGTGGTTGGACAGCACCCAGGTGCTGGGGGCGCCGACCGCGCCGAACGCGTCCAGCGACTCGCGGATCACGTCGCCGAGCGCCTTCGCGTCCCACGCCGTCATCAGGTAGGGGAAGTTGAAGGTCTGGTGCATCTCGTCCGGACGCACCCAGAGCGCGGTCTCCTTCAGCGTCGGCATCCAGGCCTCGCCGCACAGGGCGCGGTCGCCGTCGTACTCGGCGAGCACCTTGTGCCAGTCCCGGTAGATCTCGTGCACGCCGTCCTGACCCCAGTACGGCACGTTCGACTCGCCGCCGCCCATGGAGTCGGCGTCCGTCGGCGGCGTGTAGTCGGGCAGGCCCTCGGTCTTGATCATGCCGTGGGCCACGTCGACCCGGAAACCGTCGACGCCGCGGTCGAGCCAGAAGCGCAGGATCGAGCGGAACTCCTCCTGCACTTCCTCGTTGTTCCAGTCGAAGTCCGGCTGCGTGGCGTCGAAGATGTGCAGGTACCACTGGCCGGGGGTGCCGTCGGCCTCGGTGACGCGCTGCCACATGCCGCCGCCGAACACCGACTCCCAGTTGTTCGGGGGCAGTTCGCCGTTCTCGCCACGGCCGTCGCGGAAGATGTAGCGCGCGCGCTCCGGGCTGCCCGGGGCGGCCTTGAGCGCCTCCTGGAACCAGGGGTGCTGGTCGGACGAGTGGTTGGGGACGAGGTCGACGATCACGCGGATGCCGCGGGCGTGCGCGGCCTCGAGCATCTCGTCGAAGTCGGCCAGCGTGCCGAACAGGGGGTCGACGTCGCGGTAGTCGGCCACGTCGTAGCCGGCGTCGCGCTGCGGGCTCGTCATGAAGGGGCTGAGCCAGATCGCGTCGACGCCGAGCTCCTGCAGCGCGTCGAGGCGGCTCGTGATGCCCGGCAGGTCGCCGATGCCGTCGCCCGAGGCGTCCGCGAAGGAGCGGGGGTAGATCTGGTAGATGACGGCGCTGCGCCACCACTCGGAACCGGGGGCTGCGATCTGTTCGAGCTGTGCCATGCGATCAGGCTACTGCAAACGCTTACAGTCCCGCCACCACAGGTATCGAAACGGTTCGGCACCCTCTCTCGCCCCTCCCGCCGACCCCCCCTTTCCGTCCGACCCACCCCCTTGCCGACGGCCGGAACGGGCCGGGAGGAACGGAAGGGGGTGGGTCGACAGGGGATGAGGGTCAGGGCGTCGGCATGCCGCCGTTGACGTTCAGGGTCTCGCCGAGCACGTAGCTCGACTCCGGGGAGGCGAGGAAGACGTAGGCGGGAGCGAGCTCGGCGGGCTGACCCATCCGGCCGAGCGGGGTGTCCTGGCCGAACTGGGCGATCTTCTCCTGCGGCTGCCCGTCGCTCGGCTGCAGCGGGGTCCAGATCGGTCCCGGAGCCACGGCGTTCACGCGGATGCCCTTCGGCGCGAGCTGCTGGGCGAGGCCCTTGGTGAACGCGTTTATGGTCGACTTCGTCGAGGCGTAGTCGACGAGGATGTCCGACGGCGAGTAGGCCTGGATCGAGGTCGTGTTGATGATCGTCGAGCCGGCGGGGAGGTGCGGGAGGGCGGCCTTCGTGATCCAGAACATCGCGTACACGTTCGTCTTGAAGGTGTCGTCGAACTGCTCGTCCGTCACATCGGTGAGGGACTCCTGGAAGACCTGCTTGCCGCCGTTGTTGACGAGGATGTCGAGTCCGCCGAGCGCCGCGACGGCCTCGGCCACCAGGGTGCGGCAGTACTCCGGGTCGCGCAGGTCTCCGGGGATCGTGGCGACGGTGGCGCCCGCCTCGCGGAGGATGCCGGCGATGCGGCTCGCGTCCTCCTCCTCTTCCGGGAGGTAGGAGATCGCGACGTCGGCGCCCTCGCGCGCGAACGCGATCGCGGTGGCCGCGCCGATGCCCGAGTCGCCGCCGGTGATGAGCGCCTTGCGGCCGGTCAGCCGTCCGGTGCCGCGGTACGACTCCTCGCCGAGGTCGGCCTTCGGGGTGAGGTCGGCGTCGAGACCGGGCTCGCGCATGTGCTGCTTCTGCGGCTGGATGTCGGCGTAGAGCTCGACCGGGTCGGTGAAGGTGTACTGGTCGCGGGACATGGGTGTCCTTTCCGGGAGGTCGGGGACGGGAGGACCATCGTGCGCGTCGCCCTCCGGGTCCGGCAAACGCCTTGCACGCATCCGGTCGCTTTGGTACACGCGCATGTGGCCGAAAGACACTTCCCCCGCGCCTCCTGTCATGACAGGGTGGCGAGCATCCCCCCGTGTCGCTCGCGGCATGTCCCCCGGGGGTCCTGTCGTCGAGAGGTCGTGATGTCCGCTTCCGCCCGCCGATCCGCGCCCTGGGCGGTCGTCGCCGCACTCGTCGTCGGTGCCGTGCTCGCCGGCGCCGCCCCTGCCGTGTCGGACGCGTTCGGCGCCCGTGCGCAGCCCCCGGCGGATCCGGTGAACGACCCCGCTGCCTCGGTGGCGCTCGCGTACGAGTTCCTGGACGCCCGGGTCGACGAGTTCTGCGACGGCGAGGGCCGCTGCCTGCCGCGCAGCTACCAGGGCGGGTTCTTCACCACGCCGTCGTGGGACTTCACCCCCTCCTTCGTGTACGACGACGCCCTCGTCGTGATCGCCTACACGGCCCGCGGTCTGCCGGAAGACCTGCGCCGCGCGCGGGCCGTCGCCGACACCCTCCTCTTCGTGCAGGAGAACGACCCCGTCGGGGACGGCCGCGTCCGCACGTCATACGAGCCGCACGGCATCCGGCAGGGGCGCATGGAGATCACCGGACCCGGTACCTTCACCGGGAACCAGGCCTGGGTGGGCATGGCGCTCGCCCGGCTCTTCCACGCCACCGGCGAGACGGCCTACCTCGACGGCGCGGTGCGCATCGCGGAGTGGATCCAGGACAACACCGCCGACATGACGCGGGCGCCGTACGGCTACACCGGCGGGCAGACCGATGCCGGGGTGCCGCTGGAGTGGAAGTCCACCGAGCACAACAGCGACATCGCCGGGTTCTTCACGCAGCTCGCCCCGCTCACGGGCGACGAGGTGTGGGCGGAGCGTGCGGCGGTGGCCGCGGGATTCGTCGCGGCGATGCAGAGCGCCGACGGGCACGTGGACACCGGGACGCTGCTCGACGGCAGCACGATCAACACCCGGCCCATCCCGCTCGACGCGCAGACGTGGAGCCTGCTCGGCACCGGGGACGCCCGATACGGCTGGGCCGTCGACTGGACGCTCGCGCACCTCGTGGCCCAGGACGGCCCGTATCGGGGCCCGTCGATCAGCGACGCGGACGTGTCCAAGGTCTGGTTCGAGGGCAGCGGGCACCTCGCGCTGGCGCTGCAGGAGCGTGCGGCCGCCGGCGACCAGGCTCGTGCGGAGGAGCTGCTGGCCGACATCCGCCTGGTGCAGCGGGACGCACCGAACGGCGACGGCAAGGGGATCGTGGCGACCTCGACCGACGGACTCGACTCCGGCTTCGGCGACCTCTACTACGCGAGCCTGCACACCGGGACGACGGCCTGGTATCTGCTCGCGGCCGTGGGCGACAACCCGTTCCGTCTCCCCTGACCTCGCCTGTCGGCCCGGCCTCTTGCGGTCGCCCCGGCCCCTTCCGCGCGCCCGCAACGGGGTGGGACGCCCGCAGAGGGGTGGGTCGACGGAGGGGTCAGGCGGCGACGCGGGCGACGGCGGCGATCGCGCTCGTGAAGAAGTCGAGGCCGTCGACGCCGCTGCGCATCGCGACCGCGGTGTCCGGACCGAAACCGGGCTCGGTGGCGTGCTCGGGGTGCGGCATGAGCCCCACGACGTTGCCCGCCTCGTTCGTCAGCCCCGCGATGTCGCGCAGCGAGCCGTTCGGGTTCACGCCGGCGTAGCGGAACGCCACGAGACCCTCGCCCTCGATGCGGTCGAGCGTCTGCTCGTCGGCGATGTAGCCGCCGTCCGCGTTCTTCAGCGGGATCACGATCTCCTGGCCGCTGCGGAAGGCGTTGGTCCAGGCGGTGTCGGCGTTCTCGACCGTGAGCTTCTGGTCGCGGCGCACGAAGTGCTGGTGGTTGTTGCGGATCAGGCCGCCGGGCAGCAGGTGCGCCTCGACGAGCATCTGGAACCCGTTGCAGATGCCGAGCACGGGCATGCCCTTCGCGGCGGCGTCCTTGACCTCGCTCATGATGGGCGAGAGGGCGGCGATGGCGCCCGCGCGGAGGTAGTCGCCGTAGCTGAACCCGCCGGGGAGGACGAGGGCGTCGACGCCCTCGAGGTCGTGCGAGCCGTGCCACAGGGCGACCGGCTCGGCTCCGGCGATGCGGACGGCGCGCTGCGCGTCGACGTCGTCCAGCGAGCCGGGGAAGGTGACGACGCCGATGCGGACGGTCACTCCGCCACCTCGACGCCCACGACGTCCTCGATCACGGCGTTCGACAGGACCTCGTCGGCGAGGCGGCGGGCCTCGGCGAGGACCTCGTCGGTGACCTCGCCCTCGACCGTGAGCTCGAAGCGCTTGCCGATGCGGACGTCGCTGAAGCCCTCGACGCCCAGGCGGGCGAAGGCGCCGGAGACGGCCTTCCCCTGCGGGTCGAGCAGTTCGGGCTTGGGCATGACGTCGACGACGATGGTGGGCATGACGGCTCCAAGAGTCGCGGGCGGACGGGCACCCCCAGTCTACGCCCCGCCGATACTCCGCCGAGACCCCGGCCTCCCGCCCAGACCCCGTCCTGTGCACGCCGCTCCGCCGGGGTGTCGGCGAGGAACCGGGGTCTCGGGGTCAGGGAGGGGGTGAGGGGGGTCAGGAGTGGAAGACGGTGTGGAGGTCGCCGATCGCCTCGCGGCCACCGAGGCCGTCGATCTCGAAGAGCACCGAGATGCCGGCGACGTGGCTGCCGAGACGCTCCACGAGCTGGCGACCGGCGGCCAGGGTTCCTCCGGTGGCGAGCACGTCGTCGATGAGGAGGACCCGGGAGCCCGCGGGCAGGTCGTCGTGCATCTCGATGGTCGCCGTGCCGTACTCGAGGGCGTAGTCGACGGAGGCGGCGGGGCGGGGGAGCTTGCCGGCCTTGCGGATCGGGATCAGCCCGACCCCTGCGGCGATGGCGGCGGCCCCGGCGAGGATGAAGCCCCGTGCCTCGATGCCGGCCACCACGTCGAACTGCCCCGCGAAGGGCTCGATGATCGCCTCGGTCGTCACGCGGAGGGCCTCGGCGTCGGCGAGGAGCGGCGTGATGTCGCGGAAGATGATGCCGGGCTCCGGGTAGTCCGGGATGCTGCGGATCAGGGATTCGGCGCGGGTGAGGGCAGGGGAGAGCGTGGCTTCGGGCACCGGACAAGGGTACGCCGGTTGCGCCGGGACGAGCCCCAGGGTGCAGCTCTTGACATCGTGGGAGCGCTCCCATAGAGTTCACGACAGTTCGTGGGAGCGCTCCCACGACCTCCCGAAGCACCATCCGCACGAACCCACAAAGGAGTGAACCGTGAACTCACGTGCCCGCACCCGGATCCTGGCGACAGCAGCCGTGGCATCCGTCTCCGCCCTCGCCCTGGCCGGCTGCTCCGGCAGCACCGGCGGCGACGGCGACACCGGCGGCAGCGCCGACGAGAAGGTCACACTGACCGTCACCACCTTCGGCACCTTCGGCTACGACGACCTCTACAAGGAGTACGAGAAGGCGCACCCGAACGTGACGATCGAGGCGACCAACATCGACACCGGCGGCAACGCCCGCACCGACGCCTTCACCAAGATCGCCGCCGGCTCCGGCCTCAGCGACATCGTCGCGATCGAGGAGGGCTGGCTCGGCGCCATCATGGACGTCTCGGACACCTTCGTCGACCTGCGCGACTACGGCATCGAGGACCGCAAGGACGACTGGGTCGACTGGAAGTACGGCCAGGCGACCGACGCCGAGGGCCGCGTCATCGGCTACGGCACCGACATCGGCCCGAGCGGCATCTGCTACAACGGCGCCGCGTTCGAGGCCGCCGGCCTGCCCAGCGACCGCGAGTCCGTCGCCGAGCTTCTGAACGGCGACTGGGAGAACTACTTCCAGGTCGGCGCCGACTACACGGCCAAGACCGGCAAGGCGTGGTACGACCACTCCGGCTTCGTCTGGAACGCCATGGTGAACCAGCTCGACGAGGGCTACTACACCGCCGACGGCGAGCTGAACGTCGAAGGCAACGACGAGCTCCAGGAGCGCTTCGAGCTCCTCGGCGCCGCGACCGAGGGCGGCCAGTCCGCGGCACAGACCGCATGGGACTGGAACGGCGGCAAGTCGTTCGTCGACGGCACCTTCGCCACCTTCGTCTGCCCCGGCTGGATGCTCGGCGTCGTGCAGGGACAGGTCGAGGCCGGCGGCGGCGACGCGTCGACGGGCTGGGACTTCGCCGACGTCTTCCCCGGTGGTGCGGCCAACTGGGGCGGCGCGTTCCTCTCCATCCCGGAGTCGTCGGAGCACAAGGAGGCCGCGGCCGAGCTCGCCGACTGGCTGACGCAGCCCGAGCAGCAGGTGAAGCAGTCCGCCGCCGCGGGCAACTTCCCGTCGACCATCAAGGCGCAGGAGTCCCTCGCCGAGGAGGCCACGCCCAACGAGTTCTTCAACGACGCGCCGACCGGTGCCATCCTCGCCGAGCGCGCCAAGGGCGTCGTCGCGCAGTTCAAGGGCGCCGATGACTCGGTGATCCAGGAGAACGTCTTCGGCCCGGCGCTGAGCGCGCTCGACCGCGGCGAGACCGACACGCAGGGCGCCTGGGACCAGGCGATCGGCCTCCTGAACGACCTCGTCGGCTGATCATCTCGCTTCGACAGGCTCAGCGACCCAGTGTGGACGCGCAGCGCCCCGAGTGGGTGGCTGAGCCTGTCGAAGCCCGGCTAAGGACACGCCCATGACCCTCACCGCCCCGCCGGCGGAGCCGCAGGCCGCCGCCCCCGCTGCGGCGGACGCTCCGCCGCGACGCTCCTGGCGCACCCGCGTCTCCCGTTTCGACCACCGCGCCTCGCCGTACTTCTACATCTCCCCGTTCTTCCTCCTCTTCGGGCTCATCGGCCTCTTCCCGCTGCTGTACACGGTGTGGGTCGCGGTGCACGAGTGGGACCTGCTGAAGGGCGAGGGGCCGTTCGTCGGCTTCGGCAACTTCGCGGCGATCCTCGGCGACGGCATGTTCTGGAACTCCATCCGGAACACGCTGAGCATCTTCCTGCTCTCCGCCATCCCGCAGCTCGCCGTCGCCCTGGTGATCGCGTACCTGCTGGACCGCGGACTGCGGACGCCCACGTTCTGGCGGATGAGCGTCCTCATCCCGTTCGTGGTCACCCCGGTGGCCGTGGCGATCATCTTCTCCAGCATCTTCAACGAGGCGGACGGGCTGGCCAACAACCTGCTCAACCTCGTCGGCATCGCCGATCAGCAGTGGAAGCACGACACGTTCCTGTCGCACATCGCGATCGCCGTCATGGTGAACTTCCGCTGGACCGGCTACAACGCCCTCATCCTCCTCGCCGCGATGCAGGCCGTGCCCCGCGACCTCTACGAATCGGCCGCGCTCGACGGTGCCGGGGCGGTGCGGCGGTTCTTCGCCATCACGATCCCCACCATCCGTCCCACGCTGATCTTCGTCATCATCACGGCGACCATCGGCGGTCTGCAGATCTTCGCCGAACCGCGGCTGTTCGACGTCTCCACCGCGGGCGGCATCGGCGGCAGCGACCGGCAGTTCCAGACGACCGTGCTGTTCCTCTGGGAGCTGGCGTTCTTCCGCCGGAACCTGGGCGAGGCCTCGGCCGTCGCGATCCTGCTCTTCCTGCTGATCGTCGCGATCGGCCTCATCAACTTCCTGGTCTCCCGGCGCATCGCCACCGGAGACGCCCCGAAGAACCGCGCGGCCCGGCGCCGCATCCGCCCGACCGGGAAGGAGGAGGCGCGATGACCGCCACCCAGGCCCTCAGCGTGCCGGAGCGGATCCGCCGCCGGCGCGGCACCGCGAGCGGGAGCGCCGGTCTCGGCAGCCGCCCCGGCTTCCTCACCTACGGCCTCCTCGCGGCCTTCGTCATCGGCGGCGCCTACCCGCTGTGGTGGTCGTTCGTCGTCGCGAGCGGGACGAACGCGACCCGCGGCGAGACCCTGCCGCTCATCCCCGGCGGCAACTTCCTCGCGAACGCGGCGAAGGTGTTCGACGCGATCCCGTTCTGGCTCGCCCTGGGCAACTCGTTCCTCATCTCGACGATCATCACCATCTCCGTCGTCACGTTCTCGACCCTGGCCGGCTACGCGTTCGCGAAGCTCCGCTTCCGCGGGCGGGACGGCCTCATGGTGTTCGTGATCGCGACGATGGCCATCCCCACACAGCTCGGCATCATCCCGCTGTTCATGCTGATGCGCGAACTCGGGTGGACGGGGACGATCGGGGCGGTGATCGTGCCGACCCTCGTCACGGCGTTCGGGGTGTTCTTCATGCGGCAGTACCTCGTGGACGTGATCCCGGACGAGCTCATCGAGGCCGCCAGGGTCGACGGCGCGAACCAGTTCCGCACCTTCCTCACCGTCGGGGTGCCCGCGGCGCGGCCGGCCATGGCGATCCTCGGACTGTTCACGTTCATGACCGCCTGGACCGACTACCTCTGGCCCCTGATCGTGCTCTCCCCCCAGAACCCGACGCTGCAGACGGCACTCAGCCAGCTGCAGTCCGGCTACTACATCGACTACTCGATCGTGCTCACCGGCGCGGTGCTCGCGACCCTTCCGCTCCTCGTGCTCTTCGTGATCGCAGGGCGGCAGCTGGTCAGTGGCATCATGGCGGGCGCGGTGAAAGGATGACCCCTATGACGCGTGCCTTCCCCTCGGACTTCCTCTTCGGCGCGGCGACCGCGGCCTACCAGATCGAGGGCGCCGCCTTCGAGGACGGACGGACAGCCTCCATCTGGGACGCGTTCTGCCGAGTGCCGGGGGCCGTGGTCGGCGGCGACGACGGGGATGTGGCGTGCGACCACTACCACCGGTATCCGCAGGACGTGGCGCTGATGAAGGAGCTCGGACTCCAGACGTACCGCTTCTCCACCTCGTGGTCGCGGGTGCGCCCCGACGGCGGCGCGGTCAACCGGGCGGGGGTCGACTTCTACAGCCGCCTCGTCGACGAGCTCCTCGCGGCCGACATCCTGCCCTGGCTCACGCTGTACCACTGGGACATGCCCCAGGCGCTGCAGGAGGTCGGCGGCTGGACGAACCGTGACACCGTCGACCGCTTCCTGGAGTACGCGGGCACCATGCACGACGCCCTCGGCGACCGCGTGAACGTGTGGACGACGCTCAACGAGCCGTGGTGCTCGTCCTTCCTCTCCTACACCGGAGGCGAGCACGCGCCAGGGCACACCAACGTCGCCGAGGGGCTGCTGGCCTCGCACCACCTGCTGCTCGCGCACGGTGCGACGGTGCGGGAGCTCCGCGGCCGCGACGCCTCCCTCAACCTGGGCATCACGCTGAACCACACGGTGGCCGATCCCGCCGACCCGCAGAACCCCGCGGACGTGGACGCCGCCCGGCGGCTGGACGGCCAGTTCAACCGGTGGTTCCTCGACCCCATCTACCGGGGCGCCTACCCCGCCGACACCGTGGAGGACATCCGCGCGGTGGACCCCGAGGCCGTGGCGCGGTTCGAGGCGGCGGTGCACGAGGGCGACCTCGACACCATCGCCCAGCCCATCGACACGCAGGGCGTGAACTACTACCACGGCGACCTCGTGTCCGGCACGGGTCCCGACGACGCGGCGGTGTCCAGCGGCCCGGAGACGGCGCACGTGACGCGGAGCCCGTATCCCTCGCACGAGGGCATCCACGCCGTCGAGCGCGGACTGCCGCGGACCGCCCAGGGCTGGGAGGTCCAGCCGGAGGGACTCACGCGACTCCTGCAGCGGCTCTGGACCGAGTACGCCGAGCCCGCGGGCGTGGTGCTCTCGGTGACCGAGAACGGCGCGGCTTACGACGACACCGTCGTGGGGGAGGGCGGGGAGACCAGGGTGCCCGACGCCGACCGCACCGCGTTCCTGCGCGCGCACCTCGACGCCGTGCTGGACGCCAGGGACAGTGGCGTGGACGTCCGCGGCTACTTCTACTGGTCCCTGTTCGACAACTTCGAGTGGGCCTGGGGGTACGACAAGCGCTTCGGGATCGTCCGCGTGGACTACGACACCCAGGAGCGGACGGTCAAGGACTCCGGTCGCGAGTACGCCCGCATCATCGCCGCGCGTTCCCTCTGAGCGTTCGAATCGCCCGATTGGCCCCATCTGCGGCCGAAATGGGACCAATCGGGCGATTCGAAGCGGGGATTTTCACGGCCTGGCTCCGGGTGGATGAGAATGGGGCGATGGAAGAGAGCATGCGGTGATGTCGCCCCGGGCGACCATCGAGGAGGTCGCGGCGGCCGCCGGCGTGTCCCGGTCGACCGTGTCGCGGGTCGTCAACGGGTCGACGGCGGTCAGCCCCGAAGCGCTCGCCGCCGTGCGCGCCGCGATCGACGAGCTCAACTACGTGCCGAACCGGGCCGCCCGCTCGCTCGCCTCCCGGCAGACGCATGCCATCGCCCTCATCGTCCCCGAGGACACGACGCGTTTCTTCGGCGACCCGTTCTTCGCGGCGATCGTGGCCGGCATCACCGGTGCCCTCCGCAGCTCCGACTACCTGCTGAACCTCCTGATCGCCAGCGACGACCCCGGCGACAAGATGACGAGCTTCGTGCGCAACGGCGGCGTCGACGGCGCGCTGATCGTGTCGCACCACACGAGCGACGCGTTCGTCGACCGGATCGCCGATGCCGTGCCCGTCGTCTACGGCGGCCGTCCGGTGCGCCGGGCCGAGGGCGACTACGTGGTCGACGTCGACAACGTCGCCGGAGCGCGCGCGGCCACGCAGCGCCTCGTCGACATCGGACGCACCCGCATCGCCACGATCACCGGGCCCCTCACGATGCCGTCGTCGACCGACCGCGTGCAGGGGTTCCGCGCCGCGCTGACCGCGGCCGGCCTGGCACCCGTCGCCGAGGAGGAAGGCGACTACAGCGAGGCCAGCGGTGCCGACGCCGCCCGCCGCCTGCTCGCGGGAGGGCGGCCCGACGCGATCTTCGTCGCCAGCGACCTCATGGCCCGCGGAGCGCTCACGGCGCTGCGGGGTGCCGGGGTGCGGGTGCCCGAGGACATCGCCCTCGTGGGGTTCGACGACTCGTCGGTGGCCCTCACCACCGACCCGCCCCTGACGACGATGCGCCAGCCGATGTACGCCCAGGGCGAGGCGATGACGCAGGTGCTGCTCTCCCGGCTCGCGGGGGAGGATCCGCCGCGCACGACCATCCTCCCGACGGAGCTCGTCGTCCGCGGGTCCGCCTGAACCGCTCCGACCGCGGGCACGGGTGAGGCCCGATCGCGGACGACCGGGCCTCGAGGGTCCTGCACCTCGGCGACGAGGGCGTCAGTTCCCGTAGAGCGAGACGACGCCGCTGCGGTCGACGCTGGTCATCGACAGATCGGCCGAGCTGCCGTTGCACTGCGGGTAGTGCATGATCGACGACGAGTCGTACGGCGTGAGCGGACGCCAGTTGTTGTCCTCGAAGCAGGTGCCCGCCTCCGGGCGGGTGTGCTCGTGGCGGAAGCCGAGCACGTGGCCCAGCTCATGGCCGAGCACGTTCGTCGGGGTCCACGCTCCGGCGCTCCAGATCGAGTCGTCGATGAGGACGTTCTGCTGCCGGGCCGGCGTGCTGGGGAAGAAGGCGCGGGCGATGTACTGCGTCGTGGCCACGGGCTCGACGGAGAAGACGACGGCGTTGTTCCGCGTGGTGCAGTTGGCGTCGGCGCTGCTCACGTAGCGGAAGTCGACCTTCGACGACGCGGACTCCCAGAGCGCCGCGCCGCCCTCCATCGCCCGGACGACGTCGGCGTGACGGCTGCCGAACTTCGTGCTCACGCAGTAGGTGAGGTTGGCCGCCTGCGAGGCCGACCACTTGTCGTCGATGTTGTTGACCGTGTTGACGATGAGGCCGTCGTTGCGGGTCTCGGGTCCGATCAGCCGGTCGTAGAACGCGCGCAGCTCCTTCTTGCCCGAGATCACCTCGTCGCCGTTGACGACGTAGGCGCCGTCGATGTCCCGATAGGTCGACGCGGCGAACTCCTGGTACGAGGGCGCGGAGTCGTCGGGGGATGCGGCCGTGGCGGGGATGACCGCGCTGAGGCTGAGCGCGGCCGCCGCGGTGGCGGCGAGCGCGAGTTTTCTGGTGAATCGCATGGAAGATCCTCTTCGATCTGAGCAGTGCCGCGCGTCCGGTGGGCGTGCGGACTCCGGCCGGAACGGTGAGCATCGCTGCCACCGAGGGGCCGAAGCCCGCTCACGCTAACGTCGCCGTTTCGACGGGGTCAAGGCGCGACACGGCCCCTCACGCGCTTTCTGCACTCAGGTCAGAAACCGTCCCCGCCGGTCGACGTCGAAGGTGCCGTCGCCGCTCGGTCGGACGTCGGCACCGGGGATCGACGACCGGGCCTGGTCGTCGGTCCGTCGTCGTACGCCGGATGTCGATGAGGACCACGGACGCGTCTCCGCCACCCCCTCCCTCGGAGGAAGACGCGTCCGTGGCCTGCTGCGGCGAGCCCCCGCGCCGCGAGTGCTCGCACCCTCCATAGGTTGAACGAGCATTCAGTGATTAACCTATCCCGAGACGGCCCGTGAGGGAATTCCGCCGGACGACCCGGGAGGTGGACACCGCATGGCGCGATCGGATGCGCAGAACCGTCTGGCGCGCGAGCGTGCCAGGGAGAACATCCTCCAGGCGGCGATCGAGGTGTTCAGCGAACGCGGCGTCGCCGGGGCGGGCATCGCCGAGATCACGCGGCGCGCCGGCGTCGCCCAGGGGCTGGTGAACTACCACTTCGGCGGCAAGGACCAGCTCATCGCCGCCGTGATCGACCGGTGGTTCGAGACGGTGCTGGGGTTCGCGCAGGTGCAGGGGACGCCCGACGAGATGCTCGCCGCGATCATCGACGGGGCGATCGGGGCGACGGCCTTCGCGATGCCGCTGCAGCGCGCGGTGCTCGCCATGCAGCAGCAGCCGCTCACCCACCGGCTCTTCGCGGAGTCGGAGCAGCGCTACGCGGACGGCGCGACGGCCGCGGAGGATGCCGTGCGCGCCGTCTTCCGTGCTCGAGGCGCCGAGGATCCGGCCTTGGAGGAGGTCATGCTCCGCAGCACCCTGGAGGGGGTGTTCGTGAAGTACTGCGTCTTCGGCGACACCTATCCGCTCGAGGACGCGCGGCGCTGGCTGCACCGCCGGTACGATCTCCCGGAGCCGACCGCCGCCCTCCCGGGTGTGCCGACGCCGCACGGGGGCGAACCCCGGCCGCGGGCGACGGCGGCACTGCGGACCGACGCGTCCTGAGCCGCCGTGCTCAGTCGAGTTGCATCCGCGCGAACGCGCCGAGCACGACCCGCTCCGACTGCACGAGGTACCGTTCCAGCTCCGCCGCGCCGGCCTCCGCGCCGCGGGTGAGGAAGGTGTCGAGGACGGCGCGGTTCTTCCGGACGAACGGCTCGTGCAGGGCGCGGGGGTCGTCGATCTTGAGGAACGCGAGCCGCAGCTCCGCCGCGACGTTCCGGTAGGTGCGGGCGAGACGAGGGCTGTCGGCGAGGTCGACCAGCGCGACGTGGAACGCCATGTTCGCGCTGCCGACCGCGCGCCACGCGGAGGCGTCGTCGGCCGAGACGCCGGCGACGGCGGCCTCGGCCGCGGCGACCGCGTCGGTCATGCGCTGCACGGCGGGATGCTCGGGCTCGGACTGCCGGAGGGCCGTGCATTCGATGACCCGGCGGGCGCGGTAGATGTCGATGACGTCGGCGATCGAGGGAGAGGCCACCGAGACGCCGCGGTGCGGGATGTGCGCGACGAGCCCCTGTTCCGCGAGCACCCGGAACGCCTCACGCAGGGTGTTGCGCGACACGTCGAAGCTCTCGGCCAGCGATGACTCCGACAGCCGCGAGCCCGGGGCGACGTCGCCGTCGATGATGCGCTGACGGAGCACGTCGGCGAGCGGGCCCTGCTGGTTCATGCCTTCATCGTAGGGGCGGTCGGCGCCGGAGATCGTGCCGATGATCACACGAAAGCAACCGCGCTGTAGCACGACGGAAACATGATTGTTGAACAATCGGGTTCTGTCCGTTCTACACTGGGGGTCACCCGACACCCACCAACGACGATGGGACCCCCCTATGTCCGAGCAGTCCGCCCCCGCCCTCACCCCCGAGGACGAAGCCCGCGCCGCCCACGCGAAGAAGCGCGCCGGCCGCAGTGCCGTCATCGGCGCCATCTTCCTCATGGCGACGAGCGCCATCGGCCCCGGCTTCATCACCCAGACCGCGACGTTCACCGCCCAGATGGGGGCCGCGTTCGCGTTCGCGATCCTCGTGTCGATCCTCGTCGACATCGCGGTGCAGCTGAACATCTGGCGCATGATCACCTCGTCCGGCAAGCGCGCCGGCGAGCTCGCCAACAGCGCCATCCCCTACTCCGGGCACGTCATCGCCGTCCTCGTCGTCATCGGCGGGCTCGCGTTCAACATCGGCAACATCGCCGGTGGCGGCCTGGGCCTGAACGCCCTCCTGGGCATCGATCCGAAGGTCGGCGGCGCGCTCACGGCGGCCCTCGCGATCATCATCTTCCTCGTGAAGAAGGCCGGCAAGGTGATGGACGTCGTCCTCATCATCCTCGGCGTCGGCATGATCGTGATGACCCTGGTCGTCGCCCTCATCGCCCAGCCGCCCGTCGGCGACGCGCTGCGGCAGACCTTCGTGCCCGACCAGCTCAACTTCGCCACCATCACGACGATCGTCGGCGGCACGGTCGGCGGCTACATCACCTACTCCGGCGCCCACCGCTACCTCGACTCCGGCCACGTGGGCCCGCAGTACGCGAAGCCCGTCATGCGCGCCGCCGCCAACGGCATCCTGGTCACCGGCATCATGCGCTACGTGCTGTTCCTCGCGATCCTCGGCGTGGTGGCCTCCGGCGTGGCGCTCGACCTCTCCTCGCAGGCCGCCAACCCGGCCGGGCAGGCGTTCGGTGCGGTGCTCGGCGACGCCGGTCTGCGGATCTTCGGCGCGATCTTCTGGGCCGCCGCGATCAGCTCGGTCATCGGTGCCGCGTACACGTCGGCGACCTTCCTCTCGACCTTCACCGCGAAGCTCCGCGGGGGCTGGCCGCTGCAGCTCGCCACCGTCGCGTTCATCGTCGTGTCGCTGGCGGTCTACCTGGCGATCGGCACCGCCCCGGCCGCGATCCTCGTCTTCGTCGGCGGCTTCAACGGCCTGATCCTGCCCATCGGCCTGACGGTGTTCATGTACATCGGCTGGTTCCGCCGCGACCTGCTCGGCGACCGGAAGTACCCGATGTGGCTGCTCATCGCGGGCACGGTCGTGACCGCCCTCACCTGGTACATGGGCGCCGTCTCGATCGGCCCCATCTTCGCCTTCCTCGGAATCGGAGCGTGACATGGCGACCATCGACCTGAACTCGGACCTCGGCGAGAACGTCCCCGACCGGATCGTCAGCGACGACGCGAGCATGCTCGAGATCGTCACGAGCGCGAACGTGTCGTGCGGGTTCCACGCGGGCAGCCCGGAGGGCATCCGGGAGACCCTGGCCGCAGCCGTCGCCGGCGGCGTCGTGATCGGCGCCCACCCCGGGTACCGCGACTACGAGAACTTCGGGCGCACGAAGGTCGACATCGACTCGGCCACGCTGCAGGCGCACGTGGAGTACCAGCTCGGTGCGCTCCTCGGGCTCACCGCGGCGGTCGGCGGGCGGGTCTCCTACGTCAAGCCGCACGGGGCGCTCTACAACACCATCGCCCGCGACGAGCGGCAGTCGAAGGACGTCGTGGCGGCCATCAAGGCGATCGACCCCTCGCTCGTGCTGCTCGGCCTCGCCGGCGGCGTCGTGCTCGACGTCGCCGAACGGGCCGGACTCGCGGTCGCCGCGGAGGCCTTCGCCGACCGCGCGTACCAGCCCGACGGTCAGCTCGTCTCGCGCACCGAGGAGGGGGCCGTGCTGCACGACCCCACCGCGGTGGCCGAGCGGATGGTGCGCCTGGCCGCGGACGGCGTGATCCGGGCGATCGACGGCACCGACGTGGCCGTGTCCGCGCAGTCGATCTGCGTGCACGGCGACAGCCCGGGCTCGGTGGCGATGGCCGCGGAGACGAAGCGCCTGCTGCAGGCGGAGGGCATCACCATCGCCCCGTTCGCCGGAGCCTGACATGACCGTGCTCGCGACTCCCACCCAGCTCGCCGAGGCCCGCGCCGCCCGTGCGGCGCACCGGGCCGGCCACTCCGCGCCGACCAGCGGCGTCGCCCCGGGGCTGACCCAGGCGAATCTCATCGCGGTGCCCGCGGACTGGGCCTTCGAGACCCTCCTCTACGCGCAGCGCAACCCGAAGCCCTGCCCCGTCCTCGAGGTCATCGAGCAGGGGGAGGTGGAGTCGCGGCTCGCGCCGGGCAGCGACATCCGGACCGACATCGGGCGGTACCGCATCTGGCGGGACGGCGCGCTCGTCGAGGAGGTGTCCGACGCGACGGCGGCGTGGGACGAGCATCCCGACCTCGTCGCCTTCCTCATCGGCTGCAGCTTCACGTTCGAGACGGGGCTCGTCGAGGCCGGGATCCCGATCCGTCATCAGGAGCTCGGGCGCAACGTCCCGATGTACCGCACGGCGGTGGACTGCACCCCGGCCGGACGGCTGCGCGGCGAGATGGTGGTCTCGATGCGACCGATCCCCGCGGACCGCGTGGCCGATGCCGTGCAGATCTCCGGGCGCACCCCGGCCGTGCACGGCGCGCCCGTGCACGTCGGCGACCCTGCCGCCCTCGGCATCGCCGACGTGATGGTGCCCGACTTCGGCGACGCCCCCGAGATCCGCCCCGGCGAGATCCCCGTGTTCTGGGCGTGCGGCGTGACCCCGCAGGCGGCGATCATGGCGTCGAAGCCGCCGTTCGCCGTCACCCACGCCCCGGGCCACATGTTCGTCACCGATGTCCCGGATGCGGAGTACCGGGTCTGATGCGCATCCTCACGGCCTCCGACAGCGCGCTGCTCGTCGAGGCGGACGACCTCGAGCAGGCCATGCGGCTGAACCTCGCGTGGAGCGACGCGCCCGGTGTGCTCGAGCGCATCCCCGGCGCCCGCACGGTGCTCGTGCGCTTCGATCCGCACTGCACCTCCGCCGCCGCGCTGGCCGAGGCGCTCGCCGCGACCGAGGTCGACGCCGCGGCGCTGCCCGACGCGGGCGAGGTCACCATCCCGGTCCGCTACGACGGGGAGGATCTGGACGAGGCGGCCGCGCTCCTCGACGTCTCGGCGGAGGAACTGGTGGCCCGTCACCTCGCCGCCGACTGGCGCGTGGCCTTCTCCGGCTTCGCTCCCGGCTTCGGCTATGCCGTGAGCGGCGACCCCCTCTTCGACGTGCCGCGGCGGTCGTCGCCCCGCACCCGGGTGCCCGCCGGCTCCGTCGCGCTCGCCGGGGCGTTCAGCGGGGTGTATCCGCGGGAGAGCCCCGGCGGCTGGCAGCTCATCGGCCGGACCGCCCTGGAGATGTGGGACATCGACCGCGACCCGCCGGCTCTGCTCGCCCCGGGCCGCCGCGTGCGCTTCGTGCGTGCGGAGCGGGAGTCGGTCGCGGCGTCGCCGGCATCGGCCGACGCGACGCGGGTCGCCCATCGCGGGGACGGTCCGGCGGTCGAGGTCGTGCGATCCTCGCTGCAGCTCCTCGTGCAGGACGCGGGTCGCCCCGGCTTCGCGGCGCTGGGCGTCTCGGCCTCCGGCGTCGCCGACCGCGTCGCGATGCGCGCGGCGAACCGGGCCGTGGGCAACACGCCGACGGCGGCCGTGCTGGAGAGCGTCGGCGGGGTCGCCCTGCGCTTCCACGGCGCGGGCGTGGCCGCCGTCACCGGGGCCACCGGCTCGCTCACGCTCACCGACATCGACGGCATCGAGCGCACGCTCCTCCCCGGAGTGCCGTTCGCGACCGTCGACGGCGACGAGCTCACGCTGGGCCATCCCGAGCGCGGTCTCCGATCCGTGATCGCCGTCCGCGGCGGCTTCGCTCCGGCGGCGGCGCTCGACAGCCGCGCGACCGACACGCTCGCCGGGCTGGGTCCCGCGCCGTTGGCCGCCGGCGATCTTCTCCCCCTCGGAGACGCCGCCGTGTCGGCCGTCGAGCCGGACCCGGTGCCGCGCGCGCTTCCGGCGGCCGGGGAGCTGGTCGCGCTGGAGATCACGCTCGGCCCGCGCGACGACTGGTTCACGGCCGCCGGCGTCGAGGCGCTCACCGCGCAGGAGTGGACGGTCACGCCGCGCTCGGACCGGGTGGGCATCCGCCTGCACGGCGACGTGCCCCTGGAACGGGCGGTCGGCGGCGAGCTGCCGAGCGAAGGTGCCGTGACCGGGGCCATCCAGGTGCCGCCGGACGGTCAGCCCGTGCTCTTCCTCCCCGATCATCCGCTCACCGGCGGCTATCCCATCATCGGTGCCCTCACCGATCGCAGCCTCGACCTCGCCGCCCAGCTTCCGCCGGGCGTGCGGGTGCGCTTCACCGTCAAGGAGACCTCATGACCTCTGTGCTGATCGCCAACCGTGGCGAGATCGCGGTCCGCGTGATCCGCGCGTGCGCCGAGGCCGGCTACACGTCGGTCGCCGTCTACGCCGATCAGGACGCGGATGCCCTGCACGTGCGGCTCGCGGACGAGGCGATCGGCCTCGGCGGCGACACCGCGGCGACGACGTATCTGTCGGTCGAGGCGCTGATCGACGCGGCCCGCCGCAGCGGCGCCGACGCCGTGCACCCGGGCTACGGCTTCCTCTCCGAGAGCGCCGCGTTCGCGCGCGCCGTCGAGGACGCCGGACTCGTCTGGATCGGACCCTCGCCGGAGAGCATCGACGCGCTGGGCGACAAGATGACCGCGCGCCGGATCGCGCAGCGCGTGGGGGCTCCGCTCGCCGCGGGCACGGATCAGCCGCTGTCCGGGCCGCAGGAGGCGGTGGCGTTCGCCGAGGAGCACGGCCTGCCCATCGCGATCAAGGCCGCGTTCGGTGGGGGAGGTCGAGGGCTCAAGGTCGTCCGCGAGCTGGCGGAGGTCGCCGACGCGTTCGACGCGGCCACCCGCGAGGCGACCGCCGCGTTCGGTCGCGGGGAGTGCTTCGTGGAGCGCTTCCTGGAGAGCCCGCGGCACATCGAGGTGCAGGTGCTCGGCGACGGGCGCGGCGGCGTGGTCGTCGTGGGCGACCGCGACTGCTCGATGCAGCGCCGCAACCAGAAGCTCATCGAGGAGGCGCCCGCGCCCGGTCTCACGGAGGCGCAGCGGACGGCGTTCCACGACGCGGCACGGTTGATCTGCGCCGAGGTGCAGTACCGCGGCGTCGGCACGGTCGAGTTCCTCCTCGCCGCGGACGGCACGATCTCCTTCCTCGAGGTGAACACCCGGCTGCAGGTCGAGCACCCGGTGACCGAGGAGGTCACCGGGACCGACCTCGTCCGCGAGCAGTTCCGCATCGCGTTCGGCGAGGGGCCGTCCTTCACCGAGACCCCGGCGCCGACCGGGCACGCGTTCGAGTTCCGCATCAACGCCGAGGACCCCGGCCGCGGGTTCCTGCCCAGCCCCGGACGGGTGGACGGCCTGCGCATCCCCGGGGGACCCGGCGTGCGGTGGGACAGCGGCATCGAGGCCGGAGACACCGTGCAGCCCGCGTTCGACTCGATGATCGCGAAGCTCATCGTTCACGCGGACACCCGCGACGCGGCTCTCGTCCGTGCGCGTCGGGCGCTGCGGGAGCTCGCCGTCGAGGGTCCGGCGACCGTGATCCCGTTCGACCTCGTTGCCATCGACGACCCCGCGTTCGCGACCGCGACCTTCGCCGTGCACACCCAGTGGATCGAGACCGTGCTGCTCCCGACGCTGGAGGCGCAGCCGCGCCCCGCGGTCGCCCCGGTCTCCGGGCTGCAGCGGTTCCCGGTGGAGATCGACGGCCGCCGCGTGATGCTCGGTCTGCCCGCGGAGCTGCTGGCCGGCATCGGTCGTCCGGCGGGAGAGGTCGTGGCCCCCGTGCCGTCGGCGGACCCGTCCGAGCTCCGGGCCCCCGCGCCGGGCACGCTCGTCCGCTGGCTCGTCGATGACGGGGCCGTGGTGGCCGAGGGAGACCCGGTGGCCGTGCTCGACGCGATGAAGATGGAGACCACGGTCGCCGCGCACCGCGCCGGCACCCTCACCCCGCGCGCGGACACCGGCGCGACCCTCTCCGCCGACGCCCTCCTCGCCACGATCGCCTGACCCCCGTCCCGCCCCGCCCCGCCCCTCCGCCCCGCCCCTCCGCGTGCGGAGTGCAAAAACACCCCTCCCGCACTCCTCAGACGCCCCTTTCCGATCCCGCACGCTCTGACCCCGGCAGCGCCCCCCGCGTGAGAGTGCGAATACGGTCCTCCCGCCCGCCGGGAGCGCCCGTTTTTGATCCCGCACCCTCGGACGCGGGAACATCCCGCGTTCGAGTGCGAAAACGCTCCTCCCGTCCGTCGGGAGCGCCCGTCTTTGATCCCGCACGCTCTGATCCCGGGAGCGCCCCCCGCGTCAGAGTGCGAAAACGCTCCTCCCGCCCGCCGGGAGCGCCCGTTTTTGATCCCGCACCCTCGGACGCGGGAACATCCCGCGTGCGAGTGCAATTACGTCCCTCCCGCCCGTCGGGAGCGCCCCTTTTCGACCCGGCACCGGGGGGGACCCGCGGGCACCGCGCCGGCCGGGACGGTTCCTGTCTGGAGAGTGCAAAAGTGCACCTCCCGCAGCCCGGGAGGGCCCCATTTCGATCCCGTACGCGACGCGGCGACCCAAGGCCCGGTGCGAGCGCGAAAACGCCCCCTCCCCGTGAGAGGAGGGGGCGTTTTCCGTCCGGACCGTGCACACCCCGGGCTCGCGCACCCGTCCGGCACCCGGTGCGAGTGCGAAAACGGGCCTCAGCGAGGTGCGGGAGGGGCCAAAGCCGTCCCGCACGCAGCGGGGGCGGGAGCGCGCGGACGCGCGGGGCGGGAACCTACGCGGGGTCGCCGCCGAGAGGGCCGACGGGCTCGAGAGGCCTCGGGTCGTCGGCACCGGTCTTGCGCGCGCGGGCGATGAGGTTACCCAGGTGGTAGATCAGCAGCGCCGCGACCGTCCCGAGCACGATCCCGCCGAAGGCGAAGTCGCCGAGCTGCATCGTGAACCCGGCGATGCCGATCACGAGGGACACCGCTGCGGTGTACTGGTTGACCGGACGCGAGAAGTCGACCCGGCTGTCCACCCAGATCTTGATGCCGATGATGCCGATGAGGCCGTAGAGCGCCGTCGTCGCCCCGCCGAGCACGCCCGCGGGGATCGAGTTGAACACCTCGCCGACCTTGGGCGAGAACGCCAGGAGGATCGCGAACAGACCCGCCACCCAGTACACGGCGGTGGAGTACACGCGTGTCGCGGCCATGACGCCGATGTTCTCGCCGTAGGTCGTGGTGCCCGAGCCGCCGAAGCCACCGGCGATGGTCGTCGCGACACCGTCGGCGATGAGGGCGCGACCGGTGTGCCGGTTGATCGCGGGGTCTTCGGTCATGGTCGCGACGCCGCGCACGTGACCGACGTTCTCCGCGATGAGCACGAGCACGACGGGCAGGAACATCGCGATGGTCGACCAGGTCCCCGGCTCGACGAAGTCCGGGAACTGGAAGTGCGGGAGGCCGATCCACGGGGCGTCCGCGATGAGCTCGGCGGGGGTCTTGTCGCCGCGGAGCGCGTTGGGCACCTCGAACGAGCCGTTGAACGCGGCCCAGATGAAGCCGACGGCGACGCCGAGGAAGATCGAGATCCGTCCGAGGAAGCCCCGGAAGAGCACGGCGAAGAGGATGATCGCGACGAGGGTGATCGTGGCCGTCACGGGGTCGAGCGCGAAGTTGCTCCAGGCGGTGGGGGCGAGGTTGAAGCCGATGAGCGCGACGATGGCGCCGGCGACGACCGGGGGCATCAGCGCGTCGACCCAGCGCAGGCCGACGAACTGCACGACGAGGCCGACGACCGCGAGGAGCACGCCCACCGCGACCACGCCCGCGAGGGCCGAGCCGGTGCCGCCCGCCGCGACAGCCGCGGTGATGGGGGCGATGAAGGCGAACGAGGAGCCGAGGTAGCTCGGCAGCTGGTTCTTCGTGATGAGGAGGAAGAGCAGCGTGCCGATGCCGCTGAAGAGCAGGGTCGTCGACACCGGGAAGCCGGTGAGCGTCGGCACGAGGAACGTGGCACCGAACATGGCGACGACGTGCTGCGCACCGATGGCGATGGTCGCGGGCCAGGACAGACGTTCCTCGGGGGTGACGACGGCGCCGGGCTCGACGGTGCGGCCGTTTCCGTGCAGCTTCCACAAAGCCATGCGGGCTCCTCAGGGTTCGGGATCGGGGGCGGAGTGCTGGAGCAACACTACCGATTCCTGAGTTTTCCCTGTGCGTCCCGCGGCCGCGGGGAGCGCGGCGTCAGGCGCCGAGGCGGTCGATGAGCTCCCGGTACCGGGCGGCCGTCCGGGCCACGACCTCCTCGGGCAGCACGGGGGGCTCGCCCTGCTTGTCCCAGTTCGCCGCGAGCCAGTCGCGCACGATCTGCTTGTCGAAGCTCGCCATCCGCTCGGCCGGGGTCGATCCCGTGCGCCAGGCCTCGGCGTCCCAGTACCGGGAGGAATCGCTCGTGAGCACCTCGTCGGCGAGGCGCAGGGTGCCGTCGGCGTCGGTCCCGAACTCGAACTTCGTGTCGGCGAGGATGAGACCCTTCTCCTCGGCGATGGCCGCGGCCCGACGGTAGATCGCGAGCGAGGCGTCGCGGAGCTCGGCCGCCCGGTCCGCCCCGACGAGCTCGACGACGCGGTCGAACGTGATGTTCTCGTCGTGTTCGCCCATCGGCGCCTTGTAGGCCGGGGTGAACAGGGGCTCGGGCAGACGGTCGCCGTTCTGCAGCCCTGCCGGCAGGGCGATGCCGCACACGGTGCCGTGCTCCTGGTACTCGGCCCAACCGGAGCCGGTGATGTACCCGCGCACCACGCACTCGATCGGCAGCATCTCGAGCGACTGGGCGAGCATGGCGCGATCGGCCACCTCCTCCGGCAGGTCGCCGTCCGTGAGGTGGTTCGGCGCGTCGAGCTGGGCGAACCACCAGCGGCTGAGGCGGGTCAGCAGGGCACCCTTGTCGGTGATGCCGGGGGAGAGCACGACGTCGAAGGCGCTCACCCGGTCGGACGCGACGACGAGGATGCGGGTGTCCGCCGGGTCCTCCGAGGCGTAGAGGTCGCGGACCTTTCCGGAGTAGAGGTGTCGCCACCCGGGGATGGCCTGCGCGTTTCCTGCGGACGGTGTGCTCACCCGCCCATTATCCCGGTGATGCGTGCTCTTCCGCGCCGAGACCCCGCGTTCGCGTCGAGACCCCGGGGTGAGCGCGCCGGGACCCCGGGGTCTCGCCGGAAAATCGGGGTCTCGGCGGAGGAGGGGCGGGTGTATAGTCCATGTGGACTATTTAGCGGGGGCGACAGCAGATTGGGAGCGGCGTGGGGAAGAGCAGGGATGTGGTGGCGGGACTCACGCCCCTCGGGGTGATGGTGCTCGCGCTGCTCCGCGAGAGCGACATGCATCCGTACGAGATGGTGCGCCTGCTCCGCGCGCGTCACGACGACCGGCTCATCACCGTCACCAACGGCACGCTGTACCACACGGTCGCCCGGCTCCAGCGGGCCGGTCTGCTCGACGAGGTCGGCACGGATCGCGAGGGCAACCGACCGGAGCGGACGACCTACACCCTCACCGACGCCGGTCGGGAGGCGGTGGTCGCGTGGGTGCGTCGTGCCCTCCCCCGCATCGACCGTGAGACCGACGCCCGCGTAGCGCTCGCCGAGTCGCACAACCTCCACCGCGACGACGCCGTCGCACTGCTGCAGGAGCGACGGGAGGCCCTCGTCGCCTCGTACGCGCTGCACCACGACGGCCTCGACGCCGCCCGCACCAAGGGCGTCCCGCCGCAGGTCCTCGTCGAGATCGAACGGCAGGAGGCGCTGCTCGACGCGGAGCTCCGCTGGCTCGACTCCCTCCTCACCCGCCTCGACGGCGACGAGCTCCGCTGGGGCCCCGACGCCTTCGACGACACCGACCGCTACCGCGCTCAGCGAAAGGCTGCACAGCAATGACCGATTCCCGCCAGACCTCGGGGCCCGAGACGGGGCCCTTCGCCGCCGGTCACGCGCCGAAGAGTCCGTGGCCGGCGCTCTGGGCGCTCGTCATCGGGTTCTTCATGATCCTCGTCGACACCACGATCGTCTCCGTCGCGAACCCGGCGATCAAGGCCGCCCTCGACCCCGACACGAACAACCTCGACAACGTCGTGTGGGTCACCAGCGCCTACCTGCTCGCCTACGCCGTGCCGCTGCTCATCACCGGACGACTCGGCGACCGCTTCGGGCCGAAGAACATCTACCTCATCGGACTCGCGGTCTTCACCCTCGCCTCGCTCTGGTGCGGACTGTCGCAGACGCTCGAGGGCCTGATCGCGGCCCGCGCGGTCCAGGGGCTCGGCGCCGCGTTCATGACGCCGCAGACCATGGCCGTCATCACCCGCACGTTCCCGCCGAACCGGCGCGGCGCGGCGATGGGCCTCTGGGGTGCCACGGCCGGCGTCGCCACGCTCGTCGGTCCCCTCGCGGGCGGTCTGCTCGTCGACGGCTTCGGGTGGGAGTGGATCTTCTTCGTCAACCTCCCGGTCGGCGTCGTCGCCTTCGTGCTCGCCTGGATCCTCGTGCCGAAGCTGAAGACGCACCCGCACCGGTTCGACGTCGTCGGCGTCGTGCTCAGCGCCGTCGCGCTCTTCCTCATCGTCTTCGGGCTGCAGGAGGGCGAGAAGTACGACTGGGGGACCATCGTGGGGCCGATCTCGGTCTGGGGCCTCATCATCGCCGGCGTCGTGGTGCTCGCGCTCTTCATCGTGCAGCAGGCGCGCACCCGCAGCGAGCCCCTCGTGCCGCTCGCGCTCTTCCGCGATCGGAACTTCTCCGGCGCGAACGTGGCGATCGCCGCGGTCGGCTTCACCGTCACGAGCATGTCGCTGCCGATGATGTTCTTCCTGCAGACGGCGCGCGGCCTCACCCCCACCGAGGCCGCGATGCTGCTCATCCCGATGGCCGTGCTGTCGGGCGTGCTCGCCCCGGTCGCCGGGAAGATCCTGGACCGCGTCGACCCGCGCATCATCCTCGTCCCCGGCCTGATCTGCGTCGCGGGCGCCCTGGTCTGGTACTCCGCCCTGACCACGATGGACACCCCGATCCTGATGTTCCTGCTGCCGTCCGCGCTGATGGGCATCGGCAATGCGGGCATGTGGGGGCCGCTGGCGACCACGGCCACGCGCAAGCTGCCGCCGCGGCAGGCCGGTGCCGGCGCGGGCATCTACAACACCACCCGCACCATCGGCTCGGTCATCGGCTCCGCCTCGATCGCCGCGTTCATGCAGTCGCGGCTGGAGGCGAACCTCCCCGGTCTGGCCGACGCTCCGGCCGGCACGGGCAGCGGCGCGCTGCCGCCGCAGGTCGCCGAGGGCTTCGCAGCCGGCATGTCCGAGACGCTGCTGCTGCCCGCCGGCGTGATCCTGATCGCGCTGGTCGCCTCGCTGTTCCTCCGCGGGCAGGATCGGAAGGACGAGGTCGTCGCCGCGACCCCTCCGGCGTGACCGCGATGACCCCGACACGCCGGTATCCACGCGGGTTCCGGCGGTGTCGGGCGTCCCGCCGAGATTCCGGTGCGCGGGAGGTGCAGGGTTAGGGTGGATGGTCGGCGGCCGCCGGGCCGCCCTTCCGAACCCCGAGGAGCACTCGACGTGAGCCGCCATCCATCCTCTCCGCCGAGCCGTCTGCGGCGGTTCGGCCGCACCGCCGGCGCGACCGCTCTCGCCGCGCTCGTCGCCGCCGGGGCGCTGCTCGCCGGAGCCGCGCCCGCCACCGCGGCCGACGACGGCGAGACCTACGTCATCGGCACCGACACGACCTTCGCGCCGTTCGAGTTCACGAACGAGTCCGGCGACCTGGTCGGCATCGACATGGACCTCCTGCGCGCGATCGCGGAGGACCAGGGCTTCGACGTGGAGATCCGCCAGCTCGGCTTCGACGCCGCCGTGCAGGCGCTGCAGTCGAACCAGGTCGACGCCGTCATGGCCGGGATGTCGATCACCGAGGAGCGCCAGCAGACCTTCGACTTCAGCGACCCGTACTTCACCAGCGGCGTGCAGCTCGGAGTGCTCGAGTCCAGCGACATCGAGTCCCTCGACGACCTCGACGGCAAGACCGTCGCGGTGAAGACCGGCACCCAGGGGCAGACCTTCGCCGAGGAGAACGCCGACGAGTACGGCTTCCGCATCACGCCCTACCAGGACACGACCGACATGGTCGATGCGGTCAAGGCCGGGCAGGCCGTCGGCTACTTCGAGGACTTCCCCGTGCTCGCCTACGGCATCCAGCAGGGGTCGGGCTTCCGTCTCGTCGGCGAGCCCGCGCTCGGCGGCGAGTACGGCTTCGCGGTCAACAAGGGGGAGAACGCCGAGCTCCTGGAGATGTTCAACGCCGGCCTCGCCAACCTGCAGGACTCCGGCGCGTACGACGAGATCGTGGACACCTACCTCGCGTCGGGTGACGACGCGCAGGCGGCGCAGCCCACCGACATCATCTCGGTCGCGGTGAAGTACTGGCCGGCCCTGATGCAGGGTCTGTGGCTCACCATCCTCGCCACGATCGTCGCGGTCATCGCGGCCTTCATCCTCGGGATCATCTTCGGCTTCGGGCGCCTGTCGAAGTTCGCGCCGTTCCGGTGGATCGCGACGGCCTATGTCTACGTCTTCCGCGGGACCCCGATCCTGATCCAGGCGTTCTTCGTGTTCTTCGCCATCCCGCAGCTGATCCCCGACCTCAAGTTCGACCCGTTCGTGGCCGGTGCGATCACCCTGTCGCTGAACACCGGTGCGTACATGACGGAGATCATCCGTGGCGGCATCCAGGCCGTCGACCCCGGTCAGGCGGAGGCGTCGCGTTCGCTCGGTCTCAGCCACTGGAAGACGATGCGCAAGGTCGTGCTGCCGCAGGCGTTCCGGATCATGATCCCGTCGTTCGTGAACCAGGGCATCATCACGCTGAAGGACACCTCGCTCATCAGCGTCATCGGTCTCGCCGAGCTGACGTTCGTGTCGCGCCAGATCATCGCCTCGACGTATCTCTCGGCGCAGGTGCTGACGATCGTCGCCATCATCTACTTCGTCGTGATCACGCTGCTGACGCTGCTCGCGAACCGCCTGGAGAGGAAGGCCAACGCATGAGCAAGATCGAGGTCAGGGACCTGCACAAGTCGTTCGGCGACAACGAGGTGCTCAAGGGCATCGATCTCGCGGTGGAGGACGGCGAGGTCATCGCGGTGATCGGGCCCTCCGGCTCGGGCAAGTCGACGCTGCTGCGCTGCCTCAACAAGCTCGAGGAGCCGACGTCGGGGCACGTGATCATCGACGGTGTCGACCTCACCGACAAGAGCGTGAAGCTGGACGAGGTGCGCCAGCGCATCGGCATGGTGTTCCAGCACTTCAACCTGTTCCCGCACATGACCGTGCTGGAGAACATCACGCTCGCGCCGGTCGAGCTCGGCCGCATGACGAAGGCCGAGGCCCGCGACCGCGCCCGCTCGCTGCTCGAGCGCGTCGGGCTGTCGGAGAAGGCGGACGCGAAGCCCGCATCGCTCTCCGGCGGTCAGAAGCAGCGCGTGGCCATCGCCCGTGCACTCGCGATGGACCCGGAGATCATGCTGTTCGACGAGGCCACCAGCGCCCTCGACCCGGAGATGGTCGGCGAGGTGCTGCAGGTCATCCGCGACCTCGCCGATGGCGGCATGACCATGGTGCTCGTGACCCACGAGATGGGCTTCGCGCGCGAGGTGTCCGACCGCACGGTCTTCATGGACGGCGGCGTCGTGGTCGAGGAGGGCACTCCCGCCGACCTGTTCGGCGCCCCCAAGAACGAGCGCCTCCAGGACTTCCTGTCGAAGGTTCTCTGACCCCGTTCGAGTCGCTCAAATGGCTGCATTCCCGGTCGGGATGCAGCCATTTGCGCTACTTGAAGTGGGTCAGCGAGCGACGCGGGCAGCGATGTCGGTGCGGTGGTGCGAGCCCTCGAGGCGGATGCGGCCGAGGGCGTCGTAGGCCCGATCGCGGGCGGTGCGGAAGTCCGGGGCCACGGCGACGACGTTCAGCACACGGCCACCCGTCGCGATGAGCGAACCCCCCGGTGCGTCGGGGCTCGCGGTCGCGGCGTGCACCAGGCGGACTCCCTCCACGGCGGCCGCATCGTCCAGACCCTCGATCGGACGCCCGGTCTGCGGCGCCTCCGGATACCCCTCGCTCGCCAGGACCACGGTGATCGCGACCTCATCGCGGAACACGGGCTCCGGCTGGTCCTCGAGGGTCCCGGAGGCGGCGGCGAAGAGGAGCTGGGACAGCGGGGTCTCCAGTCGCGGGAGCACGACCTGGGTCTCCGGGTCGCCGAAGCGCGCGTTGAACTCGATCACGCGCACGCCCTGCGGGGTGAGGATGAGACCGGCGTAGAGGAGTCCGATGAACGGGGTGCCCTCGGCGTCGAGCTGCCGGACGACCGGGAGGGCGACGTCGCGGGTGACCTCTTCCACGAACGCCTGCTCGCTACCGAACTGCTCCGCGAGCCAGGGCAGCGGGGAGTATGCCCCCATACCGCCGGTGTTGGGGCCGGCGTCGCCGTCGAGAGCCCGCTTGAAGTCCTGTGCCGGGCTGAGCGCGCGCACGGTGTCGCCGTCGCTGAGGAAGAACAGCGAGACCTCGGGGCCGGACAGGAATTCCTCGACGAGCACGGGGCCGGCCGGGAGGTACTGCTCCGCGTGGGCCAGGGCCTCGGCGCGGTCGGAGGTGACGATGACGCCCTTGCCGGCGGCGAGCCCATCGGCCTTGACGACGTACGGGGCGCCGAGGCCGTCGAACGCGGCCTCGACCTCGGCGACCGTGGCGGCGCGGACCGCGCGGCCCGTCGGCACGCCGGCGGCGTCCATGACCCGCTTGGCGAAGGCTTTGGAGCCCTCGAGCTGCGCGGCTGCCTTGCCCGGCCCGAAGACGGGGATGCCCCGTCCGCGGAGCTCGTCCGCGACGCCCGCCACGAGAGGAGCCTCCGGGCCGATGACGACGAGATCGATCGCGTGCTCGTTCGCGAAGGCCGTGACCGCGGCGCCGTCCAGCGGGTCGAGGGCGACGGGTGTCGCGTCCCGCGCGATGCCGGCGTTGCCGGGGGCGACGAGGATCTCGTGCGCGGGGGACTCGGCGCGCAGCGCCAGGATGATCGCGTGCTCACGGGCACCGGAACCGAGGACGAGGATCTTCACCCGTCCAGCCTATCGAGGCCCGTGCGCGGGGTTTCGGTGGGTCCCGGTCAGAGCGCGATGGGACGCTCGTCCGCGGCGTCCCAGGGCACGGTCCAGCCGGTGGCGTCGAACAGGGCGTCGAGCACCATGGCGGTGAAACCCCACACGATCGTGCCGTCGACGTCGAACGCGGGTCCGCGGAACGTGCGCCCGGCGCGGGACAGGGTCGAGGTGAAACGGGTCGCCGGGTCGAGGAGCTGGGCGACGGGGACGCGGAACACCTCGACGGTCTCCGCGTGGTCGACCGCGACGACGCGGGACGGCGACTGCCACCAAGCGAGGACGGGTGTGACGAGGTGGTTGCTGGCGGCGAGGGGGATCACGGGGAGCGTGGCGAGCACCTCGACCCCCGCGGGATCGAGACCGGTCTCCTCCTCGGCCTCGCGCAGCGCCGTGGCGACCGCGTCGGCATCGGCCGCTTCGGTGCGGCCACCGGGGAAGGAGACCTGACCAGGGTGCGAGGAGAGCGTGGGCGCGCGGCGTTGCAGCAGCACGTCGAGGTCGCGGGCGACGGCCGCATCGACGGTCGGTGCGGGGATGCGGTCGAGGACGCCGAAGAGGATGAGCACCGAGGCGTCGTGGGCGCTGCCCGGGTCGGCGAGCGGAGGGATCGGCACGCTCCAGGAGTGGTCGGCCGCGGCGGCGAGCAGGTCGGCGCGGGCGCCCTGCGGATGCATGCTCATGTCATCGAGCTTATGACCGGGGCCCCTGCAGCGGATCTAGGGTGGGGGGATGGCCAGGAAGATCGACATCGTCGACGGGCGCGCGGCGCTCGGCGCCGTGCGGGAGGCGGAGGCCGCAGGGACGAAGCCGGCGCGGCCGGAGCTCGCCACCGCCGTGCGCTACCTGCTGCAGCTGCTCGACGAGAAGGCGCCGGGGAACAGCGTCGAGGTGCGCGTCCCGCCGTTCGGAGCCGTGCAGGTGATCCAGGGTCCGCGGCACACCCGCGGGACGCCGCCGAACGTCGTGGAGATGGACGCCGCCACCTGGATCGCGGTCGCCACCGGCGCGGAGGCGTGGACGGATGCCGCCACGGCCGGACGCATCCATGCCTCGGGCACGCGCGCGGATCTCACCGGAGTCCTCCCGCTGCGCCCCTAGCGCCGGGCGACGACGAGCGGCACCCCGGTGTGCGGGTGCGGGAAGACGTCGACGGGCTGCCCGTAGACCCCCTCGATCCGTGCGGCCGTGAGGACCTCCTCCGGCGCACCGGTCGCGGCGACCCGACCGCACGCGAGCAGAGTGACGCGGTCGGCATGCGCGAGAGCGGCGTTGAGGTCGTGCAGCACGACCGCGACCGCGACACCGGCCTCCGCTCGCCTGCGGATCACCCGCATGACGTCTTCGTGATGCTTGAGGTCCAGGGCCGCGGTCGGCTCGTCGAGCAGCAGGATCCCGGTGTCCTGGGCGAGCACGCGGGCGAGCGCCACCCGCGCGCGCTCACCGCCGGAGAGCGAGGGGACGGAGCGCTGCCGCAGCGCCGTGACCTCGGTCGTCGCCATCGCCGCCGCCACGATGCTGTCGTCCTCCGCGGCGGCCGGGCTCCGCGCCCACGGCGTGCGTCCCATCCGCACGACCTGCTCGACCGTGAAGGGGAAGGTGACGGTGTTCTCCTGCAGCAGCACGGCCCGTCGCCGGGCGAGATCGCGAGGGCGCGTCCCCGCGACGGCACGGCCGTCGAGGAGGACGGTGCCGGACACCGGAGCGACGTCTCCCGAGAGCACGCCGAACAGGGTGGACTTGCCCGCGCCGTTCGGCCCGACGAGGGCGTGCACCTCGCCGGCGTGGATGTCGATGGCCGCGTCGTCGAGGATGGCGCGTCCGTCGCCGACGCGCACCGTGAGCCCCTGGCCCCGCAGGCGCGGGCTCACGCCCATCCTCCCGACCGCCGCCGCGTCCGCACGAGGAGCCAGAGGAAGAACGGGCCGCCCACGAGGGACGTGATCATGCCGATGGGGAGGTCCGCGAGCGGTACGGCCGTGCGCGCCACGAGGTCGGCGGCCGCGATGAGGAGGGCGCCGCCGAGGGCGGAGGCGATCACGAGCGGGAGGTGTGCGGGGCCGATCAGCATGCGCATGAGGTGGGGCACCACGAGACCCGCGAACCCGATGATCCCCGCGAAGGCCACCGCGGCGCAGACGAGCAGCGTCACCGTGACGATGACGACCATCCGCAGCAGCTCGACCGGCACACCGAGATGCCGGGCGGTGCGCTCGCCGAGGGCGAAGAGATCCAGACCCGGCGCCACGATCAGGGCGACGACGATCCCGATCGCCACGAGCGGCGCGACGAGCTGGATGTTCGACCAGAGGGCGCCGTTCAGCGAGCCGAGCTGCCAGAACACGATCTGCTCGCGCGTCGAGGTCGTGCCGAGGAACGTGAGGAAGGCCATGCCGGCGCCGGCGATGGCGTTGATCGCGATGCCGGTGAGCAGCAGCGTGACCACCTCGGTGCGGCCCCCGGAGCGGCTCAGGAGGTAGACGGAGAAGACGGCCACGAGGCCACCGAGGAAGGCGAAGGCGGGCGTGGTCCACATGCCGAAGGTGGCCAGGCCGAACGTGATGCTGGCCGCCGCGCCGAGCGCCGCGCCGGAGGACACCCCGACGACGCCGGCGTCCGCGAGGGGGTTGCCGAAGATGGCCTGCATGAGCACGCCGGAGACCGCGAGCGCGGCGCCGACGAGGAGGCCGAGGACCAGGCGGGGGAGCCGGAGGTTGTAGATCACGCCGTAGTCGGTCGCCGTGGTCGGTGCCCAGGCGGTGTCGATGCCGATGCCGCGCAGGAGGACGCCGACGAGAGCGGTCGGGGACAGGTCGTACTGCCCGCTGGTGATCGACGCGACGCCCGTGACGAGAAGGCCGATGACGAGGGCGACGACGACCGTAGCGAAGCGCAGTCCCCGATGCCGGGTCGGCGTCGGGGTGACGACCTCGCCGGTCACGAGGCCGGTTCCGGCGCGTACAGGGCTCGCGCGAGGGCGCTGATCACGTCGGCCGACCGGGGGCCGAAGCTGAGGATCTCGGCGTCGGCCATGTCGATCACGCGGCGATGCGCTCCGGCCGGGGTCTCGGCGATGGCGGGGATGCGTTCGAGGAGCCCGTCGACGCCGCCGACCGATTCCAATCCGTCCGTCATCATCACGAGCACGTCGGGTTGCGCGGCGACGAGTGCCTCCGCGGTCATCGGCTTCATGCCCTCCCAGCCGATCTCCTCCGCGACGTCGACACCGCCGACCGCATCGATGAGGGAGTCCGCCCCGGAGTCCTCGCCGAAGATGTAGTACACGTTGGCGCTCCCGCGCACGTACAGGAAGAGCATGCGTGCGCAGTCCGTCTCGGCGGACGGGGTGACTTCGGCGATCTCCGCGATGGCGGCGTCGAGCTCGGCGTCGAGGCGGGCGATGAGTGCCGTGCCGCGCGTCGGGACGCCGAGGGCCGTGGCGATCTCCGTCACGAGCGCGGCGGTGGTGTCGATCCGTCGGTCGCTGGAGATGACGACGACCGCGATGCCCGCATCCCGTAGCTGCTGGCGGACCTCTTTCGGGCCGATGGTGGTGTCGGTGAGCACGACGGTCGGGGCCAGTTCGAGGATCGCCTCCGGGTTGAGCGTGTGCCCGGTCTTGGTGACGACCGGAAGGTCCTCGGTGCCGGGGAACTGCGTGGACGCGTCCCGCCCGACGACCTGATCGCCGAGTCCGAGCGCGAACACCGTGGCGGCGATCGTGCCGGAGATGTCGATCGGGAGGATGCGGTCGGTGTCCGTGATCTCGACCTCGCGGCCTTCGTTGTCGGTCACGGTGACCGGGAGCGCCGGGGCGGTGTCGTCGTCGACGGGGGCGACCGCGTGGCTCGCGAGGCATGCGGTCGAGGGCCCCGTGGCTCCGCGCACGTCGGCGACCAGATCGAGATCCGCGAGAGGGATCGAGGCCTGTGGGCAGGCGTCGTCGACGGCAGGGGTCTGCACCGGACCGGAGTCCGACCCGGCGCAGGCAGCCAGTCCGAGAGCCAGGGCGGCGGCGAGAAGCAGGGCGGGAGCGCGTCGCATTAGGCAAGGCTATCCTAAAACTTGACGCCTTCACCGGCGCCCCTCTACGCTCGGGATCGGCGGCTTGCTTAGCCGAGCCTAACCAAAGTCCACCTTCGCCCGACTGCCGTGCGGCGCCGCAGGGGTGCGCGATCGATCGCGCCCCGCGGGCCGCGGAGAACCGTGAACGCCACAGCACATACCCCCTCAGCGAGCACACGCCTGCGTGTCCTGCTCGCCGCCCTCGTCTCCTTCGTCCTCGTCGCCGCCGGGGCGATGGTGAGCCCGCCGGCGCACGCTGCCGCGGCGACCGTCACCGCGGCGGTGTCGTCCGCCGACAGCACCGGCCTCACCGTGCAGGTGCGGGCCGAGGGCCTGCCGGACGTGTCGGGCGTCTATGCCGCACTGATCGTGTCGGGTGCCGAGAGCGGCGTCTCCGCCGGCGGTGGGTACGCCGCGTTCGCGCTGCCCTTCCCGAGCGTGCAGCAGGGGGCCACGTCCTTCACGCTGCAGGCGCCCGTCGCGTCCCTGGACCGGACGAAGACGTACGAGGTGCTCGTCTGGCAGCAGCACTCCGCGCCGACAGCCGCCACGATCTACGGCCGCGGCGACGTCACGGTGACGCCGGAGCAGTGGGACACGGTCTTCGGAACGACGCCCACCGCGCCGGGCGAGACGGAGCCGGGGGAGACGGATCCGGGGGAGACCGAGCCCGGGGAGACCGAGCCCGGGGAGACCGAGCCCGGTGAGACGACTCCGGGGGAGACGGAGCCCGGAGAGACGGAGCCCGGTGAGACGGAGCCGGCGCCGGCCGAAGCCGCCATCGAGGTGTTCCTCGCCGACGGCACCACGCCCGCTGCGGGCGCTCGCCTCCAGGCGGGCGACGAGATCGTCGTCAAGGGCACCGGGTACGACCCGACCGCGAACGTCGGCGGACGCGGCGTCCCGATCCCGTCGAACCTGCCCCAGGGCACCTACGTGGTCTTCGGCAACTTCGCGTCCACGTGGCAGCCCTCACAGGGGGCGCCGTCCTCGGCGCGTTCGGTCGGCGCACAGGCCTGGGCGCTCGCCGAGGATGTGCTGACCCAGGTCCCGACGCAGTACCAGGGCGCGATCCGCGCGCAGTGGGTGGACATCTCCGCCGACGGCTCGTTCCAGGTCACGCTGACGCTGAAGGACACCCCGGCGACGCCCGGCTCCTACGGGGTGTACACCTACCCGGCAGGCGGTGTCGTCAACGCTGACCAGGAGCGCAGCGTCGCTCTGGACTACCGCATCGCCTCGGGGCTGACGACCACCGTGAAGGCGGCGACGGCCGCGGACGGCCTCACGGTCACGGCCGCGGCGACGAAGCTCGGTGCCGTCACCGGTGCCTACGCCGCGCTGATCGAGAAGGGCACGGAGGCCGATGTCACCGCCGGAGGCGGCTTCCTCGCGATGCAGTACGTGCGCGGCATCACCGGCGGCGGCTTCAGCGTCGACCTGACCGCGGCCGCGAGTGCTCTGGACCGATCCAAGGCCTACGAGGTGATCGTCTGGCAGCAGCACACGATGCCCAGCGCGGACACGATCTACGCACGCTCCACCGTCACCGTCACCGACGCGCAGTGGAACGCCCTGCTGCCCTCCTCCGGACCGTCGGTCACGACCGCCGTCACCGGCGCCACCGCCGCGGACGGGCTGACGGTGAAGGTCACCGCCGCCGACCTCGGCGCGGTCACCGGCGCCTATGTGGCGCTCATCGAGACGGGGACCGAGGCCGACGTGACCGCAGACGGCGGCTTCCTCGCCATGCAGTACGTCCGGAACATCGGCTTCGGAGCCTTCGCCGTCGACCTGAACGCGGCGGCGAAGAACCTCGACCGGTCGAAGACGTACGAGGCGATCGTGTGGCAGCAGCACACGACGCCGACCGCCGACACCATCTACGCGCGCGGAGCGGTCACGATCACCGACGCGCAGTGGCGCGCACTCCTCGGCGAGAAGCCGACCGAGCCGAAGCCCCCGGTCACGCCGAAGCCCCCGGTGACTCCGACGAAGCCGGCCGCGAGCGTCCCCGGCGGGTCGCTGCGCTGGGCCATCTCGTCCTCGTTCACGAACTACATCACCGGACCGATCGCCCAGGGCACGATCGCCGTCTCCGGGGGCGCCACGCGTTCCGGCGGCCAGTTCCAGTTCGGGCAGACCGTGGGCGGCGACTTCGATGCGGCTTCCGGACGCGGCAGCGTCGTCTACCGCGGTGCCGTGCGCTTCACCGGCCACCACGGGGTGCTCGACGTCACGGTCGCCGATCCGATGATCCGCATCACCTCGGCGTCCTCCGCCACGCTGTTCGTGACGAGCGGGGGTGCGCAGGTGCCGTTCGCGACCCTCGACCTCTCCCGCGCCGTCCGCACGGCGGCCGGCGGCGCCGTCACCTACACGGCGGCACCCGCCGCCCTCACGGACGCCGGACGCGATCGCGTCCTCTCGGGGTACGGCACCACGCTCAACCCCGTCTCGTTCACGATCGGCTCCGTCGCCGCCGCTCCGTCGGGCACGACGGGCACGGTCGCGGCCGCCGCGGTCGTTTCGAAGGCCACGCTCCCGACGACCGCGCCGACGGCGGCCGGCATCGAGGTCGACGAGGAGAACCTCGCCGCGCTCGCCGCCGGGAAGACGGCCACGGTCTCCGCCTCCGGCTTCCGTGCGAACGAGGAGGGCATCAAGGTGGTCGTGTACTCGACCCCCGTGCTGCTCGGCACCGTGACGGCCGACGCGGCGGGTGTCGCGACGTGGTCGGGTGCCCTCCCGGCCACGCTCGCAGACGGCGAGCACACGCTCACCTTCCAGGGCTCGGTCGATCGCGGTCTCGCGTTCACGCTCGCCAGAGCGACCGCGGAGATCGGCGTGTGCACGGTCGAGGGGGCGACCCTGCACTGGGGCTACAAGGAGTCGTTCCGCACGTACATCGAGGGCATCGCGCGGGGCGGCTGGACGCTCACCGACGTGACCTACGAGTACCCCGCCTTCGTGTGGTCGAACGGCACCGGTTCCCTGGACGACGAGGCGCGCGCGGGTCTGGTCGCCTACGGCGGCAGCATCGCCTTCACGGGCCACGACGGGGCGCTGAACACGACGCTGGCGAACGCGCGCGTCGAGCTCGCGGGCGACACCGGCTACCTCGTGTTCGACGTGACCGGGACCACTCAGGCCGGGGAGGCCGTGGCGCAAGAGGGCGTGCGTCTCGCCGAGTTCGCCCTCGCGGACGCCGCCGTCGTCGACGGCGCGCTGACCCTCGATGCGGTTCCTACGACGCTGACCCCGGCCGGTGCCTCCGCGTTCGGCACGTATGAGGCGGGCGAGGAGCTCGACCCGGTCTCCGCCGTGATCCCGGTCGACGGCGCCTGCGGCACTCCCGCCGAGGACGAGTCCGAGCCGGAGGCCGCGGCGGACGCGGCGGTGACCGCGATCAGCGCGCCGGTCGCCACGGAGGAAGCTCCGGTGTGGCCCTGGATCGTGGGCGGGCTGGTCGTCGTGGCGCTGGCCGCGACGGGCGGGGTGCTGATCGTGCGTCGCACCCGGAGGGGGGAGCCGGCCGAGACGACGACCGAGGTCTGAGTCCGGCGGCTTTCGGAACCGCCCTCCCCGGTGATCGGGGAGGGCGGTTCCGCGTGCGGCTGCGCACGCCCGCAGAGGGTGGGACAATGGAGGCATGCCCTCCCACGACACCCACCAGACCGTCGAAGCGACCGTGCGCCGCGTGCCGCGGTACGGCGTTCTCATGGGCATCGGGGTCGTGCTGGGCGTCATCGCCGCCGGCATCCTCACGATGGTCGGCAGCTTCGAGCAGTCGCAGGCGCTCGATGTCGTCTACCCGCCTGGTCAGGTCTTCGGCTTCCTGCTGCTCTGGACCGTGCCGATCGGTCTGGCTCTCGGCGGCGTGGCCGGACTCATCCTCGAGCGGATCGCCCGTCGCCACGACCGCGTCGTGAAGGTCGACCGGGAGACCGTGGTCGACGAGGATGACACGACGACCGACCGCGCCTAGGCGAGCTCGGCGATCACGGGACGGATGGCGGAGTCGAACGCCACGACGTCCCGGCGGAGCCCGTCGGTCACCGCGACCGTGAGGTCGCCGATCCACCAGATCCCGCGCTGCGACAGGGGCAACACCTGCACGTTCAGCTCGAACGAGTGCGCGCGGCGTCCGATGTCACGCTCGAACTCCGCGATCGCGCTCGCGTACGCCCGGTAGGCGTCCCCGCCGGTGTGGCTCTTCATCGACCCGACGTACCGGTCGTGCGCGGCGGTGGCGTACCGGAGGGCGGTTCCGGCATGCGGCCGGATCGCGGCGGAGAGCGCCTCGGCGCCGCTCGCCGGGAGGGCCACCAGGGTGTCGAAGCCGTCGATCAGCTCCAGCGGCACACCGGAGTGATGAGCCCGGGGCTCCACGGTCATGTCCCAGTACCCCCGCCACTGCGCTTCGACCTCGGGCGGGGCATCCGCCGCATCGGGGGCGCGCACCGAGAGGTCGCGCAGGGACGGCAGATCCAGCGGCGCCCTGATGCCCAGCAGCTGGCGCAGCGCGAGCGCGACGAGCACCGGAACGCTCGCGTCTTCGCGGATGAGCCACTGCGGCTTGTCGGCCATGGCCCCCATCGTAGGCGGGTGCGGCGACCCTGCGGAGCCCCGGCACGGTAATGCCCCCGGCGAGCCACGTCAACCCTCACGGTGATCGTCGAGGCCGGGGGTAGACCTGCTCACACGTCGGCGGCCGTCGGCGGGAGTCGAGAGGAAGAACGATGTCGCAGAGCAATGCAGAAGGTGCCGCGGGTAGCGGTACGACCGAGTCTCCGGGCACCGTCCGGACCGCCGCGCACGAGGCCGCGGGTGTCGCCGACACGGCGAAGGGCCAGGCCGCGGACGTCGTCGAGACGGCGAAGGCCGAAGCGGGCGCCGTCGCCCATGAGGCCAAGGATCAGGTGCGCGACCTGTACCACCAGACCAAGACCGAGCTGTCGGAGCAGGCGGCGGTGCAGCAGCGCCGCGTCGCGGACGGACTCCGGTCCGTGGGCGGGGAGCTGAGCACGATGGCGGAGCGCTCCGACGGCGGTGTCGCCGCCGATCTCGTTCGTCAGGCGTCGACGCGCATCCAGGGCATCGCCGGCTGGATCGGCGACCGCGACCCCGGGTCGCTGCTCACCGAGGTGAAGTCGTACGCGCGAGCGAAGCCCGGCACGTTCATCGCCGTGGCCGCACTCGCCGGTCTCGTCGCCGGCCGGCTGACCAGGGCGCTCTCCGAGGGTGCCGCGGAGTCCGCCTCGTCCGGCGCGGCATCGGGCTCCGGCTCTCCGTCGGTGGCGGGAGCGGCGGCACCGGCGGTCCCGCCGCGTCCCGACGTCGCCGCGGCGACCACCCCCGGCGCAGTCCCCGGGAGCGCGGGGGCGGCTGGCCTGGTCGGAGGTGCCGGAACCGCAGAGAACACCACCCTCGGTCAGCCGCCGCTGCCCACAGACGGCACCGTGCCCGGCGCGCCGGACGGCATGAGCGGGATCGACGCCGGCACCGCCCCGTGGGGCGTCACGCCGCACGGCGAGACCGTGGACGACGGGGACACCCCGCTCTACGACCGCACCGACGCCGCCACCCGCGGATCCGATGAAGAGGGGCGACCATGACCGACGCCGCCCCCACACCCTCGGAGCAGAAGGCCGAGACCACGTCGCTCGGCGATCTGCTCAGCGAGGTCACGACCGACCTGTCGACGCTGATGCGGCAGGAGCTGGAGCTCGCCAAGGCCGAGCTCAAGCAGTCGGCCACGCGTGCCGGCCGCGGGGCGGGGATGCTCGGCGGGGCGGGATACGGCGCACTCATGGCCGTGTTCTTCCTGTCCGTCGCCCTCTGGTGGGCCCTCGGCGCCTACGTCACCGGCCTCGGCTGGTCGGCCGTAATCGTCGCCGTCATCTGGGCGGTGATCGCCCTCGTCCTGTTCGTGACGGGACGCAAGCAGTTGAAGAGCATCGAGGGGGCTCCGCGCACCGTGGACACCCTCAAGCGCATCCCCGATGCGGTGAAGAGGAATGAGGAGAACAAATGAGCGATTCACCCGACGCGATCCGCGCCGACATCGAGCGGACCCGAGCGGAGTTCGGCAGGGATGTCGACGCCCTCGCCGACAAGGTCACCCCCTCGAAGGTCGTGCACCGGCAGACGCAGAAGATGAAGGGCGCCGTGCGCTCGGCGGTCGACCGGGTCATGGGCGCCGCCGATGACGCCGGGGACCGACTGGGGGATGCCTCCTCCTCGGTCGCCGACGCCGGACGGCACACCGTGGCCAAGGCGCAGGGCAACCCGCTGGCGGTGGGTCTGATGGCCTTCGCCGCGGGACTCGTCGTGGCGGCCGTCATCCCCGCCTCCTCGAAGGAGAAGGAACTGGCCGAGGACATCAAGGAGAAGGCCCAGCCTCTCGTCGATGAGGCGACCGACGTCGCCAAGACCATCGGGCAGGACCTCAAGGAGCCGGCGCAGGAGGCCTTCGCCGCCGTCAAGGACGAGGCCGCCGGCGCCGCTGCGCACGTCCGCGACGACGCGACCCACGCCGTCGACGAGGTGAAGAGCAGCGCGCAGGACGCCCGCGACAACGTCGCCGGCGGGAACTGAGCGGCGCGGAATCCCTGGAGGGAGGGCCCGGTCCGATCCGTCGGACTGGGCCCTTCCTGTCACCGGGGCGTCAGCCGTCGACGCCGGTGCGCGTCGCCGTGGAGGTCCGGCGGGCGACGGAACGACGGTGGAGGAGGACGCCCGTCAGCAGTGCGAGCACCGCTCCCGCGGTGAGCCCGATGAGACCGCCCGCGTCACCGCCGGTGGCGGCCAGCCCCGCGGGGGGAGCGGCCGGCGGCGTCGGCGTCGGCGGGGACGGCGGCTCCGCGGTGGTCGGCGGCGTGCTCGGGGAGGGTGGGGAGAGCGTGGTCGGGTTGGTCAGCTCGACGGCCACGACCGACCCTGCGCCGATCGTGAGCCGTGCGCCTTCCTCGGTCGTGGTCACGCCGGCACCGCGGAACTGCGGGCGTCCCCACACGACACCGGGCACCGCCTCCGCGGTGTGCTCGGACAGCGTCACGACCGCGCCCACCGGGATCTGCGCGACGTCGCGCGCGGTGCCGTCCGCGGGCAGCATGAGCGTTCCGGTCACCGCACCGTCCGCGGTGGGGTAGGAGTAGTCGACGGCGAACGTCGCATCGGCCGGGACGAGGGATGCCCCCTCGCCGACGATCCGTTTCGCGACCGAGAACCCGCCGCGCCCGTCCCCTCCGCCGTCGCCGCCCGCCACGCTCGCGGTCACGGTCGCCGTGGTGGTGGTGAAGCTCGACCCCGAGACGGTGTTGGCGAACACCTGGCCGTCGTGCGCATCCGTCGGCAGCTCGGTCTGATACGACAGCCGATACAGGCGGTCGGCCTGCGCCGGCGCCGTGAGCTCCACGGTGAACGACGAGCTCGCGGTGCCCGGAGTGAGGACGAAGTCCGACCCCGCCGCGAGCGGGTGGAAGTCCGCCGGGTCGAACAGGCCGCCGGCCCACGCGTCGGTGGCGACCGAGCCGAGGGCCACGGTGTCCGGCAGCAGGGTCAGCCCGGGAGTCGCGGTGTCGGTGAGGGTCGGGCGCTCTCCGCTGAGCAGGCGTCCGGGCACCCAGATGTACCACTCGATGGTCCCGTCGGTGGTCTGCACGCCCGACTTGGTCGCGTCGGTCGGCACCGGCTCGGGGCGCTGCGGGCCGACGCCGCCACCGGGGATCTCCACGGTGATCGGATCCCCGTCCCCGGTGGTGAAGGTCACGGTGTCGACGTCGGTGGTCTCCTCCGCCTTCGCCTGGAAGAACAGGGTCCCGTGGACGTTGTCGTGGGTGAGGACGTAGTCGCTCAGCGTGCACGTGATCGCGCTCGCCGTGACGGTGCAGGTGCCGACGACGGCACCGTCCGGATCCCGCAGCGGGAACGACGAGGTGACGCCGACCAGGCGGGGCGTCGAGGGGAAGGCCAGCGAGAAGGTGTCGCCGGGCTGCGCGCTGTCGGGGACGGCCCAGGTCGCTTCGAGGCGGAGCGTGTCGTACAGATGGATGTCGCCTGTCGGCTCCACCACCGTCACCGCCGTGATGGCGTCCAGCTCCGCCGCGTGCGCCGCCGGCGGCACCGCGAGTCCGACCAGCGCCAGGACGGCGATGGCGCTGCTCGCCATGCCGCGGCTCCTCCCGCGTCGTCGCTCCGTTCTCCTCTTCTGCGTGCGCACTGTCCACCTCTCTGTTCCCTCCGGGGTCTCCGGACGACGAAACCCGCCTGCTTCGTCGACAGACTCTCACATGCGCGGATGATTACGCTACGTATGAGGACGATCCATCATCGATTCCGGACGGTGTGGCGGGAAGGGGGCGGCGGGCCGGGTGGCCGCCCGCGGGCGGTAGGCTGTTCGGGTGGCTGCCTCCCCCACCAACCCCTATTCCGAAGCCGGCGTCGACACCGCGGCGGGTGATCTCGCCGTCGAACTGATGAAGTCGTCCGTGCGCGCGACGCACGGCCCCGAGGTGCTCGGCGGTGTCGGCGGTTTCGCCGGTCTTTTCGACGCCAGCGCCCTGCGTGACTTCCGGCGTCCGCTGCTCGCGACCAGCACCGACGGCGTCGGCACCAAGGTCGCCATCGCGCAGGCCATCGACAAGCACGACACGATCGGCCAGGACCTCGTCGGCATGGTCGTCGACGACATCGTCGTGGTGGGTGCGAAGCCGCTGTTCATGACTGACTACATCGCCTGCGGCAAGGTCGTCCCCCAGCGGATCGCGGACATCGTGCGCGGCATCGCCGAGGCGTGCGCCGCGACCGGCACCGCGCTCGTCGGCGGCGAGACGGCGGAGCACCCCGGTCTCCTGGGCCCTCGCGACTACGACGTCGCCGGCGCGGCGACGGGTGTGGTCGAGGCCGACGCCATCCTCGGTGCGGAGCGTGTGCAGGACGGCGATGCGGTCATCGCGGTCGCCTCCAGCGGCCTGCACTCCAACGGCTACTCGCTCGTGCGGCACATCATCACCCGTGCCGGGATCTCCTACGGCGACAACGCCGAGGACTTCGGTGCGACCTGGGGCGAGGCGCTGCTCGAGCCCACGCGCCTCTACACGCTGCCGCTGCTGCGCCTGATCGAGGCCTCCGGCGGGGTCCACGCCCTGAGCCACGTCACCGGCGGCGGCATCGCCGCCAACCTCGCGCGCGTGCTCCCGCAGGGGAGCTGGGTCGAGGTCGACCGCAGCACGTGGTCGCCGAGCCCGGTCTTCCGCGTGCTGAGCGACATCGCCGGTTCCACGCTGGAGTCCGCCGAGGGCACCTGGAACCTCGGCATCGGATTCCTCGCCGTCGTGGCGGCGGACAGGAAGGACGCCGCGATCGCGGCGTTGAACGCCGAGGGCATGCCCTCCTGGCAGGTCGGCACGGTGGGCTTCGGCCCGCGTCCGGCCGGCGAATTCGAACAGGGCGCCAAGGGCGTCGATGGTGGAGCGGTGCGCCTCGTCGGCGCCTACGCGGACGGAGCGAAGTAAGAGCCCATGTGCGGCATCGTCGGAATGGTGGGCTCTGCCCCGGTCAATCAGGACATCTACGACGCCCTCCTGCTGCTGCAGCATCGCGGGCAGGACGCGACGGGCATCGCCACCGCCGAGGCGAACGGCGTCATGCACAACGCCAAGGCTCAGGGGATGGTGCGCGAGGCGTTCCGCACCCGCGACATGCGCGGACTGCTGGGCAACGTCGGTCTCGGCCACGTCCGCTACGCCACCAAGGGCACCGCGTCCAGTGAAGAGGAGATGCAGCCGTTCTACGTGAACGCGCCCTACGGCATCATCCTCATCCACAACGGCAACCTCACGAACACGCGCGAGCTCGCCGCCGACATGGCCCAGCGCGACCGCCGGCACCTGAACTCGTCGAGCGACACCGAGCTGCTGCTCAACGTGCTCGCCGGTGAGCTGCAGGCCACGACCTCCACCGTCGACCTCGACCCCGACCGGATCTTCGAGGCCGTCGCCCGCACGCATGACCGCATCGAGGGCGCGTACGCCGTGATCGCCGTCATCGCCAACTACGGCCTGCTCGCGTTCCGCGATCCGTTCGGCATCCGTCCGCTGATCCTCGGGCGTCGTCCGTCGGTCGTCCCCGGGGCCGAGGGCAAGGACGAGTGGGTCGTGGCGAGCGAGTCCCTCGTGCTGGAGAACGGCGACTACGAGGTCGTGCGCGAGGTCGAGCCCGGCGAGGCCGTGTTCATCACGAACGACGGCGAGCTGTTCACGAAGCAGTGCGCCGCCGAGACGCACCTCGCCCCCTGCGCCTTCGAGTACGTCTACCTCGCCCGCCCGGACTCCGTCATGAACGGCATCTCGGTGTACGAGTCGCGCCTGCGGATGGGCGACAAGCTCGCCGACACGATCGCGAAGCACGTGCCGATGGACAAGATCGACGTGGTCATGCCGATCCCCGACTCGTCGCGCCCCGCCGCGATGGAGGTCGCCCGCAAGCTCGGCATCGAGTACCGCGAGGGCTTCTACAAGAACCGCTACGTCGGCCGCACCTTCATCATGCCGGGGCAGGCGGTGCGCAAGAAGAGCGTCCGTCAGAAGCTCAATGCCATGTCCACGGAGTTCCAGGGCAAGAATGTGCTCCTGATCGACGACTCCATCGTGCGCGGCACCACCTCGAAGGAGATCATCCAGATGGCCCGGGATGCCGGTGCCGCCTCGGTGACCTTCGCCTCCGCCGCCCCGCCGGTCCGGCACCCGCACGTGTACGGCATCAACATGCCCTCCCGGCACGAGCTCATCGCCCACGGCCGCACGATCCCCGAGATCGCGGAGGAGCTGGGCTGCGACCACCTCGTGTACCAGGAGGTCGACGACCTGAAGGCCGCGATCACCGAGGGCTCCGCGCTGGAAGACCTCGACATGAGCTGCTTCGACGGCCGCTACGTCACCGGCACCGTCACCGACGAATACCTCGCCTGGGTGGAGGGGTCGCAGACCTCTTGATGTCCGGGTCCCTGAGCGCGCCGCAGGGCCGACCCCTCTGGCAGGGGCGCGCCCTCGCGTTGATCGGGATCGTGCTGGTCGCGTTCTCGCTGCGGTCGGCCGTCGCCTCGCTCTCTCCTGTCCTCGATCACGTCGCCGAGGACTTCCCGGTGGCCCCCGTGATCGTGGGTCTGATCGGCGCCGCTCCGCCCGTGTGCTTCGCGCTGTTCGGGCTGCTGACCCCCCTGTTCGAGCGCCGGTTCGGGCTGGAGCGGATGGCGGTCGTGGCCATCGTGCTGATGGCGGCGGGCATGCTGCTGCGCGGCCTCGCCCCCGACTCCTGGAGTCTGCTCGCGGCGACCGCGGTCGTGTTCGCCGGCGTGGGGTCGGGCAACGTCCTGCTGCCGCCGCTGGTCAAGAAGTACTTCGCCGACCGGCTCGGCGTCATGATGACCGCGTACTCCACGACGCTCGCGGTCTCGACCTTCCTCCCGCCGCTGGTCGCCGTCCCCGTCGCCGACTCGCTCGGCTGGCGGATCTCGCTGGGTATGTGGGGCGTGGTGGCCGCCCTCGCGCTCGTGCCCTGGGTCACGCTGCTGGTGCGCTCCCGCGGTGACGACCGCCCGGTGCCGACGGAGCTTCTGGTCCCCGACCCCACCGACGGCGTGGACGATGTGCGCGACGCGGTCGCCGCCTCGACAGGGCCGATCACGACCCAGTCGGCGAGTCCCCGTGTCTTCGGCCGGCTCTGGCGGCTGCCGCTGGCGTGGGCGCTCGCCCTCGTGTTCGGCACGTCGTCGACCATGGCCTACGTCGCCTTCGCCTGGCTTCCGACCATCCTCGTCGACCTCGGCGGCGTGACCCCGGCGACCGCCGGCTTCCTGCTCTCGCTGTTCGCTCTCGTCGGGCTGCCGTGCTCCATGCTCGTGCCGGTGCTCGTCGTGCGGTTCCAGGCGACCCGCCCCCTGTTCTTCGTGGCCGTGGTCGCCGGTCTCGTCGGGCTCGGCGGCCTGCTGCTCTTCCCGACCGTCGCGCTGCCGCTGTGGGTGGCGATCTTCGGGCTCACCGCGATCATGTTCCCGCTGAGCCTCGTGCTCCTGAGCATCCGCGCGCGTACGCCGGAGAGCGCTGTCGCCCTCAGCGGCTTCGTGCAGAGCATCGGCTACGCGATCGCGGCGGTGTTCCCGCTCCTCGTCGGCCTTCTCCACGACACCAGCGGCGGGTGGCATGTGCCGCTTCTCGTGGTGGCGGGGGTGCTGGTCGTCTCGGTGCCCGCGGGCATCATCGCCGGTCGCCGCCGCACGATCGAGGACGAGTGGGAGCGGCGTCACGGCCGCTGGTGACGATCGCCGTCAGCGCCCTCGGGCGGCTGTGCGCTAGCGAGGGTGCGCTGTCCCCCAAAGAGGGGACAGCGGTACCGTCCTACACAGCGTAATGTGACATGTGAAATGTCAGTCGTTAGATGGCGACGGAGAACTCATGACGCAACTCGGCTTCACCCTCTCGGCGCTCATTGGGGGTCTGCTCATCGTCACGGGGATCATTAAGCTGCGAGAGCCCCGGGGCCAGTTCGCCGAGAGTATCGGTGCATTTCGCGTGCTTCCTGCTTCGTTCGTGCATCCGGTTGCGGCGGTTCTTCCGCCCTTGGAAGTCGGCATCGGTGTGTGCTTGGTCGCCGGCGTTGTCGGGCCTTGGGCCTTCGTGTCTGCAGGGTTAATCGCGATCTACACAGCATCGGTGGTCAGCGTCATGGTCCGGGGTATCTCGACTGAATGCGGGTGCTTCGGCTCGGTCCTCAAATCGCAGGCTAGTGGGATCGTGGTGACGCGCAACCTCGCTTTCTTGGTTGCTCTCGTGCCTTCGTTGATTTTTCCGACGGTCCTTATCCCGCACGCGTGGGTGGGGGTGGTCATCATGCTCATCGGAACTGTCGTCGGTATTGCGCGGCTTGTCGGTCCGCGGCATCGTCGGCTCCCCGATGCGATGGAGGAATCTTCGCGTCTGCGTACTGGATAGTGATGTTCCCGATTGGAGGAAATGGTGAAAGTTAGGCGACGATCATTCATCGGCATCGGTCTTGGGGCTGCTGCGGCGGTGCTTTTCCCTGAGCTTGCCAATGCTGACAGACGCCTTCCCGTCCAGGGAAGTGTGGGTGACGAGGTGCCGTGGCAGTGGCGCCCGAGGGACGCGCGTGCCGCGACCGACGAAGAGCGTGCGCGGTACCTTCCGCTCTTCGAACGCGACCTGGAGCGAATCGAGGCTTCCTATGGGGAGCGTATGCCCGGCGACCCCTTGAGCATGTCGATTGCTACGAGTGCCCACGGAACAATTGTGGCGCTCGGGGCGGCACTGATGTCATCACGCGTTTACGCCCGCCACGTGGAATTCTCGCCTGACGGGATCGTTGTGCGGTCCGCAACGACAACCTTCGCGGTCTCGGAGGAGGGGAAGAACATGACCCTCGACTCGATCGGCCCCGACGCGCGGGGAGCGGTCGCTAGTCGAGCGCAATTTGATGCGCGAGCGGCGTCGGCAAAAGCATGTCCTTCGGGCAAGCACTCATGTCGTACATGCTCCGATCTGAATACGGGCGGAGTTCTGGCCTGCTGCGGCGGCTGTGCGTTCGCTGGTGGAAACCCAGTCATGCTGTTGGCATGCGCCGTCATCATGTGCTCAGTCTGCGCGTCCCAGAACTGTCGGAGGTGGACTTATGCGTGCTGCGGTACATGAGCCCGGTGCGGTTTCAACGCGTGAAGATGTGAGAATCTCGCCAGCGAGGGTGCGGAGATGGGCGATGCTCGTGCTCGCACTGGCTTACATCGCGTTCGCAACGTACTACTATCTCGGACCGGCAAAACCGACAAACGAGGTAGTCGTCGTCGTGGGTCTCTCTGTCTTGTGGAGTGCATGGCTCGGCGTGCTGTTGGTGACGCTGATCGCTCGGCCGCGGACACGTGCCGACCGACTCGCAGGTGCTGCGGCACCGATGTTCATCGTTGCCGCAGGGGCTTTGAGCTTTCTCGCGTCGTGACGCGAGGCGGCGCGGTCGAGGAGCGCACGATGAGCTGGGGGTCGGTGGAGGGCATCTCGCCGACCGGGTCGTGGCCCTCGATCTGGGTGATGAGCCGCAGGGCGGCGGCGCGGCCCATCGCCTCGAACGGCTGACGGACGGTGGTCAGGGCGGGGGAGGCGTAGGCGGCGAGGGCGATGTCGTCGACGCTCACCACGGAGATGTCCTCCGGCACGCTGCGTCCCGCTTCGTGCAGGGCGCGGATGAGGCCGAACGCCATCTCGTCGCTGCTGACGAAGACCGCGGTAGCCTCGGGGATCGCGGCGATGGTGCGCCCCGCCCGGTATCCGGACTCCGGGGTCCAGTCCGCCGGGATCACCGGCGGCGGGACGATGCCGCGCTCGCGGAGCGTCTGCTCCCAGGCCTCGCTGCGCTGCTGCGTCTCCGTCCAGTAGTCGTCGCCGGAGACGTGCCACACGGTCTCGTGGCCGAGGTCGAGGAGGTGCTCCACGGCGAGTCGGGCGATCGCGCGCTGGTCGACCGCGAGCGGGGCGTCCTCCTCCAGGGAGGTGCGCTCGCTGCGGGTGGCGGGCGTCCGTTCGGTGCGCGCCCGCATCGCCGGCGTGTCCAGGGCGATGGGCACGCCGAGGATGATGCCCTCCGCACCCTGCCGCTCCAGGCGATCGAAGGCCTCGAGGAACGCGTCGTCCGAGGCGTGGTCGGCCACCGCCGCCGTGGTCACGGTGTAGCCGTTCGCCGCCGCGGCCTGCTGGATGCCGACGCCGAGCGCGGCGGAGGAGTAGCGATCGGTCGAGACGACGATCACCCCGAGCACACGGGTGCGCCCCGACGCGAGTGAGGCGGCGGCGGCGTGCACACGGTAGCCGAGCTCCTCGACCGCGGCGAGCACTCGTCGCGCCGTCTCCGGCCGCACGTTGTCCTGCCCGGACATCACGCGCGAGACGGTCTGCGTGGAGACGCCGGCGAGGCGGGCGACGTCGACCTGGCTGGGGGCGCGGTCGTCTTTCGGGCGGCGAGGGGACATAGCCCAATGGTAGCGATCCATCGGCGGAAAACCAGGGAGCGCGGACTTCGGCGATGCGATAATGTGAACGCAAACAATTCAGCTGGGAGTGCAATGTCCGACCTTCTCGCCGCGGCTTCCGACGGCTCCTCCACCGCCGTCGCCGCGCCGACAGACGCCGCTGTCTCCGGCGCTCCCGCCCTGTCCTGGCGCGATGGAGAGATCCTCCGCGACGGTGCGCCGCATCGCATCCTGTCGGGGTCGATCCATTACTTCCGCGTGCACCCCGACCAGTGGGAGGACCGCCTGCGCCGGCTCGCCGCGATGGGCGCGAACACGGTCGACACCTACGTCGCCTGGAACTTCCACGAGCGGGTCGAAGGGGACATCCGCTTCGACGGCTGGCAGGACGTCGAGCGCTTCGTGCGGCTGGCCGGAGAGGTCGGCCTCGACGTCTTCCTCCGGCCGAGTCCCTACATCTGCGCGGAGTGGTCGAACGGCGGGCTGCCCTTCTGGCTCACCGGCAGGGTCTCGGCGCTGCGGACCAGCGATCCCGCGTTCCTCACCGCCGTCGACGCCTGGTACGACGCGCTGCTCCCGCGGCTCGTGCCCCTGCAGGCGGCGTACGGCGGGCCGATCGTGGCGATCCAGATCGAGAACGAGTACGGATCGTTCGGCAGCGACGCCGCCTACCTCGCCCACCTGCGTGACGGGCTCCGGCGACGGGGCATGGTGGAGATGCTGACGACGGCCGACGGGATCACCCCGGACATGATCGCGCACGGGAGCGTGCCGGGCGCGATGACGACGTTCACGTTCGGCACCGGGGTGCCGGTGGCGGCCTCCCTGCGTCGGCACGGGGAGGCGCTCATGTGCAGCGAGCTCTGGGGTGGCTGGTTCGACCACTGGGGCGAGCGGCACCATGTGCGGTCGGCGGACAGCATGGGCGGGACGATCCGCGAGCTCCTCGACGAGGGCGGCTCGGTCAGCCTCTACATGGCGCACGGGGGCACCAACTTCGGCTTGTGGAACGGCGCGAACCACGACCTCGTGCTGCAGCCCACGGTGACCAGCTACGACTCCGACGCCCCGATCGGCGAGGACGGCACGCTCGGGGAGAAGTTCCATGCGCTTCGCGCGCTCTTCGCCCCCTTCCACGCGGACGGACTGCCGCCCGTGCCCGACCAGCCGCGGCGGCAGCCTGCGTCCTCCGCGCCTCTGGAGCGGCGGGCGAGCCTGCTCGACGTGGTCCGGGCGACCCCTGCCGCGGGCGGGCTCTCGCCGCGCCCGCTGACCTTCGAGCAGCTCGGAGCGGAGGACGGCCTCGTGGCCTACGAGGCCGACGTGTCGTTCCCCGACGAGGCGACATTGACGGTCGACGGCCTGCACGATCGTGCGGTCGTCTTCCTCGACGACCGCCGCCTCGGTGTGCTCGAGCGGGACGGCGAGACGTCTCTCGCTCTCCCCGTGGACGGCGGCTCCGGTCGGCTGGCGCTCGTCGTCGAGAGCCTCGGGCGCATCAACTACGGGCCGTACACCGGCGAGGGCAAGGGCATCATGCGCGGGGTGATGATCGGCCGCCGTCTCGTGAACGGCTGGACGCATCGCCTCCTGCCGCAGACGGCGCCGGCGGCGGACCCCGCTGCCGCGGGCGGGGCGGACGGCCTCGCCGTCGCCGCGCTGGACGTCGCCGAACCTCTGGACGCGTGGCTCGCCTTCCCCGGTGGCGGCAAGGGCCTGGTGTGGCTGAACGGATTCCTGCTCGGACGCTACTGGAGCGTGGGCCCGCAGGAGACGCTCTACGCCCCCGCGCCGTTGTGGCGTACCGGGCGCAACGAGATCGTGGTACTCGACACCGACGGCCTCGGTGCGACCGTGGAGATCCGGGAGGCGCCGTCCTTCGGGGAGACCGAGGAGTTCATCGGCTCCTGAGCCGCCCTCGGGCATCGGGTGGTGACCTTCGGCCAATGTTTGCGCAGACTTGACGCGCGACTCTTGTCTTAAGCTGCAAGCTCGCTCTACGGTGATAGCGCAAACATCGATTCGGATCGATGATCCATCTGCGACGCACCGGGGCGTCCTTTCCTCCGGCCGTCGCACCGTTCGAGAGGCAAGACGTGTCGACACCTTCCCGACCGCCGCGCACCGCCGTCGCCGTCAGCTCCCTGCTGGCGACGGCCCTCGCGCTCGGCGGAGCGCTCCTCCCTGCGACCGCGGCGCAGGCCGCCGATCTCGTCCCCGTCCCGCACGCGGACTACCGACTGCACGCGGTGTCCAGCGAAGCCGATCCGTATCCGGCACCGCCTGCGCTCGACGGCACGGCTCTCGGCGCCTTCGACGGCGACTACTCGACCCAGTGGACGTCGCGGTACTCGGCCAACGCCCCCTTCCCGCACTGGATCGCGCTCGATCTGCAGCGGCCCCTCTCGGTGAAGGCGCTGGACTATTCGGTCAAGCGCGGGCAGAGCGTCGCGGCGAAGACCGTCGAGGTGTACGTCACGGATGACGCCGACGCCGCGCGCACCTCGCCGGCCGGTGGGGGATGGGGCGCCGCCGTCGCGGCGGCGACGCTGCACGCGCCCACCGCGAACGACGAGAAGCAGCGCATCATGCTGGAGACCGCGAAGGACGGCCGGTACGTCGCCCTCCTCATCATCGACGCGCAGGGCACCACGGGCGGCGGCGCCGGCGAGATCCAGGTACTCTCCGACGAGGAGCTCCCGCCGATCGTGACCGAGCCGGAGACGCCGGAGCAGCCGGAGCCCGGGGACACCGTCGAGATCGCCGCGGGCGGCACCACGGCCACCGTCTCCTCCGCGTTCCCGCAGATCCTCGGCTACCGCGTGGGCGATGAGCGCCTCGGCGGGCAGAAGAGCTCCCCGCGCACCTGGGCGATCAACGGCACCGCCTATGCGTCGACCACCACCTCCACGGCGACGGCAACCGGCGTCGACTACGTCTCGACCCTTACCGGCATCGACGTCACGGTGCGCAGCAGCATCCGCGTCGCGGCGGACGGCACGGTCGAGTTCGCCGTCACCGGAGTCGACGGCTCCGCCACGGTGAACACCCTGGCGCTCCCCGACAACGCGTTCCTCTCCGCGACGGCCGCGGACGGCGCCGTCCTCGACCGCACCGTCATCAGTCCGAACAGCACCACGAACGCCGATGAGCACATCGCGGTGGGTGCGGCGACGGCCACCGGGACGAAGGGCGCGGCCTTCGCGTTCCTCGGCCACGGGACCCTCGCCGGCAGCGTGATCACGAACGCGACGACGCAGGCCTCCGGCGGCACCGCCTCATGGAACACACGGCTCACGACGCGGGTGACCGCGGCCGACGGCCGGACCGCGGAGATCGGCTCGAACACCTGGCTCATCCATCCGACCACCGCCGTCGACAGCCGGGTGACGACCTACGCCCTGCCGAAGGTCACGGTGCTCCTCACCGCCGACCGCAACGGCGACGAGACCGTGGACTGGCAGGACGCGGCGATCCGCTACCGCGAGGTCGACGCCCCGCGCCTCGGTGCCGACCGGGTGGCCGACCGCGTGGTCAGCCGTATCCCGTTCAACTTCGCCTCCAGCGCCACGAACTACTTCGACCTCGTGCTCGACAACACCAAGCGCATCGCGAACCAGACCGACGGCCTCGGCCAGTGGGTGCTCAACAAGGGCTTCGGCAGCGAGGGACACGACTCCGCGAACACCGACTACGGCGGGAACTACAACGAGCGTGCCGGCGGCCTCGCCGACCTCAACCGCCTCGTCGACGAGGGGGCGAAGCTCAACGCCGACATGAGCGTGCACGTCAACGCCACGGAGATCTACCCGCAGGCGGACGCGTTCGACGCGGCGATCCTCGACGGCACACCGCCGTACAAGCCCGGCTGGAACTGGCTCGACCAGTCGTACTACATCAATCAGCAGACCGACCTCGGCACCGGACGCGTGCTCGACCGCTTCCAGCAGTTGCGGGACGAGGTGCCGGGGCTCAGCGGCGTCTACATCGACGTGTACTACTCCAACGGCTGGGTGGCCGAGGAGCTCGCGGACGAGCTGAACGCCATGGACCTCGAGGTCGCGACCGAGTGGGGCGACAAGTTCGTCGACAGCACGGTCTGGTCGCACTGGCCGAACGACCTCGCCTACGGCGGCAAGGACAACAAGGGCATCAACTCCACCATGGTGCGGTTCATCCAGAACGCGCAGGCGGACGTCTGGAACGACGACGTCCTGCTGGGCCAGCAGCGCCTCGTCGATGCCGAGGGCTGGGTGGGCAACCGCAACTGGGACGGCTTCATCGGCAACATCTGGTCGCAGAGCCTGCCGACGAAGTTCCTGCAGCACTTCGACCTGCAGACGTACGAGTCGGGGGTCGAGGCGACGTTCACCGACGACGTGGCGGCGCGGATCGACGGCGGCACCCGGGTCGTCACGATGGACGGCGCGACCGTCCTGCGGGGCGACTCCTACCTGCTGCCGTGGCAGTCGCTGGAATCGAGCGCCGAGTCGGGCTCGCCCGTCGACGCGGACAAGATGTACTTCTTCACGGCTTCCGGCGGCGAGAAGACCTTCGGCCTCACGGACGCCTTCCGCGGGAACACGACCTTCGACGTGTTCGCGCTGGGCGACCAGGGCCGCGAGAAGGTGCGCACCGTCACCGCGGTCGACGGCGAGCTCACACTCTCCGGCGAGAAGGGGGCGGCCTACGTCGTCGTGCCCCAGGGCGGGGCGCAGCGGGCACCGATCGAGTACCACGACGCGGGTCTGACCGATCCCGGTTTCAACTCGGGCACGCTCGACGGCTGGAAGCCGCGGGGAGACGTGACCATCGAGCGCACGGACCTCGGTGCGGCGAAGAACGCCTCGCGGGGCGACAACGTCGCGGTGTTCGGCTCGTCCGCCTCCGGGATCTCGCAGACCGTCACCGGGCTCACCCCCGGGAAGCGCTACGCGTTCTCCGCGCAGGTGCAGATCGATCCGAGGGCGACACGCGACGTGAGCGTCGCGGTCGACACCGGGGGCGGCGTCGTGAGCCGCACCTGGAACCTGTCCCCGACGTACAACTACATGCGCGCCGATTCGAAGGCCGGGCAGTACTACCAGCGCGGATCGGTGTCGTTCCTGGCGCCGGCCTCCGGCGAGGTGACCGTGTCGGTCTCGGCGGTCGCCGGTGACGCGGCGGTGCGGATCGACAACGCCAGGGTGATGGCGGACACGACGGCTCCGGCCGCGGCCGGCACCGTGTACTCGAACGACTTCGAGGGCAATCAGCCCGGGTGGGGCCCGTTCGTGAAGGGCGACGCCAACGGCATCGACGACCCGCGCACGAGCATCTCGCGGCGGCACGACCCGTACACGACGAGCGACTGGCGCAATACGGCCAAGCCGTTCGACAGCGGAGCCCTCGCGGGCCTGGCGGTGGACTCCACCCTCACCGGGGAGCACTCGCTGATGTCCCACTCCGAGAACTCCGGCGTCGTCTACCGGACCGACCCCACACTGGTGCCGCTGCAGGCCGGGCACACCTACCGCATCGGGTTCGACTACCAGGCCGGCGCGAGCGGGGCCTACCGCTGGCTGACCGGCACCGATGCCGTGCTCGACGGGGAGATCTCCTCGACGACCCTGCGTCGCACCCCCGTCGTGCAGGCCCTGGAGACCTCCGCGTTCCAGGAGGACGTGATCGTGGGCTGCGGCGACTACACGTGGGTCGGCCTGGAGCGCGTCGGCGGCCCGGACGTCGACTTCGTCCTCGACGACTTCACGGTCACCGACCTCGGTCCGACGGAGGGCGGCACCCCCTGCGCCACGGTGTCCGGTGAGGCCGTGACCCTGAGTCCCGGGGCGCAGACGCCCTTCACCACGACCTTCACCAACAGCGAGGACATCCTGGCGGAGAACGTCGGTGTGCAGCTCGACCTCCCGGAGGGCTACACCGTCGAGGTCGCAGACGGGTCGTCGAACCTGTTCGCGAAGGTCGCCCCCGGCGAGAGCGTGACGACCGACTGGCTGCTGACGGCACCGGCGTCGGCCGCGGGTTCCACCGTCGGCATCGGGATCGCGGCCACCTATCTCGTCGACTGCGACGTGCGGACCGTGCAGACCGCGCAGGAGGCGGTTGTGGCCTCCCGCGCCCGCATCCCGAGCGCGCAGATCACCGCGACCGCGAGCTCCGAGGAGACCGCGGGTGAGGACGGCACGGCGGCGAACATGCTCGACGGCAACGCCGGGACGTTCTGGCACAGCCGTTGGAGCAGCGACGCCCCCGGGTATCCGCACGTGCTCACGTTCGACCTCGGTTCCGAGGAGACGGTCGACGGCATCTCCTACCTGCGCCGGGGCGCGAACCAGAACGGCCCCATCAAGGGCTTCCAGGTCGCCGTCTCCGCCGACGGGCAGACCTTCACCGACGTCGCGGCGGGCGAGTGGAAGAACGTCGCGGAGTGGCAGGACGTCGACTTCGCGGCGACGACCGCGCGATACGTGCGGGTGACGGCGACCTCGTCGATCTCGGGCACGCCGTTCGCGGCCGTGGCGGAGATGGCGGTGTACGGCGTCACGTCTCCGCAGGCGGGGCACGCCCCGGAGAAGCGACCAGGGGACGACCTCGGAGCATGCGCCCCGGAGACCGATCCGGTGCTCACGCTCGGCGCGGATTCCGTGCGCGCAGGGGAGACGGTCGAGGCCGTGCTCTCGGGCTTCGCGCCCGGCGCCGCCGTCTCGTTCTGGCTGGACGGCGTGCGGCTCGCGGACGCGACGGTCGATGCGCACGGCGCGCTGACCACCCGCGTGCTCATCCCCGCGGATGCGACGGTCGGGAAGCATCGGTTCCTCGTCAAGGACGCCTCCGGCGCGGAGGTGGCCGGCGCCGCCCTCAAGGTCAAGAAGGCGAAGCCGGCGAAGGCCGCTGTCCTCACCCCGTCGGTCGGCACCGCCGCGGCCGGAGACTCCCTCCGTGTGCAGCTCCGCGGCTTCGACCCCGAGTCCGTCGTGCAGCTCTGGCTCCACTCGGAGCCGGTCAGGGTGGGCGAGGTGACGATCGCCGCCGACGGCAGTGCGGTCGCGACCGTCCTCATCCCGGCGGCCACGCCCGCGGGTGCCCATGCGCTCGTCGCGACGGACACCCAGGGCACCGAGCTGGCCCGCGCGGATCTGACGGTCACCGCGGCCGCGACCGCCGCGGGTGGGGCGCTGGCCACGACCGGCGCGGAGGGGATGACGTGGCTGGCGGTCGCGGTCGGCGCGCTCGCCCTGAGCGCCCTCGGTGCGGGGCTCTGGCGACGGCGACGCAGCTGAGTTCCTCTGCACACGAGAGGCCCGGGGTTCCACCCCGGGCCTCTTCTGCACGCGGCGGGGCGTTTCGCGGGTTCCCCACGGGTCGCGGTTCCGGGGCGGGAGAGCGTGCCTCCGTCCCCGATACTCGAGGGGTAGTCACGAAAGGAGCCGTAAATGCATACTGTAAGCATGCCGAACGTCCTCATCCGCGACCTCGATCCGGGCGTGCATTCCGTGCTCGCCGCACGCGCGCGCGAGCGAGGACAGTCGCTTCAGCAGTATCTGTCGACGGAGCTCGCCCGCCTCGCCTCGCGCCCGACGCTTTCGGAGTTCCTGAGCCGACGAGCGCGGCAGCCGGAGATGACCGCGCTCACCCCGGAGAGCATCGTCGCCGCCGTGCACGAGGGGCGTGCCGGGCGGTGATCGTCGTCGACGCCTCGATCGTCGTCGACCTGGTCTGCGCCGGAACGTCGACCGGTGTCCTGGGGTCGCGGCTGGAGGACGAGTTTCTGCTTGCCCCGGAGCTGTTGCCGGTGGAGGTGGCCAGCGCTCTGCGGGGGCTCGAACGCGGCGGTGTCCTCGACGCCGCGGCGCTCGAATCCGCGGCCGGCGACCTCGCCTGCCTCCCGGTCGATTTGCATCCGACGCTCCCGCTGGTGCCGCGGATCCTCGCGCTGCGGGCGAACCTCACCGCCTACGACGCCGCGTACGTTGCGCTCGCCGCGGTGTTCGGCTGCCCGCTCCTCACGCACGACCGGAGGCTCGCGCGGGCGGCCTCCGGTCTGTGCGCGGTCGAGGTGCCTAGCCTTTGACGGCGCCGGCGGCGAGACCGGAGCGCCAGTACTTCTGCAGCGTGAAGAACAGGGCGATGAGCGGGATCACGCCGAGCAGCGCCCCGAGCATGACGGCGCCCTTGTCGGGGGAGAAATAGCTCATCATGCCGTAGAGGCCGAGCGTGACCGGCTTGAGGTCGGGGCTGGAGATCATCATGAGCGGGAGGAGGAAGTTGTTCCACGTGGCCACGAAGATGAACAGGAAGATCGTCACCATCGCGGGGCCCAGCAGCCGCAGCACGATCGTGAAGAAGATCCGGGCCTCACCGGCGCCGTCGATGCGGGCGGCCTCCAGCAGCTCCGTCGGCACCGACGACTGTGCATAGACCATGCCGAGGAAGACGCCGAACGGCGAGACCGCCGAGGGGATGATGATCGCCCACACCGTGTTCGTGAGGCCGAGCGCCTGGAACTCGATGTACAGCGGCACCGTGAGCAGGGCGACGGGCAGCAGGAGCCCCGCCATGATGATGCCGACCGCGAGCTTCTTCCCGGGGAAGGCGAACTTGGCGATCGCGTAGCCGGCCATCACGGCGAACAGCGTGCCGATGACCCCGGCGCTGAGCGAGTAGAACAGGGAGTTGCCGACCCAGCGCCAGAACAGGCCCTGCGTCCAGCCCATGAGGCTGTCGTAGTTGGCGGCGAGGTTCGGCTCGGCAAACCAGAAGCCGAACGTCGACGTGAGGTCGGTGTTGTTCTTCGTCGACGCGACCACGAGCCAGAACACCGGCACGAGGAAGTACAGCGTGGCGACGACGAGGGCGATGATGCCGAACGTGCGCGCGGCGGGGCCCGGGGCGATCGAAGGAGGAGGGGCGTCCGCCGCCTGCGGCCTGCTTGAGCGCCGCTTCGCCGGCGGAGCCACGGTGACGAGTCGTGTGGTGGTCATGCGTCGCCCTTCCGCCGCTGGAGCAGTGCGTACACGATCGCGAGCACACCCGCGATGCCGGCCATGAGCAGCGAGTACGCCGACGCCGGACCGCTGCCCGACGGCGACAGCTCGCCCATCATCGTGTTGTAGGTGAGCATCATCGGCGTGAAGTCCTTGCCCATCCAGGAGTTCGCGGCTTCCAGGATGACCGGCTCGTTGAACAGCTGGATCGTGCCGATGATCGACAGCAGCACGGCCAGAAGGGCGGCACCGCGCACGAGCGGCACCTTGATGCGGGTCGCGATCTGGAATCCGGTCGCGCCGTCCAGGCGGGCGGCCTCGTAGAGGTCGCGGGGGATGGCCTGCAGGGCGCTGAGGAAGATGAGCATGTTGTAGCCCGTGTACGTCCACGTCGTCATGTTCGCCATCGAGAAGAGGATCGTCTGCGGCGACATGAGGTCGGTCCCCTCCGGCAGATACGGCAGGAAGGGCGACACCTCGGGCGTGTACAGGTAGAGCCACATCATCGCCGCGATGATGCCGGGGACCGCGTACGGGAGGAAGAAGGCGAGGCGGAACAGGGCGGGGCGCCGCACGATGAACGAGTCCAGCAGCAGGGCCAGGGCGAGGGCCGCGATGATCATGACCGGGATCTGGAAGGCCGCGTAGAGCACGACCCGTCCCATGCCGGCCCAGAAGGCGCCGTCCGTCGCCGCCGCGGCGAAGTTGTCGAGGCCGACGAAGGTGTCGACGAGCTCGCCGCCGCCGTACAGGCCGCCGCCGGCGGGCACCTGCGCGAAGAACGACGACCGGACCGACACGATGATCGGGATGAGGAAGACGATGGCGAACAGCAGCGCGAACGGCGCCATGAACAGCCACCCGGTCAGCCCCTCCCTTCGGATCCGCGATCGCCTGGTCGACGGGGCGACGGGGCGGCGCGCGGGAGGGAGCGGCGCCGCTGCCCTCGTCTCGGTCACTGTGGCCATGATGTGCCTCTCGCTCTCACGACGACGGCGGAGTGCACGATCGCCCGTGCACTCCGCCGTCGTTCATCCGATGATGCCGTCCGGTCCGGTCATTCCGCGACCGGGAGGCCGAGGTCCTTGAGCGACGCGACCGCCGTGTCCTGCGCCGTCGTGAAGATGTCGGCGACCGAGGCCGTGCCGGCGGCGGCCGCGGCGGCCGTCTCGTTCATGTTCGCCAGGGTCGAGAAGCCGGGGGCGTAGGGGAAGTCGGGGTTGAGGTTCCCGGTGGCGGTGCCGAGCTCGGCCAGCACATCCTGACCGCCGAACTGACGCAGCATCTTCTCGGGCGTCTCCACCTCACCCTTCGCGGCGACGACGAGGCCCTGGGAGGCGAGGTCGTCGACCTGCGTGTTGAACCAGTCGTTGAACTCCATGGCGGCCTCGGGGTTCTCGCAGCCCTTCATGACCGAGACGCCGGAGCCGCCGTCGGGGCCGGTCATCGCCCCGGCGCCGAAGTCGGGGAGCTGGGCGACGCGCCACTGCCCCTCGGCCGGAGTGCCGTCCAGGGAGTCGAGGAGGAAGCCGGCCTCCCACGCCGCGCCGACGTGGCCGATGAGGCTGCCGTCGTTCAGCGCCGCCGTGAAGCCCTCGCCCCAGCGCTCGGTCGCGAGCGTCTGCTTGCCGTCGAGCAGACCCTGCCAGAAGGCGGCGACCCGCTCCGAGCCGGCGCCTTCGGCGTCCACCTTCCACTCCTCGCCCTCGGTGGAGAACCAGGTGTCTCCGGCGGCAGCGGCCTGTCCGGAGAGCCAGTTCTGCGCCTCGTCCGGAGTGAAGGCGGTGACGAACTTGCCGGCGGCCGCGGCCGTCGCGGAGGCGGCGGTCAGCTCGTCGAGCGTGGTCGGGGCGTCGAGGCCGAGCGCCTCGAACTCCGCGGTGTTGTAGAAGTAGACGAGGGGTCCGGTGTCCTGCGGGAGGCCCACGATGGCGTCGCCGACCCGCATGCCGCTGAACGCTCCGGCCGAGTAGTGGTCCTCGTACTTCTCGGCCTCCGCGGCGACGTCCTCCAGCAGCCCCTTCACGTAGAGCTGCGGCACCTCGGAGTATCCGGTCTGCGCGAGGCACGGGCCGTTCCCGGCCTTGATGTCGGTCTCGAGCTTGAGGATCATGTCGCTGGCCTTGCCGTCGAACTTCGTGGCCTTGACCTGGATGTCGGGGTGCTCCTCGTTCCAGCGGTCGACGATCTCCGCGACCGTGGTCATGCCCTCGCCGTCGGGGAGGCGGTGCATGTACTCGATGGTGACGGGCTCACCGCCGGCGTCGCCGCCCCCGGATGCGGCCGGCGCGCAGGCCGCGAGTCCGAACGCCGACACCGCGCCGAGGGCGACGACCGCGGCGACGCGGGGGGTGCGTGAGGTGGGTGCCATGCTGTTCTCCTCTTTGAGGTCATGTTCCTGCGGATCGCCCGAAGCGGGGACGCGGCGAGGGTGCGCCGTCGATCACATGCACATCAAATCAGAAAATGTTTGCGCTCACAAGACGCGGATCAGCGGCATAGTGACGCATTCCACTCGTGTCGAGGGAGCGCTGACATCGCAGAGGCGTCGGGTTCCGGACGGCAGGCGTGGTCGCGGCAGCGCGCGATGCGGCCCGCCCGCAGGCGCCCGGGAACGACGAAACACCCGCACGAGCCGTGCGGGTGTTCCGAACCGAAGGGCTACGCCTTCTCTAGTTCGTCTTCGTCTTCGTCCGCGTACTCGTCGGCCCACTTGTCGACGTAGGCGTCTTCGTCGGAGTCGCTCGAGTGCGCGAGCTCGCGCTCCAGCGCCGAGTAGTTCACCGACGGACTGTACGCCTTGAGTTCGCGGGCGATCTTGGTGTGCTTCGCCTTCTGACGGCCACGGCCCATGCCTGAGACCCCCTCACGAGTTAAGCTGCGGGCAGACAGGCGCCCGAGTCATTCACGACACCGGCTCGAGGCCGGTAAGAGTAGCATTCAGGATAGCACGCGGGGAACAGACCCTGGCCGCGGCCAGGCCGGCGAAGGGAGCGATCTCCATGACCGACAGCACCTCCACTCCGTCCGATGAGGCCACGCAGAACGCCGCTCTGCAGAAGGCCGTGATCGTCGGGATGCAGCTCGACCAGGACCCGCACGTTCTCGACGAGGCGGTCCGCTTCGCCCGGCTGCTGAACGCCCCGCTCGTGGTCGCCCACGTCGACATCACGCGCTTCGTCACCTATGAGGATCCGGACGGCTACGTGCACTCCGCTCCCATCGACATCAACTTCGACGCGGGGGCCGCCGAGTTCGAGGCCGTCGAGGCGGCTGCGGCCACCATGCTCGACGGGAAGGGCGTCACCTGGACGGCGCGGCAGCTCGTCGGCGACCCGGCGCTGGCCATCAAGCAGCTCGCCAACAAGCTCGACGCGCAGCTCATCGTGGTCGGCACCCGCAAGCGCGGCATCGGCGAGTCCATCCGGGAGTTCTTCACCGGCTCCGTCGCCGCGCGGCTGGCGCATCGCCAGCATCGCTCCGTGCTCGTCGTCCCTCTGGGGGAGTCCGTGCCGGACGAGCAGAAGGAGATCTGGCCGGAGTGATCCGCACACGACGAGGCCCCGCCGACGGATGTCGACGGGGCCTCGTGCCGTACCTCGGGGGCCTCAGGAATCCGGCTGACTCAGCGCCACCGTCACGCTGCGGGCGGCCTGGTCCAGCGCGTTCTCGAGGTCAGTGACCACCGACGACGGGAGGACGCCGCCCTGGGCGACGTGAGTGCGCAGGGCGGTGCGGACGCGGGCGCGGAAGGCGTTCACGATCGCGTCAGCCCGGTGGAGCTCCTCGCGGCTGGTCAGCCGTGCATCCTCGCTCGCGGTGCGCGGCTTGTTCTTCGCCGCCGCTCTGTCGTCCTCGGTGGCCGTCGCCAGATCGGCGCGAAGGCTCTTCATCGCCTCCTGCACGCTCTGGCGCACCTCGTTGGCGATGAGGCGGACGGTGTCGGTGATGCCCGCCTCGATGTCGGCGAGGTCGCTCTGGCGCGAGGCCAGCTCGGCGCGTCCGGCCTCGGTGATCGCGTAGATCGTCGTGCGTCCGTCGACGGTCTTCGTGACGAGCCCCTCCTCCTCGAGCTTCGCCAGGCGCGGGTAGATCGTGCCGGCGCTCGGCGTGTACGTGCCGCCGGTCCGATCCGTGAGGGACTGGATGATGCCGTAGCCGTGCTGCGGGGACTCCGCGAGAAGCGACAGCAGGTACAGCCGCAGGTCGCCGTGGGAGAAGACCGCGGGACTCATGCTTCCCACTCCGGGTCGTTCTCGATCGTCTGCGGAGCGCGGCGGAGGACCGTCACCCCTCCGGAGACGGAGTTGGCACGGAGGTCGACGAAGCGTCCCGCGAGCTCACCGGTGGTGCCGTTGTAGGTGCTCGGACCGGACGAGCTGCGCTCGACGCCGTCGATGAGGAGACGGCCGCTGAGTGAACGGATGACGTAGTTCGCCGCGAGGGACTCGTCGAGCCGGACCGTGGTGCCGCCGGACACCGAGTTCACGGTGATCGTGTTGACGTCGCCCGCCGCGTCCACCAGCGTCGCGCCGGAGACGATGTCGACCGTGGCCTTGCGGATGGCTCCCGTGACGGCCACGTCGCCGGAGACGCTGTTGGCGCTGAGCGAGCCGGTGAGGTTGCGGATCTGCACGTCGCCGGAGACCGAGTTCACGCTGAGGTCGCCGATGAGGGTGTCGACGATGATGTCGCCGGACACCGTGTTGAGACGGGTGTCGTTGCGGATGCCCGAGACGAGGGCGCCGGCGCTCACGACGCCGAGGGTCAGGGCGATGCTGCGCGGGACGGCCACGCTCACCTCGGCGCGCGGGCCGCCGGAGCCGAAGTTCCGGAACACCTCGAGGAAGTTGTCCCAGCCGAGCTGCGGGTGGTCGATCTCGACCTCGCCGTCGCGGGACTCGATCCGGAGGTCCTTCGTGGTGACGCCGTGCACCTCGATCCGGATGCCGGGTTCGTCGTGGGCGATGACGTCGACCTGTCCGCCGACGAGGCCTACCTTGAGCCGGGTCGCGGAGGCGATGTCGATGACGCGTTCCTCGCCGGGGGCGATGAGCCACTTCTCGGTCATGTCTGCTTCTCCTGTGTCGAGGGATTCACGATATATCGTGTTGCCGTCACGATAACACGATATATCTCGATCCCGTCACCCCCCTTTCCTTCGAATCGCCTGATTGGTCCCGTTTCGGCCGGAAATAGGGCCAATCGGGCGATTCGAACGGGGTTGACCTTGACGTAACGGCAACTTCTACCGTGGAGGGGAAGGACAGGAAGGAGGCGGGATGAGTGAGCGGGACTGGTCGATCCAGGAGATCGCGCGACTGGCGGGGACGACGAGCCGGACGCTGCGGCACTACGACGACATCGGGCTGCTGCCGCCGTCGCGGATCGCCGCCAACGGGTACCGGCACTACGACGCGGCGGCGCTCGTGCGGTTGCAGCGGATCCTCCTGCTGCGGGAGCTCGGGCTCGGACTCCCGCAGATCGGTGAGGTGCTGGGCCCTTCGACAGGCTCAGGGACCCAGGGCGGAGGCTCAGGGACCCGGGCGGCGGAGGCGTCGGCGCTCGAGACCCACCTCGCGCTTCTGCGCGAGGAGCAGACCAGGCTGGCGCGGCAGATCGCGTCGGTCGAATCCACCATCACGGCATTGAGAGGAGGTGAGAACCTCATGGCAGAGAACATGTTCGACGGCTTCGACCACACGCAGTACAAGCAGGAGGTCGAGGACCGTTGGGGGAAGAAGGCCTACGCCGACGGCGACCGCTGGTGGCGAGGGATGACCGACGCCGAGCGTGCCGAGTGGCAGCAGCGCGTGTCCGACCTCGGACGCGACTGGATCGCCGCGGCGGAGAGCGGTATCGATCCCGCGTCCGCCGAGGCGCAGGAGCTGGCGCGCCGTCACGTGGCCTGGCTCACGGGCATCCCCGGCACTCCGGCCGCCGCGCTCCGGCAGGGGCCGGACCCCGTAGCCCAGGCCTACGTCATCGGACTCGGCGAGATGTACGTCGCGGACCCCCGTTTCGGCGCGAACTACGCGACGTCCGCGGGTGGGACGCACGGCGCGGAGTTCGTCCGCGACGCGCTCCGCATCTACGCGGAAGCCTCCCTCTGATCCGTCGAGCCACCCCCTTGCGTGCGACCCACCCCGCTGCGGTCGTACTCAAGGGGGTGGCTCGCACGCAAGGGGGTGGATCGGGGGAGGAGGGGAGGGCGTAGGGTCGTGCCATGCGCGAGCCCGACGACCGCCCCGCAGCCGGAGCCTTCGCGGCGGCGGCGACGGCCTATGCGGCGAACTGCGCCCTCGGGCTCGCGGTGGCCGCGCGGCTCATCGACACGCGCCGCTTCCGCTGGGTGCACCATGCCCTCTACATCCTCACCTGCGCGACGACCGCCCTCGCCGTCATCGGGGGCCTCGCCACCCGCACGCCGCGCACCCGTCGCGCCGCCCTGGCCCTCCTCCCCGCCGCCGTCCCCCTGGCCGCGATCCCCTACGCCGGGACGCACACCCGGCGGCACCCGCTCGTCGCCCTCACGGCAGCCCCCTTCGTCCTCGCGGGCCTCGTGGTCTCGCGCCTCCCCTCCGACCGGAAGTGACCGTATGGAACTCCTTGACGCCATCCGCCGCCGCAAGACCACCAACGGAGCGTTCCTGCCCGACCCGGTCTCCGAGGAGCACCAGCGCATCCTCCTGGAAGCAGCCGGTCGCGCACCCTCGCAGCTCAACAGCCAGCCGTGGCGCTTCGTCGTGATCGAGAACAGGGACACGATCGACGAGATCGCGCGCATCTCCGGCGAGAGCATGACGGAGGCCATGTCGAACGGCACGTTCTTCGAGCGGTACAAGCCGTACTTCCGCTTCAGTCAGGAGGAGATGGAGGAGAAGCGCAGCGGCATGCTGTTCGACAAGCTCCCCGCGCCGCTTCGGCCCTTCACGTCGCAGGTGTTCACCAAGCGCGGCCAGACCCTGATGAACACGTTCGGGGTGCCGAAGACCCTGGGCTCGGAGAACCGCAAGCTCGTCGCCGGATCGCCGCTGCTCCTGGGCGTCATGCTCGACCGCAGCGAGTACCGGCCAGGGCAGCTGTCGTCGTTCTACTCCGTGTTCAGCATGGGCGCGGCCATGGAGAACGTCTGGCTGACCACGGTCGAGCTGGGCATGGGCATCCAGTTCATCTCGTTCCCGATGGAGGTGCCGGGGCGCTGGGACGAGATCGTGCGGCTGCTGCGGGTGCCCGACGACCTGGAGCTCATGGCCGTCTACCGGCTGGGCTACCTGCCGCCGGAGCAGCGTCGCCCGGCGATCGACTGGTCCAGCAGTCAGCGCAAGCTCGTGTCGCAGTACGTGTTCCGCGAGGACTGCGACAGCCCGCAGCAGGGCTGGGACGCGCCGCCGACCCGGTCCTGAGTCAGGAGCCGCCGGCCGTCCGCGGCATCTCAGGGAGGTCCTTCAGTGCCGGACCCTCGATGCGGGTACCGTCCGCGGCGAACCGCGACGCGTGCAGCGGGCAGTCCCACGTGCACTCGGCGTCGTTCCAGTCGAGGATGCCGCCGAGGTGCGGGCACACCGCGCTGACCGCTCGGGTCACGCCGTCCACCGTGGAGATGGCGACCGGGCGACCGCCGCGATTCGCCACGACGCCCTCGCCCTCCGCGGGCTGCGGCACGGGGACCGGCGTGGTCTCGGCCTCGACCCAGCCCTTCGTGGCGGCGGCCGCCACCTTCGCGCCCTCGACGGCGCCGCGCGCGAGATCGGCGGGGACGGTGAGTCGGGTGCCGAGGCGCAGCATCCAGGACGGACGCTCGCGGCGCTTCGTCCCGATGATCTCCTCCGTGAGCCGCAGGGCCGCGGCAGGCGCGTTCGACAGCCCCCACTTCGCGTACCCGGTGGCGATGCGGATGCGCCCGAGGCCGCGCGGCAGAGCGCCGACGAAGGGGATCAGGTTGTGCGACTGGTAGTCCTGCGCAGACCAGCGGTGCGTCTCCTCCGCGTCCGGGAAGTGCAGACGGGTCCAGGCGACGAGGTCGTCGATCGCCGCGCTCTCGCCGTCCGAGCGACCGACCGGATGACCGTTGCCGCCGACGACGAGCTGCGCCGTGCCGGCCGGGCCGTCGGCGGCGGAGACCGGACGGATCGACCGGGTGGGGCCGTCGGCGGAGATGAACGTCCCCTCCGGCACACCGCCGGAGACCCGGAACGAGACGCAGTACGACCGCATCCCGGCGACCTTGGAGAAGTACAGACCGCGGTCGAGGATCGGGGTTCCGGTCGCGAGGACGATGTGCTCGGCGAACATCGGCCCGGCCGTGGTCTCCACCCGGGGCTCCGGAAGGGCGTGCGCGCCGATCACGCGGACGCCGGTGTGCAGCGTGCCACCGCCGGCGAGGAACTCCTTCGCGAGCGCGTCGGCGACGGCGACCGGGTCGATCGTCACCTGGGAATCGAGCGCGACCGCGCCCGCGACGGGGAACGGCGTCGACAGCTCTCCCGCGGTGAGCAGACGCGTCGGCAGTCCCGCCTCCCGCGCGGCGGCATGCTGGTCCCTGACCGCCTCGAGCCCGTCCGGGCCCTGGGCGTAGGTGTGGTCCGTGCGCTCGGTGTAACTCAGGCCGGCGGTGTCGGCGAAACCGGTGAGCCACTCCATGCCGGCCCGGTTGGCATCGACGTACGCCTGGACGAGCGCCGCCGGATGGTGCGCGCGGATCGTGGCGAGCTGCTGCCCCTGGAGCAGGGAGAGCTTGCCGGTGTTGCCCCCCGTCGACAGCTCCGCCACGTCCCCCGCATCGACGACCACGACGTCGAGTCCGGCGCGGGTCAGGAGCACCGCGGTGGAGAGGCCGGTGAGGCCCGCCCCCACGATCAGCACGTCGTGCTGCGCGCCGGGATCGAAGGCAGTGCCGTGGGGTGCGTCCTGGTCGACCTTCCAGAGGGGCTTCATGCCGACAGTCAACGCCTCTCCCCGCCCCCACCCCAACGCCTTGACATCCGACGATCGCGCTGTCATGCGGCGACTACAGTGGCCAGCGTGAGTCTCCGTCGTGTCCTGCTCGTCGCGCTCGGCGGCACGCTCGGCACCGCAGCGCGTCTGGGCCTCGGGCTCGTCGTCGACGACCCGGGCGGGTTCCCCCTCGCGGTGCTGCTCGCGAACGTGCTCGGAGCCGTGCTCATCGGTGTCGTGGCGGCGCGGCTCCCGGCCTCCGCGGAGCTGCGGCTGCTGCTGGGCACCGGCGTCCTCGGCGGCTTCACGACCTACAGCGCCTTCATGACCGGGACGCTGGCCCTGTGGGGGTCGGCTCCGCTCCTCGCCGCCGCGTATGCCGTGGGCAGCCTCGTCCTCGGTCTTCTCGCGGCCGCGGCAGGGCTCCGCCTGGGACGCCCGCGCCGGGGAGGGGCGTCGTGAGTCCGGTGCTGTTCCTCGCGGCCGCGCTCGCCGGGGGCGTCGGCGCCGTTCTGCGCTATCTCGTCGACCTCGGCGTCGCCCGGCTCGTCGGCCGACGGTTCCCGTGGGGGATCCTCATCGTCAACCTCACCGGTTCCTTCGCGTTGGGGCTCGTGACGACGGCGCTGCCCGACGCGGCCTTCGTGTTCGGGGCCGGTCTGCTCGGGGGGTACACGACCTTCAGCACCGCGATGCTCGATGCGGTCGCGCTGTGGCGGGACGGCGAGCGCGGCGCCGCGGTGTTCGACGCGGTCGGCATGCTCGTGCTCGGTCTTCTCGCCGCGGGACTGGGTCTGGCGCTGGGCTCTGCGCTGTAGCTCTATGCCGCTCCTCCGGCCCCGTGTGGGTGCGAAAAGGGGCCGCGAGTGGGCGCGCGGGGCGCGGAATCGAGCCCGCACCCGGGAGAGAGGGTGAACAGCGTCGGGGCTCCCAGGGAGTTCACATCGGAGCGAATGTACAAACGTACATGTACGGATGTCCAGGGGGTGAGCGATGGCGGAGAGCGCGCGTCGGCGACGTGATCCCGAAGCGCGCCGCCGGGAGATCGTCACCGCGACCGCCGAGCTGATCGTCGAGGTCGGGGCCGACGCCATCACGCACCGCATGGTCGCCGCCCGCGCCGGAGTGCCGCTCGGGGCGACCACCCAGTACTTCGACACCCTCGACGACCTGCGCGGCGCCGCCTTCCGGGCCCTCGCGGACGAGATCGAATGCCGGCTCGACGGGGTGCGGCAGACCCTCGCCGAGCGCGGGGCCGGGGCCGACGTCATCGCCGCGCTCGTGTACGACAGCATCCACGACGGACACGCCGTGCAGGCGGATCGCGCCGTCGTCACGGCAGCCGTCCACGATCCGCGTCTGCGCGAGCTCGCGCGTCACCTGTCCGACCGCCTCGTCGACCTCCTGGAGCCGACCTATGGCGCCGACCGGGCCCGAGCGGCGATGATCTTCATCGACGGCGTCATGTGGAGCACGCAGATCCGCGACGTCGATCTCGAACAGTCCTTCCTCGAATTCGCACTGGCGCGGATCCTCGGAGAACCTCTCTCCCTCCCATCCGCAGCGACCGCCACCCCCTGACACCGAGGACCCCGCCTTGTCGAAACTCGCCATCCTCAGCCTGAAGAACCGCGCCCTCATCGCGCTCGTGACGATCGTCGCCGCGGTGTTCGGCGGGCTCGCGCTGACCAACCTCAAGCAGGAGCTCATCCCGTCCCTCGAGCTGCCGGCGCTCGTGGTCATGACCACGTACCCCGGCGCCTCGCCCGAGGTGGTCGAGAACGACGTCTCGACGCCGATCGAGTCGGCCATCCAGGGCGTGCCCGACCTGGAGTCCACGACCGCGACGAGCACGACCAATGCGTCCATCGTGCAGGCGATGTTCTCGTACGGCACGAACCTCGCGACCGCGGAGCAGAAGATCCAGCAGGCGATCAACCGCATCTCCTCGCAGCTCCCGGAGGACGTCACGCCGCAGGTGCTCTCGGTCTCGATCGACGACTTCCCGGTGATCCAGGTGGCGGTCACCGGCTTCGACGACGCGGACAACGCCCAGGCGCAGCTCGAGAGCGTCGCGATCCCCGATCTGGAGGACGTCGACGGGGTGAACGCGGCCGAGATCGTCGGCGGCGTCGGACAGCGCATCACCATCACCCCCGACCTCGCGAAGCTCGCCGCCGCCGGACAGAGCAGCGAGGCGATCAGCACGGCACTCCAGCAGAACGGCACCCTGTTCCCCGGCGGCGAGATCACCGAGGACGACGAGACCCTCACGGTGCAGACCGGAGCGAAGATCACCTCGGTCGACGAGATCGCCGCCCTGCCGCTCGTCGGCACCGCGGTCACCATCGGCGACGTCGCGACGGTGGAGCAGGTGTCCGACCCGGTGACCTCGATCTCCCGCGTCGACGGCGAGGACGCCCTGTCGATCTCCATCACGAAGCTCCCCGCCGCCAACACGGTCGAGGTCTCGCAGGGGGTCATCGCGGCCCTCGACGAGATCGGGGAGGCGCTTCCGGACGCGGAGTTCACGGTCGTGTTCGACCAGGCGCCGTTCATCGTGCAGTCCATCGACACCCTCGCCACGGAGGGTCTGCTCGGCCTCGTGATGGCCGTGCTCGTGATCCTCGTGTTCCTCATGTCGGTGCGCTCGACCCTGGTCACCGCGATCTCGATCCCGACCTCGGTCCTCATCACCTTCATCGGGCTGCAGGCGTTCGGCTACTCCCTCAACGTGCTGACCCTCGGGGCGCTCACGATCGCGATCGGCCGCGTGGTCGACGACTCCATCGTGGTGATCGAGAACATCAAGCGCCACTACGTGGGCGACGCGGACAAGGGCGACGCGATCCGTCTCGCCGTGCGCGAGGTCGCCGCCGCCATCACCGCGTCGACCATCACGACCGTGGCGGTGTTCCTGCCGATCGTGTTCGTGGGCGACATGGTGGGCGAGCTGTTCCGTCCGTTCGCGATGACGGTCACCATCGCCATGGTCGCGTCGCTCTTCGTGGCCCTGACGATCGTCCCGGTGCTCGCGTACTGGTTCCTCAAGCCCGGCAAGCCGCTCCTCGACGACCAGGGGAACGCGATCGACCCGGAGGACCCGGCCGCCCCGCCGACGAGGCTGCAGCGCGGCTACCGCCCCATCCTCGGCTGGACGCTGAAGCACTCGGGCATCACGGTCGCGCTCGCGGTGGTGGTCCTCGCCGGGACGCTCGCCGCCGCCCCCCTGATGAAGGTGAACTTCCTCAGCGACTCCGGTCAGAACACCATGACCGTGACGCAGGACCTCGGGCCGACGGCGAGCCTGCAGGCGAAGTCCGACGCCGCCGTCCCCGTCGAGGAGGCCCTCCTCGACATCGACGGCATCGAGCACGTGCAGGCCTCCATCGGGTCGAGCGGCTCCGCGCTGCGCGACGCGTTCTCCGGCGGCGCCGGGATCACCTACTCCGTCCTCACCGACGGCGACGCCGACCAGGAGAAGCTTCGCGCCGAGGTGCAGGACGCGATCGACGGCCTCGGCGACGAGGCCGGCGAGGTCACCGTCGCGGCGTCCGCCGGCTTCGGCTCCAGCGACATCGAGATCACCGTGTCGGCCGCGAGCGGTGACGACCTCGCCACCGCCACCTCCGCCGTGGTGGACGAGCTCGACGGCCGCGAGGGCATCGGGCAGGTGACCGACAACCTCGCCGAGGCGCTGCCGTACATCGCCGTGGTCGTGGACCGCGAGGCCGCCGCCCAGGTCGGGCTGTCCGAGGTCGCGGTCGGGTCGATCGTGTCGAACACGATGCGTCCGCAGCAGATCGGCTCGGTCGAGATCGACGACACCGCCCTCACCGTGTACCTCGTCAACCCCGAGCCGCCGACGACCGTCGCCGCCCTCCAGCAGCTCGCGATCCCCACCGCGGCCGGCATCGTGCCGCTGCAGGACATCGCGACGGTCGAGCAGCGCAACGGTCCCACCTCGATCACCACCGAGCAGGGACGCCGCACCGCGACCGTCACCGTGCCGCCCGCATCGGACAACCTCGCGGTCGCCACCCAGTCGGTCACCGAGGCGCTCGCCGCGGCGGACCTGCCGGACGGCGCCTCGGCCGAGGTCGGCGGCGTCGCCTCGCAGCAGGCCGATTCGTTCGCGCAGCTCGGCCTGGCCATGCTCGCCGCGATCCTCATCGTCTACGTGGTGATGGTGGCGACGTTCAAGTCGCTGCGCCAGCCCCTGCTGCTGCTGATCTCGGTGCCGTTCGCGGCGACCGGTGCCATCCTGCTGCAGATCGTCACGGGCGTGCCGCTCGGCGTGGCCTCGCTGATCGGCGTGCTGATGCTCATCGGCATCGTGGTGACGAACGCGATCGTGCTCGTCGACCTCGTCAACCAGTACCGGGAGAAGGGGCTGTCGACCGCGGAGGCCGTGATGGCGGGAGGGGAGAAGCGTCTGCGTCCGATCCTCATGACCGCGCTCGCCACGATCCTCGCCCTCACCCCGATGGCGCTGGGGATCACCGGGCACGGCGGCTTCATCTCGCAGCCGCTGGCCATCGTGGTGATCGGCGGACTCGTCTCCTCCACGGTGCTGACGCTCATCGTGCTGCCGACTCTGTACAACCTCGTCGAGGGGGCGCGGGAACGCCGCCGGGCGCGGAAGGGCGAGCAGCACGACGACGCCGCCCTCGTCGCGGCCCACGCGGACGGCACGCCGGTCAGCCGGCGGGAGCTGCGCGAGAACCAGGGCGAGTAGTCGCGCGTCCCGAACGCAGGGGAAAGGCCCCGGTCCCGTCGGCGAGACGAGGATCGGGGCCTTTCCGTGTGCGTGCTCCGGCGGTGCGGATCGCGGTCAGGCGAAGGACAGACCCCACTCCAGCGTCCAGGTCTCGCCGGGGGCCAGGCGACGCAGGCCGCGGCCGCTGTTGAGCGCATCAGCCGGGGCGGTCATCGGCTCGATCGCGACGGCGAGCGGGGTGCCGGGATAGTTCGTCGCCGTGTACACCTGCACGAAGTCGAAGCCTTCGCCCTGCCAGAGCGTGACGGTCCGTCCGTCGGGCGCGGTGAGGGTGTGCCGCACCCGGCCGTCCGCGTCGCGCTCGAGGTCGGTGAATCCGGTGTCGAGAGAGACGTCGCCGACGCGGACGCCGTCGCGCAGACCGGGATCGGCGGGACGGGTGCCGATCGGGAGCATGCGGTCGTCCGTCTCGAAGGCGGTGCGGGCGGGCACGCGGAGGACGAGGTCGTGCGGGTCGACGTCGCCGATCGTCGGGAAAGGATGCGTGCCGACCGCGACGGGTGCGGGGGAGTCGGACCAGTTGGTGAGCGTGTGCGTGACCGCGATGCCGTCAGCGGTGAGGACGTAGGAGACGGCCGTCTCGATCAGGTACGGATAGCCGGTCTGCGGGAAGACGGTCGCCCGCAGCGTCGCGGCTCCTTCCGTCTGCTCGATCGCATACGCCGTGAAGCGCAGCAGGCCGTGACTGGCGTTGTCCGTCTTCGGCTCGGTGATCGCGAGCTGGCGCGCGGTGCCCTCGTCGTCCCAGCGGCCGTCGCGCACCCGGTTGGGCCAGGGCGTCAGCACCACGCCCGAGCACGACGGCGTCGGGATGTCGAGCGGATACGGGGAGATGAGATCGACCTCGCCGATCCGGAGGGCACGGAGAGAGGCGCCGACCTGGGCGATCTGCGCGGTCACGTCGCCGAGGCGGAGGTGGACCTGGGTGCCAGTGGGAGAGACGGAGTTCACCTCGACATCGTAGTGCCGCAGGCCGCCCGAGTGCGGGGGTCTCCCAGGGTCGACGGGTACACTGGGTGGGTCGGCTTCGGACACCCGCGCAGGGCGCGGACGTTTTTCAGTGTGTGAAGTGTGAGTCCAGGGGCCGATGGTGCGCGTCGATCGACGCGAATCAACCATCACAGGAATGGCCCCGGCCGCAGATCGTCCGGACTCCGCTGGATCGGAGTGCTCGCGCGTGCGCGCAGCGCTGTTCTCGTGCGAGAACGCAAGAAGGACACCCGAATGCCCAAGAACCACAAGCCCCGCGGCGGTCGCGCCGCCGCGAACTTCGAGCCGCGCTACGGCGCCAAGAAGACCTCCTTCCACGACCGCCACCGTCCGGCCGGCGGTCGGGACACGGCCCGCGACGAGCGTCCCGCGCGCGACGACCGCGAGGGTCGCGCGACCGGCGGTCACGACCGTCGCCCCGGGAGCCGCAGCCCCGGACACCGTGGCTACCGCCCGGAGGAGACCGAGTCCGGTGCTCCGAAGCGCCGCTGGAACGCCCAGGAGCGCGCCGGTCGCGACGAGGCCCGCAGCATCCGCAACCGTGCGGAGTCCGGGCGTCGCGAGGCTCCGCACCGCCGCGACGACCGCGCCGGGGGCGGCCGGTTCGACGACCGCGCCGAGCGCCCGCGGTACAACGACCGCGCAGGGGCCGGCCGCTTCGACGACCGTCCGCGGCGCGACGACCGCGGCGGCTCGCAGCGACAGGGGTTCCGCGACGGCGACCACCGCGACGGCGGACGCCCGCGCTTCGACGACCGCCGGAACGAGCGTCCCCGCTTCGACCGCGACGACCGTCCGCGGCGCGACGACCGCGGCGGCGACCGCACCCGCGGCAACGACCAGGGAACCGAGCGTTCGTACGACGCCGCCCGTGCGCGCCGTGCCTTCGACCGCGACCGCACGCAGCGTTCCTTCGAGGGCGGACGCGAGCGTCCGTCGACCGGAGGGGCCTACCGCACCGAGCGTCCGCGTCGGGACGAGCGTCCCCGTCGCGACGAGCGTCCGACCCGCAGCGACTGGAACGCGAAGCCGAAGGCGGCGTTCGAGCAGGCCGACGACGTCGTCCACGAGCGCCTCGAGGCACAGGCCGTGCAGGCCGTCGAGGTCGAGGGCATCACCTTCGCCGACCTCGGCCTGGGCTCCAACATCACCGAGACCCTGAACAACATGGGCGCCGCGACGCCGTTCCCGATCCAGGCGGCGAGCATCCCGGCCGTCCTCGAGGGGCGCGACGTGCTCGCCCGCGGACGCACGGGTTCCGGCAAGACCATCGCCTTCGGGGCACCGCTCGTCGAGCGGGTGCTGCAGTCGCAGGCGGGCAAGCGTCGCGAGTTCGGCCGTGCGCCGCGCGCGATCATCCTCGCTCCGACGCGCGAGCTCGCGCTGCAGATCGACCGGACCATCCAGCCGATCGCCCGCAGTGTCGGCCTCTTCACGACGCAGATCTACGGCGGTGTGCCCCAGGGTCGCCAGGTGGGCGCGCTGAAGAAGGGCGTCGACATCGTCATCGGCACCCCCGGTCGTGTCGAGGATCTGATGAACCAGGGCAAGCTCGACCTGTCCGACTGCCGCATCGCGGTGCTCGATGAGGCCGACCACATGTGCGAGCTCGGATTCGTCGAGCCCGTGCAGCGCATCCTCCGCCGCACGGCCGAGGGCAGCCAGAAGCTCCTGTTCTCCGCGACCCTCGACCGCGAGGTCGCGGCGCTGGTGGACGAGTTCCTCGTCGACCCCGCCGTGTTCGAGGTCGCGGGCGAAGACCAGGGCTCCAGCACCATCGAGCACCGGGTCCTCGTGATCGAGCACCGCGACAAGGCGGACATCCTCACGTCGCTCGTCGACCGCGAGGGCAAGACGCTCGTCTTCGCTCGTACGCGCGCCTACGCCGAGATGCTGGCCGACCAGTTCGACGACGCGGGGATCCCGGCCGTCTCGCTGCACGGCGACCTCAACCAGGCCAAGCGCACGCGCAACCTGGAGAAGCTGACCTCGGGTCGGGTGAACGTCCTCGTGGCCACCGACGTCGCCGCGCGCGGCATCCACGTCGACGACATCGACCTCGTGGTCCAGGCCGACGCGCCGGACGAGTACAAGACATATCTGCACCGCTCCGGTCGCACGGGTCGCGCGGGGCGCTCGGGCCGGGTCGTCACGCTCATCACGCGGCAGCGTCAGCGCCGGATGACCGAGCTGCTCGGTCGCGCCGAGATCGAGGCCCCGTTCGAGCAGGCCCGCCTGGACGACGACGTGATCGAGGAGATCGCCGGGCGCGTGCCGTCCGCCGCCGAGCTCACTTCCTGACCCGTTCGGGATCAGAAAGGCCCCGGAGATTTCGGTCTCCGGGGCCTTTTCGCACTCTGCACCGGGGTCAGGGGAGAGTGTGCTCGTGGAGGGACGTCGTGAGGGCGGTGCCGTTGAGGTCGAGGTAGAGGACGCGCTCGGTGACCGTGAGGGTCAGGGTGTTGCGGCGGGCGAGGTGGGGCGTGGCCGTGTCTACGAACCCGGGATCGAAGCTGTAGACCCGGATGTCCTCGGAACGGTGGATGCGCTTGTCGGCCCACGGCGCCATGACCTTGGCCGGATCGCGGTGCGTGTAGACCACGGTCCGGTCCGCGAGGCGGGAGGCGTGATGCAGCCGCGCGGCATCGGGAGCGCCCACCTCGATCCAGACGGTGACCCGGCCCGTGAGGTCGCGCACGAGCACCGCGGGCTCCTCGGTGTCGGAGACGCTGCCGCCGAACGAGATGCCCTCCGCGAACTCGAGCCCGTAGGCGAGCACCCGCGTGAGCATGTACGCGTCGGTCTCGGAGGGATGCCGGGCGACGCGGAGCGAGACGTCTTCGTAGACCCCGCGATCGGTGTCGGCGAGCTGCATCTCGAACGTGTGGACTGTCGAACCGATCGCCATGATCCTCGAGCCTACGCGGAGCTGCGCCCTCCGGCCGACCGGGTCAGAACAGCATCGGCTGCGGCGGGGTGGCGGCTGCCGCGCGACCGCTCGGCGTGAACATCACCGGTCCGGCCGCCGGTGTCTCCGTCTGCACATGCCCCTGCCCGGGGCGGAACCCGCGCCGCGGATAGTCGTCTTCGTGCCGGCCGTCGAGCCCGTGCATCCGGATGAGGGGACGAGCGCGCTTGGCGAGCCACTGCCGATACGGCTTCGGCGCCTCGACCGACGCTCCGGGATAGAGGCCCCGATACGACGACACGAGGTCGGGACGGTTCTCGCCGAGCCACTGGAAGAACCACGGCTTGACGCCGGGGCGCAGGTGCAGGGCCCCGTAGATCACGCTCCGCGCTCCGGCGGCCTTGATGCGGCGGAGCGCGTCGTCGATCGCGGCGAGGGAGTCGGTGAGGTGCGGCATGATCGGCATGAGGAACACCGTCACCGGGAACCCGGCGTCGGCGAGCGCGCGCACCGTGTCGAGGCGGGCCTGCGTGGTCGGGGCGCCCGGCTCGATCGCCTTCTGCAGCGCGTCGTCGTACATCGCGATCGACATCTGCACGTCGACCGGCACGCGCCTGGCGGCCTTCTTCAGCAGCGGGATGTCGCGGCGGATCAGCGTGCCCTTCGTGAGGATCGACATCGGGGTCCCGGAGGCGGCCAGCGCTTCGATGATGCCGGGCATGAGGGCGTAGCGCCCCTCGGCCCGCTGGTACGGGTCGGTGTTCGTGCCGAGGGCGACCGTCTCGTGCTGCCAGCTCCCGCGGCGCAGCTCCCGCTCCAGCACGTCGACGACGTTGACCTTGACGACGATCTGGGTGTCGAAGTCGGCACCGCCGTCGAGGTCGAGGTACTCGTGCGTGCCCCGCGCGAAGCAGTACGTGCAGGCGTGCGAGCAGCCGCGGTAGGGGTTGATCGTCCAGGCGAAGGGCATGCGCGACGCCCCGGGGACATGATTCAGGGCGGACTTCGACAGCACCTCGTGGAACGTCATGCCGGCGAACTCCGGCGTGGTCACGGTGCGGAGGACGCTGGACCGGTTCTCGAGGCCGGGCAGCGCCGCCTCGTCGCTGTCCGCGAGCTTCTGTCCCTGCCACCGCATCGTCCTATTCGAACAAACAACCGAAGCGAAGTCAAGCGAGTGTGGCAGCAATGTTCGAATGGAAGAATGGGCGCATGCCCTCCTCGCCGTACGCTCAGCATGCGGCGCCGCGCTCCCCGATCGTCGGCCCCGCCCTCCCGGTCGGGCTCGCGGTGACCGCCCTCGGCGTGCTGCTCTCCCTCACCGGTGCGGCCGCGACGCCGGCGGCGTCGGAGGACATGCCGCGACCGGTCGCCGTGATGCAGGTGCCGACCGTCGAGAACGCCGCCACGCCCGCGGCGGACCCCTGCGCGGACGCCGCCGTCCGGGACGCGATCGCGGCGGGGGACGACGCCGCCACCGTCGCGGCTTTCGGCGGCGGCGCGCGGTTCCGTGACGCGGTGGTCGCCGGGAACGCGCCCTGTGTGTCACTCAGCGATCCCGCCCGGATCTGGGTGGTGGTCAACAAGGGGCGTCCGCTCGACCCGGCCGTCTACGAGCCCGCGGAACTGGGCCAGGTGCCGCTGCAGATGACGACGCCGTCGGGCCGCGTGCGCGCGGAGGTCGCCGACGCAGTCGGGCGCATGGCGGAGGCCGCGGCGGCCGCGGGTGTCGGGCGCCTCGGCGCGAACAACGGCTACCGTTCCTACGGGCTCCAGGTCGCGACCTACGGCGCCCACGTGCGGGACCAGGGGCAGGCCGACGCGGATGCCGGCTCGGCGCGCCCAGGCCACAGCGAGCATCAGACCGGTCTCGCCCTCGACGTCGTCGCCTGCGATGCCGGGTGCGGCGGTCTCGACGGCTTCGGGGCGACGCGGCAGAGCGAGTGGGTGGCCGCGCACGCCTGGGAGTACGGGTTCATCGTGCGCTACGAGCAGGTCGGCACCCCCGTCACCGGGTACGCGCCGGAGCCCTGGCACCTGCGCTACGTCGGCACGGAGCTCGCGGCGGCGTACCACGAGGGGGGTTTCCACACTCTCGAGGAGTTCTTCGGCCTGCCCGCCGCTCCCGACTACGAGCACTGATCGCGCGCGTCCGCGGTGCCGCTCGGCGTGCTCTGAGGCATCCCACAAATGCGATACCCAGTCCCACCCGTGATGGGATGCATTCTCACAATCGCCTGTCCCGCCCCGTGTTCCCGCCGTAGACTCGCCGGAGCAACGACGCACGACACGTTCGGGAGGACGGCATGGAACGCGACATCTACGAAGAGGATCACGAGGCCTTCCGCGACCTCGTCAAGGACTTCGTCAAGCGCCACGTCACGCACGAGGCTATCGAGAAGTGGGATGCCGCCGGCGAGGTGGACCGCGCCACGATGCGCGCCGCCGGTGAGGCGGGCATCATCGGGCTCTCCGTGCCCGAGGAGTTCGGCGGCGCCGGGATGCTGCAGGACTACCGCTTCCGCGCGATCGTGAACGAAGAGGTCATCGCGGCCGGAGCGGGGTCGCTCGCCGGAGCCTTCGGCATCCAGGACGACCTGGCCGTGCCGTACCTCGTGCACATGGGCACGCAGGAGCAGAAGGAGAAGTGGCTGCCCCGCATGGCCACCGGCGAGGTCGTCGGTGCTCTCGCCATGACCGAGCCCGGGGCCGGCTCCGACCTCCGCGGCATCAAGACCACGGCGAAGAAGGTCGACGGCGGCTATCTCGTCAACGGCGCCAAGACGTTCATCTCGTCGGGCGCGACCGCCGACCTCGTCGTGACCTTCGTCAAGACGGGCGAGGGCAACCGGCCCGACGCGTTCAGCCTCGTCCTCATCGAGAAGGGCATGGAGGGGTTCGACAACGGCAAGAAGCTCTCGAAGATGGGCTTCCACGGTCACGACACCGCCGAGCTGTCGTTCAGCGACGTGTTCGTGCCCGAGGAGAACCTCATCGGCGGCGTCGAGGGCAAGGGCTTCATCCAGCTCATGATGAACCTCCCGCTCGAGCGCCTCTCGATCGGCGTGGCCGGAGCCGCCGCCGCACAGGCCGCGCTCGACTGGACCGTCGCGTACACGAAGGACCGCGAGGCCTTCGGGGAGCGCATCATCGACTTCCAGAACAGCCGCTTCACCATCGCCGACATGTCCGCCACGGTCGACGCGCTGTGGGCCTTCATCGACCGCGCGCTCCTGGCGTACAAGGACGGCAGGCTCTCGGCCGAGGAGGCCGCGAAGGTCAAGTTCTGGGCCACCGAGCGCGAGTGGGAGGTGCTCGACGCCGGGGTCCAGCTCCACGGCGGCTACGGCTACATCACGGAGTACCCCATCGCCCGGGCCTTCCTCGACGCCCGCGTGCACCGCATCTACGGCGGCACGAACGAGATCATGCGCGAGATCGTCGGGCGTCAGATCGCCGGCAAGCGCTGACGCCGGGGCCCGCGCGGCGGGCCGCAGGAGAAACGCACCCTCGGGACTTTCCGAGGGTGCGTTTTCCGTCTGGGGGCGGAGGAGTGCGACCCACTTGTATCGACGAGTGGCGTCGGCGGGGGCGGCCGGCCGCACGGTGCGCCGGTCCCAGGATCGCAGCTCCGTGCAGAAAAGCCTGATGGTGAGCGAATAATCCGGCGCTCGGACAGAGGGTCGACTTTCTTCTGACTTGTCTCTTCAGGGGATACATGTGCTGGTCCATGATCGATACATGTCCGGACAGGCAACGTCCGGCTCGAGGACGCAGACGTCCTCGCACCCGCTCACCGAAGAGGCCGGAATGTCCACGCTCACCCTGCCGCAGCTCGACCGTACGTCGACGGCTCCGATCTGGTTCCAGATCATGCGCGCCGTCGAGGGGCAGATCGCCCAGGGTGCCTGGGCGCCCGGGGACCGCCTGCCGAGCGAGAGCGAGCTGCGCGCGCACTTCGCCGCCTCCCGGACCTCCGTCCGCGATGCGCTGTCCCGTCTCGAGAGCGCCGGGATCATCTCCCGGCAGCAGGGCAAGGGCGCGTTCGTCGAGCGTGCGCAGGGGCCGTCCGCCTGGACGCTGCCCTCCGCGCCGAGCCTGCTCGGCGAGTACAGCGAGGACGGACGCAGCGCCCTGAGCTCCGAGATCCTACGCGGAGGGATCGAACCGTTGCCGTCCTGGGCCGCCGCGGTGGTCGGCCGCGACTCGCCCGACGGCATGGGCTTCGTGCTGGAGCGCGTGCGCGCCGTCGGCGCCCGCACGGCCGTCCACGTGATCAACTACCTGCCGACGCGGTTCGTCGGCGTCCTTCCCGACCTCCGCGACCCCCGGGCCAGCCTCTACGCGGCGATCTCCCGCGTCAGCGGCGTGCGGATCGCGCGCATGCACCGCACGATCGAGGCCGTCTCGGCCGACCGGATGCTCGCGGGACTGCTCGAGGTCGAGCCGGGGCATCCGATCGTCGTGGTCGAGGCCGTCGCCTACGACCAGAGCGGGCAGCCCATCGACATCTCCCGCGCCTCCGTGCGGACCGACCGTCTGCGCGTGAGCGTCGACACCGGCTTCGACGCGGCCGGCATCTCGAACGAGACCGCTTCCGGCCGGTACCCGGCCGCGCTCCGCTGACCCCTTCCCCGTCCCTCGATCCTCCGGGAGCCCTGCATGACCGACCACCGCATCCTCGTCATCGGCGACAGCTACATGACCGCCGAGGTCTTCACCCGCGCCTTCCGGGAGCGGGGGATCGGGACCGACGCGGTCACGATGACGATCGCGGAGCCCACCTGGGACACCGCCGCGATCCGCGAGTTCGAGGGCGATCCGGCCGAGGTCGCCCGGCTCGCCGCGGGGTACGACGTCGTCGCCTTCCATGCCGCCCCCGTCACCGCCGAGGTCATCGCGGCCCTGCCGGACCTCCGCCTCCTCGGCTGCGCGCGGGGTGGCCCCGTGAACGTCGACCTCGACGCGGCGCGCGGAGCGGGCGTCCGCGTGACGACCACGCCGGGCAAGAACGCCGACGCCGTGGCGGACCTCACCATCGGCTTCCTCATCTCCCTGGTGCGCAACGTGCCCGCCTCGCTGCGGGACGTGGACGAGCGGGTGGCGGACGGACGTCCGCTCGCCGAGTCGACGTTCGAGGGCGCCCGGTGGTTCGGACGCGAGGTCAAGGGGCTGCGCCTCGGGCTCATCGGCTACGGCAACGTCGCCCGGCTGGTCGCCGCCCGCGCCCGCGCCCTCGGCGCCGTCATCACGGCGTACGACCCCTTCGTCGATCCCGCGACGGTGACCGACGCGACGATCGTGGGCGATCTCGACACGCTGCTCTCCGCCAGCGACGTGGTCAGCGTGCACGCCAGGGCGACCGCCGAGAACCGGCACCTGATCGGACGGGCGCAGATCGAGCGGATGCCGCGCGGCGCATTCCTCATCAACACCGCCCGCGAGTCGCTCGTCGACGAGCATGCGCTGCTGGACGGGCTGCGCTCCGGACACCTCGCGGGCGTCGCCCTCGACGTCAACGAGCCCGACGGGCCGTGGCGCGAGCTCGTCGCAGAGCCGAACCTCGTCCTCACCCCGCACCTGGCCGGAGCGACGCACGAGACGCTCGCCCGCGGTGCGGACATGCTCGCCGCGGAAGTCGAGCGGTTCCTGGCGGGAGGCGACCTGCGATGGGAGCGCTGACCGACGTCTTCCTGGCGATCGACGCGGGGACCGGCTCTGCACGCGCCCTGGCCTTCGACATCGAGGGCCGGCTCGTGACGCACGCCGCCCGGGAGTGGACCCACCGCGCGATCCCCGGCCACCCGGGTGGCACGGCCTTCGACACCGCGAACGGCTGGGAGGCCATCGCCGGCGCGGTCGCCGAGGTCGTCGCGCGGCTGGACGGCCGCCGCGTCGCCGCCGTGGCCGCCTCCAGCATGCGCGAGGGCTTCGTGCTGTTCGACGAGGCCGGCACGGAGATCTGGGCCTGCCCGAACACGGATGGTCGGGCCCGCGCCGAGGCGGACGAGCTCGTGGCGGAGGGCGTCGCGGACGAGATCTACCGCACCGCCGGGGACTGGGTGTCGATCACGGCACCGGCTCGGCTGCGCTGGATCGCCCGTCACCGACCGGACGTCCTCGCCAGGGCGCGCCACCTCGGCATGCTGAGCGACTGGGTCACCACCCGGCTCACCGGCGTCTTCGTCACCGAGCCGACCTGCGGGTCGAGCTCCGCCCTCTTCGACCTCCGCGCGCGGGGATGGTCCGCCGAACTGGCGGATCTCGTCGGCATCGACCGGCGCATCCTGCCCCCGGTCGTCGCGGCCGGCGAGGTCGTCGGCACCGTGACGCCCGCGGCCGCCGCCGCGACGGGGCTGCCCGTCGGCACCCCTGTCGTCGCCGGCGGGGCGGACACGCAGCTCGCCCTCCACGGCATCGCGGCACGCGAAGGGATCCCGACGATCGTCGCCGGGACGTTCTGGCAGACGACGGCCGTCGTCGCGGAGCCCCTCGTCGACCCGGATCGTCGTGTGCGCACCCTCTGCCACGTCGACCCCGGCACCTGGATGATCGAGGGCATCGGCTTCCTGTCGGGACTCGCCATGCGCTGGTTCCGGGACGCGATGTGCCCCGACGCGGCGGCGCTCGGACGCGCGGACGGCCGCTCCGCCTTCCGCATCATGGAGGAGTGGGCCGCCGACGTCCCCGTCGGTGCGAACGGCGTGGTCGCCACGATGGCGAACGTCATGCAGGCCGACGCGTGGCACCACGCCGCGCCCGCGTTCGTCGGGTTCGACATCAACGATGCCGCCGGGTCGTCCCGCGGGGCATTCATCCGGGCGATCGAGGAGTCCGCGGCCATCGTCGCCGGCGCGCACCTGGAGATCCTCTCCGCCCTCACCGCGGGCCGCGCGGTCGCGGACGGCACCGTCACGTTCACCGGTGGGTCGAGTGCGGGCGCGTTGTGGCCGCGGATCATCGCCGGCGTCACCGGCCTGGACACGCGCGTCACCCCCGCCCCCGAGGCCACGTCGTACGGTGCCGCCCGCCTGGCCGCCGCCGGTGTCGGCGCCACGCTCCCGCCCATGGGCGACGCCGAGCGGGTCGAACGGGTCGACCCCGCCGAGCACGAGCGGTACCGCGCGGTCACCGAGCGGTGGCACCGCGTCTACCGCGACGTCCTGTCGATCTCCGGCCCCGACCTCCCGCCGCTCTTCACCCCGCCGGGGGCGGCCCGCGGCCCCCTCGACCCCTCCACCCCCCGCCTCTCGCCCGTCGGCCACATCGGCTGACGACAACACGAAGGAGACCTCCATGGCAGACCTCGACGGCAACGCCGACGCCAAGCAGTTCCACGTCGGGACGCCCGGCGTCCGGTTCACGCAGAACATCCGCGGCGCCGCCAACCTCGACTGGGGCATGCAGAACCGCCTGTCGCGCATCCTCGATCCCGAGACCGGGCGCACGGTCATGCTCGCCTTCGACCACGGCTACTTCCAGGGGCCGACATCGGGACTCGAGCGCATCGACCTGAACATCGCGCCGCTCGCCGCGCAGGCGGACGCGCTGATGGGCACGAGGGGCGCGCTGCGCACCTCCCTTCCGCCGGCGACGCGCGCCGGGCTCGTGCTCCGCGCCTCCGGAGGCCCCTCGATCCTCAAGGACCTCTCGGACGAGTACACGGCGATGGCGATGGAGGACGCCGTCCGTCTCAACGCCGATGCCGTGGCCGTGCAGGTCTTCGTCGGCGGCGAGCACGAGAGCCGCAGCATCCGCAACCTCACCACCCTCGTCGACCAGGGGTACGCGGCCGGGATCCCCGTGCTCGGCGTGACCGCGGTGGGCAAGGAGCTGGTCCGCGACGCCCGCTACCTCGGACTCGCGACCCGCATCATCGCCGAGCTCGGCGCGCAGCTGGTCAAGACCTACTACTGCGAGAAGGGCTTCGAGGACGTGGTGGCCGGATGCCCCGTCCCGGTCATCATGGCGGGCGGCAAGAAGCTCCCGGAGCTCGATGCGCTCACCATGGCCTCCCGTGCCGTGCGGGCCGGGGCGGCCGGCGTCGACATGGGCCGCAACATCTTCCAGAGCGCCGCCCCCGCCGCGATGATGGACGCGGTCCGCGCCGTCGTGCACGACGACCTCGACCCCGCCGACGCCTACGAGCTGTTCCGCGCGGCGACCGAGGCCCCGGTGCCCGCATGAGCGCCGACGTGCTGCGGACCGCCGACGCCGAGCTGCGGTTCGGCGACTGGGGTCCGGGATACCTCGCCCAGGGGGAGGACGCGGCCTTCGGCGTCGTCGTGCTCCGCCCGGGGGACGAGTTCGCGAACCACCTCCACGAGCACCACACGGAGTCCTTCGTCGTGATCGAGGGCCGCGCGGAGATCTGGCTGGACCGCGACACGCGCCGTGTCGTCTCCGCCGGCGACGTGCTGCGGGCCGAGCCGCACGAGGAGCACTTCGTCCGCAACCCCTTCGACGAGACCTTCCGTGCGGTCTTCGTCAAGACCCCCTGGGTGGACGGCGACAAGGTCGACCACCCCTGGACGCCGGACCCCCGATCCGGCGACTGACGTTCCCCCCTCACCCGAGAAGAACCATCGAAAGGACACCACCATGAGCAGGCAACGACGCCCCTCTCCGACCGCGCGCCTCGTGCGCCGTGCCCTCCCCGTCATCGCCGTGGCATCCACGGTGGGCCTCGTGCTCGCCGGCTGCGGCGGGGACGCGGGAGGCGCCTCCGGCGACGGAGGCGACAAGACCCTGAAGGTCCTCATCGCCGCGCCCCAGGAGGGCGCGGGGGCCATCCTCGAGAAGGACTTCGAGGCCGAGACCGGCGTCGAGGTGGAGGTCGAGGTCGTCCCCTACGACCAGATCCAGACCAAGGCGATCCTCGACGCGCAGTCCGGCACCAACAACTACGACGTCATCCAGTACTGGTACACGTCGGTCGGCGCCCTCGCCGACGCCGGCGCGCTCGCCGACATCACCGACTGGGTCGAGTCCGACGAGGACATCGACTCCGGCGACTTCATCGAGGCGATCTTCGGACCGTACTCGCAGTACGAGGACGCCACCTACGGTCTGCCCATCGACGGCGACACGCACGTGCTCTTCTACAACAAGGCGATCTTCGAGCGGAACGGCGTCGAGGTCCCGACCACGTGGGACGAGTACGTCGAGGTCTCGAAGAAGATCACCGACGCCGAGAAGGCGAACGGCGTCTACGGCAACGCGCTGCTCGGCTCGAAGAGCGCGTTCAACATCGGGTCGACGTTCTTCAACCGGCTCGCGACGATGTCGCCCGACCCGATCGACCCGCAGATGCCGCAGCTCGACACCGAGTACGCGGTGGCCGCCGCGCAGTCGATGCTCGACGCGTCGCCGTCGGCACTCCCCAGCCCGCTGGAGATCGGATTCGAGCAGGCGCTGCCGCAGTTCCTGTCCGGGTCGGTCGGGATGATCGAGTTCTGGACCGACCTGGGCGTGTTCGCACAGGACCCGGAGCAGTCGAAGATCGTCGACGGCTGGGGAGTCGCCCCGCTGCCGGTGGGCCCCGAGGGCAAGGTCTCCGGAGCGCTCAATGCGGGGTGGGCGATGGGTATCAGCCCGAACGCGAGCGACGAGGACCTCGCGAAGCAGTTCGTCGCGTTCGCCTCGTCGAAGGAGACGAACGAGAAGCTCATCACGACGACCGGCTCCGGTGTCGACCCCACCCGCACCTCCACGCTGGAGAGTCCGGAATACGTCGAGTTCGCCCCCGAGGTCTCGGCGGTCGCCGCCGAGGTGCTGCCCAACGCGCAGTCCTGGCCGACCTCGCCGCAGGCGCCGGAGATGATCCAGTCGCTCAGCGACAACCTGGCGCTGATGCTGCAGGGCGGCCTCACCGCCGAACAGGCGATGCAGAACACCTGGGACACCTGGCAGTCCCTGGCCGACTGATCCCCTCGTCGAACCCGAAAGGACCGCTCATGTCGCACCCCGTCACCTCCCGGCGCCGCGCCCGACGCGCGTCGTGGACGGGACGCGCCCTGCTCGCGCCCGCCGTCATCGCGATCGCGATCATCGCGATCTACCCGCTCGGCTACATCATCGCCGCCTCCTTCTCGGAGTCGTCGCTGGGCCGGCCGTTCACCGAATGGGTCGGGTTCGACAACTTCGCGGCACTGCTGGGGGACGGGGTCACCCTCCCGTCCCTCGGCAGGTCGCTGCTCTTCGCCACCCCCTCCGCCCTGATCGCGCTCGTGGCAGGGCTGGTCGTCGCCCTGTCACTGGACGCCGCGGTCAAGGGCGGCCGCGTCATCCGGGTGCTGCTCCTGCTGCCGCTGATGACACCGCCGGTGATGGCCGGCGTCATCTGGAAGCTCATGCTGGCCCCCACCGGGGGACTGCTCAACAACATCGGGCAGTCGTTCGCGCCCGGCTCCGAGCCGTTCCTGTTCCTCGGCTCCAGCCCGGCGGCGATGATCTCCGTGATCCTGGTGGACGCCTGGCAGTGGACGCCGTTCTGCGTGCTGCTCGTGTTCGCCGCGCTGCAGACCCTCCCGACCGAGGTGTACGAGGCCTCCCAGGTCGACGGTGCCGGGGTGTGGCAGACGTTCTGGCGCATCACGTTCCCGCTCGTGCTCCCGAGCCTCATCACCGTGCTGCTGCTCAAGCTCGTCGTCTCGTTCAAGGTCTTCGACCTCGTGTTCATCATGACCAGCGGCGGACCGGGCTTCGACACCACCGTCAGCAGCTTCCAGATCTATCGGACCGGGCTGCAGACGTTCGACGTCGGCGCCGCCGCCGCGCAGACCATCGCCTTCCTGGTGCTGGTCACCATCGTCATACTGCCGCTCAACGCCGTGCGGCAGCGGCTGCACAGAGAGGGCTGACCATGTCGCTCACACTCCGCTCCACGGATCGGGTCGACGAGAGCGCGACCGTCACGCTGGTGGTCCCCGACGCCCGCCGTCGCCAGCGGCGCCGTCGGACCGCGAGCATCTCCCGACCCGGCCGGCCGTCCGTCGCGGTCACGGCGGTGAAGGCCGTCGTGATCGTCGTCGCGATCGCCCTCGCGCTGCTGCCCGTGCTGTACATGGTGAGCATGTCGTTCAAGAGTCCGGACGACATCCTGTCCACGCGCATCCTCCCGTCTCGTCTCGCGTTCGAGAACTGGGTGGCCGCGTTCGAGAACTGGCCGATCCTCACCTACCTCCGCAACTCCATCGGTGCGGCGGTCGGAGCCGTGATCGTCTCGCTGCTGGTGGCGATCCCGGCGAACTACGCGATGGCCCGGTTGCGGGCCGGCGGGAAGCAGACCCTGGGGCTGATCGTCTCCGCGTACGTCGCCCCGCCGATCGTGGCGATCATCCCGCTCTTCGTCCTGGTGCGCACCGCGGGGCTCATGGACTCGGTGATCGGGCTGGGCATCGTCGAGGGCCTGCTGCTCACGCCCGTGGCGGTGTGGCTGCTCGACGGGTTCTTCCGCTCGATCCCGTTCGAGGTCGACGAGGCCGCGCAGATCGACGGCTGCGGTCCGCTGCGCACCCTCTGGGCGGTGATCCTGCCGCTCACGGCCCCCGGCATCGTGGCGGTGTCGATCATCGTCTTCATCCTCGCGTACAACGACTTCCTCATCCCGCTGCTGCTCACCCAGAGCGTGGACTCCCAGACGCTCCCCGTGGGCATCGCGCTCATGCAGGGCGGTCGGGAGGTGATGTTCGGGCAGATGGCCGCCGCGAGCCTTTCCGGGCTGATCCCCATCTACCTGCTGGCGCTGTTCCTGCAGAAGTGGCTCGTCGGCGGGCTCACGCAGGGCAGTGTGAAGTGAGGTCTCCGAAGCTGTGCCCGCTCAGGGGAGAGGCTCGGCGGCGGCCTCGCGGGCGGCCTTCGAGGCGGGGGAGGCGGCGCCGATCTTCCAGTAGCCGCAGAAGCTGACGGCGTTCCTGTCGACACCGCGCTCGCCGACGAGCTGCTTGCGGACGCCGGAGGCCAGGGCCTGCTCGCCGGCCGCATACGCGTGGAACGGAGCGTCGGGGAGTGCCGTCCTGCCGAGGGCTTCCAGGGCGAGAACCCCGGGCGGGACCTCGTGCGGCCGCACGATCCACACCACCTCGAGCCCCGACGGGTGCGCGAACTCCAGGGCATCCTCCGCGGACGGGACCTCGATGATCGCCGTGCCCGCGGCGTCGGCCGGCAGGGAGGCGCTGATCGCGGCGATCGCGGGGAGGGCGGTCTCGTCTCCGATGAGCACCACCCGGTCGGTGCCGCGCTCGGGGTTGAACGTCAGGCCCTCGTCGATGATGAGGACGTGCTCGCCGGGGGTGCACGTCTCCGCCCATCGGGAGGCCGGACCGGCGGTGCCGTCGGCCGCCGAGCCGTGCAGGACGAAGTCGACGTCGAGCTCGGCGCCGGTCTCGGCCGTGGCCGGGCGGTAGGCGCGCACGGTGTAGTTGCGCATCACGGGGCGTTCGCCGTCGGGGATGCGGAGGAACTTCAGATACCCGAACATCCGGTTCGCCTTGGCCGGCACCCGCTCGAGCCCCGCCTCGCCGCCGATCGGCAGGAACAGCCGGAACCACTGGTCGTAGCCCATCGGGCGGAAGCGGTCGATCTCGCCGCCGCCCAGGGTCACGCGCACCCAGTGCGGCGCGAGTCGTTCGGTGCGGAGAACCGTGAGGTGGAGGAGCTCGGCCGTCTCCGGCTTGACCATCTTGCTGAATGCCATGCGGGCACCTTTCAGGGGAGCTGCCAGGGGAAGAACACGACGAAGATCGCGGCCGACGCCGCGAGCATGGCCACGGTGAAGACGGTGTCCCTCGTCCGGAACGGCACGAGGTGCCGCTCGGTCCGGGTCGGATGCGCGCCGAACGCCCGGGAGTCCATCGCGAGGGCGACGCGCTCCGCGTGCCGGATGGCGCCCGCGAGCAACGGGACGATGTAGCCCCAGCCCCGCGCGATCCGGGCGAACGGACCGCGGCCGCCGTGCGAGCCGCGCACCCGGTGCGCGGCGCGGATGACGGCGAGCTCATGGCCGAAGCGGGGCACGAAGCGGAAGGCGGCCAGGGCCGTGTAGCCGATGCGGTACGGCACGCGCAGCTGCTGCACGCTCGCACGCACGAGGTCGGAACCGCTGGTGGTGAGGCCGCCGACGAGCGCGAGCGCGACGATCGATCCGAGCCGGAGCGCCGTGGCGGACCCGATGAGGAGGGCGCCGCCGTAGAGGGTCCAGTCGCCGATCGTCACGACGGGGGTGGTGTCGGCGACCAGGGCCGCGTCGACCCACAGCGAGAAGCCGACGCCGATCGCGACCATGCCCACGGGCAGGCCGAGCAGGAGCAGCGCGAGGAGGCGCCCCGTCACCCGCGCCCCGACGAGGATGAGGGCGTAGGCGAGCACGAGGAAGGCGGCGGGGGTGGCCAGATCCCGCACGAAGACGAGGAGCAGCATGGCGGGGGCGAAGCCGGCGACCTTCGCCAGCGGGTTGAGGCCGTAGAGGAACTGCCGCCGCGACGTGGCCGTGAGCGGCGCATACGGATCGAGCGTGGTCATCGTCATGGCGACACCTCCCACCCGGCTTCGGTGAGCACACGCTGCAACGCGGGGACGCGCAAGCCCGCGGAGGGGAGGATCGCGGGATCGGCGAACAGCTCCGCTGTCGGACCGGCGGCCCGGACCCGCCCGTCGGCGAGGACGACCGTGTCGGTGGCGTGCTCGGCGACGAGCTGCAGGTCGTGGGTGACGATGACCACGGTCGTGCCGTCCGCCCGGAGGCTCTCCAGCAGCGCCAGGAGCTCGGCCGCCCTGGCGCGGTCCTGCCCGAAGGTGGGCTCGTCGAGGGCGAGGACACGGGGGCGACTGATGAGGGCGGTGCCCACCGAGAGCCGTCGCTTCTCACCGCCGGAGAGGAGGAACGGGTGCACCCCGGCTTTGTGTGACAGCCCGAACCGCTCCAGCATCTCCGCCACGCGCGTGCGGACCTCGTCGTCCGGCACGTGGCGCAGGCGGAGACCGTGGGCGAGCTCGTCGAACACGGTGGCGGCGATGAACTGGTGCTCCGGGTTCTGGAACACGAAGCCGATGCGCGCCGCGAGCTCCCGGGGGGAGGCCGTCCCTGGGTCGATGCCGTCGACGGCGACCCGACCCCTCGGCGGCGGCACGACCCCGGCGAGAGCCTGGATCAGCGTCGTCTTGCCCGCCCCGTTCGCCCCGACGATCGCGGTGAGGCTCCCGGCGGCGATGTCGAGGTCGACCCCGTGCAGGATCTCGGTGCGGCGCCGTGCGACGGTGAGGCCGCGGGCCCGGATGATCGGCTCCGGGCCGGCGGGGCGAGGATCGCCGACCGGCATCGAGGACGCGGCGCCGGGGCCGGGAGGAAGCGCGGCGGCCAGCGCCTCCGGCGTCAGCGGCAGCGGATCGAGGACGACGCCCCGGTCGCGGAGGCGGAGGGCGGCGAGCGTCGCGGCGGGCAGCCAGACCCCCATCGCCAGGAGCTCGTCGGCGTGCGCGCGGATGGTCTCGGCAGCCGGACCGTCGAAGACCACCCGGCCCTCGCGGTCGAGCACGACGGTGCGCGTGACGAAGCGCATCGCCGCATCGAGGTTGTGCTCGACGAGGAGGATGGCCCGGTCTCCGGCGGCCACGACCTCGGTCAGCGCCGCGTACACGTCGTCGATCCCCTGGGGGTCGAGGTTCGCGGTCGGCTCGTCCAGCACGATGAGAGGAGAGCCCATCGCGAGGGCGCAGGCGATGGCGAGACGCTGCCGCCCCCCGCCGGACAGGTGGTCGGGGTTGTCGTCGCGGCGCTCCCACAGGCCGACGCGCCGCAACGCGTCCTCCACGCGGGCCCGCACGGCCTCGACCGGGAGCAGGAGGTTCTCCGGGCCGAACGCCACCTCGTCGTACACCGTCCCCGTGACGATCTGCGCGTCCGGATCCTGGAAGACCATGGCGACGTGCGTGCTGAGCGTCGCGGTGTGCGCCGTGGTGGTGTCGATACCGCCGGCCTCGACGGTGCCGGTCATCGTCGCGGGGAGCGCGTGCGGGATGAGGCCGTTGAGGGCGAGCGTGAGCGTCGACTTCCCGGAACCGGACGGGCCGAGCAGCAGCACGACCTCGCCGGGATCGATGTCGAAGGTCACGTCACGGGGCGACGGGTGCGCGGCATCCGCGTGGGTGAGGGTCAGCTCGCGCACGCGGAGGAGGGGTGCGGATGGGCGCACGGCACGTCCCTGGTTCGACGGAGGGTGTGCCTCTAACTTAGCTGAGCCTTACCTGTGCTGCCAGCGGGCCCGGTGCGTGTGATCAGCGGCGCGCGACGCCGGCGGTGCGCAGCGCCGAACCGATGGCGAGTCCGATCGCCGTCCAGGCCACCGGACCGAGCACGGAGATCGTCAGGTACAGCAGCTGAGCCCACAGCGGCATGACCGCGAGGTTCGCCGCGAAGAACACCGCCACCGCCACGACGACGCCGATCACGACCGCCGAGACGAAGAACCGCCAGGCGCCCCAGGAGCGATAGCGGGTGAGGGCGGCGACCCCCTCCTGGATGAGGCCGAAGAGCAGCGCCGTGCCGATGAACCGCAGCGACCACGCCGGGTTGAAGGCGCTCGCGATGAGCGCCGCGAACACGTGCGTGATGAGCGCCACGAACGGCAGTCGCAGCACCTCCTGCGCGATGATGCCCGGCAGCACGTGCGAGCCCAGCACGAGGCCGTAGAGGAACAGCAGCGGGCTGGCCAGGAGGAGGGGAGTGACCCATCCGGCGATGCCGCCGAGGATGCCCGTGGCGACACCGATCGCCGCGCAGATCAGCAGCACTCTGGTCGACAGGACGGAGGTTCGGGCCACGTCTCCAGCCTACTGGCGACATTCGGAGAGTCGGCCGCCGCCCACCCTGACCGATCGGCACGATCGGATGCGACCATCGTTCAGTTCTCGATCCGGCGCCGAGGAGCGGGGCTATCGTGAGCCGCGGTGCGGCGACGACGCGGCATCGGGATCATCGGATCATCAGGAGCGAGATATGGGTCGAACACCCCTTCGGATCGCAGCAGCCACCACCCTGGCGACGCTGTTCATCGCATCGACGGCAACCGCAGGCCACGCAGCGACCGGGGAGGTGACGCATCCCGTTCCGGTCGCCGGCACTCCCGGGCACTACATCGTGATCATGAAGGCCGATCCCCTCGCCAGCTACGAAGGCGACGTCAAGGGCCTCAAGGCGACGAAGCCCGACGAGGGCGAGCAGCTCGAGACGCAGTCGCAGGACGCGCAGCGCTACGTCAAGCACCTCGAGTCCGAGCAGAGCAGCCTCATCAACGACGTCGGCGTCACCCCGGACACGACCTACCAGGTGGTGCTCAACGGTTTCAGCGCCGACCTCTCGGGGGAGCAGGTGGACCAGCTCCGCGCCTCGAAGGACGTCCTCGGGGTGTATCCCGACGAGATCCGTCACCCCGATGCGCAGACCTCCACCGATTACCTCGGCCTCGGCGACGACCGCAAGGGCCGTGGCGGGGTGTGGCAGCAGACCGGTGGCGTGAAGAAGGCGGGCGAGGGCGTCGTGGTGGGCGTGATCGACACCGGCATCGCTCCCGAGCACCCCTCGTTCGAGGGCAAGAAGCTCAAGCAGCAGAAGAAGCAGAAGAACCGGCACAAGGGCACGGAGCCCTACACCGACGGCACCTACGTGTACTTCGACAAGTCCGACGGCGGACAGTTCCGCGGCGCGATGGTCGATGGTCAGGACTGGGACGAGCGCGACTACTCGTCGAAGCTCATCGGCGGGCAGTACTTCTTCGCGGGAGCCCAGGCCGCCGGGTTCGACTTCCAGTACGACTACCTCTCCCCGCGCGACGGCGACGGGCACGGCTCGCACACCGCGAGCACCGCCGCAGGCGACTTCGGAGTGGACGCCGAGATCGAGGGCGTCGACTTCGGGACGATCTCCGGCGTCGCCCCGGGGGCGAAGGTCGCGGCCTACAAGGCCTGCTACGTCGGACCGGACACGACCGTGACGACGGATGACATCTGCGCCCTGAGCGACCTCGTCGCCGCGATCGATCAGGCCGTCGCGGACGGCGTCGACGTGATCAACTACTCGATCGGCGGCGGCGCCGCGAGCACCGTGATGGCTCCGGAGGACCTGGCGTTCCTCAACGCCGCGGCAGCCGGTGTCTTCGTCGCGACCAGCGCGGGCAACGACGGCCCCGATCCGGTCACCGCCGACCACGCCTCGCCGTGGTACACGACCGTCGCCGCCTCCACCATCCCCACGTGGGAGGGCACCGTGCAGTTCGACGGCTTCGAGCAGGCCGGCGCCTCGGTGACCGTCCCGTTCGGCGACAGCGTCTCCGGACCCTCCATCGCCGCCGTGGATGCCGCGGCGCCCGGTGCGGCGGATGCGCAGCTGTGCCTGCCGGGCACCCTCGACCCGGCGAAGGTCGCCGGACACATCGTGGTCTGCGACCGCGGCGGCAACGCCCGCGCGGAGAAGTCCCAGGTCGTGAAGGACGCCGGGGGCATCGGCATGGTCCTGGTGAACGTGCCCGGCGGTGCGGACTCCCTCGACAACGACTTCCACGCGGTGCCGACCGTGCATCTGAACGCCGTGCACCGCGCGGCCGTGCTCGCCTATGTGCAGGGCGGTGTCGATCGGCCGATCACCCTCGTCGGCGAGAACACCACCGGCGTGACCACGCCGACTCCGCAGATCGCGGGTTTCTCGAGCCGAGGACCGGTCCTCGCCGACGGCAACGACGTCCTCAAGCCGGACATCGCCGCCCCGGGCGTCGCGATCCTCGCCGCCACGCACAACGCCCCGGGTGAGGACCCGACCTTCGGCATCCTCTCCGGGACCTCGATGGCCTCCCCGCACATCGCCGGCCTCGGGGCGCTGTACCTCGGCGAGCACCCGCGGGCGACCCCGGGCGAGATCCGCTCGGCCCTGATGACGACCGCGTCCGACACCGTGCTGCCCGACGGCTCGAAGAACACGAACCCGTTCGAGCAGGGTGCCGGACAGGTCGACGCGACACGGTTCCTCAACCCCGGTCTGCTGTACCTCAACGGCTTCAGGGACTGGGCGGCGTTCCTCGACGAAAAGGGGCTGTCGGACTTCCCCGGCATCGATCCGATCGACGGCAGCGACCTGAACCAGGCATCGATCTCGATCGGGTCCCTGGCCAGCGCGCAGACCGTCACCCGCTCGGTCACCTCGACCGAGAAGGGCGTGTTCACGGCGAAGGCCTCCGTCCCCGGCGTGAACGTCACCGTAACGCCGTCCCAGCTCGCCTTCGACAAGCCGGGGCAGACGAAGACCTTCACGGTCACGTTCGACAGCACCACCGCGCCGGTGGAGCAGTGGGCCACGGGCTCGCTCACCTGGACGAGCAAGAAGAACACGGTGCGCTCGCCGATCGCGGTGTTCCCGGTCACGGCGGATGCCCCGGCCGAGGTCACCGGCACCGGCGTCGACGGGAGCACGACCGTCGACATCACCCCCGGCGTCGACGGAGACCTGGTCCTGGGCGTCTCGGGCCTGACCCCGTTCCAGCTGCTCAGCGACCCGGACAACCCGGTCGAGGGGCACTCCGGGAACGAGAACTCGGGCGACGCGAACAAGGACGTGTCCTGGATCGTCGACGTGCCGGAGGGCGCCACCCTCTCGCGGTTCGACCTCGACTCGTCCGACGACGAGGGCAGCGATCTCGACCTCACCGTCTACCGGGTCGTGAGCCCCGACGACCTGCGCTACTACGAGCGCTGGCAGTCGGCGACGGGCTCGGCCGACGAGCATGTGACGATCCCCGCACCGACCGCGGGCACCTACCTCGTCGTGGCGAACGTATACGCGACCACCGGGCCGATGACGTGGGACATGACCCACGCCTCCGTGCTCCCGGACGGGGAGGGCTCGTTCACCGCGACGCCGAACCCGATCGCCGCGGTCCGCGGGGAGAAGACGAGCTATGAGCTGAGCTGGACCGGTCTGACCGCCGGGACCCGCTACCTCGGACTCGTCCAGTACGGCGACTCGGCCGTGCGCACGGTGGTCACGGTCACGACGCCCGCGGACGCCGCGCCGACGCCGACCCCCGCGCCGAAGCCGTCGCCGACTCCCGAGCCGACGCCGACCCCGGAGCCGACTCCCGCGCCGGAGCCGACCCCGGAGCCGACCGCGCCCCCGGAGACCGACGCCCCCGGGTGATCCGGGATCGTCTACACGACCACGGCACGGCCGCACGAGGAATCCCTCGTGCGGCCGTGCCGTCGCATCCGGGCATCCGTTCGTCGCACGGCCGCCGCCGCTCGTCGCAGCGTCCCCGGATCCGGAGGCGACAGCGGCACGCACTCCCTACCGTGGGGAGACGCAATGATGCGCCCCCAGAGGAGAACCCCATGACCGCACCTTCGTCGCGCCGCCGCGACGGCGCCGGGCTCGTCGACGACGACCCCGTCATCGAGACCGACCCGAACCTCCCACCCGTCGCCCTCTCCGCGGAGCACGAGGCCAAGAGCCGCCGCTGGACCCTGCCGAAGATCCTGCTGTGGACGGCCATCGCCCTCCTCGGCGGCGTCGCCTGGGTGATGCTCGCCATCGTGCGCGGCGAGACCGTGAACGCGATCTGGTTCGTGTTCGCCGCCGTCTGCACCTACCTGATCGGCTACCGCTTCTACTCCAAGGTCATCGAGCGGTACATCACCCGCCCCGACGACCGCCGGGCCACGCCCGCCGAGGTGAAGCAGGACGGCAAGGACTACGTCCCCACCGACCGCCGGGTGCTCTACGGTCATCACTTCGCCGCCATCGCCGGCGCCGGACCGCTCGTCGGCCCCGTGCTCGCGGCGCAGATGGGGTACCTCCCCGGCACCATCTGGATCATCGTGGGCGTCGTGCTCGCGGGAGCCGTGCAGGACTACACGGTGCTGTTCTTCTCGATGCGGCGCGGCGGCCGGACCATCGGCCAGATGGCGCGTCAGGAGCTCGGCAAGATCGGCGGCACCGCGGCGATCATCGCCTCGCTGCTCATCATGCTCATCATCGTCGCGATCCTCGCGCTCGTCGTCGTCAACGCCCTCGGCGAGAGCCCGTGGGGCGTCTTCTCCGTCGCGATGACCATCCCGATCGCCCTCTTCATGGGCGTGTACCTCCGCTACCTGCGTCCGGGCAAGGTGACCGAGGTCTCGATCATCGGCTTCGTGCTGCTCATGGCCGCGATCATCGGCGGCGGCTGGGTCGCCGGCACCGAGTGGGGTCAGGCGCTCTTCCACCTCGACCGCACCACGATCGCGTGGGGCATCATCATCTACGGCTTCATCGCCGCGGTGCTGCCGGTGTGGCTGCTGCTCGCGCCCCGCGACTACCTCTCCACGTTCATGAAGATCGGCGTCATCGTGATGCTCGCCGGCGCGATCGTCCTCGTGCGTCCGGAGATCTCGGTCCCCGCGGTCAGCATCTTCGGCGAGAACGGCATGGGTCCGGTGTTCGCCGGGCCGCTCTTCCCCTTCCTGTTCGTGACGATCGCGTGCGGCGCGTTGTCCGGGTTCCATGCGCTGATCGCGTCGGGCACCACACCGAAGCTCGTGGAGAAGGAGCGGCAGACCCGGTTCATCGGCTACGGCGGCATGCTCATGGAGTCGTTCGTCGCGATCATGGCCCTCGTCGCCGCGATCTCGATCGACCAGGGCATCTACTTCGCCATGAACGCCCCGGCCGCCGCGACCGGGGGCACCGTGGAGGGAGCGGTCGCCTTCGTGAACTCGCTCGGGCTGACCGGGGTGAACCTCACCCCCGACATGCTCACGGGCACGGCGGCGGCCGTCGGCGAGGAGTCGATCGTCTCGCGCACCGGAGGGGCTCCGACGCTCGCGCTCGGCCTCGCGCACATCATGCAGCAGGCCCTCGGCGGACAGGCGCTGATGGCGTTCTGGTACCACTTCGCGATCATGTTCGAGGCCCTGTTCATCCTCACGGCGGTGGACGCCGGAACCCGGGTCGCCCGCTTCATGCTGCAGGACTCGATCGGCGCCTGGTTCCCGAAGTTCCGCGACGTCTCCTGGCGTCCCGGGGTGTGGATCTGCACCGCGATCATGGTGGCCGGCTGGGGAGCGATCCTCATCCTCGGCGTCACCGATCCGCTCGGCGGCATCAACACCTTCTTCCCGCTGTTCGGCATCGCGAACCAGCTGCTCGCGGCGATCGCGCTCGCCGTGGTGCTGGCCATCGTCGCCAAGCGTGGTCGCAGCTACTTCCGGTGGCTGTGGATCATCGCGCTGCCGCTCGCCTTCACCGCGGTCGTCACCATCACGGCCTCGCTCTACAAGATCTTCTCGCCGGTGCCGGCGATCGGATACTGGGCGAACCACTTCCGCTACCTGGAGGCGCTGAACTCCGGTGACACCACGCTCGGCGCGCCGGAGGTGCTGCAGGCCGTCATCCGCAACACCGCGGTGCAGGGCACGCTGTCGATCATCTTCGTGGTGCTCGCGATCATCGTCATCGTCATGGCGGTCATCGCGACCGTGAAGGCGATCCGCAACGGCGGCGGCGAGAACACCGAGGACCCGCCCGTCCCGTCGCGCCGCTTCGCCCCGGCCGGGTTCCTCCCCGACGCGGAAGAGCGCGAGCTCGAGAAGCAGTGGGAGCCGATCCTCGCCGAAGAGCGCGCGGCGGCACGGCACTGAGATGACCTCCACGGTGGATCGGACGGATGCCGCGACCTCCCCGCTGCGGGCGCTGTGGAGCGCCCTCGGCCGGGTCGGTCGCGGCATCCGCTGGTACATGACGACGCTGATGGGCGACACCGCGTACGCCACGTACGTCGCCCATCACCGGCGGCATCATCCGGACGAGGAGCCGGTGACGGAGCGGCAGTTCTGGCGTCAGCGGATGGACGACCAGGACCGCAATCCCGGTGCCCGCTGCTGCTGACCCCTCGACAGGCTCACGGCCCTTCGACAGGCTCAGGGACCCAGGGTGGGTCGCTGAGCCTGTCGAAGCGCGGGTCGCTGAGCCTGCCGACGCGTCCCTAGGCTGAGCGCATGAACGACGTCGTCCTCGCCGCGATCCTCGGCGCGCTCGGCGGCATCGCCCTCACGGCGCTGTTGCTGCTCGCCCGGCGGTTCGCCCGCGGGTCCGCCGACCTCGGCAGCGAGGCGGAGCAGGGGGCGCTGCGGGCGCTGCATCAGGCGAGCCTCGCCGCCCCGCACCTCCGCGGCGGATTGACCGGGCCGGATGCCGTCAAGGCCGCCCGGCACCTGCGCGCCCTGCTGGGCAGCGCCGCGGTCGCCATCGTCGGCGAGGACGACACGGTCACCCTGGACGGCGCCGCGGACGGGCTCGAATCCGCCGCCGTGCGCATCGCCGCCCAGGTGCGCGCGTCCGGGCGGCGGCAGGTGTTCCCCGCGCCCTCGCGGACGGACGACCTGGAGGCGGTCGGCGCGCCCATCCTCGTCGACGGGGTGACGGTCGGGGTGGTCGTCGCGTTCGCGTCGCCGGCGCGGGCCGCGCTCGTGCGGGCGGCGGAGGAGGTCGCCGACTGGTGCGCGGCGCAGGTCGAGCTCGGCGGACTCGAGGCCTCCCGCACCCAGCTCGCCGAGGCGGAGCTCCGGGCTCTGCGTGCCCAGATCTCCCCGCACTTCATCTACAACGCCCTCACCGCGATCGCCTCGTTCATCACGACCGACCCGGACCGGGCCCGGGACCTCGTGCTCGAGTTCGCCGACTTCACCCGCTACTCCTTCCGCCGGCAGGGAGAGTTCACCACCCTCGCGGAGGAGCTGGGCAGCATCCACTCCTACCTCGAACTGGAGCGGGCGCGGTTCGGCGAACGCCTGCGGGTGACGCTGCAGATCGCGCCGGAGACGCTCGCGACGGTCATCCCCTTCCTCTCGGTGCAGCCGCTCGTGGAGAACGCGGTGCGGCACGGCCTGGAGCCGGGGGAGGGCGGGGGCGAGATCCGCATCACCTCCCGCGACGACGGCACGCACACCGAGATCCTCGTCGAGGACGACGGCGTGGGCATGGACCCGGACGGGCTGCGCGCCCTGCTGACGGCGCGTGAGGAGGGCGGTCACGTGGGTCTGCGCAACGTCGACACCCGGCTCCGCCAGGTCTACGGCACCGGGGGAGGTCTGGTCGTGGAGACCAACGCCGGCGCGGGTACCCTGGTGCGCATGCGAGTCCCGAAATCGCAGCCCCTCCACGACCCGGACGACGACTGAGGAGCGGCATGATCGACGTCCTCGTCGCCGACGACGAGCAGCCGGCCCTCGACGAGCTCGTGCACCTGCTGCGCGCCGACCCGCGCATCGGCGAGATCCTCACCGCGGGCAACGGCGCCGACGCGCTGCGTCAGCTCTCCGCGCGTGCGGTGCGGATCGCCTTCCTCGACATCCACATGCCCGGCCTTCTCGGCACCGAGCTCGCCCGCGCGCTCCTCGGCCTCGCGGAACCGCCCGCGGTCGTGTTCGTCACCGCCGACGAGGCCCGCGCGGTCGAGGCGTTCGAACTGCGCGCGGCGGACTACCTCCTCAAACCCGTCCGGCGGGAACGGCTGCGCAGCGCGGTGGACAGGGTGGTCGCGCAGGAGGCCGCGCCGCGCGGCGAGGACGAGGTGCTGCCGGTGACCGTGGGTGCGTCCGTGCGGTTCGTCCGGCGCAGCGACGTGCGCTGGGTGCAGGCGCAGGGCGACTACGCGCGCCTGCACACCGAGGACGACGGGCCCGGTCATCTCGTGCGCACCCCCCTCTCCGAGCTCGAGACGCGGTGGGCGCCGGCCGGATTCCTCCGCATCCACCGCTCCACCCTCGTCCGGATCGGCGCGGTGACCGAGGCGCGGCTGTCGGGCGGGGAACCCGTCGTGGTCGTCGGTACAGCCGTGCTGCCGGTGAGCAGAAGGCTCGTCGCGGCGGTGCGGGAGGCCCTCGTGCGCGGAGAGGGGGCCGGATGACCGAGGCGCCGAAGCGGGTGCGGGTCACCGCGGACACCCCGCCCCGCCGTTCCTCCGCCGCCACGCGGGGCATCGCGCTGCCCGGAGCCCCGGTCGCGGAGGCCGACGCCGTCTACGCCCGTGCCCTGATGCGCAGTCAGCTCCGGCTCGCCCTCGGCACCGTCGCCGGCTTCGTGGTGGTCGTCGTCGCCCTGGCACTCGGGATCGCGCTCATCCCGGAGATCGACGCCGTCGTCCTCGGCGGGCTGCCACTGTCGTGGCTCCTCCAGGCCTTCGCGTTCTACCCGGTGATCCTCGTCTTCGCGGTGCTGTACGTGCGCACGGCGGTCCGCAACGAGCGGCGGTACCGCGCCCTGCGGGACCGCGAGTGAACGCCGTGCTCGACCTCGTCGGGGTCGCCCTGGTCGTGATCGCCACCCTCCTCATCGGCGTGTACGGGCTGCGGGTGTCGCGCACGACGAGCGACTTCTTCGTGGCGTCGCGTACGGTGCGTCCGGTCTGGAACGCCTCGGCCATCAGCGGCGAGTACCTGTCGGCCGGCACCTTCCTCGGCCTCTCCGGGCTGGTGCTGCTGGACGGCGCCCGCGGGTTCTGGTTCCCGATCGGGTACGCCGCGGGGTACCTGCTGGTGCTCGTCTTCGTGGCCGCGCCCCTGCGTCGCAGCGGGGCGTACACGATCCCCGACTTCGTCGAGGCCCGGCTCGGCTCGACCGCCGCGCGCCGCGTCACCAGCCTCGCGGTGCTCATCATCGGCTGGCTCTACATCGTGCCGCAGCTGCACGGCGCGGGCATCACGCTCGTCGTGGTCGCCGGGCTGCCGGAGTGGGTCGGCGCCGTGACGATCGCGGTGCTCGTGGCGGCGGCGGTCGCCGCGGGCGGCATGCGCGCGATCACCTTCGTGCAGGCGTTCCAGTACTGGCTCAAGCTCACCGCGCTCCTGGTGCCGGTGGTGTGCATCGCGTTCGCCCTGAGCGGCGGGCCGCACGACTTCGATCCCGCCCTCGTCTTCCCCGCCGAGGCCGGGCCGTCCGGCTTCGACGCCTACGAGACCGCGTCGCTGCTGCTCGCCCTCCTCCTCGGCACGATGGGGCTGCCGCACGTCCTGGTGCGGTTCTACACGAGCCCGACCGGAGCCTCCGCGCGGCGGACCACCGTGATCGTCATCGCCATGGTGAGCGCGTTCTACGCGGTGTCGAGCGCGATGGGGCTGCTGGCGCGGATCGCCGCCCCGGACCTCGCGCAGCCGGGGATCGCCGACACCGTGGTGCTGCAGCTCCCGTCGCGGGTGTTCCCTGGGCTCGCGGGTGAGCTGCTGACGGCGCTCATCGTCGCCGGGGCCTTCGCCGCGTTCCTGGCGACGTCGGCCGGGCTCGTGGTCTCGCTCGCGGGGGTCATCAGTCAGGACGTCTTCTCCGGCTCTGTGCGCTCCTTCCGGCTGTCCGCGGTGCTGTGCGCGCTCGTGCCGCTGGGGGTCGCGCTGCTCACGGTTCCCGCGGGACTCGTGGCGAGCGTGGGGGTGGTGTTCGTCGTGGCGGCGTCGACGCTCTCGCCCGTGGTGCTGCTGGGCGTGTGGTGGCGGGGCCTCACCGCGCGCGGGGCGGTCGCGGGCATGGTGTGCGGCGGTGTCGCGACCGGGCTCGCCCTGCTCGTGCACGCCGCGGTGGATGGGGTCGGCGTCGCGGCACCGTACCTCGCGCAGCCCGCCGCCTGGACGATCCCGCTGGCGACCGGGGTCACGGTCGCCGTGTCGCTGCTCGACCCTCGCGGACCCTCCCCCCGCACGGACCGCTTCCTCGCCCGCGTGCACACCCCCGACCGCGCCTGAGTCCCCTTCTGCCTCTTGGAACAGGCGATCACGCGGGTTCAGGCAGGTGAAAGCCCATCGAGCCTGAGCCGGCGTGAGTGCCTGAAGAGCGGGAGGGGTAGGTGTGGTCGGGTCAGGGGGCTCCAGCGCGACGGCAGGCACTGGCGCGAGAACAGGCAGGCAGGACCAGGAGTGCCTGAACTGGCGTGGGTGCCTGAACTGGCGTGGGTGCCTGAACTGGCGTGAGTGCCTGTGTTGGCGCGGGTGCCTGTTCGGGAGTGTCAGCGAGGTCGCGCGCGAGGGCAGGCAATGGCGGGGGAGCAGGCAGGGAGGGTGGGGAGCGCCTGAACTGGCGGGAGTGCCTGTGCGGGAGTGCCTGTGCGGGGGTCAGAGGGTGCGGGTGCGCGGCATCAGGCGCACCGGGGGGAGCGGCGGCGCGGGGATGCGCTGGTCGTGCCCCTCGACGACGCCGAACCGGGGGGATGCGGCCTCCCAGTCCTCGCGGGCGGCGGCGATCTCGTCGTGCGAGCGCCCGGCGAAGTTCCACCACATGACGATCTCGTCCTCGAACGGCTCACCCCCGAGGAGGAACAGCAGCCCGCCTTCGCTGCTGGCCACCTCGATGCCGTCGCGGGAATCGCCGAGGTAGAGCATGTCGTTGCGGGTCATCGCGTGCTCGGGGACGGCGGCGTCGCCCTCGACGAGGAGCAGCGCGTGCTCCCACTCCGGCCGCAGCGGCAGGCGCACCGTGGTTCCGGCCGGCACGACGATCTCCGCCCCGACGATCGGCGTGTGCACGGTCGCCGGCGAGTGCACGCCCGCGAACTCGCCGAGCACGACCGTGGCCGTGGCGTCCGATCCGGTCGCGGCCGAGAGGGTCGTCGTCGGCAAGTCGGTGTGCCGCTCGAAGCCGCCGTCGCCGTGGCGCGCGGACTCCGGGAGCACGACCCAGAACTGCAGCGCGTCGAGCGGGACGGGGCCCTCGCCCACGGAGTACTCCGAATGCGAGATGCCGTCGCCCGCGGTCATGAGGTTGAGCTGTCCGCGCCGGAGGTCGGCGTCGCTGCCCAGCGAATCGCGGTGCCGGATCTCGCCGACGAGCGGCCAGGTCACCGTCTGCAGACCGATGTGCGGATGCGGCTCGACGCGCATCCGGGTCTCGGCCGGGCCGAACCTGTCGAGGAAGCACCAGGCGCCGATGGTGGGGAGGTTGCGATGCGGCAGCACCCGCAGCACCTCCATGCCGCGCACGCCGCCGAGCGGGACCGCCCGCGGCTCGAGGACGATCCGGCGCTGCCCGATCATTCCGCCCTGCCCGTGGGGTCCTCGTCCGCGCCGGTCGACTTCTCCTGCACCGGAGCGTCCGCCGTCGACCCCGGGCGCTGCGGCCAGCGGATCTCGGCGCCGGGCACCTCGTGCGTCTGGAGGTACTTCGCGATGTACGGGCAGAGCGGCACGATCGCGTCGCCCGTCGACGCCACGTCGGTCAGTGCCGCCGCGGCGAGCTTCCCGGCCAGGCCCTGGCCCTGGAAAGCGGGGTCGATCTCGGTGTGCAGGAACCGGATCGCGCCGGGGCGGGTGTCGAACTCGGCGAACCCGGCCAGCACGTCATCGGAACGGATCTCGTAGCGGGAGGCCTCGTCGTTGCGGGTCACGGTGATGTCGGTCATCGGATGCTCCTTCCGGCGTCTGGAACCAACCTACGCCCGGGATCGAGGGTGCGGGCCTGTGGACGTCGCCGTGCCGCTGTCCGTCGGGGTGATTACGCTGGAGGGATGCCGCAGACTCCCCGTGATCCGTACGACGGATGGATCCCCGAGCCGGACGCGGCATCCGACCAGCCCTGGGACGACGGGTGGGAGCCGACCGAGCCGCCGGAGCCGATGGACTGGGAGCCGCAGGGCGCGGGCTTCGAGCCGCCCCTCGACTGGGGTCCGGGTCCGACGACCGCGGTGACCACCGCGCCGGTCGTCCGCCGCGCCACGCCCAGCCGGTACGCGACGGCCCGCGAGGCACTGCACACCGTGTTCGGCTACGACGACTTCCGCGGCGACCAGGCGGCCATCGTCGAGCAGGTCATCGGCGGCGGCGACGCCGTCGTCCTGATGCCCACCGGCGGCGGCAAGAGCATCACGTACCAGGTGCCCGCTCTCGTGCGCGAGGGCACCGGACTGGTCATCAGCCCGCTCATCGCGCTCATGCACGACCAGGTCGACGCGCTGCGCGCCAACGGCGTGAAGGCCGCGTACCTCAACTCCACCCAGTCGATCGAGGAGCGCCGCGAGGTCGAGCGCGCCTATGTCGCCGGGGAGCTCGACCTCCTCTACGTCGCCCCGGAGCGGCTGTCGGGCGCGCAGACGACCGCTCTCCTGCAGCGCGGCACGCTCAGCGTCATCGCGATCGACGAGGCGCACTGCGTGTCGCAGTGGGGTCACGACTTCCGGCCCGACTACCTCGCCCTCGGCGACCTGGGTGAGCGGTTCCCCGGCGTCCCCCGCATGGCCCTGACCGCGACCGCGACGCGGGCCACCCACAAGGAGCTCACCGAGCGCCTGCACCTCGACGCGGCGCAGCACTTCGTGGCGAGCTTCGATCGCCCCAACATCCAGTACCGCATCGTCCCGAAGGTCGATCCCCGCAAGCAGCTCGTGCAGTTCATCCGGTCGCAGCCGGAGGGGGCGGCGGGCATCGTCTACGCGCTCAGCCGCAAGTCCGTCGAGCAGACCGCGACCTATCTCGCCGCGCAGGGTCTCGACGCGTTGCCGTACCACGCCGGTCTGCCCGCCGAGGTGCGGGCGGCGAACCAGTCGCGCTTCCTCCGCGAAGACGGCGTCGTGATGGTGGCGACCATCGCGTTCGGCATGGGCATCGACAAGCCCGACGTGCGCTTCGTCGCCCACATCGATCTGCCGAAGTCGGTCGAGGGGTACTACCAGGAGACCGGCCGCGCCGGCCGCGACGGCGAGCCGTCCGTGGCGTGGATGGCGTACGGGCTCGGCGATGTGGTGCAGCAGCGCCGTCTGATCGATCAGAGTCCCGGCGACCGCAACTTCAAGATGCGGATGGGGCAGCACCTCGACGCGATGCTCGCGCTGTGCGAGACGGTGGAGTGCCGTCGGCAGAACCTCCTCGGGTACTTCGGTCAGGACTCGCAGCCGTGCGGCAACTGCGACACGTGCCTCGACGACACGGCGACCTTCGACGGGCTCGTCCCCGCGCAGAAGCTGCTGTCCACGATCGTGCGGCTCAAGCGCGAGCGGAATCAGGCGTTCGGCGCGGGGCACCTCATCGACATCCTCCGCGGGGCCTCGACCGAGCGCATCCGCCAGCAGCGGCACGACGCCCTCGCGACCTACGGCATCGGCGCCGACCTCTCAGACCAGGACTGGCGGAGCGTGGTGCGCCAGCTCCTCGCCCGGGGCATCCTCGTCGCGCAGGGCGACTACGGCACGCTCGCTCCCGGAGAGGCCGCGGCCGGGGTGCTGCGCGGCGAGACCGCGGTGCCGCTCCGGAAAGACACGATCGGACGCCCGTCCTCGCCGTCCCGGGCCCGCAAGGCGAGTGCCGCCGACGCCCTCGACGCCGGAGACCGGGAGCTGTTCGAGGCGCTGCGGGCCTGGCGGGCCGAGACGGCCAGGGAACAGGGCGTCCCGGCGTACATCGTCTTCGGCGATGCCACGCTCCGTGCTCTCGCGGAGCATCGGCCCACGTCGCACGCCGACCTCGACGGCATCACCGGAATCGGTGCGAAGAAGCGCGAGGCCTACGGCGACGGCGTCCTCGCCGTCATCGCCGCCTCCTGACGCTCCCTCCCGTCGACCCACCCCCTTCCGTGCGAGCCGCCCCTTCACGGACGCTCGCAGGGGGCCGGGACGCACGGAAGAGGGTGGGTCGACGGAGGTGCCGCGGCGGATCCTGTCGCGAGCCGACAACGACAGGCGCGGACGGGGCGGCCGATGGTTGGAGGATGCGGACAGGGGACTTCGTGTCGTTTTGTCGCACACCTACCATGAGAGGCATCCACCTTCGTCTCTCCGAGAGGAACGCTCATGGTCGACGCCGCCGTCCGCCCTTCGACGACACCTGACCCGCGCGAGAGCGCGACCGCCCCGCGGATCGATGTCGCCCGCCTGAACGACGCCCTGATGGGCACCTGGGGCGACGTGCGCCGCCAGGCCCGCGAGATGATCAAGGACTCCGCGTTCTGGCGGAAGGACGAGCTCGGCAAGGACGACCACCGCGAGCGCGTGCTCAGCCAGCTCCACCTCCTCGTCGACAACAAGGCCGTGCACCGGGCGTTCCCGAAGCGCTTCGGCGGCGAGGAGAACAACGGCGGCAACATCGCCGGATTCGAGGAGCTCGTCGCCGCCGACCCGAGCCTGCAGATCAAGTCGGGCGTGCAGTGGGGCCTCTTCGGCTCCGCGATCCTGCAGCTCGGCACGAAGGAGCACCACGACACCTGGCTCCCCGGTGTCATGGACCTGTCGATCCCCGGCGCGTTCGCGATGACCGAGATCGGGCACGGCTCCGACGTCGCCGCGGTCGGCACCACCGCCACCTACGACCCGGAGACGGAGGAGTTCGTCATCCACACGCCGTTCCGGGGAGCTGTGAAGGAGTACCTCGGCAACGCGGCGCTGCACGGCATCGCGGCGACGGTCTTCGCCCAGCTCATCACGAACGGCGTCAACCACGGCGTGCACTGCTTCTACGTGCCCCTGCGCGGCGAGGACGGGGTGGATCTGCCGGGCATCGGCCGCGAGGACGACGGCCTCAAGGGCGGACTGAACGGCATCGACAACGGCCGGCTCTCCTTCGACCAGGTGCGCATCCCGCGCACGAACCTGTTGAACCGCTACGGCGACGTCGCCGCGGACGGTACCTACTCGAGCGCGATCGACAGCCCCGGCCGCCGCTTCTTCACGATGCTCGGCACCCTCGTGCAAGGACGGGTCTCGCTCGACGGCGCCGCTTCCTGGGCCTCCGCGCTCGGTCTGCACATCGCGATCACCTACGCCACGCAGCGTCGCCAGTTCGACGGTGCGGACGGGCAGGAGGTCGTGCTGATGGACTACGGCAAGCACCAGCGCCGTCTGCTCCCGCGCCTGGCCACCACGTACGCGCAGATCTTCGCGCACGACGAGTTCCTGCAGAAGTTCGACGGCGTCTTCTCCGGCCGCACCGACACCCCGGACGACCGGGAGGACCTGGAGACGCTCGCGGCGGCGCTCAAACCGCTGTCGACCTGGCATGCGCTCGACACGCTGCAGGAAGCCCGCGAGGCGTGCGGCGGTGCCGGCTTCATGTTCGAGAACCGGCTCGTCGGGCTCCGTGCCGACCTCGACATCTACGTCACGTTCGAAGGCGACAACAACGTCCTGCTCCAGCTCGTGGGCAAGCGGCTGCTGACCGACTACGCGAAGCAGTTCCAGGGCAAGGACGCCGCGGCGCTCGCGCGCTACGCCGTGGGGATGACCGCCGGCAAGGTGTTCCACGGCGCCGGCCTCCGTCAGCTCGGTCAGGCGGTGACCGACTTCGGTCAGGTCGCCCGGTCGGTGGAGCGCGGACTGCGCGAGGAGCAGCAGCACGACCTCCTCGCGGGCCGCGTGCAGCAGATGGTCGCCGACATCGCGACCCGGCTGCGTGCCGCCGGCAAGGACAAGGTGCTCGGGGCACGGCTGTTCAACGAGAACCAGGCCGAGCTCATCGAGGCGGCCAGGGCGCACGGCGAGCTGCTGCAGTGGGAGGCCTTCACCGACGCCGTCCACGCGATGGACGACGCCGAGACGAAGAAGGTCATGACCTGGCTGCGCGACCTCTTCGGTCTGCAGCTCATCGAGAAGCACCTCGCCTGGCACCTCATCCACGGGCGGCTCTCCACCCAGCGGGCGGCGGCGGTGTCGAGCTACATCGATCGGCTGTGCGCGCGGCTGCGTCCGTACGCGCTCGACCTCGTGGATGCGTTCGGCTACGAGCCCGAGCACGTGCGGGCTCCCATCGCGAGCGGCGCGGAGAAGCAGCGGCAGGACGAGGCCCGCGCCTACTACGCCGACCTCGAGGCCACCGGTCAGGCTCCCGTCCTGGAGAAGACCCTCAAGCGGCAGAAGCGCTGAGCGGTCGGCCCGGGCCGCACAGACGGCCCGGGCCCTCCGGACAGCGGATTCATCGGCGGGGGCGGATAGTCTCGGCGAGTACCGACCCGAGGAGCATCATGTCGACCGTCACCGCCTACGCCGCCCCCGCCGAAGCCGCCCCGCTCGAGAAGACCGTCATCGAGCGCCGGGAGCTGGGCCCGCACGACATCCTCATCGACATCGCCTTCGCCGGCATCTGCCACTCCGACATCCACACCGTCCGCGGAGACTGGGGCCCGCAGCAGTACCCGCTCGCCCCGGGACACGAGATCACCGGAACGGTCGCCGCGGTGGGATCCGAGGTCACGAAGCACGCCCTCGGCGACCGCGTCGGTGTCGGCTGCCTGGTGAACTCGTGCCGGGAGTGCGTGTACTGCCTCCGCGGCGACGAGCAGTTCTGCACGCAGGGCGCCGTCGGCACCTACGGAGCGGTCGACCGCGACGGCACGATCACCCAGGGCGGCTACTCCGAGCAGGTCGTCGTCACCGAGGACTTCGTGCTGCGCATCCCGGACGCCCTGCCCCTGGACGCGGCGGCTCCCCTGCTGTGCGCGGGCATCACCACGTACTCGCCGCTGCGGCACTGGAAGGTCGGCCCGGGCACGCGCGTCGCGGTGGTCGGACTCGGCGGCCTCGGTCACATGGGCGTCCAGATCGCGCACGCCCTCGGCGCGGAGGTGACCGTGCTGTCGCAGACGCTCGCGAAGCAGGACGACGGCCTCCGCCTCGGCGCCGACCGCTACTTCGCGACGGGCGACCGCGACACCTTCCGCGACCTGCGGGGCTCGTTCGACGTGATCCTCAACACCGTGAGCGCCGTCATCGACCTCCGCTCCTACCTCGGGCTGCTCGACGTGGACGGCACCATCGTGTGCGTCGGTGCTCCCGCGGAGGCCCTCGCCCTGAACGCGGGGTCGCTGATCGCCGGACGACGCTCCATCGCCGGCTCGAACATCGGCGGCATCCGGGAGACCCAGGAGATGCTCGACTTCTGCGCCGCGCACGGCATCACCGCGCAGATCGAGGTCATCCCCGCCTCGGCCATCAACGAGGCGTACGAGCGCGTGCTCGCATCCGACGTCCGCTACCGCTTCGTCATCGACGCCGCCACCTTCGCCGACTGACCCCGCCCCCGTCCGCTCCCGGTCCGTCCGCGCCCCGGTCTCGCCGGTCCCGGTCCCGCCCGTCCCATCCGGTGTGGGATCAAAAGCGCCCCTCCGGTGCGCGAATGAGGAGCGATATCCATCCCGCGACCGTCGAGTCGCTGGGCCAGGACGGAAAAGGCTCTGGATGAGGGCCGCGCAGGTACAGTTCTGATCCCGCGCTGCTCTCGGGAGCGCTCCGCGCGGAGGACGAGGTGTGGGGGCGGAACGGACGCACCAGGTCACGGCAATCTGATGCGGGACGGGAAGGGTGCCGCGGATCCGCCTCGAAGGGCCTGTTTTGATCCCGTGTCGGAGGCCCGCGGGTGCGGGATGGGAAAGGTGCCGCTGGGCCGTTTCGGAAGGACCTTTTCGATCCTGCGTCGGTGGTGCGGGGCGGGACGGGACCGGGGGACGGGGGGACGCGGGCGGGGGGATGCGGGCGGGGACGGGGGTGTCGGTGGGGGTGGATACGGTGAGGGGATGACCTCCCTCCTCCTGGGGCCTGACTCCCGCGCGCGCTGCGCCTGGGTCGGCGACGACGCAGAATACCGCCGGTACCACGACGAGGAGTGGGGGACGCCGCTGCACGGGGACCGCGCGCTGTTCGAGAAGATGGCCCTGGAGGGGTTCCAGGCGGGACTGTCCTGGATCACGATCCTGCGCAAGCGCCCGCGGTTCCGCGAGGTGTTCGCGGGGTTCGTGCCCGAGGCCGTGGCGGCATTCGACGACGCGGACGTGGAACGCCTCATGGGAGACGTCGGCATCATCCGCAACCGCGCCAAGATCCTCGCGACGATCGGCAATGCGCGCATCGTGGAGTCGATGGCGGACGGGGAGCTCGACGCCCTGATGTGGTCGTTCGCCCCGCCGGCGACCGGAGCGCGGCCGCGCGAGTTCGCCGACGTCCCCGCCGTGACGGCGGAGTCGACCGCGCTGAGCAAGGAACTGCGGCGCCGCGGTTTCCGCTTCGTCGGCCCGACGACGATGTACGCCCTCATGCAGTCGGCGGGCATGGTGGACGACCACATCGAGGGGTGCTGGAAGGCCTGACCTCGCGTCGGAGAAGAGCGCGGGGCCACAGGCCCTCGCCCGATATACTCGGCACATCGGGGGATCCCCCGGCGCACGACGCCGGGTGGCTGCAGGCGCGCGGTCTCCCATCAGACCGTGAGGAGCAGGAGTGGCAACGCGCATGGCAGCGACACCGCCGACGCTGGCGGGGTACAGCTACGTGCGTCCGCTCGGGTCCGGCGGCTTCGCCGATGTGTTCCTCTACGAACAGGACATGCCGCGCCGCGTCGTCGCCGTCAAGGTCCTGCTCGCGGATGCCGTGAACCCCGAGGTGCTGCAGACCTTCAACGTGGAAGCCGACATCTCCGCGCGGCTGAGCGCCCACCCGTCGATCGTCACCATCTACCAGGCGTCCATCTCGGCGGACGGGCGGCCGTACTTCGCGATGGAGTACTGCCCCGACACGATGAGCGCGCGCTACAAGAAGGCCCCGCTCCCGCTCGCGGAGGTGCTCGACATCGGCGTGCGCATGGCCGGCGCTCTGGAGACCGTGCACCGAGCCGGTCTGCTGCACCGCGACATCAAGCCGTCGAACGTGCTCATCAACTCGCTCGGCGCGCCCGTGCTGGCCGACTTCGGCATCGCGGCCGCCGTCATCGAGGAGGGCGAGGGCGAGACCATCGCGATGTCCGTGCCCTGGAGCTCCCCCGAGGTGCTGCAGGAGCGCGTGTCCGGATCCATCCCCAGCGAGGTCTGGAGCCTCGGCGCGACGCTGTACACGCTGCTCGCCGGCCGCAGTCCGTTCGAACGCGCCGACCGCGGCTCGAACTCGCGCGATCAGCTCACCGACCGGATCATCAAGGCGCGCTACACCGCGGTGCCCGTTCCCGGCATCCCGCCGATCATCGACGACATCTTCGCGAGCGCCATGCACCGCGACCCCGCGAAGCGGCCGGCGAGCATGGCGGAGTTCGCGGAGAAGCTGCGCTGGGCGCAGTACGAGCTCGGCATCTCGCCGACCGCGTTCGAGGCGGCGTCGGCGGAGTGGGCGGCGGCTGCTCCGGTGAACTTCTCGGATACCGCCGTCCGCGGACCGGTCATCACGACGGTCGCCCCGGACTCGCGACGGGCCGCCCGCGCCGCTCAGGCCCAGGCCGCCCCCCGGGAGCGCGACGACATCCCCGCGGGCCCCCGTGGTCGCAGCAGGTCGCCGCTGGTCGTCGGCATCGTCGGGGCGGTGATCGGAGCCGCCGTCATCGCGGGGCTCGGGACCGCTGCACTGTTCCTCACCGGGGTCCTCTGATGGCAGCGGGGAACCGTGCCAGGGCGGAGGTCGCGAGCCCTTCTCGGGGGCGGCTGATCGCGCTGGTCTCGGGGATCCTCGCGCTCGTGGTCGTCGTGGCGCTCGCGGTGACGGCACAGGGGTACCAGTCCCAGGAGGTGCCGCGACTCGAGCCCTCCGTCTGGGTCATGCGCGACAGCGGGCAGTACGCACGCGTCAACACCGAGCTCGCCGAGATCGACACGGTCCGCGACGTCGACGACCCCGAGGCGGTCTGGCAGAGCGGCTCCAGCACCGTGCTGTTCGCGCAGGGGAACCGGCAGCGCTGGGACATCGATCCCGCGAGCCCGGCCGATCTGCTCTCGGACAGCGCGGACGAGGGGACGCCGCTCGCCTCGCAGCCCACGCCCGCCGGGACGCGCGACGTGCTCTCCGCCGGCGCCTACGGGGCCTACCGCACCGACACCGGCCAGGTGTCGGTGTCGACCCTCGCGGCCGGAGCGGGCACGGCCCTCGTCGATCCCTTCGCGGAGGTCGAGGTCGAAGAGGGGGAGGACCCTCCGACGTACACCGCCGACGCGATCGGGCTGTCGCCGGACGGGCTGCTCGTGCTCTACTCGGCGGACGAGGGGGCCGTGCGCCGCTTCGACGTCGACGAGCACCGGTTCCTCGGGGACGAGTCCCCCGTGGCCGAGGCGCCGGAGGCGGGCGAGGGGCTGGCGATCGCGGTCGTCGGCGAGCGCTGGGCGATGCTGCAGCCGAGCTCGGGCGCGCTGTGGCTCTCCGGGCGCGATGCGGCGGTCACCCTCGACGTCGCCGAGGACGCACGCCTGCAGCGCGGTGCCGCCGAGGGCGACGCGGTGCTCGTCGCCGACTCGGACGGTCTCGTCTCCGTGGACCTCGCGTCCGGGGAGGCCGACCGGGTGGCCGAGGCCTCCGGCGTCCCCGCCGCACCGGTCACGGTCCGCGGGGAGACCTACGCGGCGTGGCTCGACAGCGGCGGCGGAACCCTCTGGAGCGCAGGGGAGACCACCCCGCTGCAGGTTCCGGACGAGACGCTCGACGCGGCCGCCATCGACCCGGTCTTCCAGGGCAACGGCGATCGCGCGGTGCTGGTCGAGAAGGGCACCGGGCTCATCTGGACGGCTCCGGAGGGCGTGCTGATCCCGCTCGAGCAGTGGAAGATCGAAGACGACACGGAGCAGCAGGAAGGCACGATCGTCGTCGAGGACGTGGCGGAGCAGCTCCCGCCGGTCGCCGTCGACGACGCGTTCGGCGTGCGGACCGGGGAGCAGGTCATCCTCCCCGTTCTCTTCAACGATCACGATCCGAACAAGAAGGACGTGCTCACGATCGACCCGGACTCGGTCGCCTCCGGGCTGAGCGACCCCGACTTCGGGGATCTGTCCCTCGTGGCGAACGGCCAGTCCCTCGTCGTGAACGTGAAGGCCGGCTCCGGGCAGACGAGTTTCACGTATGCCGTGACGGACGGCGCCGCCGTGTCGCCCCCGGCGACCGTGACCCTGACGGTGGTCGATCCCGGGGTCAACTCCGCCCCGGTGTGGTGCGGCGTCGACGCCTGTACCCAGGAATGGCCCACGCCGCAGATCCTCGCCGGCGGGAGCACCATCGTCTCGGCGCTCTCCGGATGGGTCGACCCCGAAGGCGACGCGTTCATCCTGAGCGACGCCTACGAGACGGACTCCTCGGCTCCGGTGATGGTCGCCCCGATGGCCGACGGCCGGGTCGCGATCCGGCACACCGATCCCAACGCGGCGGATGCCGTGATCTCGATCACGGTCGTGGTGCAGGACGTGCACGGGGCGACCGCGGAGAAGACCATCGAGGTCCAGGTCAGCGGCAGTCCGGCGCTGCAGGCGTCGGCGGTCGCGGTGACCGCGCGCGTGGGCGAGCGGCAATCCCTCCGCATCTCCGATCACCTGTCCGGAGGGTCGGGCTCGTACCGCCTCGTGGACGCCGTGCAGACCGCCGCGACGGCGCAGGGCTTCGAGGTCACCCCGAACGCCGCCTCGGGCACCGTCGACCTGACCGCCGCCGAGCCGGGCCAGTACGTGGTCACCTACACGGCGCAGGACGTCACGACCCAGGCCGAGCAGTCCGCGGTCATCCGCATCACCGCCGTCGACGGCTCCGCGGCGCTCGCGATGGCGCCGTTGACGGCGTTCGTCCGCGAGGGCGAGGACACGACCGTCGACGTGCTCCGCGCGGTGCAGAACACCAGCGGACGGGTGCTGCTGCTGTCCGACGCCGTGAGCTCGACGCCCCAGCTCAACGTGCGCGTGGTCGGCAGCGAGAGCCTGCGGGTCAACGGCACGACGGAGGACGGCGAGCCCGGCCTGATCGGCAAGGCCACCGTCACGGTCGCCGACGGCGCGGGCGGGGCCGTGCAGGGCACCGTCAGCGTGTTCCTCACTCCGCCGTCGACGGTCACCCGGCCGATCGTCTTCCCGGACGCGGTGACCGTGCGGGCCGGTTCGCTCACGCGCATCGAAGTGGCGGCCAACGATGTCGCACCGCGCGGGGAACCGCTCCTCGTGCTCCCCGAGGTCACCGGATCCGGCGAGCCGGACGAACTCGTGTTCGCCGACCGCAACGCGCTGCGCTATCTGGCGCCGAAGACTCCCGGCACGTACCGGCTGACGTACTCCGTCTCCCTCGAACGCAATCCGTCGCTGTCGGACGACGGCGTCGTGACGGTCACGGTGGTGCCGCCCGGCACGAACAGGGCCCCCACCCCGACCGCGCTCACCGGCCGCGTCCTGAGCGGCCAGACGGTCTCCATCCCGGTGCCGACGACCGGGATGGACGGCGACGGCGACCGCGTGGTGCTGTCCGGCGTCGAGCAGCCGAAGAAGGGCGGCGGCACGGCCACCATCTCGGCGAGCGGCGAGGCGATCGTGTACCGCGCGCCGGCCGGAGGCGTCGACGGCGGCCAGGTCTCGTTCCGCTACAGCGTCCGTGATCCGCAGGGCGAGGAGGGGAGCGCCGCCGTGCGCATCGGAGTCCTGGATGCGGACGTCGACGACGCCGCCCCGGTGACCTTCAGCGACTACGTCCGCGTCGAGGCGGGCTCCCGCACGCCGGTCGTGCTGGACCCGCGCTCGAACGACCTCGACCCGGCGCAGAGCGAGCTCGAGATCACCGAGCTCGTGCCGAATGCGCCGCCCGTCAAGGGGAACCCGCTGTACGACCGGTTGAACGCGCTGATCGACTCGGACACCTCGCTGAAGGACGGCCGGGTCGTGCTGCGGGCTGGTGAGACCGCCGGCACCAACTCGTACTTCTACACGGTGAAGTCGTCGCGTACGGGAAGCACGGCGCAGGGCCTCATCGTGGTGACCGTCACCGACGGCACGGTCGCCGACCAGCCGGTCATCGCCGACACGGTGCTCACCGCGCGCGACCGCGACGATCTCGCCGATCGCGGCATCGACGTCGTGACCGACCGGGTCCGCTGGCCCTCCGGCGACGTCGGCTCGCTGCGGCTCCGCCTGTGGGGCGAGCAGCCGGGCTACTCGGTGCAGGGGAACCGCATCGTGGGCACCGCGCCGAAGGAGGGCGCTCTGGTGCCCTTCCAGCTCACCGGCACGGCGGCGGGCGGACGCGACGTCGTCGCCTACGGGTTCCTGCGCATCCCGGCGTTCGACGACATGCAGGTGCAGCTCGTCCCCGGCGCGACGCCGGTCGTCGTGGACGAGGACGCGGCCGTCTCCTTCCCCGTGCAGGACTACGCCGACCTCCCGTCGTCCGATGCGGTCGAGATCGGCACCGGATCGTTCACCGCGCAGCGGGCTGCCGCGTCGTGCACCGCCGACGGTCCGCGCGAGGCGGAGTACCGGGCCGGCCGCGAGGCGCCGTGGTCGGACACCTGCCTGATCCCGGTGCGCCTGGAGGGGCAGAAGCGGTGGTCGTACCTCGACGTGCCCATCAGCGTCCGCCCGTCCGAGCCGCAGCTGCTGCTCTCCTCGATCTCGCACACGATCGCCCCCGGGGCGACGGAGAGCGTCGACCTCTACGCCAACATGGCCGCGTGGGAAGGGGGTCGGGAGGGCAACGCCTCCTCCCTCGAGTACCGCATCGTCTACTCCGGCTCGGCGTTCCTCGTCACGCAGAGCGGCGGGAAGCTGACGATCGAGGCGCGCGCCGATGCGCGACCGGGCAACACCGAGAACGTCAGCGTCACCGTGCCGCAGTACGGACAGCCGTCGGCCTCCGTCCGCCTCGTCGTCGGCGCGGCCCCGCCGGACGCCCCGCGGGGAGCGACCTTCACCAAGCAGTGCGTCGTCACGAGCGCCAACTGCTCGATCGACGTGGTCGACGTCGCCGGGGAGTACGATCCCTTCGCCGGGAAGCCGGGATCGGGGCTGCGCCTCATGTCGCTCGGGGCCGGCGCGCGCTGCGACGTCGCCTCGGTCTCGACGGCGGGCGCCAAGACCATCACGGCGAGCTGGCCCGGCGGCGGGCAGGCTCCCGGCGGACAGTGCGTGATCCCGTTCGTCGTGTCGGATGCGCAGGGGCGCACCGGCACCGGCACGCTGACCCTCGACCTCCAGGGATTCCCGCAGGCCCCGGCGAGCGTCACGACGGTCGGCTTCACCCGCACGACCGTCGCTCTGGAGGTGCCGCTCGGCGAGGCGGGACGCGCGCATCCCGCGGTCTCCGGTGTGACCATCCTCCAGGACGGCGCCCCGGCGAACGCGTCCTGCAGCCCGGCCGGCGCCGTCTACCGCTGCACGGTCAACGGGCTGACGAACGGCGCCCCGCACACGTTCGCCGCCGCGGCCGTCAACGCCGTCGGCACCTCGGCCGCGACGTCGCCGCACACGAGCTGGGCCTACGCCGCTCCCGTCGTCTCGAACGCGACGGCCACGCCGGAGTACCGACCGGGCGTCTCCGACCGGGGACGCGGGGCGGTCCGGCTGTCGATCGACGCCGCCGACGACGCCGTCTCGTTCCGGATCGAGGAGACGGGCGAGGTCATCAACCGCTCGGGGGCGACCACCACGGCCGAGATCGCGCTGTCCCCGGGAGCGCAGACGCTGACGATCGTCCCGATCAGCCAGTTCCAGCCGCCGACCGGCGGCGGCAACGAGGGCGGCGGGTTCCGCACCTCGGTGACGGTCGCCGGCTCGGTGTACTTCGACCCCGCGGCGACACAGGCGACGGTCGTCTCGAACACGGCGGTGAACGTCTCCGGCATCGCCGCGCAGGCCAACGGCAGCGCCAAGGGCGTCCAGGTCGTGTACGTGGCGTGGCGGTCGGGCAACGTCAGCTGCACCGCGCGCGGTGACGGCACGCTCGCGGTGTCCGGCGGAGAGGTGCAGTCCGAGTCCCCCTCCCTCCAGGGGCTGCGGCCGTACCAGCTGTACTCCGTCAAGGCCTGCGCCTCGAACGGCTACGGGGTGGCGGAGTCGTCCACCGCGACCGTCTTCACCTTCACGTTCGTCGACGGCCCCGGCGGCGACACGACCTACACCGTCGCGAAGGAACCCCGGCGCGACGGGAACCACTACGACTACGGCCTGGCCTCGGCCCCGCGCATCGACGTGGAGAACGGCTTCGTGCCGAAGTACTACATGTACGGATCGTGGCGCGATGATTTCGCCCTCACACCGGACTCGTCACCGGGCCAGGTGCTCGCCCGCGCCTGCCATGCCAGCCAGAGCAACTCCTGCTCCGGCGAGGTCACCATCACCGCGACGACCGCACCGACCGTCGTCAACGCCGTGTTCCAACCCTGCATGCCCGTCGTCGAGGGCGACGTCGTGACGGTGTCCGCCGCTGCGCGCGGCTCGTACATCCTCGAGGCGACGCCCCTGGTCGACACCCCGGGCACCTTCGACGTGAAGATCACGTGGACCGGAGCCTTCGCCACCCTGAACCCCATCACGCATCGCGTCACGGGCCTGTGCCCCTGAACGCCGAGCACACCGACACGAATACTCTTTCCCTATGCCAGCCACCGCAGCAGCCCCCGTCACCCTCGCTCCCGAGCAGGCCTCCTGGTTCGCCGAGACGTTCTCGATCCTGACCGGCAACGTCGAGCAGGCGATCCTCGGCAAGCGCCACGTGGTTGAACTGGTCCTCGCCACCGCCGTCAGCGGCGGCCACGTCCTCCTGGAGGACTATCCGGGGACGGGCAAGACGGCGCTCGCCCGCGCCGTCGCCCAGACGGTCAACGGGACCAGCAGCCGCATCCAGTTCACGCCCGACCTCCTTCCGGGAGATGTGACCGGCATCACGGTCTACGACCAGAAGGAGGGCACGTTCGAGTTCCATGCGGGTCCTGTCTTCGCGAACATCGTGCTCGCCGACGAGATCAACCGGGCGAGTCCGAAGACCCAGTCCGCGCTGCTCGAGGTCATGGAGGAGGGCACGGTCACGGTCGACGGCGTCACCCGGTCCGTCGGCTCCCCGTTCCTCGTGATGGCGACGCAGAACCCCATCGAGCAGGGCGGCACCTACCGGCTCCCGGAGGCGCAGCTCGACCGCTTCATGATCAAGACCTCGATCGGCTACCCCGACGAGGCGGCGACGATGCGCATCCTGCAGGGCGCCGGCCGGCCGAAGACGGTGCTCGACGGCATCGTCGACACCGACACGATCCTGACGATGGCGGAGATGTCGCGCGGGGTCTACGTGAACCCGCTGGTGTCGGACTACATCATGCGCATCGTCGACGCCACGCGGCGGGCGTCCGAGGTCCGTCTCGGCGCCAGTGTGCGCGGGGCCCTGGCGCTGTCGCGGCTGGTGATGACGTGGGCGGCCAAGAACGGGCGCACGTTCGTGACGCCCGACGACGTGCGCGAGCTCGCCGTCGTCGCCCTCGCGCACCGTCTCGTGCTCGAACCGGAGGCCGAGTTCGACGGGGTGACGGCCGTGGCCGTGGTCGGACAGATCCTCCTCGACGTCGAGCCTCCGCGCGAGAACGGCACTGCGTGACCTTCAGCACCGAATCCCGCCTGACGCGGACGACCGCCGGCACGAGCACGTCGACGCGGACGTCCACCGTCACGCGATACGACCGCACGCGCCGCGGTCCCGTGCGCGGTGCGGTCTTCGGCGCGCGTCGGGTGGTCCGCTCCGTGCGGCGCGCGAGCAGGGCCACGGTCGGCTGGGTCCGTGAGACGGTCACCACGGCGGGCATGCTCGTCGCCGTGGCCGTGGTGCTCGGCGTGCTCGCCGGGCTGCTGTTCGGCTGGGTGGAGGCCTGGGCGGTCGCCACGATCGCGCTCGTGCTGCTGGTGGCCTGCGTGCCGTTCATCCTCGGCGCCCATGACTACCGGATCGATCTCGTGCTCGACCGCGACCGCGTCGTCGCGGGTGCCGAGATCGGTGCGACGCTCGACGTCCGCAACACCGGCGACCGCCTCTCGCTCCCCGGCGTCGTGGACGTGCCGGTGGGGGAGGGCCTCGTCGAGGCGCACGTGCCCCTGCTCCGACCGGGTGCGCACCACCGCGAAGAGCTGACGATCGCCGCGCACCGCCGCGGCGTCATCGACGTCGGCCCCATGACCATCACCCGCGGCGACCCCATCGGGATCCTCCGCCGAGAACTCCGCTGGCCGGACGTGCAGCGCATCCATGTGCACCCGGTGACCGTGCGGCTCCCCAGCACCAGCGCGGGCCTGATCCGCGACCTCGAGGGCACGCCGAGCACCACCCTGGTGGACGCCGACCTCTCCTTCCATGCCGTGCGGGAGTACGTCGTCGGCGACTCGCCGCGCCACATCCACTGGAAGTCGACGGCGAAGACGGGCACCCTCATGGTGCGGCAGTACGAGGAGTCACGGCACGCGCGCATCGCCGTCATCCTCGACCTCGACCCCGAGTCCTACGCGAGCGACGACGAGTTCGAGAACACGGTCAGCGCCGCCGCGTCCCTGGCGTTGCAGGGCGTGCGGGACGGCAGGGACGTGCTCTTCTCGGTGAGCAACGAGATCCCGGAGCACGGCCGCGCCGAGGTGCTGTCGATCCGCACGCTGCCCACGGTCACCCCCAAGGCGCTCCTCGACGCGACCTCCACGATCGATCAGGCGGCACGGGTGATGCGGCTCGAGGCCGTCACCGCTCTCACGGCGCAGTCGTACCCCGACCTCTCGATCGGGTTCCTCCTCACCGGCTCGCTCCTGCCTCTCGAGCGTCTGCGGCACGCGGCGGTGAAGCTCCCGGCGGCCGTGGAGGCCGTGGCGGTGCGCAGCGAGCTCGGTGCGCAGCCGACGATGCGGACGGCCAGGGAGCTCGCGGTGATGACCCTCGGGGCGCTCGGCGACCTCCCGCAGATGCTCGCCCGAGGAGCCCTGCGATGAACGCGGCCGGACCGAAGCGCGGGCGGCCCCGTCGCGGTCTCCTGCCCTCGGCCCTGACCCTCTGGTCGCTGGGATACGTGCTGGTCGGCGTGCTCCTCGCCACAGCGGCCGCCTGGCCCGTCTACGAGTCGTCCCGAGCCCTCGCGGTGGGGATCGTCGGCGGCCTCCTCGGCATGGCCGTCGCCGTCGTCGCGCGCGTTCTGCGCTGGGGCACTCTGCTCGGGGCGCTCGCCGCCGTCGGGGTGTACCTGGTGGTCGCGGTGCCGCTGGCGATCCCCTCCGCGCTCACCTCTGTGCCCGCATTCCTCGGCGGCGTGCGGGACGCGGTGCTCGGGGTCGTGCTCGGGTGGAAGCAGATGCTCACGCTGAACCCGCCGCTGGGTGAGTACCAGGCGGTCCTCATCCCCTTCCTCGTCGTGATGCTGTTCGGCTCGTTCGTGGCCACGCTCCTCGTCTGGAGCGGGGGCAGGCGGGCGGTGGCCGCCGTCCCCGTGGTCGTGACGATGAGCGTCTTCGGCATCGCCTTCGGCGTGAGCGGCACGTCCTCCCCGGTGTCGGTGGCCGGGGTCGAGCTCCCCGCCCCCCGGGAGTGGCTGATCGGCGTCGCCGTCTTCGTGGTCTCCCTCGTCTGGCTCGTCGGACGCACGCGGCTGCAGCGCGCCGCCGCCCTGCGCAGCGTGGCGGCGGCCAACATCTCCCGCCGTGCGACCCCCGCCTGGCTCACCGTGCGCCGGCACCTGCTCTCCGCGGGGCTGGCCGTGATCGCCCTGGCCGCGGGCTTCGCGATCGCTCCCGCGGCGGCCGGCTGGTCGGACCGCTCCGTGCTCCGCGACGAGGTCGAGCCGATGGTGGTGGTGCAGGAGCAGCCGAGTCCGCTCAGCTCCTATCGAGCCTGGTTCGCCGGCGGCATGCTGGACACACCGGTCGTGCAGCTGGAGGGCGATCCCGGTGCCGTGGATCGCCTCCGTCTGGTCACCCTCGACGCCTACGACGGCGAGGACTTCCACATCGACGCCGACGACCGCTTCAGCCGGCTGCCCCGTTCGGCCCTCCCCGGCTCCGGTCGGGTGACGATGCAGATCACGATCGGCGAGGGCTACCGGGGGATCTGGGTCCCCTCGCCTGCCGGTCTCGCCGAGGCGCCCGCCTTCTCCGGGGAGCGGGCGGACGCGCTCGCCGACGGCTTCCACGTGAACGCCGACGGCGACACCGCGATCACCGTCGCCGACGCGCCGGGCGGCGGGGAGGGGCTGGTGCCCGGGGATCGCTACACCGTGCTCATCGATGCGCCGGGGAAGCCCGGTGACCTCACGGCGCTTCAGGGCGGCCGCTCGACCCTCGACACCGATCGGTACCCGGCGCTCGTCGAATGGGCCGAGATGCAGGAGCAGCCGCGGACCGGCGCCGGCTACCTCGAGGTGATCGATCGCCTGCGCTCCCGCGGTTATCTCAGCCACGCGCTGCTGGAGGACGACGCCGCCGCCGGGTGGATCGCCGCGCTGCAGCAGTCCGAGGGCTATGCCTTCGCGCCCAGCTATGCCGGACACTCCGCCGCCCGCATCGAGGAGCTCTTCACGGCGCTGACCGAGCAGGAGCGGCGGGCGGGCGCCGACGCGAAGCCGGAGATGCTCGTGTCGGCGGTCGGCGACGACGAGCAGTTCTCCGTGGCCGCGGCCCTCCTCGCGCAGCATTGGGGGCTGGAGTCCCGGGTGGTGATGGGCGCGCGCCTCGCCGGCGCGGACGAGGTCCCGGGGATCCCCGCCTGCGGCGACGTGTGCACCGGCGCGAACATGAGCGCGTGGGTCGAGGTGCGCACCTCGGGGGGAGAGTGGATCCCCGTCGACACCACGCCGCAGTACGCGATGCTGCCGAGCACCCTCACCGAGGGCGAGCAGCTGCCGGAGCATCCCACCGTCCCCGAGCAGCCGCGGTCCGAGGCGCTGGACCCGCCGCAGGCGCAGAGCGATGCGAACAACGACGCGCCGCCGCTCGAGGAGCCGGCGTCGGAGGTCCTCGCCGTCCTGCTGCCGATCCTCCGGGGAGTCGGCCTCGGCCTCCTCGCCCTGCTGCTCCTCGCCCTGCCTTTCCTCGTGCTCCTGGTCGCGAAGAGCCGACGCGCACGCGCGCGCCGCACGGCCGCGGATCCCGAAGTCCGTCTGGCGGGCGCCTGGGAGGAGCTCGCCGACGTCTACGCCGATCACGACGTGCCCATGTCCGGGCAGGGCACCCGGACGCAGCGCGCGCAGTCGAGCGGTCGCGCGGCCGCGCAACGCCTCGCCGCCCTCGTGGACCGTGCCGTGTTCGCCGAGCACCCGCCGACTCCCGAGGACGCGGCGGCCGCGTGGGCCCTCGTGGACGCGGAGCGGGCGGAGCTCGCGAAGACGGGGACACGGTGGCAGCGCCTGCGTGCCCGCATCCGGCCGACCTCGTTCGTGGCCAGGACGCGGTCGCTGCGCCTCCCCGGCTTCGGTGCACGACCCATGCTCGGTACGCTCGGATGGACCGGTTCACTGGATGACCGGAAGAAGGGGGACTCATGACCGCGCCCGCGGACTCCGGTCTGGCCACGATGCTCGCCGTCATCGTCGGACTCGGCCTGCTCGTCGGCCTGGCCGTCTACGTCTGGTACGCCCTCGCGCTGTCGCGCCTGTTCCCCCGGATCGACGGGGAGGGGTGGAAGGGCTGGGTGCCCGTCCTCAACGAGGCCGAGATCCTCGCGCGCGGGGGAGTGCCCGCCTGGTCGGTGGTGTTCTACTTCATCCCGATCGTCCAGCTCTACGGGATCTACCTCAAGGTCGTCGCGACGCACCGGATCAACCGGCGCTTCGGGCGGGGCGCGGGCATGACCGTGCTCGCCATCCTGCTGCCGCCGGTCTGGGCGACCGTCCTCGCCTGGGGGCCGGCGCCCTATCCGGAGGGGGATCGTCTCGCGGCGCTCCAGCCCGGTCCGCGCCGCAGCGCTCCGCCGGCGACGGCTCCGGCGCGCGATGCGTCGGGGTACACGATCCCCTCCCTCGCCCCGGCCGGGACCGGATCGCCGGAGACGCCGTCCCTGATCTTCCCCGACTACGCTGCGCCGCCCGCGGTGGTTCCCGCCCCGAGCGCGCCGCCCGCCGAGCCGGCGGCCCCGCGGTCGTTCGCTCCGCCCGCCGCTCCCGCGCCGACCCCGTCGTCCGCGCCTCCGGCGCCGTCTCCCACGTTCGCACCGCCGGCACCGCCGGCGCCGTCTTCCGCCGCCGCGCCGGCCCCGCCCGTGCCGCCGACGGTGCCCGTCCCGCCGGCTCCCGTCCTCCCGCCCGCCGCGGCCCCGGCCGCCGCGGTGTCGCCGCAGCCCTCGGTTCCGGCGCAGCCGCCGACGGGCATCATGGCCGCGATGGGCGACGTGCCGCCGGCCGCTCCGCAGCCCGCGCCCGCGCCGGTCGCCCCGCCGGCGGAGGAGGCCCCGGCCCCCGCGCCGACGACGGACGCGAATCGTGTGGTGCGCCCGGTGCCGCCGTCGTTCCGCGACGGCGGTCAGACCGAGGCCCCGCCGATGCCGACGATCCGCCCCGTCCCGTCTCCGGCCGATGCCCCCGCGGCAGGGCAGAGCGCGCCGGTACCTGTCCCCGCTGCGCCCGAAGGCCTCGTCGCCGATGTCGACAAGACCGTGGTCACGCCGCGCCCGACCGACGACGACCTCGATGCCACGGTGGTCGTCGCCCGCAAGCGCGGGGTGCGGCGGGTCCTCGTGCTGGACGACGGCCGTCGGTTCTCGCTGTCCGGCGCGAGCGTCGTGATCGGCCGGAACCCCACCGGGGAGCCGGGCGAGCAGCGGCTGGCCATCCCGGACACCACCCGTACGCTCTCGAAGACGCACGCCCGCCTGGTGGTGCAGGAGGACGAGTGGCGTCTGACCGACCTGCACGCGACCAACGGCGTCGTCGTGGTGGCCGACGACGGCTCCGAGACGCTCCTGGACGCCGGGGAGAGCGTGGTCGGCACCGGCCGGTTCATCCTGGGCGAAGTGGGCATGCACGTCGTCGCGGAGCGCGATTCGTGACCGTGGAATCCGTCGTCCTCCGGGTCGCCGCGCTGACCGACACCGGGCTCACGCGGACGGCCAACGAGGACGCGGTGCTCGACGCGCGCCCGGTGTTCCTCGTCGCCGACGGCATGGGAGGGCACGACGCCGGTGACCGCGCCAGCGCGGCCGTCGTCGCCGCCTTCGAGCCGTTGCGCGGGCGGGCGGTCGACGTCGGCGACATCAGCGACGCGCTGAGCCGTGCCGCAGCGGTGGTCGAGGACATCGCCGCCGCGCACACGCGCGGTGCGGGCAGCACCGTGACGGGTGTGGCCCTCGTGGATCACGAGGGTGCGCCGCACTGGCTCGTCTTCAACGTGGGGGACTCCCGGGTCTACCGGCACCACGGTACCGAGCTGGCGCAGCTCACCATCGACCACTCCCTCGGACAGGAGCTCGTCGATGCCGGTGAGCTCCGCCCCGAGGACCTGGCCTCGTTCTCGCGCCGCAACGTCATCACGCGCGCGGTCGGGGCTCCGGACAGCACCGCGGACAGCTGGCTGCTCCCCGTCGTCGACGGCGAGCGGCTGCTGCTGTGCTCCGACGGACTCACCGGCGAGGTGAGCGATGAGGCCATCCGCGCGACCCTGACCATGAACGGCCGCCCGGAGACCGCGGCGGCGGCCCTCGTGCGCCGCGCCCTGCAGGGCGGAGGGCGCGACAACGTCTCCGTCCTGGTGATCGACGTCGTCTCCGGCGGCGCACGCACGCGTCCCGACGACGCCACGGGCGGACGGGCCGCCGTGTCCGCGGTCACCGATTCGATGCTCGAGGGCACGACGGTCCCGGTGCGGGCGCGATGAGCGACGACGAGGCCGAGGAGACCGTCATCCTGACGCGCCGGGACCGCCGGCGCGCGGACGCGGCTTCCGATGCCGCGGCTCCGGTCGCGGAGGTCGCGCCCGACGACGCGGAGGAGGCCGTCGACGACGCCACCGTGGTCGTCGATCGCTCCGCATCTCCGGCGGAGGAGGCCGTCGACGACGCCACCGTGGTCGTCGACCGCTCCGCCCCTCCGGCGGCCGACGCCCCCGAGGACGCCACCGTGGCGGTCGCGCGTCCGGCTCGGCGCCTGCGGCGGAAGAAGGGTGCCGCCGCAGGGGGCGACGGCACCGCACCCCAGGCCGCCGGACCGCGCTTCCGCGTCGACTCCTTCGCCGCCCCGGACGGCGCACCGGCTCCCGCGATCTACAAGCCCCGTCCGGCTCCGCGCACTCCCGTCGCTCCGCCCGTCGTCGTCGGGGCGGCCGCGCCCACGCGGGTGGTGGAGCCCGGGCTGCCGTCCGTCGCCAAGCAGGCGCGGCGGTGGAGCGTCGTCACCCTCGCCGGGACCGTCGGGGCGGGCGTCGTGTCGGTCGTCGGGCTCGTCGCGCTCGGCTTCGTCGTCTTCGGCTGAGGAGGCAGGCGCCGTGCGGTCCTCGCTAGGGTGGGACGTCGGGAGAGGGGACGGACGGATGGATCAGGGTGTGAAGCGGTCGGCGACGACGAGCAGCACGTCGCGCAGGCCCCGTGTCGCCGGCGTGTTCGCCCTCGTGCTCGGTGCTCTGACGACGATCGTCGCGATTCCCTCGCTCGTCGCGGCGTGGACCGATCCGGGATTCCTCTTCGCGGGTCTGGTGGCTCTGGTCGTCGCAGCGGTGTCGTTCCTCTTCGCCGGCTTCGCCTTCCGGTTCGTCCGGGAGCCGTCGACGAGGCTCACCGCGATGACCCCGCTGCTCTGGCTCGTCGCGGCGGCGCTCTTCGTCGGTGTGCTGGGCAGCATGGGGGCGTTCGTCTCCGGTCAGGTCGTTCAGAACCAGCAGAGCGCGGCCGTCGGGCTGCTCCTGCTGCCGTTGGCGGGTGGGGTCATGGTCACCGGTGCGGTGCTCGTGGGTGCGGTCGTCAGGGCGCGACAGGCGGCAGCCGCAGGCCGCTGAGTCGGCTCAGCGCCGTCGTTCCCCGATCGGCCGGTGGGAGCGGAGGTCTCCCGCGAGCGGGCGCGCTTTCCACGTGAGGAGCAGCAGCGTCTCGAGCGCGGCGGACAGCACGACGGCGTAGAGGAGGAGTCCGAGCCACCCTTCGGCGCCCACGGCGGTCAGCGCCGAGAAGACCAGGGCGAAGACCACGATCAGACCGGCGAGGGCGAGGAGCCGATCGGTGGCCGCGCTGCGCTCCGTGTGCCCGCCGCGGCGAGCGAGGGCGAAGGATCGCGCGGCGGCCGCGCCGAAGCCGGCCGTGAGGAGGATGTTGCTCGGCAGGGAGAGCATCCCGGGAGCCACGGTCTGCGTCCACAGATCCAGGGTCACCAGCAGCCCGACCACGCTCATGACGCCGAGGAGGATCGCGAGGACGCCGCGCCGCCGCGCGGCCCTGCGCACGCCATCGACGGGGGAGGGACCCGTGGTGATCATCGTCTGTCCGCTCCCTCAGGCCTCGGGTTCGGGGCGGTCGAGGAGGCCGCCCTGTCGTTCGACCTCGACCGCCCCCTCGGCGGGGGTCTCCCGGCGCCGCCGGAGGACGATGAGGATGCCGAGGACCCCGAGCAGGCTCGCCCCGGCGATCGCGGCGATCAGGGCCACCTCGCGGGTGAGGACGAACGGCGGCACCCCGTGGTCGGGCTCGACGCTCACGACCGGGGGCCGCACCGCGCTCTCCGCGGTGTCGAAGAAGGGGCTGACCGGCCCGCGGGTGGTGGGGTCGGGGAGGAGCTGGATGGCGGCGGACGGCCGGATGAACCCCCAGCCGTTGACGTCGTCGCGGTTGTCGGCATCCGCGCGGAGCGCCGTGGCCGTCAGTCGATACGCCCACCCCGCCGGAGGATCGTCCGGGTGCGCCTGGGCGACCAGGGCCGCCGCCGCGCTCACGTAGCCCGTCGCGTAGCTCGATGCCGGGGCATCGGAGGCGAACAGGCAGTCGCCGCCGCCCGTCGCCGCGGTGAGCACGTTCGCGCCGGGGGCCGTGACTCCGACCTGCGGACCGTGGATCGAGCTGTCGGTCGCGAGGCCGTCCGCATCGGCCGCGCTGACGCCGAGGGCCTGCTCGTAGGCGGCGGGATATCGGGCTCCGTCTTCGGCCTCGGGGTCGGAGGCCCTGTTGCCGCCGCTGGCGACGACGAGCGCCCCGACGGCAGCCGCGTGCTCCACCGCTCCGCGCAGCGCAGGCGAGTCCGTCTCCTGTGACGACGAGACGTTGATGATGTCCGCGCCGTTGTCCGCCGCCCAGTTGATGCCGTCGGCGAGGCGCTGGGCGCTCGGGCCCCACCCCTTGTCGATGTCCTGCGGCGAATCGCTGCGGAACGCGCGCACCGACAGCAGGCGCGCGTCGGGGGCGAGCCCCACCACGCCGGAGCCGGAGACGGGCTGCGCCGCGATCTGCCCGGCGATGGCGGTGCCGTGCCCGGTCAGATCGCTCAGGCCGTCAGTGCGTTCCCCGTCGCCGACGAGGTTCACGCCGCCGACGACGACGCCGGCGAGGTGCGGATTGCCGGCGTCGATCCCGGAGTCGACGACCGCCACGACGACGCCCTTCCCGGTGGCGAGACGGTTCGCATCCTCCGCCCCGAGGGCCGCGAGTGCCGACGGCGCCTCCGGAGCGAACACCACGGTGCCGGGCTCGCAGGCGCCGGTCGCCATCGACACGATGGTCGTGGGAGCAGCCGGCGCGGCCACCGCGGCGGCCGGCGTCCCCCACACGGCAGCACCCACCACGAGGGTGGCGAGAGCGGCACGGCGGCGCATCACTCGTCCCCGGAGCCGGGCGACTCTCTCGCGGCCTCGGTGGTCAGCGCCGGCCCGGCGGCGAAGAAATCGATCCACGCGCTCGGCACCCGCCCGACGTCGCCGGGGGTGTAACCGAGCTGAGCGAGCGGTCCGCTGGCGGCGTCCTCCGCCGACTCGTCCGGCACGGCGCCCGGGATGGCGTACGCGGTACCGGACTCGTCGACGAGCACGGCCATGCCCACCGCGTCGTCCGACGGGCCGCTCGTCTGCACGAGCGCGCCACCGCCGACCGTGACGGCGACACGGTCGCGGTCCTCCGGCAGCTCGGTGCTCGTGGACCCGAGGACGGTGCGGGCGTCGTCGCCCAGGACCGCGCACGGGGTCTCGCCGGAGGCGAGCGGCGTCAGCGGAAGCGTGGGCCAGTCGTCGCCACCGGCGTTCGGCACGGTGGGAACGTCGGCCACCTCCGCCGGCGACACCTCTTCCTCGTCCGCGCCGGCCTCCTGCGCGCTGCCGAGCAGGTAGAGCTGGTACGCGAGCGGGCTGAGGCGCGCGAGCTCTCCGGTCGCGAGGGCCACGTAGCGCTCGTCCGCGGGGCTGCCCTGCACGTGCACGATCGTGCCCGCCGTCAGGTCGGTCCCCGGCACCCGGGCGCCGACGGCGTTCAGACGGATCGGCTCGAGGTCGGCGCCGCTCTCGAAGAGGTTGAGCCAGCGTCCGTCCACCTCGATGACGTCGCTGGTGCCGAGGCCGACCGCGCGCAGCACCGCGTTGGCGTCGTCGGCGGGGACGGCGTAGCGGAGGCCGTCGGCGATCACGAAGAGCTCGTCGCCGCGCTGCACCACCGCGCCGGTACCCGCCGACGGCTCCGCGATCGGCGTCCCCGACAGCGAGACGGCCGTCCCGGTGGCGTCGTCGACACAAGCCGTCCATGCCGTGTTGATGAGGGCGCTCGGGGTGGGCAGGTCGTCAGGGGCACCGAGGATGCCGATCGAACCGCCGACCGGGATGCCGTCGAGGGCGGCCTGATCCGTGCGCACGACCTTGAACTCGCCGGCGGGGATGAGCAGGCGGGCGCTGGCGGTGTTGATGACGGGGTAGAGCGTCCCCTCGACCGAGACGTAGCGGGCGCCCGTGTCGGTGGCGACGATGAGGCGGTTGTTCTGCCAGTCGCCGGGGAGGCCCGGCTGCATGATGCCCCAGAACACGCCGACGAGGATCACGCCGACGGTGAGGGCGATGCCCGCGATGACGGCGCGCAGCGGCTTGGCGGGTTCGAGCTCCTTGCCGCCGGGGGCGCCGCCGGTGAAGGCGGAGAGGAGACGTCGTCGGCTGAAGCCCTGGGCCTCGATCAGGTCCTTCTTGGTCGCCATCGGTCAGACGAGCCCCGCCGTGATGACCCCGAGCGGGAGCAGGAGGGCGAGCGCGACGACCTCGACCGTGTCGCCGAGCCGCGTGAGGCGGAGGCGGGCCTTCGGCGTGAGCAGCGTGAGCCCGATGAGCACCACGGTGGCGACCACGAGGATGAGCAGCATCCAGGTGCGCACGTCGGGGAGGGCGAGGGCGACGGTCACACCGGTCGCGGCGAGGCCGATCGCCCCGATCGCCATCAGCACGAGCACCCCGAGCCGGGCGTGCATCTGCCGCGACTGGAACATCATGCCGACGAAGGCGAGCACGCACAGCACGGCGCCCGTGACGCCGCTGGCGGCGACGAGCGGGGTCGCGATGAGGGCGGCGAGGCCGAGGGCGGCGCGCAGAGCGATCAGCGTGCGGGTGCCGGCCGCGGCGCGACGCTTCACCTCCTCGGCATCGATGGGCTGAGGCGCGGAGAACATGTCGGCGTCGCTCTGCGGCGAGATCACCCGGATGCGGGTGGAGCTCAGAGCCAGCCAGGGGATGCCGTTCGCGAGCAGCGCCGTGGTCGCGAGCATCAGCGCGTACGAGGCGAGCGGATCGCCGAAGACCGCGGCCGCCGTGGCCGTGATCCCGATCGAGGCGCCGAGGGCGATGGGCACGAGGTGGATCTCGGGCTTGTCCTGGGTGACGGCCAGGCTGAGGCCTCCGACGACGACGAGTCCGAGCCCGAGAGCCGCGAGGGGCCAGCCCCAGATGCTCTGCGCGGGGACCGCGAGGTAGCCCGCGAGCCCGCCGTACGCCGCGGCGGTGAGTCCGAGCGCATGACCGGCCTCGGGCTGTCGCAGCCGCATCAGCACCGCGGCGGCGACGCTGAGCACGACCGCGCCCGATCCCGCGATGATCGCCGGGAGCAGAGACGTCGGCGGCGTCGCGACGAGGAGCACGGCGCACAGGGCGAGGAAGGTGAGGCTGACGAAGAGGGCGGTGCGGGAGCTGTCCGCGGGGGTCCAGGAGTTGTGCTGCTCGGCCGTCGCGTCGATCACGGCTTCCACGACATCGTCGTAGATGCGCGGCTCGCGCATGAGCCCGCCGCGCACCAGGGTCAGCAGCTCGCCGTCGTGCACGCCCTGGGCCGCAGCGCCACGAGCGGGGTCGAGGGGCGTGCCGTCCGCCCGCTGCAGCGCGTATCCGCCGTGCGTGAGGGTCGGGTCCAGCACGCCGAGACTCCGGGCGAAGCCGGGGATGATCTCGACCAGGGGGACCTGCGATGGCACCCCCACGTCGAGCCTGCGGTCGTCGCTGACCACGGAGATCCGCAGCACGGTTCCTGCCACGGTGCCGCTCTGGCTCATATCGGTGGTGTCCCCCCACGTGTGCGATGCTCTCCCGCCGCAGGCGTTGCGGGGGTCCGGCCCGGACTCACTCTAGTTGACAGGCCAGATCCTATCCGTTGCGCACGCGCGGGCTGCGGCTGAGGCGGCTCGGGCCTGCTTCAGGCCATTCATCGATCGACCGTAGAAATTTCGATACGGATCTGTCCAGGCCGTTGGAAATGGGCACCGACCTGCTTTAGCCTATGTGCGGAAACAGATTGTCGGGGGTTGTTCCGAAGTCGTCCCGTATCGGGAAGGCGCTCCCCCGCGTGTGTCCTCATGGGGACCGGAGGGAGTGAGTAATGGCTGATGTCATCTCCGCAGAAGAGGGGGCTCTGCGTCGCGGAGCCCAGGCCGTGCGGGAGACGAAGTCCGGGATCGATCAGCAGACCAAGAAGGTCCGCGGTGAGATCGAGCAGCTGCGCGGGTTCTGGACGGGTGCGGCTGCCGCATCGTTCACCACGCTGATGTCGCGGTGGGACGAGCAGGCTCGTCAGCTCAACGAGGTCCTCGTGACGCTCGAAGATGCCCTCGCCGGCACCGAGCGCGACCAGGCCGCGACCGAAGAATCCCACCAGCAGACCATCGCGGGCCTCGGCTCGATGATGGGCGCCTGAGCGCAGTCCGCAGAGATTTCAAGGAGAACATGATGCAGTCGATGTCCGTTCGCCCGGAGCAGGTCAACGCTCTCGCGGCGCAGATCCGCAGCGGGTCGCAGGGTATTCGTTCCGAGCTGGACCGCCTCGAGTCCGAGGTCGGCAAGCTGCGTGCGGCGTGGGATGGTGCCGCGCAGCAGGCCTACGACCAGGCGCAGGCCAAGTGGAACCGCTCGCTGAGCGAGATGCAGCAGCTGCTCACGCAGATCGCCGGGAAGACCGAGGAGATCTCGGGTCAGTACGTGCAGACCGACAAGTCGGCTGCGGGGCGCTTCGGCGCGTGAACCCGGGGCGCGGGTCTGACGCAGCGATGCGTCGGGCCCGCGCCGTCTGCTGTGCTTTTCGGTGAGCTACCGGACGGTACAGCAGGCGTGACGGGATCGCCGGAGGAAAGAAGAGGGGGCGTCGATGACCATCGGAATCGACCTTGATCAGATACTCGCTGAGATCAAGCGCATTCAGCGGGACATGCAGCAGCTTCCTGCTGCATCCGAGGTTGCCGTCTCGGAAGGTGGCGTGTCGGAAGCGACCGCAGTGTATCGCGACGCCGTGAGGAGCGTCGCTGACGGCATGGGCAAGGCGACACAGAACTCGATCGTCGCGCTGAACGACGCCAATGAAGCCATGCGTCTCGCGGTCATGGCCATCGCGGAACAGGATGCAGCGATCGCCGACGAAGCGAAGCTCATCCTCTCCTTGTTGGATTCCGCCGTGGAGCAGGCTCCGACGACGCCCCAGCCGACGCCCGCAGGGGCGCAGACCTCGGAGACCTCGACGGATGAGCCCGAGGAGATGGACTACTGATGAAACGCGGACGACACCTGGTCGCTGCCGCGATCGGCGTGGTCGCGATGAGCGTCGCGGTCGCCGTGCCGGCGACAGCATCGGATGCGTCCGAGGGCGGGCTGTGGTATTTCAACCGGGGCAAGGTGCAGGCCGCACAGGACGCCGGCCTCGACGGTTCCGGAGTGACGATCGCCGTGATCGACACCCAGGTGAATCCGGACGCTCCCGGTCTGCGGGGCGCTGACCTCCAGGTGCGGGAGGAGTCGTTCTGTTTCGACGAGTCGGGAAAGCGGTATGACGCGATCTCCTCGGACTACGTCGCGGCGAATCACGGCACGAACGTCGCCTCGATGATCCTGGGCACGGGAGAGGCGGTCGGCGGCACCCCCATCAAGGGTGTGGCGCCGGGCGCGACGGTGCTCTATTACAACTCGATGATCACCACCAGCGCGCCGGAGGGGAACGACGTCGAGTCCACCTGCCTGCAGGAGAACGGCGAGCTGATCAATGACGATCTGAGCGATGAGGGAATGCGCCGCCCCTCCGGCCTGGCAAAGGCGATCTCGGCGGCGGTGGACGACGGTGCGGATATCATCTCGGTCTCGCTGGGCGGGTTGGTCGACGCCGCGGATTCGGTGGCGAAGGCTCATGCGGCCGGAGTCGTGGTGTTGGGTTCGCTGCCGAATGTGGGCGGGGTCGGTGACTGGCCTTCGAGCTACAACGGTGTCGTCGCCGTGCAGGCGTTCGGCCCCGACGGCAAGATCCAGTACTCGACGTACGATCCGGTGCTCGCCGAGCCCTCGCCGAATCTGAGTGAGGACGTGAAGGTGGCGTCTCCGGGGCTGGAGATCATCGCGCAGGGCACCGCGGACTCGTGGGACGCGCAGCAACTGCGTTCGGGGACCTCATTGGCGACGCCGATCGCGGCGGGCTTCCTGGCGGTCGTGAAGCAGAAGTACCCGGAGGCGACGTCCAATCAGCTCATCCAGAGCATGATCCACAACACGGGGACGAAGGGCGAGCACGAACCGGAGTGGAACAACAGCGGCGGGTACGGGGCGATTTCGCTCTCCGGCATGCTGGCTGTCGATCCGACGAAGTACCCGGATGTGAACCCGCTCTGGGACGCCGACGATGAGAACGCTGTTCCCCAGCAGGCCAACGTGGACGAGGAAGCCGCACTGCTCGCCGCGAGCGCTTCTCCGCAGCCGACGAGTGAGGCGGGCGATGATGCGGGTACCGCGGGGACGGATCTCGTACCGCTGCTGATCGGCGGTGGGGCTGTGCTCGCCATCCTCGTCATCGGCGGAGTGGTACTCGCCGTGGTGCTGACGAGCTCATCACGACGACAGAAGACGCAACAAGGGGGAGACCGATGACTGGACCGTACGAAGCCGAGCTCAATCGCATTCGCGGACTCGAGGACTGGCGCATCCCGAAAGCCGCTTCCCTGCAGACGGCGCTCAACTCCCTCGTCGGTGCGCTGGGCACCGTGCTGGATTCGTCGGCGTGGAAGGGCAGCTCTTTCGAAGCCGCACGAGAGTCGCTGGGGAAGCTGCAGGAGAACTTCCGCATCCTCGAAACTTACGTCGGACAGCTCACCACGACGATCGAGAACGCGAACACCTACCGTCGCAACGCGGCATCGACGGAGCTTCCGTCGACCAGGGTCGACCCGTTCTGGGCGAACGCCGCCAAGGTCGGTTCCGTCGTCGTGCACCCCGTTCTCGGCCCGCTCGCCGCGGACAAGGCACTCGATGTGATCGGCGGCTTCCTCGGCAACAAGCGTGAGGAAGAGGCGAAGCGCATCGTGCAGCAGATCGAGTCGGCCCTCGCGCCGTCCGCGAAGTCGCTCACGGCCGCGTCCGCGACACTGTCGGAGTTCGACCCACGGGTCGCGGTTCCCGCACCGCCGCAGAAGCCGGTGGACCCGGGCACGGATGTCACCGCTCCGCACATCTCCTATCCCGGGGGCGGAAGCTCTCCCGGTGGCTCCAGCCCGGGTGGCGGAGGCCATCCGGGAAGCGTGAGTCCGCCTGCCTCCCCTGGCGGGGGACAGATCGGCGGGGTGAACCCTGGTGGCTGGGAGCCGACCCCTCCCGGCGGCGGCTGGGAGCCCACCCCTCCCGGCGGCGGCTGGGAGCCGACCCCTCCCGGTGCGGGCGGCGATGATCCCTCGATCGACTCTCCCGGCGGCGGCCTGCTTCCGGGCGGGCCCGGTGGCGGCCTTCCCGGCGGTTCCGGTGGTCCCGGCGGCTCCGGCTCGCTTCCCGGCGGTGCCCTTCCGGGCGGCGTCTTCCCCGGCGGTGGTGGAGGACTCGGCGGCATCGTGGGCGGTGGCGCCGGTGCGGCGGCGATCGCAGCGAGCTCGAAGATCGCCGGCTTCGGCAGCATGGGCGGACTCGGTGGTGCGGGCCTGGGCCCGGGCGCCGGTGCCGGGCTCAAGGCCGGTGGCGGTCTGCTCGGCAACTCCGCCGTCGGCGGTGTCGGCGGCATCGGTGGAGCAGGCGGCCCCGGCGGTATGGCCGGCACGGGCGGCGTCGGTGGCGCGGGTGCCGCGGGCACCGGGTCTTCCGGCGCGGCAGGAGCCGGTGGCCGACCGGGCATGGGCATGATGGGCGGCGCCGGTGGCGCCGACGAGGAGGAGAAGGCGAAGCGTTCGGGCCTCGGCGGTCCTATCGCCCCGAAGCTGGAGGACGACGAGGAAGCCGGCCCCCGCGCCAAGGGTGCTCGCGCCGGATCCCGCGACGAACCCACCGACTGAATGACGCCGCTCCGGTTCGAGAAGGCGCGGTACGAGGGTCGACGCGGGGGCATCGTGAACCCCGGGAACGCCGGCGGCGGTGCCCCGCGGCGAGAGTCGTGCGCAGTGGATAGGGTGCAGGTGTGTCAGTCGAGATCGTAGAGCGGCGTCGGATCGTCCTCCAGAGCGAAGACCGTCGCATCGACCTCTCCCTGCCGCTCGACGAGACGCTGGAGGACGCCCTCACCCTGAGCGGGATCCCGGACGCGGACCGGTTCGTCACGATCGGCCCCGGGGGATACGAGATCCCCGGCGACACCGAGTGCGAAGACCTCGTCGACGGCGGCCTCTACGCGCTCATCGACCGTACGGCTCTGGCTCCGCCGGCGCGCCCGGTGGAGAAGGCGACGGGCCCGACGCGCGTCGACCACGGCGCACGGTGGTGGCTGCTGGCCGTGAGCGGGATGCTGCTCGTCGCGGTCTTCGCCCAGGGCACCGTCGATCCTCTGATCCGGCTGCTCGTCGCCCTCCTCGTCGCCGCAGGTGCGGTCGGCGGCGCCGTCGCCTGGGCGCGACGCGACTCCGCGGCGGGAGTGCGCGGCATCCTCGGGGTGCTCGCGCCCGTGCTGCTGTCGTTCGCGGCCGGCGCTCTCCTCATCCCGGCCGGGCTGGAGGACGCGTCGCACCTGTCGACCGCCACCGGGTTCCTCGCGGCCGGCATCACCACCGCGATCATCGCCGTCACGGCCAGGGCTCGGCCGATGCGCGCCGCGGCCGGGACGGCGACGGTGCTGCTCGTGGGCCTCGCGGCCGTCTGGGGCCTCGCCCTGCTGCTGCGGTGGGGGGAGGCGGAGGCGGCCGCCCTCTCGCTCGGCCTCGTGCCGCTGGGCCTGCGTGCCCTCCCGAGCAGCCTCGTCAACCTGCCCGAGGGCTACTTCATCGACTACAAGCACTTCATGACCAGCCGGTGGACCGTGCGCGGAGCCATCCCCGACTCGGTCGGGCTGCTGCGTCCGGAGCGCATCACCGCGGTCGTCGACGATTCCTCCGCGCGGCTCATCGCGGGCACGGCCGTGCTCAGCATCGTGGCCGCGGTGATGGCTCCGGTCGCGTTCCTGCGGCCCTGGCCCGACGACGCGTTCGTGGTCTCCGGCGGGATCGCCCTGCTCTGCTGCCTCGCGCTCGCCCTGCTGCTCACGCCGCGGCACACCACCTCGCGCCTTCTCCGGTGGTTCCCTCGCGCCGCGGCCGCGGTGGTCTGCCTCGTCGCCGGCATCCAGGTCGCGGCGGCCCTCGGGAGCGGGTTCCACGTGCTCGGAGCGGCCCTGCTGTTCCTCGTCGGGTTGGCGGCGGTGGCCGTCGTCATCCCGGTGTCCAAGGGCGCGAAGTCGCTGGTGTGGTCGCGGGTCGGAGACGCGTTCGAATGGCTGGCCGTCGCGCTCGCCCTGCCGTCGGCGCTGCTGTACGCGAATGCGCTCTCCCTGGTTCGTGGAATGATGGCCGGATGAGCGGGAACGGCCCATCACAGTCCTGGCCGAGCGGGGGTCCGATCCCGCCGATGGCGCCCGGCGGAGACCGTCCAGGGGAGATCCCCGCGCTGCCGCCCGCCCTGATCGCGGCGCCCCCGGGCGTCGACGGCACGCCGCTGCGCCAGACGCCCGCGCCGCCCACGCCGATCGCCTCGTCGCGACGCACCGTCCCTCGGCCGGCCGAGGGACTCGGCCCCGCCTTCCGCGGGGCCCCGGCGGGCACGATCCAGCGGATCGCGGCCTTCACGCTCGACGCGGCCGCCGTGTTCCTCGCCTCCGCCGTCGTCCTCGTGCTGACGCAGAGCGTGCTGCTCGCGGGCCTCACCGTCTTCGAGCTCGCCCTGTTCCTCTGGGTGCTGGAGGCGCGGACCGGCCTCACCCTCGGCAACGCCGTGCTGCGCCTGCGCAGCGCCCGCGCCGACCGGCCGTGGTCGCCGGGGATCGGGCGCCAGTTCGTCCGCGGCATCATCACCGGTGCCGGCTTCCTCGTGGCCGTCGGCAGCTGGGTGGTCGTCGCCTCCAGCGCCTGGGATCGCGGCGGCAGACGGCAGTCCTGGGCCGACCGCGTCGCCGGCACCGTCGTGGTCGCCGTGCCCGCCAGGGCGGCCGTCGAGGCTCCGCCGACTCCCGCCGCGGTGGAGGCCGCTCCGCTGGCTCCGCCGCAGGTCGTGCCGCTGGTGGCGTCGCCGTCCGTCGTGGACGAGGACTCCCAGCCCACCGACGCCCGCGCCGCCTCCCGCCGTACCGAGACCCCGGAACCGGCGGCACCCGGATCGGATCGGCCGCTCTTCACCGTCGCCCCCGCCCCGGCGCCGCAGACGGGTGCCGAGGCTCCCGCGCCGGAGACCGGTGCGCTGCTGCTCATCTTCGACACGGGCCAGCGGGTGCAGCTCGCCCTCCCCGTGGCCGCGAACCTCGGGCGCGGCCCCGTCGCCAGCGCCCACGACGACCGCCTCATCGTCGTCACCGACCCCGATGCGTCGGTCTCCAAGACCCATCTGCGCATCGAACACTCCCGCGGTCGCACGTGGGTCACCGACTTCGGTTCCACGAACGGCTCCGACGTCCGCAGCGATGACGGCCAGACGACCGAGCTGGTCGCCGGCGAGCGTGTGCTGCTCGACGACGCCGACCGTGTCCGCATGGGCAACCGCAGCTTCACCATCAGCCTCCTGCTGGGTACAGACAGCAGCGCCGGAGAGAGAGCATGACAGGACCCCGTCTCGCCCCGCCCCGTGTCCCCTCCGGGAGGCTCCCGGTCCAGGCCCCGCCGGAGCTGCAGCCGAACGACGGCGGCATCGGGATCCTCGGGTCGCTGCTGCCCATGCTCGGCAGCGTCGGCGCGATCGTCATGGTCACCATGTCGAACCAGTCCGTCACAGGTCTGCTCACCGGCGGCATGTTCCTGCTGTCCTCGCTCGGCTTCGTCGCCGTCAACGGCTGGCGGCAGCGCTCCCAGCGGCAGGCGGCCACGCTCGGTGCCCGCCGCGAGTACCTGGCGTACCTGACCGAGCTGCGGCAGACCGTCCGCGTCGCCGCCCGCCAGCAGCGCCGTTCCGCGAACTGGCACCTGCCGGCCCCGTCGACCCTGCCGTACCTGGCGGAGGAGCGCACCCGCGTCTGGGAGCGCGGCGTGAACGACCCCGACTTCCTGTCGGTCCGCGTGGGCGTCACCGACCAGCCGCTGTGCGTCACGCTCGAAGCCCCGGAGCTCCCGCCGCTGGCGCAGCTCGATCCCGTCGCCGCCTCGGCCGCGCACCGCTTCATGCTGACGCACGAGGTCCAGAAGAACCTCCCGCTCGGCATCACCCTCCGCGACTACGCCCGCATCGAGATCACCGGCGACGAGGACGAGACGCGCGCGCTGGCGAGAGCCATGCTGCTGCACGCGGCCACCATGCACGACCCCGACGTGCTGCAGATCGTCATCGCCGCGGACACCGGCGTGCTCCCGCAGTGGGAGTGGGCCAAGTGGCTGCCGCACACGCACTCGCGCACCGTGCGGGACGGCCTCGGCGCCGCCCGCATGATCGGCTCGCAGCTGTCGGAGCTCGAGGACATGCTGCCGCCCGAGGTGCGCGAGCGCTCGCGCTTCGCCCGCGACGGCTCCGGACCGAAGACGCCGCACGTCGTCATCGTCACGGACGGTGCCACGACGTCGTTCAACGACGCCCTCGTCACCGGCGACGGCGTGCAGGGGGTGACCGTGATCGACCTCCCCTCCCGCTGGAGCGACCTCGACGACCCGAACGCCCTGCGCATCGCGTTCGAGACCGGCGGTGCGAGCACACGCGCCGAGCTCGTCAGCCTGCAGGTGCCCGCACGCCCGTTCGAGGCCGACGCGATCACCATCGTCGAGGCCGAGGCGACCGCTCGTCGGCTCATCGCCCTGTATTCGGGCGGCACGGCGATCGCGAGCAAGAAGAGCGCGACCGGCCAGGCCGAGCTCGTCGAGCTCCTCGGTCTTCCCGACGTGCGCGACCTCGACCTCGACGCCGCGTGGTCACCGCGCCTGGAGCGCGACCGGCTCCGCGTGCCGATCGGCCAGACCGAGGACGGCAGCCCGCTCATCCTCGACATCAAGGAATCGGCGCAGCAGGGTATGGGTCCGCACGGTCTCATCATCGGTGCCACCGGCTCCGGGAAGTCCGAGGTGCTCCGTACGCTCGTGCTGGCCCTCGCGATGACCCATTCGCCGGAGCAGCTCAACTTCGTGCTCGTCGACTTCAAGGGTGGGGCGACGTTCGCCGGCATGGCCGACATGCCGCACGTCTCGGCGATCATCACGAACCTCGGTGAGGAGATCTCCCTCGTCGACCGCATGCAGGACGCGCTCCAGGGCGAGATGGTGCGCCGACAGGAGCTGCTGCGGGCCACCGGTCCGTTCGCCAACGTGGCCGACTACGAGAAGGCGCGTCGCGGAGGCCGCACCGACCTGGCGCCGCTGCCCGCCCTGCTCATCGTCGCCGACGAGTTCTCCGAGCTCCTGTCGGCGAAGCCGGAGTTCGTCGACACGTTCGTCAACATCGGCCGGCTCGGCCGCTCGCTGCAGGTGCACCTGCTGCTGTCCTCCCAGCGGCTGGAGGAGGGCAAGCTGCGCGGCCTCGACACGCACCTCTCGTACCGCATCGGTCTGCGGACGTTCTCGGCGGCCGAGTCGCGTACCGTCCTCGGCGTGCCGGACGCCTATCACCTGCCCACGCAGCCGGGCGCCGGCATCCTGAAGTCCGACACCGAGACGATGACGCAGTTCCGCGCCGCGTACGTGTCCGGACCGCCGCCGCGTCGGCGGCGGCGGGCGTCGTCCGGCGGCTCCGGACAGAGCACCGGCTCGACGGCGGTCGAGCTGTTCACCGCCGCGCCCGTATGGCGGGCGGAGGCGCCGGTGGACGAGCCGGAGGTCGTGGTCGACGCCGAACCGGAGGAGAAGCGGAACACCTTCGAGATCGCGGTCGAGTCCATGAAGGGACGAGGCCCCGCGGCCCACCAGGTGTGGCTGCCGCCGCTGGTGACGCCGGCGACCCTCGACCAGCTCTTCGGCGACCTCGTCGAGGACCCGTCGCTCGGTCTCATCTCCCCGCGCTGGCGGGGTGCGGGGGCGCTCACGGTCCCGCTCGGCATCGTCGACGTGCCGCTGGAGCAGCGCCGCGAGAACCTCGCGGTCTCCCTCGGCGGCGCGGCCGGCCACATGGCGATCGTCGGAGCTCCGCTGAGCGGCAAGAGCACGCTCGCGCGGACGACGGTGGCCGCCCTGGCTCTCACCCACACGCCTCAGGAGGTGCAGTTCTTCGTCATCGACTTCGGCGGCGGCAGCTTCACCGGTCTGCAGGACTTCACGCACATCAGCGGCGTCGCGACCCGCTCCGAGCCGGACGTGGTCCGCCGCACCGTGGCCGAGGTCACCAGCCTGCTGAACGCCCGTGAGGTGTACTTCCGGCAGAACGGCATCGACTCCATCGACGCGTACCGCCAGCGCCGTGCGCAGGGTCTCACCGACGACGGCTATGGCGACATCTTCCTCATCGTCGACGGCTGGGGCACGCTGCGCGCCGAGTTCGAGATGCTGGAGCCGCAGATCCAGGCGATCGCCGCGCGCGGCCTCACCTACGGCGTGCACGTGGTCATCACCGCGGCGCGCTGGATGGAGATCCGGGCGAACATCAAGGACCTCATCGGTACCCGCATCGAGCTGCGCCTGGGCGACCCGACCGACTCCGAGGTCAACCGCAAGGCGGCGGAGAACGTCACGGCCATCCCCGGCCGCGGCCTCAACGACCGCGGTCTGCAGATGCTCACGGCGCTGCCCCGGGTCGACGGCGTGGACGACGCGTCGAGCCTCGCCGACGGGATCGACGACCTCGTGGCCCGGGTCGCGGCGGCGTGGCACGGACCGGCAGGGCCCAAGCTGCGGCTGCTGCCCTCGCGCATCAGCCATGCCGACCTGCGTGCCGTGGCGGCCGCGCAGTCGCCGGACGGCACGGAGCCCCGCGAACTGCTGCTGGGCATCGACGAGGCGAACCTCGCCCCGTTCTCGATCGATCCGGTCGCCGAACCGCTGCTGTACCTGTACGGCGACGCGGACTCCGGCAAGTCGTCCATGCTGCGCGGCGTCGTGCACGAGATCACGCGCCTGTACGGGCCGACCGAGGCCAAGATCTTCGTCGTCGACTACCGTCGTGCCCTGCTGGGCGAGATCCCGCAGGAGTACCTCGGCGCGTACCTCACCTCGCACGAGATGACCGAGGGCGGGATGAGCGAGCTCGCGCAGTTCTTCCAGAGCCGCATCCCCGGACCGGACGTCACGCCCGACCAGCTCCGCAGCCGGTCGTGGTGGAAGGGCGCGGAAGGGTTCGTCCTCATCGACGACTACGACCTCGTGGCGACCTCGCAGGGCAACCCGGTCGCGGTCCTCGCGCCGCTGCTCGCGCAGGCGGCGGATCTCGGTCTCCACGTGATCCTCACCCGCCGCACCGGCGGGGCGAGCCGCGCCGCGTACGATCCGATCATCCAGCGCATGACCGACCTGGGCGCGACCGGCATCCTGCTCTCGGGCAGCCCGGAGGAGGGCCAGCTCATCGGCAAGGTGAAGGCCGTTCCCGCGATTCCGGGCCGGGCGCAGATCGTCAGCCGCGATCGGGGCCTCGTCTCCGCACAGCTGCTGTGGGTGCCGCCGAGCTACGAGTGACAACCGAGGAGAGACCGAGATGACCTTCGAACCGACGCCGGCCCCCGCGCCGATGGTCCCGCCCGTGCTGTACCTGCCCCTGAGCGTGACGTCGACGCCCGAGGAGCAGCTCGTCGAGATCCGGGAGCTGAAGGACGGGCGGCGCGCACTGCTCGCCTACACCGCCCTCGACCGGTTGCTGGAGCTCGCCGGCGAGCGGCAGCCCTGGGTCCTGGTGCGCACCGAGGACCTCGGTCAGATCAAGGCGGCGCAGCCCTACGACGTCGTCATCTTCGACCTCGACGTGCCCGCGTCCTACCGCCGGAACGGGGCCATCGCATGAGCCGCATCGCGATGGACCCGGAGGTGATGGCCGTCCATGCGGACATGCACGAGGAGGCGGTCGAGCTCATCGAGACGAAGCTCTCCGGCATCCCGACGGCCGTCGACGGCGGACTCGCCTCCGACACGGTCGCCGCCATCATGCAGCGGGTGGGAGAGGGCGTCGACGCCCTGTACCGGATCAACGGCACCCTGGGGGAGATCGTCCGCGCCATCGCCGACGACGCGGAGACGAACGAGCAGGACGTGATCGACCAGCTCGACCCGGTCGCGGCCATCGTCGAGGACCTCTGATGACGATCGACACGACCACGTACGGCGACGCCGACCAGGTGCAGGCGGCCGCGGACTGGCTCGACCCCGACCTGAAGGACGCCGCGGACGTCTCCTCCAACGTCACGACCTTCATCCCGACCGGCGTGCGCGGGCACTGGTACGGCGAGTCGGCGGACGACTACGTCACGATCCTCTCGCGCACGACCGACGCCGCGAAGGAGATCAAGGACCTCGCCCGTGACGCCGCCGAGAAGCTCCGGTCGTACGCCGGGCAGCTGCGGCGCATGAAGGAGGACTTCGCGAAGCATCGCGACAATGCGAGAGCGGCGGGGCTCCCGGTCAACGGCATGATCATCGGCCGGCCGGTGTCCCTGATCCCGGTATGCCCCACCTCGCGGGACGACCCCTACTGGGACGAATGGCAGGAGCACCTCGACCGCATCGAGCTGTACAACGAGATCGCCGCCGACGTCGGCTCCTGGTGGGGCGAGCTCGAGGTCTGGATCAGCGAGAACCTCGACGGCTTCCTCGGGACCATGCCGAGCCAGTCCACGGCGGACAAGATCCTGTCCGGTCTGCGGGAGGCGAGCGGCGAGGTCCCGAAGATCTACCTCGAGGGCCAGGGCCTGGCCTGGGCGGAGACGGCGGCCGAGCTCACCTCCCACGCGGAGGATCTGCGTCTCGGAGCATCGGACTTCGTTCGCGAGCTGCGCTCCGGCAATCCCGCCGTCAAGGCCGCTGCCGAGGCCGCCAACCCCACCGGCATGCGGTGGGCGGCGGACGAGGCCGAGGATCTGGCCCGCGGACTCTCTCGCGCGAGTCGGGCGGTGCCGTTCATCGGCTGGGGGGTCGACGCCTGGAACCTGGGCTCGGCGATGTCGTCGGGCGACGACCCGTCGTCCACCGCGGTGGAGATCATCGGCGGTGCGGCGGGTGGCGCGGCTGCGGCTGCCGGGGTCGCCGCGCTCGCGGCGGCCGGTGTCGTCACGCTCCCCGTGTGGGGCACGGCGGTCGTCGTCGGCGGGGCCGCGGTGGCGGTCGGTGCCGGCGCGGTGTGGGCATACGAGAACTGGGTCCCGCAGGACGTCCGGGAGTCGATCGACGCCGGCATGGCGGATGCGTGGGACGCCACGACGGACTTCGCGGAGGACGCCTGGGAGAACACGACCGACTTCGTGGGCGACGCCGGGCACAACATCGGCAAGGCGTGGAAGGGACTGTTCGGGTGACAGGTCAGCAGCAGTCGACGTCTCCGGAGACGATCTGGGTGCCCGGTCATCCGGGGTGGCAGGGGCAGCAGCGCGCGACCACGGCACTCACGGTGTTCGGCGTCGTGTTCGCCATCGTGGTCCTGTTGTTCAGCCTGATCCTGTTCGCCGATCCGGCTCCCGCGATGAAGGCTCTGGGGATCGGTGTGCTCGCGGCCGTCGCCGTGGGCGTCTGGCTGATGGTGGCGCACGCCCGCGTCTCGCGGGTCCGAGTCGTCCGGCCGGTCGTCGACGGTCCGGCGATCGCGTTCGGCGGCGCCGCGGGGATCGTCTGGCCGCTGCGCGCCCTCGTGCCCGTGGGGGCCCTGCTCCTCGCGGCGTGGGCATGGAGCATCTTCACGGTGCCCGCAGACCGACTGCCGCTCCTCACCCTGCTCCTCCTCCCGGTGGTCGCGCTGATCATGACGATCGCCGGCATCCGGTCGTGGTTCCGGGCGCCCTCCGCCCATCGCCTGACGCTGCGCCCCGACGGGCTGCAGCTCCGGATCCCGCGCAACAACGTGGCCGTGGCGTGGGAGGAGGTCGTCGGCGCCGGCCTGGAAGGCAACCGCGTGGTGCTGCGGACGGTGACCGCTCAGCCGTCCTCGTGGGCGGCGGCCGACCTCGCCAGCGACCCTGTGCTCCTGGCCGAGCTGGTCACCTTCTACGCGAACCGTCCCGACGCCCGTGCCGAGATCGGCGCGGGCACGCTGGCCCGTCTGCGGTCCGGGGAGTTCTAGGAAGACCTTTCCGCGCGCTTCCGGGTTCGACGGTGTGATCCTCGCAGGGGCGTCGCCAGACCGTCAGTCCGTGAGGCGGAACTCGATGCTCGCGGTCTGTTCCGGGTCCTCGAACCGAATTGTTCCGGAGGTGAAATCGACTTGTAGGTCTGCGGGGTCGACGGGGAAGCCGTCGTTCGTGGCCTCGTCGAACCGTAGGACAAGCGGGGGGTCGTCCGAGAAGGTTTCCCAGACACCGGAGCCGCGGAAGTTGTCTTGCGTGTCTCGGTGCTGGAGGGGGTTGAACGAGGTGTCGGTCATGGTGAATGTGCCGTCGCGGTTGATCGTGAGGGTGCCGTTGTCGTCGCCAACCGCTTCCCACACGCCGACGGGAGAGGTGACATGTGGGGCGGGGGTGCAGCTGGCGAGGCCGAGCATGGTGGCAAGGACGAGTACGGGCGACAATACGGCATTCGGAAATGAGCCTCGGAGGTGAGCCATGAGGTGTCAGTTCGCGAGACGGAATTCGATGTTCACGGTTTGTTCCGGGTCCTCGAACCGGATCGTGCCCGACGTGAAATCGACTTGCAGTCCCGCGGGGTCAACGGCGAAGCCGTCGTTGGTGGCTTCGTCGAATCGTAGGACAAGCGGGGGGTCGTCGGAGAACGTCTGCCAGGTTCCTCGTCCGTGGAAATCGGCCGAATCGGTACGCCAGATGGGGTCAAAGGAGGCATCGGTCATCGTGAATGTGCCGTCGCGGTTGATTGTGAGGGTGCCGTTGTCGTCGCCGACCGCTTCCCAGACGCCGATGGGAGAGGTGACGGCGGGGGCGGGGGCACAGCTGGCGAGGGTGAGTATCGTGAGAAGGGCAAGAGCAACCGCCGCGATTGCTGAGCGGGCGCGGAGGATGAAAGTCATGGATACACCGTTTCGGTCCAGACGATGGTCTGATGCTGGGGCGCGAACTCTCCGTGACTAGCGTAGGCCGACGTCATGGCGGCCTCCACGAGGGGCACGTGCGCGCCACCCGTGCCGGGGATGCGCGTTGCGGAGTCGATGGTCGTGTCGTTGTTAATGATGTACGTGACTGCCACGCCTCCGTCTGGCTGGGACTCTCCGGCGTGCACCTCCAGCTCATATGAGCCGAGAAAGGACTCGGGCAGGTTTTGGCCTCCGAGTAGGGAGCTGGGAACCCCGCTCGTGAAGACGTTGAAACCGTCCTGAACGAGAACCCAGGGGTTGTCGCTGATGACCCGATCGTAATAAAGGGGTATCCCACCCTCGACTAATCTCCCACTGCGGAGCGCATCAACCACCTCGGTGCGGGCACCGTTGATGTGGTCGCTGTGCATCAGGGTTGCAACAAACGGATCGTCTGGGCCGAGGACGACCCCGCTCGCACCGTCAGGGCCACTGAGGAAGTCACTGAGCAGATCCCCTACACGTCCGTTGGCGAGCTCCCGCGGGCTTTTGCCAGACGGGCTGGCGGTGCAGTCGAGAGCTCCCCAGGCTTCCGACGCGGTTCTGCCAAGCAGGGCGGCGAGGACCTGGTCCGCCTTCTCACGGGCATCGGCGAGGCGGACGAGCTCGTCGGCTGCGTCCTGTGCATCGATCGTCGCCTGCTGTTCGGCATCGAACCGCCGCGCGAGTCCCTCGGGGTCTGTGCCGAAGAGGGCCTCGCTGTGGACACCGTTGAGGATGAGCTCGGCGGCTTCGAGGCGGTGCTTCAGAGGCGCGGCTCTGCGAGCGATCTCGGCCACCGCATCAGCGTAGGCGAGGATCCCTTTGCCGGCGATCCGCGTCGCCTCCTCGGAAGCTTCCAGACGGTCGTGGAACTCGAGGATGCGGGCGCGGAACGCGTCGGCGCTCTCCCCGGTCCAGATGTCGTCGAGGTCGCGGAGGATGACGGACACGGCCGATCTCGCGTCCGAGAGGTCCGACGCCTGCGTGTCCGTCCACTGCTTCGCCCTGTCGCACGCGGTCAGGTCGCCGGCGCCAGGGTCGAACCTCGTCCAGTTCGGCACTACCGGACTTCCAGCGCCGCGATGAAGGCCGTCACGGCATCGACGTGCGCCTGCTCCGTGGCGAGAAAATCCCGCGCCGTGTCGTCCACTCCGCTCGCCAGGCTTCGACTGGTGAGCGTGAGAGCGCCATGCGCTTCGAACCACGCAGACACGAACCTCTCCGCACCGGACGAGACCAGGTCGCTGAGCGCTTCCGTGAGATCGAACCCGCCATCGAGACGGGCTTTGCCGTGCGAGATGTCATGGAGCGACCGCGCCACTCCGCGCATGCCACTGACGTCGATGTGAAGACCGTTGCGCACTGTTCCCCCGGAGACCCCCGCCCCGGATCCAGGCTAACGAGGAGGAGGACGACGGTGAAGAGAACCGCGACGCTGTATACCGGTGGCTCAGCGGGCGCCGGCGGCGTCGGCGAGATGACGCGCCTCGTGGCCGAGGACCTTTACGATGATCCCGTGGCGCCGGAGCTCGGCGACCGTGCGCGCGCCCTCCTCGGCATCGAGCCCCAGGGCCCGGATGTTCGCCACCACGACCACGTCTCCGGTCCGGAGCGTCGAGATGAGCCGCGCGAGGCGGTCGTTCCAGCTCTCCAGGATGTCCGGCGCCGGGTGACGGAAGCCCTCGATGGGCACGCCGAAACGCGTGAGGTCGGCGCGCTGCTCGACGACCGACGGCATGCCCTCACGAGCGACGACGAGGCCGACCAGGCGGGAGCCCGCGGGGCGCGCGGTCCAGAAGTTGCGGTTCTGCTGCAGCTCCGTGAAGCACTTCGGGCACGTCGCCGCGTCGTGCGGGAGGTGGAGCGGGCTCGTCAGCGCATCGTCGAGAGACGGCGTCGCACCCGCCGGGTCAATCGTGTCGCTCATCCCGCACCTCCGCCCTCTATTCTGCCCTGCCGAGGCGCCCCGCGGCGACCGGATCAGAGCAGTCCGAGGGCACGGACCGCGTCCCGCTCCTCCACGAGCTCCGCGACCGAGGCGTCGATGCGCGCGCGGGCCCGGTCGTCGATCTCCAGGCCCTCCACGATGCGCCACTCACCGTCGACGGACTGCACGGGGAACGAGGAGACGAGGCCCTCGGGAACGCCGTACTCTCCGCGCGAGACGACGGCGGCGGAAGTCCAGTCCTCGGTCCCGCGGACCCAGTCGCGTACATGGTCGATCGTCGCGCTCGCGGCGGAGGCGACGGAGGACGACCCGCGGACCTCGATGATCTCCGCGCCGCGCTTGGCGACCCGGGGGATGAATGTCTGGTCCAGCCACGCCGGGACATCGCCCACGATCCGCTCCAGGGCGTCCTGCACGGGCTTCCCGCCGACGGTCGCGTGCGACACGTCGGGGAACTGCGTGGCCGAGTGGTTGCCCCAGATGGGTACCCGCCGCACCGTGTGCACGGGGGCGCCGAGCGTCTGGGCGAGCTGGGCCCGTGCGCGGTTCTCGTCCAGCCGCGTGAGGGCGGTGAAGCGGTCGGCGGGCACGCCGTCAGCCGCCGCGGAGGCGATCAGGGCGTTCGTGTTGGCGGGGTTGCCCACCACGGTCACGCGGACGCCGGAGTCGGCGTTCGCGGCGATGGCGGCGCCCTGCGGCCCGAAGATGCCGCCGTTCGCGGCCAGCAGGTCGCCGCGCTCCATCCCGGGACCGCGGGGGCGGGCGCCCACGAGCAGTGCGAGGTCGCAGCCGTCGAAGCCGACCGCGGCGTCGTCGGTCACCTCCACGTGCTCGAGCAGGTCGAAAGCGCCGTCCTGGAGCTCCAGCGCGGCACCCTCTGCCGCGCCGAGCCCCTGCGGGATCTCCAGCAGCCGCAGCCGTACCTTCTCATCCGGACCGAGCATGTCGCCGGCGGCGATGCGGAAGAGGAGCGCGTAGCCGATCTGTCCGCCCGCGCCGGTGATGGTGATCGTGGTGGCCATGTCACGAGCCTACGTCCGTCGCGGTGTCGGCGCGCGGAGTACCCTCGACGCATGACGTTCAATCCCGACGCCGACCTCTCCCGCAACACCGCGCGTCGCCGCGGACGCACGGCGGCGATCGCGGGCGGCTCCGGCGTCGGCGTGCTCGCCCTCCTCGCCCTCATCGCCGGCCCCCTGCTGGGCATCGACCTGAGCGGACTCGTCGGGGGCGCGCCCGGGGGCGGGAGCGAGCCCGCCGGTGGTTCGGCCATCGAGAACTGCGACAGCGGCTCCGACGCGAACGCGAACGTCGACTGCCGCATGGCGGGGGCGCAGGTCGCGCTCGACGCCTTCTGGGAGGACAACGTGGAGGGGTATCAGGCTCCGCAGCTCATCGTCGTCGACGGAGCGACCTCCACGCAGTGCGGCACCGCCTCCAACGCGGTCGGCCCGTTCTACTGCCCGCCGGAGGAAACCGTCTACATCGACCCCACGTTCTTCCAGCTCATGCAGCAGCAGTTCGGGGCCTCGGCCGGGAACCTCGCGCAGCTCTACATCGTCGGGCACGAGTGGGGTCACCACATCCAGAACCTCCTCGGGGCGATGGAGCGGTACCCGAACAACGGGACGGGTCCCGGCAGCAACGGCGTGCGCATGGAGCTGCAGGCCGACTGCTACGCCGGCGGCTGGCTCGGCCGCGCGACCGAGCAGACCGACGCCGACGGCGATCCGTACCTCGAGAAGCCGACGGAGGAGCAGATCCGCGACGCCCTGAACGCCGCGTCGACCGTCGGCGACGATCACATCCAGGAGCAGTCCGGGCAGGTGAACCCGGAGACCTGGACGCACGGCTCCAGCGAGCAGCGTCAACGCTGGTTCGCGGAGGGGTACCAGAACGGGCTCGATGCGTGCGGGCAGGTGTTCACCCTCCCCGCCGATCAGCTCGACCCGTAGACCCGGCGCTCCCGCCGTTGTCAGATAACGTGGACTCGGCAGGACCGCACGACCGGTTGGGGGACCGAACATGACGAACACCGAGGGGCTCTATCCGCCCATCGAGCCGCACGAGACCGGAGTGCTGCTCGTCGGCGACGGGCACCGCGTGGCCTGGGAGATCAGCGGCAACCCCGACGGCAAGCCCGTCGTGTTCCTCCACGGAGGCCCCGGCAGCGGCACCTCGCCGTGGCAGCGGCAGTTCTTCGACCCCGATGCCTACCGGATCATCCTTCTCGATCAGCGCGGGTGCGGTCGGAGCACGCCGTCCGCCGCGGATCCGGAGGCCGATCTCCGGCACATCACCACCGCGCACCTCATCGCCGACCTCGAGCTGCTGCGCAAGAATCTCGGCATCGGAAGGTGGCAGGTGTTCGGCGGGTCCTGGGGCAGCGCCCTCGCGCTCGCCTACGCCCAGGCCCACCCCGACGTGGTCTCCGAGCTGATCCTGCGCGGGATCTTCACGCTCCGTCGCGCCGAGCTCGAGTGGTTCTACGAGGGCGGGGCGGCGGCGCTCTTCCCGGACCTGTGGGAGGACTTCATCGCGCCGATCCCGGTCCTGGAGCGCTCGCGGATGATCGAGGCGTACCACCGGCGGCTGTTCGACCCGGACCCGGCGGTCCATGAACCGGCGGCCCTCGCGTGGGCGGCGTGGGAGGCGGCGACCGTCACGCTGCGCCCCGACCCGGAGCAGATCGCGGCGATGGCCGATCCCCGCCGGGCCGTCGCTTTCGCGCGCATCGAGAACCACTTCTTCGTGCACCGCGGCTGGTGGGCCGAGGGGCAGCTGCTCGCGGGGATCGACGCCATCCGGGACATCCCGGCCGTGATCGTGCAGGGCCGCCACGACGTGGTCACCCCGATGATGACGGCGTGGGACCTGCACCGTGCCTGGCCGGAAGCCGACTTCCAGGTGGTCGACGACGCGGGGCACTCCGCCGCCGAACCCGGCATCCGCGCGGCTCTCCGCGCCGCGACCGATCGGTTCCGCCCCGAGGGCTGACGCGTTCCCCTCAGGCGCGGAGCGCGCGCATCAGCGTCTTCACGAGACCGAGGGTGCCGCCGTCCGCACGATGGCGGGTGAGGCCCTCGCTCACGGCGGCACCGGTGCGGGAGGAGGCGAACCACGGCGGCTTCGGGAGGATGGTCATCCGCCCTCCGCCGTTCGCGAGGGGGAGCGAGCGCGGGAACGGCCGGAAGGGGCCGCGCAGCACGGAGCGCTCCACCTGGTCCAGGAGCAGGGCGTTGTGGACGACACCGATACCGCTGCCGACGTCGTCGATCGTGCCCCCGGGGAAAGCGCCCCAGGTGAGCGTCGGCGTGATGAACCCGAAGGCGGTCCAGCCGTTGATCGCGATCGAGCCGTAGTGCAGGGCGGTGAGTGCGCGCTCGAACCCGCTGCCGAGCGCCTTCTCGGTCGCCGGGTCAATGAGCAGGTTCGCGCCGAGCGTGCCCTGCAGCTTCTCGTTCGCGTGGGCGACCGCGGCGTCAAGGAACTCCTGCCCCGTCCCTGGCAGGGCCACCACGCCGAGGACCGGGGCGAAGTACTCCGTGTTCTCCAGGGCGGAGGGGTCGTCGTCGGCACCGATCTCGACGAGGAGCCGGTCGCCGAGCACGAGGGCGTCCGGGTAGTCGTCCGCAGCGGTCTGCATGCGGGCGGGGGCGCTGGGGTACCAGATGGGGCGCTCCGGAGCGGTGGCGTAGGCGCGGCGCAGCGCGGCGCGGAAGTCGTCGGCCTGGTCCCAGTCGGCGGAGAGGATGACGACCTGCCCCGCGATGCAGTTGTGGCCGCTGTTCTGCAGGCGCATGGTCGCGATGTGCTCGGCCTGATACGTGAGGTCGGCGGCCGTCCACTTCCCGGGCACGACGATGATGGGGGAGACCCCGCCGAGCTCCGCCGTGATGGGCTTCTTCAGCAGCGGCCGGTCCTCGCGGCGGCGGCGCTTCGTCGCGGCTGCCCCCTCGCCGGTCGACGGTCCCCAGACGATGATGTCGAAGGTCGCCGCCGAGCCGGTGATGTGCACGTGGGCGATACCGGGGTGCTGGGTGAGGTAGGCGCCGGCGGCGGGGCCCCCGCGCACGATCCGCAGCAGTCCCGGCTCGATGAGCGGGGCGAGCGCGCGCTTGTAGACGGGGACCAGCGCATCCTGCGTGGGGTTCACCTTCAGCAGGGCGGTGCGGTTGTGGGCGAGCAGTTCGTACAGCACGTCCAGTACGGGGATGGAGGTCACGTTCCCGGCGCCGAGCACGAGTCCGACGCCCCCGGACACCGTCGGCGTGCGCTGTGCCAGACCGGCCTTCGCGCGGGCGGTGTTCGGCGTGGTCCCCGGCTCGAGCCAGACCTCGCCGGTGAAGCCGGACAGCAGGAACCGGTCGATGCCGGTGAGGGGGAAGGCATGCACGCGCGCGCGGCCGCCGGGTGCGCGGTCGACCCGGATGCCGTCGAGCGGATTCGCACCGTTCGCGATCCGGGTGAGCGTGGCGATCGAGGCGTCGAGTGCTCCGAGGACGCTGTACGGACCGCTCAGCCACTCCTCGCCGCGGAGCGGATGCCGCGCGTCCAGGCCCTTGGAGGCGGCGGCGATGGTCGCCCAGTCCTCGGCCGTCGCGGCGACGCTCGTGCGCACCTGCCGGAGCAGCGTCGCGCGCTGCGCCACGGTGAGTGCGGTCCACACCGCCGTCCCCGTCTGCAGGTCGTCGACGGCGGCGTCGAGCCGTTCCTTCTCGCCCTCGCCGAGGGCGGGGGTGGCGGGCGCTGTCGTGGGCGCAGAAGTCATCGGCGTCTCCTTCGAACGGGCTTTCAGCTTAGGCGTCCGCGAGGAGATCCGCCGGGATGGCGTCGGCGTTCAGATGAGCGAGAGCTCGCGCAGCTTCGACTCCACGTCGGCGTTCGACGGCTCGACGTGGTGCGAGGCGTCGGGATAGACGACCACGGGGATGTTCGTGCGGCCGGAGATGTCCTTCGCGATGTCCGCGGCGTCGGGGTCGGCGACCAGGTCGACGTAGGTGTACGCGACGCCGAGCTCGTCGAGCTGCTTCTTCGTGCGGATGCAGTCGCGGCACCAGTCGGCGCCGAACATCGTGATGGTGTCGGAGGCGGGGTTGGTCATGCGTCCAGCCTACGTCCGCGGGGGACGGGTGGCTCCGAAGAAGCCCGTGAGGGCAGCGGCGAGGGCCTCCGGCGCCTCCTCCGCCATGTGGTGTCCGCTGTCGACGCCGTGGCCGCGCACATCGTCGGCCCAGTCCCGCCAGATGCGGAGGGGGTCGCCGTAGAGCTCTTCGAGATCGTCGCGTTCGGACCAGAGCACGAGGGTCGGCATCCGGAGCCGCCGCCCGGCGGCACGATCCGTCTCCTCGTGCGCGCGGTCGACCGTGAGGCCGGCGCGGTAGTCCTCGAGCATCGCCCGGACGACCGACGGCTGGCGCACCGCGCGCAGGAACTCGGCATGGTTGGCCGCGCCCATCGTCGCCGGGTCGGCCTTGGGGGGCGTACCAGGCCTCCGGGTCCGCGCCGATGACCCGCTCCGGGACGTCCGGCTGGGCGAAGAAGAACCAGTGCCACCACTGTGCGGCGAAGGTCGCGTCGCAGCGACGGAGGTGCTCCGAGATCGGCAGGCAGTCCAGCAGGGCGACCTGTTCGACGGCCTCCGGGTGATCGAGGGCGAGTCGGAGCGTGACGTAGCTGCCGCGGTCGTGCCCGACCAGGCGGAAGCGCTCATGGCCGAGTCGCTCGGCGACGGTGCGGATGTCTCGGGCGACGGCGCGTTTGGAATGGGCGGAGTGATCGGCAGTGGGCGCCGGGCCGCGGGAGCGGCCGTAGCCCCGGAGGTCGGGGCAGATCACCGTGAAGCCGCGGGCGACGAGGAGCGGGGCCACCCGGTGCCAGGTCGCCGAGGTGCGGGGGTGGCCGTGCAGCAGCACCACGGGCGGCCCCGAGCCGCCGTGACGCACGAGGATGTCCGCCTCCGCGGTCGGGATCCGCGTGGTCGTGAAGCCGGGGAACAGCGCCTCGTCGGCTGCGCTCATCGACCGGGGTCCGCTTCGTCCGGCAGCTTCTCGACCGGGACGATCACCACGTCCTGCACCTTCCAGTCCAGGTCGGCGAGGCCCTCGGACGCGGCGGTCAGGTCGGCCGTGCGGACGCCGCGATGATGCGGCACCACGAACGCCTCGATGTGGAAGACCTGGCCCTGATCCCGCATGCGCACGGCAGCTTGATCCACCCAGGGGCGGCTGCGCAGGTAGGAGACGACATCGCGGGCCAGGGGATGCGGCTCCGCGCTGTCGAAGGTGCGGGCCCGCTGGTCCATGAGGTCGACGATCGCCGTCTTCGTGTTGCGGAAGCCGTCCCAGATGATGCCGAGCGAGATGAAGAGCGCCGCGGCACCGTCGAGCCACCAGACGCCGGCGCCCACGCCCAGCACGCCGACGATGGAGGCGACCGTCGTCTGCCAGTCCGCCTTCGCCATGTCGGCGTCGGCGTAGAGCAGCTTGTTGTGCAGGACGGGGGCGAGCTTGGCCTTGGCCGGACCGTAGAAGAACACCGGCCCGACGATCACGACGGCCATGACGGCGACCATCAGCCAGCCGAGCCAGATCGTCTGGCCGAACACCTGCACCGTGCCGATGGTCGGATGCTCCCCGCGGATGAGGCCGGCGACGGCCTCGACGGCGAGGTTCACACCGACCGCGAGGAGCGCGACACCGGCGACGAGGTGGCCGACGCCCATCGCGCGGTGGAGGCCGTAGGGGTGCTTCCGGGTGGGGCGTCGCCGCACGAACAGGAGCGCGAGGAGGAAGGCGAACTGCGGGATGAGCGACAGCATGTCCTCGATCCACGCCGTGCGCATCGCCTGGGACTCGCCCACGACGAGCGCGATCACGGTGATCGTGATCGAGGTGTAGACGATCGTGAAGATCTCCCAGCGCACGGCCTTGCGCGTGGCCTGCTGCTGTTCGTCGGGGAGCTCGGTGCGCCCGAACTGCTTCGTCCCGGTCATCGATCGACCTCCTCGTCGAGAGAGGCCTCGAGGGCCGAGAGGAAGGCGTTCTCGCCGAGGGGCACGAGCATGACGAGCTCCCGATCACCCGCGCCCTCGATGCCCGGATAGCCGCGGGTCACGCCCGCCTTGTCGATCCACGGGGTGTCCGGCGTCAGTCCGCCGGCCACGAGGACGAGGTCGCCCGTCTCCAGCATGCCCACCAGGCTCTCCTCGGTCGCGACCGTCCACGTGACGTCCGCGTCGATGCTCGCGGCGAAGTCGTCGACGAGATCCACGACCGGCCCGCGCGGCTCGCCGCCGTCGATCTCGACGAGGCCGGGCTCGGGCGAGGTGCCGACCCGCAGCTCCCCGCCCGAGACCCGGTCCAGGGTGCCGTCCGGGTCCGCGGGGACCGTCATCCCGCATCCGCCGAGGGCTGTGGCCACGAGGAGGCCGGCCAGGGCGCCGATCAGGCGTCGTCCGGCGGAGATCCGTCGATTCCTGTTGCTGCTCACGGAGCAAGGGTGGCCCACGGCGCCGTCGCCGGGCAACGGCGTTGACGAGCGTCGCCGCGGAAGGCTAGTCCCTCTTGAGGGTAAGGGTAGCCTTACCTATAGTGGAGGCATGGGCAGCGCGTGCGAGCATCTCGAGGATCCGGACTGGGAAGCGATGGAAGGAGCGGTGCTCATCGCCGGGGATGCCGCCGACGTCGGAGCCATCGCTCGCGTCGCGTCCCGGCTCCCGTGGGATGCGCACGGCGTCATCCTCATCGAGGCGGCGGCCCGGATCCAGCTCCGGCACATCGACGTCCCCGCGGGGGTCTCGGTCCGCTGGCTCCTGCGCGCCGAGGGGCCGCGGGCCCATGCCCGCGGCGAGCGCCTCGCGAACGCCGTCTACGCGTGGTGCCTGGAGTGGACGTGCAGCGAGCCCCCGGAGCACTGGACGGTGTGGCTCGGCCCGCACACGCCGCCGCACGTGGCGCGGATGGCACGCAGCCTCCTCGGCGTCGCCAACTGACCAGCCTCAGCGCGTCGCGCCGACCGCGGATGCCGTGGCGTTCGCGGTGATCGCATCGAGCGCGCGGCGGAGCGCGGAGCTGGATGTGTGCGCGGTGTACGGGAAGTAGACGACCTCGACACCCACCTCCGCGAACTCGCTCTCCAGTCGCAGGCCCTTCTCGGTGCCGCGCCAGTCGTCGCCCTTGAAGAAGTGCGTGAAGCGCACGTCGCGCCAGGAGTCCATCTTCGACGGCGTCGTCTCGACGTAGACGTCGTCGACGAAGGAGATGTGCCGGACGATCTCGGCACGCTCGGCGGTCGGGATGACCGGCTCGATCCCCTTGACCTGACGCAGCATCTCGTCGCTCACGACACCGGCGATCAGGATGTCGCAGTGCTGTTTGGCGTGCCGCAGCAGATTGAGGTGCCCGACGTGAAACAGGTCGAAAGCTCCGACGGCATAGCCGATACGCGTCCCCATGATCTCCCCAGATCGATCATTCCCCAGTCGAACGGATCCCCACCCGTTCGGCGCGACTCCCACAGTCGCAGACGACACTCTAGCAGGAACATGTCCTGCGGCCCATAGGAACCCATGGAACGATGGATGCCGGAGCCGATGGGGCTGCGGAACGAAGGGGACCACGTTGGGGGCAGGGGTCACGGTCATCGTGCCGACGTACAACGAGCGCGACAACGTCGCCGAACTCGTGGAGCGGACGGCTGCGGCGTTGGCGGGACGGGACGCCGAGATCCTCTTCGTCGACGACAGCGCCGATGACACCACGGCCGAGGTGGAGCGCGTCGCGGCCGACGCCCCCATCCCGGTGCGGGTGATCCACCGCGCGGACAACCTCGGCGGCCTCGGCGGGGCGGTCGTCGTCGGCCTGGAAGCCGCGGACGCCGATGTCTGCATCGTGATGGACGGCGACCTCCAGCATCCGCCCGAGCTCCTCCCCGCACTGCTCGACCGCTACGCGGCAGGGGACGCGGACGTGGTCGCCGCCTCCCGCTACATCGGCGGCGGCGACACCAGCGGCCTCGGCACGGCCATGCGCTTCGGGGTGTCCCGCGCCGCGACCTGGCTGACCCGCGCGATGTTCCCCCGACGGCTCGCCAGGAGCACCGATCCGATGACCGGTTTCTTCCTCGTCGACCGGCGCCGGCTCGACCTGGCCGCCCTGCGGCCGCAGGGGTTCAAGATCCTCCTGGAGATCCTCGCGCGGACGGATCTGCGGATCGCGGAGGTCCCGATGGAGTTCGCCGAGCGTCGACACGGCACCTCGAAGGCGAGCCTCCGCCAGGGGGCGACGTTCATCGCGCACCTCGCCCGGCTGCGCTTCGGCAAGATGTCGCTGTTCGCCGCGATCGGCGTGCTCGGGGCCATCGCCAACCTCGCGATCATGTGGGGTCTGACCGCCGCGGGCGTGCCCTACGTGTGGGCGGCGATCATCGGCGCCGAGGTCACCATCGTGGGCAACTTCCTGCTGCAGGAGCGTTTCGTCTTCGCCGATATGCGCACCGATGCCCGCAGCGCCGCCGTGCGCTTCGCGGCCTCGTTCACGTTCAACAACGTCGAGGCGGCGCTGCGCATCCCGGTGATGGCGCTCATGGTCGAGACGTGGCACATCTCCAGCGTGCTCGCGACGGCCCTGTCCCTCGTCGTGGCCTTCTTCGCCCGGTTCCTGTTCCACTCGCTCGTCGTCTACGCACCCCGTCGGCGACGGGAGGAGCGGGGGACCGCGGGCGAGCCGGAGCCGGACACCGCGACCCTGCGGATCATCCGCGCCATCGACGCCGAGGCCATGAAGCCGGGCGAGCTCTGACGGAGATCGCTCTTTACACCGTGCGGGCCCGGGTCCATAGTGGGCCACGTGGGATCCGAGGACAGCCCGGCGCTGTCCGTCACCTGGGCGCATCGTGCCGAGCAATCGGTGCAGACCTGGGCGCGCGCACACGCCAGAGGAGAGGTTCCGAGCATCTGGCCCTATGGGCTGGACGCTCTCCGCGAGCACGCCTCCGTGGAGGTGGAGGAGCTCCCCGACCCCGGCCGGATCGCCCGTCTCCGGGCGCGCACCGGCGTGGGCCCGCGGCCGCGCGCCGACCTCGCGCTCGCCTGGGACGAGAACACGGCGTACCGCATGCAGATCCTGCGGCCCCGGGCGCGTTTCGCGACCGGGGTGATCTGGCTGACGGATATGGCCACCGCCGGCGCAGCCCCCGAACGGCTCGTGGGGATGCTGCGGGCGGCGACGGCGCTCTGGGTTCTGAGCGCCGCGCAGGTCGCTCCGCTGCAGCGGCTCCTCGGTGATCGGGGACCGCGGGTGTTCGTCGTGCCGTTCGGCATCGACCACGAGTTCTTCCGCGCGCAGCCGCCGGCGCCGCGGCCCCGCATCGTGAGCGCGGGAAACGACCGCGACCGGGACCCGGCGACGCTGTACGCCGCGCTCGCCCTGATCCTGGCCGTGCGCCCGGATGTCGATGTCGTCGTGCAGACGCCGTCCGAGCTGCCTCCTCCCGAGGGCGTCCAGGTCGTGCGTCGTCTGCCGCACACCGAGCTTCGCGACCTGTACGGGACAGCCAGCGTGGTGGTAACCGCGACCCGTCCGAACCTGCACGCCTCCGGGATGACCGTCGCGCTCGAGGCTCTCGCGACCGCGAGGCCGGCCGTCGTCTCGGACACCCCGGGGATGCGCGACTACGTGAGCCCGCGCACCGGCGCGCTCGTCGCCCCGGGGGAACCCGCGGCGCTGGCGCGGGCGGTGCTCGCCCTGCTCGACGATCCGGATCGCGCCGCTCGGCTCGGGCGACAGGGGCGCGTCGAGGTGGAGCAGCGATTCACCACGAAGACGATGGTCGACGCCCTCGTGCGCGGACTGCGGGAAGCCGGCTGAGGCGGTCCGGTGGGATCAGCGCCGTCGTCCTCCGCGCTTGACGCGGACGGCGGCGCGGAACGCGTCCCGGTGCGCACGTCCCGCGTCCGCCCACTCGCGACGGGAGAGATCCGGGGTGCCGGTGAGGTCTGAGGCGGCGCGCCAGGAGGAGACGAGCGTCTCGGCGTCGAGGTCGTCGCCGTCGTACATGCGCACCCAGTCGGCTCCCACCTCGCGCGCCAGGGCCTCGTTCGCCTGGTTCCGCGGCACGAGCACCGGTCGGTCCATGGACAGGGCGGCGAGGACGCTGCCCGAGTTGTGCATGAAGCGGTAGGCGAGCACGATCAGCTCGGACGACGTCGCGAGATCCACGAGCTCGGCGTCGCTGAGGAAGTCGAGGTGGAGGTCGACGCCGGGGAGGGCGGCGGTGCGCGCACGCAGGTCGTCGGCGAGCTCCGGGGTCGACGGCCGACCGCCGATGCGCAGGCTCAGCGCGGGCTCGACCGCGACCGCCTCCCCGTAGGCGTCGATGAACCCGTCGAGGCCCTTGTAACGGCGGATGCCGCCGAAGGACCCGAGTCGTCCGTGCACGCGCTCCGCAGACGGGTAGACCGCGTACCAGTCCCGGTAGTGCCCGTGCAGGATCAGGCTGTGCGGGGTCCCGGCGGGCAGGGGCGTGGTCTCGTTGATGACGATCCGGTAGTCGGTGTGCCGGTCGATGAAGCGCAGCAGCCAGAGGCGCGGGGCGTTGTCGTCGGGGAGCTCGAGGTTGTGCACGGTGCGCACGACCGCGATCCGCCGCGACAGCCGGTGCCGGAAGACGAGGGCGGTCGTGAGCGCGAACTTGCCGGCGGACTTCCACCACGACGAGCCGTGGAGCTTCGCCTCGGGCCAGTGCCAGTGGAAGGCGTCATAGCGCCCGAAGAGGGCCGTCTTCCACGAGAACCGGAGGTGCTCGAGGCCTTCGGTCGTCCCCAGCGCCTCGTCGAGCATCTTGTTGTACGGATTGGTCGTCGGACGCGGGGCGCCCAGGGACTGCATCACGCGGATGCTCGCGGTGGATTCGGTCATCGTGGTGTCCTCCGAGGGGCGACGGTACTCGTCGTAGCGGTGGCCGAGCGCGGCGGCGATGGTGCCGCGGCCGCGGTGGATCAGGCGGGTGCCGCGGGCGTGGTGGGCGATGTTCCCGGTGACGGCGCCGAAGGCCCTGCGCACGGCGCCGACGGCCATCCGGGCGAGGCCTCCGAGGAGGGCCCGCGCCCGGAGCAGGCCGCGCTGCAGCCGTCCGTGAGCGAGCTTCAGCGCGATGCGGGTGCCCGCGTTGGCGGAGCTGAACGCCCGCTGCGCCGCCCAGGCCCTGCTGAGCCGCGCGGCGACGACGAGATCCTCGGTCTCCGATTCGTTGCACCAGACGATGCGCGCGCCGTGTCCGACGAGCTCGCGGGTGAACAGCGTGTCCTCGCCGCCGCCGAGGCCCAGCGACGGGTCGAACCGCACGCCGGAGGCCCGCACGGAGCGCAGATCGAGCAGGAGGTTCCCCGCAGCGGCCACGGACAGCACGGTCCCCGTGGGCCGGGGCGGGCGGCGGAAGGTGCCGGAGGCGAGCAGCCACGGGTCGACGTCGTCGTCGAACACCGAGATCACCCGCCCCATGACGGCATCCGCGTCGAAGGCGCGCCACGTCGTGATGAGCGCCGACAGCCAGCCGGGACGCGGCACCTCGTCGTCGTCGATGAAGGCGAGCAGGTCGCGGTCGGCGGACTCGTCGAGAAGCCGATTGCGGGCGGCGACGATGCCGGGCATCGGCTCGACGACGTAGCGGACCGGGAGCGCGGCGCTCGCGGCCACCTCCCGCGCGGAGCCGGCGGCGTCGTTGTCGACGACCAGCACCTCGACGTCCACACCCAGCTCTGCGCACTCCGCGATGCGGTCCGGGAGCGCACGCAGCAGCGCCGCCAGCAGCTCCGGCCTCCGGTAGGTGGGTACGCCGATCGTCACGGCGATCGCGTCGCCCGTCTCCGGTCCCCTCGTCATCCGCCTCATCCCCATGGCAGTCCCTGCGCCTGTGTCCCCGCGCCGGCTCATCGTACCGTGAACACCGGGGTGCGCCGAGCCGCCTCTGGCGTATAGTCGGTGTCCTGGGAGGTGACGCCGGTCGCGACTCTGGGGAATTCGACCGGCGACCCGAAGCGGACCGTGAGGGCGGATCCGGGGGGAGGATCGCGTGTCAATCGTGCACGGACGGCTGGCCGTCGTCGTCGTGAACTACGCCTCGGCGCGGCTGCTCGAGCGCAACCTCGCGGTCGTGGAGCGCGAGGCCCGCGCCGTCGACGAGGAGACGTCCGTCATCGTCGTCGACAACTTCGCAGGGGCTGCCGAACGGCAGGCCGCCGCCGCGGTCGCGCAGACCCATGGGTGGACGCTGATCGCCGCGGAGACCAACACCGGGTTCGGCGGCGGGGTGAACCTCGGCGTCGCCCGGGCTCTGGCCGACGGCGCCACCGACGTGCTCGTCATCAACCCCGACGCCCACATCGACCGCGCCTCGCTGGCACGCCTGGCCGCGGTCACCCACGCCTCTCGGACCACGCTGGCATCGCCGGTCATCACCGACTCCGAGGGACGGACGTGGTTCGCCGGCATCGACCTCCTGCTCGACGACGGCACGATGCGCGCCCGCCGCAAACGCCCCGTGGGCGACATGCGCCCCTACGAGCCGTGGCTGAGCGGTGCGTGCCTGTGGATCACCCGCGAGGTGTGGGAGCTGTCCGGGGGCTTCGACGACGCCTACTTCCTGTACTGGGAGGACGTCGACTTCTCGCGCCGTGTCGTCTCGGCCGGTGGCGCGCTCGCCCTCGTCGAGGATGCACGAGCCGTGCACGACGAAGGGGGCACGCAGCGCGACGAGCCCGGACTCTCGCGGGCGAAATCCGAGGGGTACTACTTCTACAACATCCGCAATCGGATGCTGTTCGCGGTCCGGCACCTCGACGACGAGGCCGTGCGACGCTGGCGCCGGTCGATACCCCGCACCGCGCGTGAGGTGATCCTGCGCGGCGGTCGTCGACAACTGCTGAGCTCGGCGGCCCCGCTCCGCGCGTATCTCCGCGGTGTGCGCGAGGCCCGGCGGATCGCGCGCACGACCGGGACCGACCAGAAGGAGAAGACGTGGTCGTAGACGCCTATCGACAGCTCGCCCGTGCCCAGAAGGGGCACGCCCGCGGAGCCCCCGCGTACTCGGTGTATGTCAACCGCCGGCTCGGACGGGTGCTCGCCGCCGTGGCGTTCCGGCTCGGACTCACGCCGAACCAGGTGTCGATCATCAGCGCCGTCCACTCGTTCGCGGCGATCGCCCTCATCGCCTTCGCTCCGGTGACCGTCCCCCTGGGCCTGCTCATCGCGCTCCTGCTCGTCCTCGGGTACGCATGGGACTCCGCCGACGGCCAGGTCGCCCGGCTCCGCGGCGGCGGAAGCCCGCAGGGCGAATGGCTGGATCACTTCATCGACACGCTCAAGATCGCCTCGCTGCACCTCGCCGTCCTCATCGGCCTGTACCGGGTGCTTCCGGACACCCCGGCGTTGCTGCTCATCCCGATCGTGTTCAGCATCGTCGCCTCCACCACGTTCTCCGGGATGCTCCTGAACGACCTCCTCAAGGGCAAGCATGCTGTCGCGTCGACGCACGAGCGCGGCGGCGGCACGCTGCGACGTTCGCTCGTGCTGCTTCCGACGGACTTCGGTCTGGTCTGCCTCGTGTTCGTCCTGTGGGGCTGGACGCCGGGGTTCCTCGTCGCGTACGGCGCGCTCTGCCTCGCGGCCGTGCTCTTCCTCGCGCTCGCCGCGGTGAAGTGGTTCCGCGAGATCGGAAGGCTCGGTGACCCGGCATGACCGGCGGGTCGATCCTCGTCGTCTGCGCCGCCAACGTCTGCCGTTCGCCCTTGGCCGAGCTCGTCCTCCGGCGGGGGCTGGGGGAGGGCTCGTCCTTCTCGGTGCGGAGCGCCGGGGTCCGGGCCCAGGACGGGGACCCCATCTGCACCGAGGTCGCGGCCCGGCACGCCGACGACGACTGGCGGGAACGAGCGGGGGAGCACCGAGCCCGCGAGGTCACACCCGAGATGCTCGCGGAGGCCGATCTCGTGCTGACGGCCTCGCGGGACATCCGGGGGGAGCTGGTGCGCTCGGCGCCCGAGCTCCGCGACCGCATGTTCACCCTCCGCGAGGCGGCCCATCTCGGCGCCGGGTTCCTGCCCGGCGGGTCCGATGCCGTGGAGGAGTACGTCGCCTCCCTCGACCGCGCCCGGACCCGGGCGACGCCGCTCGGCGGATCCGCCGGCGGCGGGTGGTTCGGACGTCTCATCGGCCGTCGCCCCGCCGCGGACCCGGCGTCGATCGCGGATCGGCACGGGAGCAGGGGGCACGCCGACACGATCCGCGAGGTGGAGCAGGCGGTCGAGGCGATCGTGGCGCAGCTCGGCGGGCACCGTCGACACTCCTCCTGACGCGAGGGTTGTGGATTTTCACGGACCGCACTATCATTAGCCGACGCCGTGTTCGCACGGCTGGGGGGAAACCGGAGCCGAGGGGGCTCTGGCTGGGGAATCTGGGTTCTGGGGAGCTGCAGTGTTCACTGTTTCAGCATGCCGTTCTGGGGACGGCTCTTCGCGCGTGAGACGTGCGATGTTCATCGCGCCTGTCGTGGCGCTCACTCTCGTGTTCGCCGGATGCACGGCGGCGCCGGATACGTCGGCCACGCCGGAGCCCGAGGGCACGAGCACGACCGACTGGACGCCGCCTGCCGATCCCGAGGCGGAGGGCCCCACCGAGGCGCCCTCGCTGACGGAGGAGACCGGCGCGCTGGACGCGGAGATCGCCCTGTCCACCGACATGGTGGTGACCGTCGACGACATCTCGACCACCGACATCACCCCCGAGACGCCGGGTGAGTACGCCGGCTCCGCCGTCGTGGTGACCGTGAAGGTCGCGAACGGTTCGAAGCGGGCGCAGAGCATCGATTCCGCCGTCGTCAGCCTCGTCACGGACGACGGCGACGTCGGCGTGGCCACCACCGCAGGCCCGAACGAGCCGCTCCACGGAGAGCTGGCCGCCGGCGACGAGGCCACCGGGACCTACGTCTTCATGCTCGACCCGACCAAGGGCCGCGCCGTGAAGATCAGCGTGAACTACGCCGCCGGCGAGCCGGTGGCGACCTTCGCGGGCGAGCTCTCCTGAGCCGTGGGCGCGACGACTTTCACCGCGTCTCGTACGTGACACCTTTCGAAGAAGAAATCTGGGGCTGGGGAGCAACATGGGTAAGACATCCACTTCGAGGCGGGCGCTGAGCGCACTCGCGTCGGTCGTGACGGCGGCGCTGCTGATCACGGGCATGACCACGCTGGGGGCGACCGGGGCCGCGGCGGCCGATACGCCGTCGACGCCTCCGCCGCTGCTGCAGCGGAACGACGACGTGGTGACGTCGGACCCGATCCCGACCGTGCAGATCGACAACGGGTACGTGTGGGCGCAGACGACGATCGGCTCCACCGTGTACGCGGTCGGCAAGTTCGACAACGCCCGGGCCCCGCTCGCGGTGCCGGGCACGAGTCTCACGGCGCGCTCGAACGTCCTCGCCTACGACATCAACACCGGTCAGCTGCTGCCGTTCGCCCCGCAGGTCAACGGCGTGATCAAGGCCGTCGCCGCCTCGCCGGACGGCAGCCGCATCTACATCGGCGGCTCCTTCAACGCCGTCAACGGCCAGACCCGCTGGAACTTCGCGGCGCTGGACGCGGTCACCGGCCAGCTCGTGCCCGGGTTCTCGCCTTCGATCGGCGGCAGCGGGGTGTACGCGCTGGCCACGTCGGGGTCGAGCGTCTACGTGGGCGGCCTGTTCACGCAGGGCAACGCCACGCCGCGCAAGAACCTCGCCGCGTTCTCCGCGACGAACGGTGCCCTGCTCAGCTGGGCGCCGCAGAGCGACCTGCAGGTCGACGCCATGGTGATGGATCCCGCAGGGCAGAACGTCATCGCCGCAGGCCGCTTCTCCCAGGTCAACGGAGACCTCACGATGCGCGGCACCGTCGCTCTGGACAAGAGCACCGGCGCGGTGGACACCGGCTGGGCGCTCCCGCAGACCGTCAAGAACGGCTCGAACACCGGGGCGAACTCGGGCAAGGCAGGCATCTTCGGACTCGCCGCCGACGCCAACGCCGTCTACGGCACCGGCTGGGTCTATGCGGACGCCGCCACGGGCAACCTCGAGGGCACCTTCGCCGCCGAGGCCGGAAGCGGCCAGGTCCGCTGGATCGCGGACTGCCTCGGCGACCACTACGGCGTCTACTCGACCGGCAAGACGGTCTACACGACCAGTCACACCCACGCGTGCGGCACGATGGGGCTGCACCCGGAGCAGAACCCGCGCACACACCGCTACTCGGAGGCCTACACGGCCGACGCCCGCGGTCTGCTGGGCAACCAGCCCGCGGCCGGCGGCACGTACAAGAACTGGGCGGGCACCCCCGCACCGTCTCCCTACGCTTGGACGCCGGACTGGGCCGTCGGAGTGACGACGGGCATGGGTCAGGCCGGACTCTCCATCACCGGTGCCGGGAACATGATCTCGATCGGCGGCGAGTTCCGCTCCGTCAACAACGGGCGCTTCGAGGGACTCGTGCGCTTCTCGACGAACCCGCCCGGCGGCGCGAAGGACGGCCCTCGCCTGTCCGGTGCGAACTGGACCGGTACCGCCCAGTCGTTCATCCCGGGCCGGGTGCGCGTGTCCATCCCGGCGAACTGGGACCGTGACGACCTCACGCTCACCTACGAGCTGCGTCGTACGGGCACCACCACGCCGATCGCCACCACCACCGCCCGCGGAACGTGGTGGGATCGCCCTTCGGTGACCCTCGAAGACAAGAACGCCGCCCCCGGATCGACGCAGGAGTACACCGTCGTCGCGAAGGACAGTGCCGGCAACACCGTCACGAGCCAGGCGATGAGCGTGACCGTGGCCGCCGGCGCCGTGTCGAACTACGTCAACGCCGTGATCGCGGACGGGCCGCAGCTCTACTACCCGCTGGGCACCGCGCCGCAGGACTGGGCAGGCTCGAACACCCCGGTCTTCGACTCGGGCGTGAGCGCGTCGACGTCGGGCGTCGAGAACACTGCCACCGGTGCCTCGACCTTCACCGGGACGAGCACGGGACGGGTGGCTTCCGGGAACAGGATCGCCGCTCCGTCCGAGTTCTCCACGGAGCTCTGGTTCAAGACCAACACCACGAGCGGCGGAAAGCTGCTCGGCTACGGGTCGGCGATCTCGGGCGACTCGGGGAGCTATGACCGTCATCTCTACATGACGAACAACGGACGGCTCGTCTTCGGCACGTACAACGGCAGCACGCAGACGGTGCAGAACAACGCGGCCCTCAACGACAACGCGTGGCATCACGCCGTCGCGACGCAGAGTGCCGACGGGATGAAGCTCTACATCGACGGTCAGCTCGCGTCGTCGCTCCCCGGAGCGACCACCGCCGAGAATCAAGTGGGATATTGGCGTATCGGCGGTGACACCATCTCCGGCTGGCCCTCTTCGCCGAGCTCCAAGTACTTCAAGGGCTCGATGGACGAGGTGGCGGTGTACCCGTTCGCCCTCACCCCGACGCAGGTGAAGACGCACTACGGCATCGGCAAGGGCTTCCAGGCTCCGACGGCGGACTTCACCGCCACGGCGACCGACCTCGCCGTCGCGTTCGACGCCGGTGCGTCGACGGCTGCGGGATCCGCGACCATCGCCGGCTACCGCTGGGACTTCGGCGACGACTCCGCGACGGCCACAGGCAAGACGACGAGTCACACGTATGAGAAGTCCGGCACGTACACCGCCACGCTGACCGTGACCGACAGCAACGGACTCGCCACGTCGGTCGAGAAGCCGGTCGTCGTCAAGGCGCCGAACGTGCTCCCGACCGCCTCCTTCGAGACGACGGCGAACGGGCTGACGGTCTCGGCCGATGCGTCCGCCTCGTCGGACTCCGACGGCTCCATCGCCAGCTACGCCTGGAACTGGGGAGACGGGACGACGTCGACCGGGCAGGTCGCGACGCACACGTATGCCTCGGCCGGCACCCGCACGGTCACGTTGACCGTCACCGACGATCGCGGGGGCAGCGCCTCGACCACCCGGCAGGTGGCGGCCTCGCACGCCGACCCGGTGGCGGCCTTCACCGCGACCGCGTCGGGACTGAACGTCGATGTCTCGGCGGCGGGGTCGAGCGCGTCCGACGGCGCCACGCTGACCTACGCGTGGAACTGGGGCGACGGGTCTCCCGCCGGCTCCGGGGTCACCGCGGGACACACCTACGCCGCGGCCGGCTCCCGGGAGATCACCCTCACCGTGACCGACAGCCTCGGTGCCACGGCCACGGCCACCAAGACGGTGACCCTGACGGCACAGGTGTTCGCCGCGTCCGACGCGTTCGGCCGTGTCGTCTCCAGCGGCTGGGGCGCCGCCGACAAGGGCGGCACCTGGGCGCCGGTGAGCGGCTCCGCCACGGTGCTGTCCGTCGGCGACGGGGTCGGCAAGGTGAACCTGACGCCGGGGGAGACGCGCGAGATGCTGCTGCAGGGCACATCCCTCCTCGACTCCTCGGCGCGGATCAGCTACACGCTCGCCTCCGGCCCCTCGACCGGGGTGGCCTACGAAGGACTCGGCGCCCGCCGCTCCGGTTCCGCCGGCTACCGCGCTCTCGCCTGGCACCGTGCCGACGGGACGACCTGGCTCGTGATCCACCGCAACGGCACGGCGATCGCCAGCACGGCCGTCTCCGGGCTCACCTGGAGCGCGGGCAGCTCGTTCACCCTCCTGATGGAGACCACCGGTTCGTCCACGACGACCATCCGCGCCAAGCTGTGGGCGGCGGGGTCGGCGGAGCCGGCGAACTGGCAGCTCACGACCACGGACGCGACCCCGGCCCTGCAGGTCGCCGGTGCGCCGACCGTGTTCTCCTACCGGGCGGGCAGCGCCACCGGCACCAACCTGGCCAGCTTCGACGACTTCACGGTGAAGAACCTCGGGGCGCCCGCCCCGCAGCCGGAGCCGCAGCCTGAGCCGGAGCCCGCCAACGTCGCGCCGACCGCCGCCTTCACCGCGACCGCGACCAACCTCACGGTGGCCGTGGACGGCAGCGGATCGACCGACTCCGACGGCACCATCGCCTCGTACGCGTGGGACTTCGGCGACGGCACCACGGGCACGGGCGCCACGAGCACCCGCACCTACACCGCGGCGGGGACCTACACCGTGAAGCTCACGGTCACGGACGACAAGGGGGCGACGCACACCACCAGCAAGCCGGTGACCGTGACGGCGCCGCCGGTCGACCCGCAGCCCGAGCCGGAGCCCGAGCCGCAGCCGGCTCCGGTGGCGGACGACGGCTTCGACCGCACCGCCGGCCCTGGCTGGGGCACCGCCACGGTCGGCGGTGCGTGGACGATCGCCGGAGGGTCCCAGGCGGCGGCGACCGTCGCCGACGGTCAGGCCAAGCTGAACCTCATCGCCGGGGACACCCGTCACGCGACGCTCAACACGACCTCGGTCGCCGACACGGTGCTCGAGACGCAGTTCCGGGTCGACCAGGCGCCGGCAGCGGGTGGTGCCTACATCGGTGTGATCGCGCGGCAGTCGGCGGCGGGGAAGTACTTCGTCCGCGCGTGGCTGCGCCCTGACGGCACGGTCTGGCTCGTCGTGCACCGCGAAGGGACCGTCCTGCGCACGCAGGCCGTGCCCGGGCTGGTGTGGGCGGCGAACACCTCGTACAACCTCGAGGTGTCGGTGACCGGGACGACGTCGGCGACGCTGTCCGCCAAGTTCTGGCCGACGGACACGACGAAGCCCGCAGCCTGGCAGATCACCACGACGGACGCGGCGCCCCTGGGCGCGGGCGCGGTGGGTCTGAGCGGCAACCGCTCCGGCAGCGCGACGGCGCCGCTGGGCGTGTCGTTCGATTCGTTCCGCGTCACCGCACCGCAGTAAGATCCTGACGCATGGCCACTGCTGTTCCGATCGCGCTCCTCGCCATCGGCGGAATCGCGGCAGTGGCCATCGTCGTGTTCGCGCTCCGGCTGATGCCGCGAGCAGCCTTCGTCGTGTGGGCGTGCGTGCTGTTCTTCGTGCCGCTCTGGGTGGGGGTGAACGTCGGCTTCTACTGGGCGGCGATCACCCTCCTCACGGTCGTGCTCATCCTGGTGAACTGGTCTGTCGTGCCGCTGCGCGCGGCGGACGCCTGGGTCGCCGTGTTCGTGGTGATCGTCGTCGGCCTGTACGGCTTCGGGACGGTGGACCTCCCCTCGCTGGTCGCCGCGCTGCTGGAGTGGGTCATCCCCTATATCTGGGGCCGTGTCGTCCTCGCCAGGGTGGCGCCGGAATGGGTCACCTCGACGATCGCCGTCGTGGCGATCGTCGCCGCCGCGCTCGCGATCGTGGAGTTCGTCACCTCCTTCAACCCGTTCGTCCTGATCCCGGGCTCCGGAGTGGTGTACGAGACCTGGAGTCCGCTCCAGGAGCGGGGCGGCGTGCTGCGGGCCGAGGGAGCGTGGGGTCATTCGATCGCCCTCGGCGCGGCGTTGGCGATGTCCTCCGCGTTCGTCGTGGCGACCAGGTGGCGGCTGTTCCCGAAGATCAGCGGTGTCGTGCTCATCGCCGTCGCGACCGTCTTCACCTTCAGCCGGGCGGGGCTGCTCACCCTCGTGCTGACCCTCGTGCTCTCCACCTTCCTCATCGTGGGCGTCTCGACGCGTTTCCGGGTGACCGTGGCCCTCGCCGGAGTGGTGGGCGCGGCCATCGTCATCCCCGTCATCGACTCGGTGTTCGGGGCGGCGGGCGACGAGGCCGGAGGCAGCGCCGACTACCGGACCGATCTGCTCGTGCTCCTCGAGCAGGTGCAGCTGTTCGGGAACCCCGGCGACTGGCACTCCCTCGTGTCGGGCGACTACTACCTCGGCTACTTCGCCCGCTCGGTGGACAACGCCCTCGTGCTCACGCTGCTTCGCTACGGGTACATCCCGACGCTGCTCATCATGGCGGCGGTCGTCTGCGCGGCGCTGATGGCCGTGCGGCGCTCGACGCGCAGCCCCGCCGCCCTGGCGGTCGTCGGGCAGCTTCCGAGCCTGGTGGTCGTGGCGCTGATCACGCAGTACAGCATGTTCCTCTGGTTCTGCGTCGGTCTGGCGATCACCTGGGCGCGGGACGCCGGCGGGCGGGACACCGCGGCCGACGACGCGCTCCTCCGGGACGGAGGGGCCGGTGCGTTCCCGGGGCCGACGAGCGGCGCCGTTCCACAGGTGCGGCGGACGTGAGGGGACCGGTCAGGTGGCTCCTCTAGAATCGAGACCTCAGGGGGAATGGGGAGTCATGGCGGAGAGCCGGGTCAGCCTGCGTGTGATCGCGGGCTCGCTGCGCAAGTTCTGGTGGTTGATCGTCCTGTGCGGCGTGGTGGGCGCCGCCGGGTCGTACGGATACGCGTCTCTGCAGACGCCGTTGTTCCAGGCCACGACCTCGCTCTACTTCGCCCTCAACCAGGGGACGAGCGCCTCGGATCTCAACCAGGGCTCGGTGTACACGCAGAGCCAGATGCTCTCCTTCGCCCAGTTGGCGACGAGCTCCCGCGTCCTCGAACCGGTGATCGAGGAGCTCGACCTCGACACCACGCCGCGCGCCCTCGCCCGCGACATCGAGGTGACCATCCCGCAGAGCACCGTGACGTTGCGGGTGACCGGGATCACGGACGACGCGGAATCCTCCGCCGAGCTCGCGAACGCCGTGGCCGAGCAGCTCATCGAGGTCGTGAAGGACGTCGCGCCCAAGGACCCGAAGGGCGAGTCCACCATCACCGCCCAGGTCATCGACGATGCAGTCGTCCCGGAGTTCCAGTTCACGCCGAGCAAGCCCCGTGATGCCCTCCTCGGCGGATTCCTCGGCGGCGTCCTCGGGCTCGCGGCCGCCGTGCTCATCGGCGTGCTCGACACCCGCGTCCGCAACGAAGAGGCGCTGACGCAGGCGGGCGGCGACCCGGTCCTCGGCGTGGTCTCCAAGTCGCCGCTGCTGGAGGCGCGGGGGATCGCCGTGGCCCAGGAACCGCTCGGTCACACCTCCGAGGAGTTCCGGCGCATCCGGTCCGCGCTCGCCTACGCGAACGTGTCGTCTCGCGTGAAGGTGCTCCTGGTGACCTCCGGCATGCCCGCCGAGGGCAAGTCGACCGTCTCGGTGAACCTCGCGATGACCCTCGCGGCCCTGCGCAACTCGGTCCTGCTCATCGACGCGGACATGCGCCGCCCGCGGGCGCACGAGCACGCCGGCATCGACGGCTCCGTCGGGCTCACGAGCGTCCTGCTCGACGAGGTCGGCTTCGAGGTGGCCAAGCACCGCGTCGCCGATACGACGCTCGACATCCTCCCTGCCGGCACGATCCCGCCGAACCCGGCCGAGCTGCTCACGTCGGCCCGCATGGCGCAGCTCCTCGACTTCGCCGCTGCGGAGTACGACTACGTCGTCATCGACTCGCCGCCGACCCTGAGCGTCGCGGACGCCAACCTGCTCGCCACCCAGACCGACGGCGTGATCCTCGTCGTGGACGCGACCAAGACCGGTCGCGCCGCGCTCGCGAAGAGCATCAAGTCGCTGGAGTCGGGCGGCGCGCGCATCCTCGGAACCGTGCTCAACCGCGCCCGTCCCGACCGTCATCGCAGCGAGTACTACAGCGAGTGAGCGGGGCTGACGCCCTCGCGGCCGACCGCCGAGCGAGCACGCAGCATATCGGCTGATGACGGCGAAACGTTTGCCTTCGCCCAGAGGGGCGGTTATTCTTCATGGGTTGCGAGGGGGGCTCGCTCTTTGTCGCCGGGGTTGAAACTGCGGCGAAGCGTGGGTTGATCGTGCAGTCTGCCCCAGAAACGGTGACATCGTGTCCCTTCCGTTCCTCGTCCGTCGCTCGCCCGTCACGCCGCCCGGCGTGCCCCGACGCCGCCACCGCCTCCTCGCCGCCGCGGTCGGCGCCGCCGTCGCCCTCTCCGGCGTCCTCGTCGCCGCTCCCGCCTCCGCGGCGGTCGCGCCCTCTGTCCGACCAGCCGCGGCGGCCGCCGCACCCCTCCTGTCCGATGGCATGGATCGCACCGTCGCCTCCGGGTGGGGCGCCTCCTCGGTGGGCGCCTGGCGCGTCGTCGAGGGCACCTCGAGCGTCGCGAACGGGCGGGCGATGCTCGCCAGCCGGAAGCCCGGGATCACCGCGAGAGCGACGGTGTCCGGAGTCACGGCCGCAGACGTGGCGAGTCGCTTCTCGGTCTCGGTCCCGACGCTGCCCGTCGGCGGCCCCCTGTACCTGGCGCAGGCCGTACGCGTCGTCGGCAAGGACTCCTACGGCGTCCGCGTGCGGGTGCATCCCGACGGATCCGCGTACGTCTCCGTGGTCCGGATGACCGATCTCACCACGGTGCAGAGCCTGAGCGAGCGACGCCTGCCGATGACGGTCAAGAACGGCACGACCCTGCGGGTGGCCCTCGACGTCACGGGGACCAACCCGGTGACGCTGTCCGCGAAGGCATGGGCGGACGGCAGCGCCGAACCCGCCGCGTGGCAGGTCACGCACACGGATTCGTCGGCCACGAAGATCACGGCCGCCGGCGGCTACGGCTTCGCGCTGTACACGTCCGCCGGGGCCAAGGCCGCGGTCCCTCTGGCGATCGACGACCTCCTGGTCACCGCGCCGACCCCGGCCGCGACGCCGACACCGACGCCTGCACCGACCCCCGCGCCCGCCCCGGCGCCGAAGCCGACTCCGGCTCCTGCTCCCACTCCGGCCCCGCCCGTGACGCCGACGACTCCTGCGCCGCCGACGACGCCCGCCGGGGTGCGAGGGAAGCCGGGAGCCGCCGCTCCGGGATCCCTCTCCTATCCCGTGCCCGCCACGGCGGTGTATGCGTCCCCGAGCGGATCCGATGCCGCCGCGGGCACGAAGAGCGCGCCGGTGCGCACGATCGCCGCGGCCCTCCGGGTGGTGCCGAACGGGGGCACGATCGTCCTCCGCGGAGGCACGTACCACGAAGAGGTCATCGTCCCGGCGCAGAAGCGCGTGACGATCCAGCCGGCGCCGAACGAGGCGGTCTGGATGGACGGCGCGAAGGTGGTCACCGGCTGGAAGGCCTCCGGGAAGACCTGGGTCGTCGACGGCTGGAGCACCGCTCTCGATTCGAGCCCCACGTACACCAAGGGCGCGCCCGACAACACCAACGCGGACTGGCGCTTCGTCGATCCCGCCCATCCGATGGCCGCGCACCCGGACCAGGTCTGGGTCGCCGGTGCGCAGCTGCGGGAGGTGGGTTCGGCTGCGCAGGTCGTCGCCGGCACCTTCTTCGTCGACGACCGTGCCAAGCGTCTCGTGATCGGCACCGATCCGACGGGCAAGACCGTGGAGGCCAGTGTCCTGACGCAGGCGCTGTCCATCCGCTCCGCCGGCTCCGAGGTGCGCGGCATCGGCGTCCGGCGATACGCCACCAGCGTTCCGCAGATGGGCACGGTCGTCGCCGCGGCGAACGACATCACCCTGGCCGACGTGACCATCCGCGACAACTCGACCACCGGGTTCTACTCGTGGGCGCTGCGCACCACGCTGACGCGCGTCTCGCTGATCGGCAACGGCCTGCTCGGCGGTGGGGCGTCCCAGGCGGACGGGCTGAAGGTGCGGCAGATGCTCTCCGTGGGGAACAACGCGGAGCACTTCAACCACGCCCCGGTGTCGGGTGCCTTCAAGGTGACCCGCACCCGCGGCGTCACGGTGGCCGACAGCGCCTTCACCGAGAACGCCGGACGTGGGCCGTGGTTCGACGAGTCCACGATCGACATCGTCTTCACCGGGAACGACGTCATCGGCAACACCGGTCACGGCGTGATGGTGGAGCTGTCGGAGCGCGCGACGATCGCCGACAACATCATCGCGAGGAACGGCGAGTTCGGTCTGTTCGTGCTGAACGCGGGCAACGTGAAGATCTGGAACAACACGTTCGTCGGCAACGCGAACCGCAACATCAGCATCGGCCAGGACGATCGCCGGGCCTCCGATCCGAACGCCGCCGGCCACGATCCCCGCACCCGTTACGCGCCCCTGGCGCCGTGGGTCGTGCGCAACACCGTCATGTCCAACAACGTCATGGCGGAGAGCGCCGGCAACTGCCTCGTCTGCGTGCAGGACTTCTCGACCACCTTCACCGGTTCCCAGATGATGTCGAGCGTGAACGGCAACCTCTATCACCGGACCGCTCCGGGCACCCCCCGGTGGTTCTCGGCATGGTCGAAGGGATCCGTCTCGCGGGATCCGGCCGTGGCTGACACTCTCGCGGCCTTCACCGCGGCCACGGGGCAGGATCGGCGCTCGCAGTTCGTGCAGGGAGCGTCCGTCGTGTCCGCGACGTACGCGCTGACCCCCGCGCAGGCGCAGCGGCAGGCCGCGATCGCGGTTCCCGTCCCGGCGGATATCGCCTCGGTATCGCGACTCCCCGGCAACAGCGCGACCCTGGGGGCCCTGCCGCGGTGACGATCTAGGTATGGGTTCTCTTCTCGCTGTCGGCGCCCGCGCGCTGACGATGGTCATCGCGCTGGTCTGCGGCGTTCTCACGACACGGATGATCATCGGGGACGCGGGCGTCGGCAGCTTCGCCCTCTACACGCTGCTCACCACGATCCCGTCGCTGCTGACGTTCACCGACCTGGGCAGCGGCGCCGTGCTCGTGAACGCCGTGGCCACGAGCGACGACGTCCGGACGGACGAGAAGCTGCGCTACCAGCTGACCTCCGTCGGGCGGGTGCTGTTGCTGTTCGCCGCCTCCGCGATGGCGATCAACACCGTGCTCCTCGCCACCGGAGCCTGGGAGCTCATCTTCGGCGAAGCCGGCGAACAGCCCGGGGCGTCGCTGGCGGCGTTCTTCTGCGTGACCATCTTCTGCCTCGGGATCCCGCTCGGCATCTGGGCGCGGATCATGCTGGGGCAGCGGAAGAACCACATCGTGATCCTGCTGCAGGGCCTCATCTCGCCGCTCACCCTCGCCGGCGTCTGGCTGCTCCTCACGTTCGGCGGCGACGACCTCCACTCCTATGCGGCGATGGCGTCGTTCGCCGCCTCGCTCATCGTCTCGATCCTGGGCGTGCTCATCACGGCGCGCACCACCTCTCCGCTGATCCCCGAGGCCGCCCGCATGGTGCTGCGGCCGCGGCGGTTCCCCGGAGTCCGGGTGATGGACGTCGGCTGGCCGATGCTGGCGCAGATGGTGACCTATCCCATCGCGGTGGGGTCGCAGCGCTACGTGATCGCCCAGCTCGGCGGCCCGGCCGACGTGGCGGAGTACGGGGTGGCCGGCCAGGTCTTCTTCGCGCTCAACGGCCTCGTGATGGCCGGCGGGCTCGCCCTCTGGCCGCACTTCGCCCGGATGCGCCACCAGGGCGACCTGCGCCGCGGGCCGTTCCTGCTCTCCGCCCTGTTCGCCACGGCGGTCGCCCTCGCGACGGTGCTGGTGTGGCTCATCGGTCCTTGGCTGTTCGGGTTCATCACACAGGGGGAGCTGGAGGTGCGGCCGACCGCGATCTTCGCGTTCGGGCTCATGATCATGCTCACCGCGGCCGTGTACCCGCTGGGGATGTTCATCATGGACAAGCCGGGCATCCGCTTCCAGGTCATCCCGACGCTCAGCATGGCCGCCGTGGGGATCATCCTCGCCTTCGTGCTGACGCCGATCCTCGGCATCGTCGGCCCGCTGGTCGGCGTGGCGTTCGCGCTGCTCGTCTGCCAGCTGATCCCGTTCTCGATCTACATCGTGCGCAACCGGGCGCGGCTGACCGCCGACACCCCCGCATCGGTGTGATCCGCGGGCGCTCCTCGCGGGTCAGTCCAGGACGCCCGCGGTGACGCCGGCGCGGTAGACCGCGGGGGCGTGCCGACGCAGGGCTTCCTCCCGGCTCGCCGCGACGCCGGCCACATGGTCGTCCCAGCGTGCGCGGACATCCTCGAGCGCGGTCGCGATCGCGTCGGCATCGTCCGGAGCGACGAGCTGCGCGGTGACGTATCCGCCCGCGGCCTCCCGCAGGCCGCTGCTGTCGCTCGCGATGACCGGGCGGAGCCCGAGTACGCCCTCGACGGCGGTGTTCCCGAACGGTTCGTCCACCCGCGACGGTACGACCAGGACGTCGGCCGCGGCGAGGAAGGGCCAGATGTCGGGGTGGAACCCGGCGAAGGTGACGGGGACCCCGGTCTCGTCGGCCCGCGCGCGCAGATCGCGTTCGTACCACTCGTACCCCTCGAAGACCGCGCCGAGCAGCGTGACCTCGACCGGGGTGCCCGCGGCCTGAAGCGCGGCGGCGGCATCGATGAGGAGGTCGGGACCCTTCCGCGGCGAGAGCCGGCCCACGTAGAGCACGCGGAGGGGACCATCGAGGCGGGAGCGCGGCGGAGCCGGGTGCTCCGGTGACGCGACGCCGTTGGCGACCACGCGAGTCCGGGCGGCGAGAGCAGGGAGCGCGCGTCGGATCGTGTCCAGGCTGAACCGACTGTTCACCAGGGTCCGGGCGGAGGCGAGGTGCGGCGCGTAGAGAAGCCGGTTCACGAGCGTGTTGCCGGAGGCCTCGGCCTCATGGACGTGGCTGACCGCACGCGTGCCCCGGAGCCGGGCGACGAGTGGCCACTGCGGAATGATGATGGTCGACACGTAGACCGCGTCGGGGCCGAGGCGTCCGATCAGCCGCCACGCGGAGCCGAGACCGCGGAACGTGTCGCGGAAGAGGCGCGGCAGTCCCCGCGGGGTGAGCAGCACCTTGCGCAGGACGAGCATCGGCAGGATGACGACCTCCGCGCCGGCCTCTCGCAGCGGCGCGACGAGCAGACCCGTGCTCGGCAGGGCGACCACGACGCGGGCTCCCGCCTCGACGAGGCCGGTCGCGCTCTCGAGGAGCATGCGGTCGGACCCGAACATCTCCGCTCCGGGATGCACCAGGAGGACGGTCTTGCGGTTCTCTCCCGCGGTCATCGGGCCGCGTCCGCGGGGGTGGGAGCCCAGTCCGTGCTCCGTCGACGTGCCCGCCGGGCGGAGGGATGGATGCTGGAGCCCTCGGCGAGGCGGCGAGCGAGGTCTTCGTATTCGTCGGCCACGTCGTCCCACCGGAATCGTGTCCGGGCGATCTCCTGCACGGCGGCGGCATGCGCATCGCGCGTGGCCGCATCAGCCTCGGCGGCGGTCACATGCGCGGCGACGTCGTCCGCATCGGCGAAGAACCACCCGTTGCCGTCGAGCACCTCGCGGTTGAAGGGCACCTCGTAGCCGATCACGGCCGTGCCCGCTCCCATGGCGCGAAGGAGCGAAGGGTTGGTGCCGCCGACGGAGTGACCGTGCAGGTACGTGGCGGCGTGCGCATAGAACGCATCGAGCAGCTCCTGGTCGTAGACGCCGCCGACCAGGCGGATCCGCTCGTCGCCCTCGGCGGCGTTCCGGATCTCCTGGATGTACCCGGCCGCGTACGGCGCGGACCCGACGACCACGAGCGGCAGGCGCGCGGCGCTGGCCCGGTAGCCGCGGACGATCTCGAGCACATGGTTCTCCGGCTCGAACCGCGCGACGACGAGGTGGTAGCCACCGGGAGTGAGCTCCATCTCGGCCAGACGATGCGTCGGCGGCTCGTCGAGGATCGGCGCGCCATAGCGGATCAGCTCCGTCGGCACGTCGAACTGGTGGCGGTAGTAGTCGGAGATCCCGGGAGCATCGGCGATGAGCGCGTCGGCGGTGCGGACACCGAACTGCTCGGCCCAGCGATAGTAGGCCTTGCCGCGCGGACCCCACTTCGAACGACGCCACTCCAGGCCGTCCATATGCAGGGCGACGGGCGCCCGGCGCAGCCGGAGCAGGGGGAGGAACGGCGAGTTCGCGGCGTTGAAGACGAAGGTCGCGTCGGGGCGGCGGCGGAAGAGCAGGTGCAGGGCGGAGAGCCCGGTGTGGCTGAGCGTCTCGACCTGCTTCACGGGGACGGCGGGGAGGTGCACCACGCGCATGCCGAGGTACTGCTTCTCCCGGTGCTCGGAGCCGCGGGTGTACACGACGACGTCGTGCCCGCGGTCGGCCAGGCGGCGGCCGACCTCCTCGATGGCCGTCTCGAACCCGCCGTAGGCGGCAGGCACGCCGCGGGTCCCCACCATCGCGATCGTGAGGGGTGTCGTAGTGCTCATCCGCTCAGTATGCCCCGCTCGGCTGCGCCATGACCTTCGCGGTGCGCCACATGATCTGCAGATCGTTCATGACGGACCAGTTCTCCACGTACCGCAGGTCGAGCCGCACGCTCTCGTCCCACGAGAGGTCGCTGCGTCCTGAGACCTGCCACAGACCCGTGATGCCCGGCTTGATGTAGAGCCGGCGGAACACGGTGCCGTCGTAGGCCGTGACCTCGCTGGGCAGCGGCGGACGAGGACCGACGACGCTCATGTCGCCGACCAGCACGTTCCAGAACTGCGGGAGCTCGTCCAGGGAGAGCTTGCGCAGCACCTTCCCGACGCGGGTCACGCGCGGGTCGTCCTTCATCTTGAAGAGCAGACCGGCGCCCTCGTTCTGCTCCTTGAGCGCCGCGAGCTGCTTCTCCGCGTCGGTGCGCATCGACCGGAACTTCACCATCTTGAACCGGCGGCCGTCCCGTCCCACGCGCTCCTGGAAGAAGAACACCGGGCCGGGGGAGTCGAGCTTGATGAGGGCGCTGAGCACCGGGGTGAGCAGCGCGATCGGGATCAGCGCGACGGTGGCCACGACGACATCGAGCGCGCGCTTGAGAAGGTGGACCCCGCCCTCGTACGTCGGGATCTTCACCTGGATCAGCGGCAGGCCGTCGACCTGGCGCAGCGAGATGCGCGGGCCCGCGACGTCCGTGAGCCGGCTGGAGAGCACGAGCTCGGCGGCGGTGCCCTCCAGCTGCCAGCTGAGCTGCTTGACGAAGTCGGGGGACCCCTCGGGGCGGCTCGCCACGATGATGGTGTCCGCCCCGAGCTGTGCCGCCGCCGCAGCGACGGTGTCCAGATCGCCCACGACCGGGTAGATGCTCTCCCCGATCCTGAGCGCGCCGGCATTGCGATCCAGCAACGTCGTCCCCACGACGTGATAGCCGTTCTCCCCGCCCTTCTGCAGGGAGTCGATCACATACTCGACGTCCTCGGTGGCGCCGACCACCAGTGTCCTCGACGCGAACCGACCGGACAGACGCTGCCGCTGCAGCCAGCGACGCCAGGTCCAGCGGGCGAAGAGGAGACCGAGCATGCCGACCGGGAGCGCGATGAAGAACAGCGGCTGCAGTCCTTCCCACTCCAGGAGCACGCCCGCGATGGCGGTGATGCCGAAGGCGAGTCCCGCCGCGTGCGCGACGCGACGGTACTCCGTGGCCCCGGACCCGAAGATGGCGGCGGCTCGGCTGTTGAGCGCCGACAGCATCAGGTACCAGGCGAGACCCAGCAATGCGGCGTTGCGCACGGCCTCGATCACCGCGACGCCGGTGACCAGCTGGACCATCGCCGTCAGTGCGACCGCGATCAGGATGACAGCCGCATCCGTGATCCGCAGCCGCATCCGATAGCGACGCTCCCACTGGCGGCGTCGTTCGAGCGTCGCCGACACACGCGGCGTGCTCGCCGCAGGCGTCACCGACGCGGTCGCTCGCGGTGCCGTGATCGGCGTGAAACCCGTACGAGCGATGCTCAGAGCATCCTCGACGGAAGTCATGCCGAGGCCCCTTGAGCCGTGAATGTACGCAGATAACCCCAGTGCGCCATCGTTTCCCCAGTTTTCCCCAGACCGTGAACCCCACGTTCACGGACACGTCTGCGTCCCGACCCCTCGGGTCCTGCTGATGCTTCGCGATCCCACATCGTGAAGGTCCTCGTCGTCCCAACCGACGAGGCGTGCAGCAGGCACTGCAGACGTCCAACACTGTAGCGGATCCGCTCGTCGGAGGGAAGCCGTTCCGCGGACTCGGTGAAATCCGTTCCGGAATACCGCACAGCGCCGGGCGGGCGGGGCTAGTCTTTCGCGGTGACCGCGCACCAGACACCGAGCTCCCGCTTCCACCTGCGTCCCATGGCACCGCGGGACCCGGGTCAGCCGCATCGGGCGGCGAGCCCGCTGGAGCTCTTCTTCGACCTCGTCTTCGTCGTGGCGGTGAGTATCGCCTCGGCCCAGCTGCACCACGCGCTGAGCCACGGGGACTTCCTCCACGGCATCACCTCCTACGCGATGCTCTTCTTCGCGATCTGGTGGGCGTGGATGAACTTCACCTGGTTCGCGACGTCGTTCGACACCGACGACTGGCCCTACCGGATCGCCACGTTCGCCCAGATGGCGGGCGTCCTCATCCTCGCCGCCGGAGTCCCGCAGGCGTTCGACGAGGGGAACTTCACGCTCCCCGTCGTCGGCTACGTGGTGATGCGCGTCGCGATGGTGGCCCAATGGCTGCGCGCCTCGCGGACCGAGGAGCCGCTCCGGGGCGTCGCGCTCCGGTACGCGCTCGGGATCGCGGGCGTGCAGGTGCTGTGGATCCTGTTCCTGCTCATCCCGTCCGGTCCGGTCCAGCTCGTCGCGTTCGTCGTGTTCGCGCTCATCGAGGTCAGCGTCCCGGTGTTCGCCGAGCGCCGAGGACAGACGCCATGGCACCCGCACCACATCACCGAGCGCTACGGTCTCTTCACCCTCATCGTGCTGGGCGAGAGCCTCCTCGCCTCCGCGAACGCGATCATCGACGCGCGGGACGAGGTGGAGGCGCTCGGTCCGCTCCTCGCCATCTCCGCGCTGGCCTTCATCGTCACCGCCGCGCTGTGGTGGATCTACTTCTGGCCGCCCCACCACCGGGCCATCACGACCCTGGGGCGTTCCCTGCGCTACGGCTACACGCACTACTTCGTGTTCGCCGCGGCCGCGGCGTTCTCCGCCGGTGTCGAGGTCGAGCTGGATGTGATGACGGGGGAGAGCCACCTCGCCCCGGTGATCGCCACGTTCACCGTCTCGGTCCCGATCGCCGTCTTCCTCCTCGGGATCTGGTGGATCGCGATCCGCGACAACGCCGACCGCGTCGTCAACACGGTGATCCCCATCGGCGCGCTGCTCGTCCTGCTCGATCCGTTCGTGCCGGTGCCCGTGGCGCTGACGGCGACGGTCATGGTGGCGATCGTGGTCGTGCTGGTGATCCGGCCGCCCATTCCTCGGGGAGGCGTCGTCACGGACGAGTGATCCGCGGCGTCAGACGCTGGCGGCGAAGAGCTCCCGGCACTCGAGGCGCAGCCGCGCGATCGCCTCGGTGTCGCCGCGCAGGTGGCGGATCAGGGCGTGCTGGAGCATGCCGTCCGTGAGGGCGTACGCGAAGAGCGGCGTGAAGCGGCACGGGCGCCCGCACAGCTCGGAGTAGCGCTCGACCACGCGCCAGATCGCGTCCTGCAGGTCGGCCTCCACCTCCGCGATCGTGTCGCCGAAGCCGGATTCGAACAGGGACTGGTTGCGGAGGTCGTACCAGAGGCGGTGCAGACGGGCGTCGTCGTGCACGCTCCTGGCGAGCTCCTCCGCGGCTCCGGCCGCGAGATCCTCCGCGGTCTCCGCCCTCTCCAGGACGGCGAGGTAGCGGTCGCCGAGTCCGCCCTTGGATATCCGGACGGCCTCCGCGATGAGGTCGTTCTTGTCGGTGAAGTAGTAGTGCAGGGACCCGTGCGAGAGCTCGGAATGCTGAGCGATCTCGCGCAGTCCCGTCCGCGCGAATCCCCGCTCGGCGATCGCCTCCAAGGCCGCCTCGGCCAGCGCCCGCCGGCGGAGCGCGAACTTGTCCACCCCTGCGCGTTCGGCCCGCTTGTTCGCCGTCGTCATGCTGTGCCCCCGGTCTCGTCCCCTTCGGGATCGGTGCGGGCAATGCTATGGCATCTCGGCCGTTCTGGACAGGTGTCCGGGAAAAACTTGACAGGTGCCAAGTGGCGTGTTCCACTGGATGCGCTACGGCTGCGCATGTCCCCTGCATGACGGCCGTCTTCGTGGCCGCGCGCGCGATCCCCCCCATCGCCCCGGCCCTGCGTTGTCCGCCGAGTTCTTCGAGCGCCAGCGCTGCAGAGCGGAGCGATGTCCCCGCATCCTCCGCTCTGCTCCCGACTCCACAGGAGTCGCAGGGATCACGCATAGCTTCTTGATTGTTCACCCGCCGAGCATGGGGGCAACGCCGCCGACGCTCGAGAGGAGCACATCATGAGCCGCATCCCCGAACCGACCCCCACCCCGCAGGGCCCCATGTACGAAGGACGACTGCTGGATCGCGCGGACGAGGAGGTGGTCGACCAGGGCGTGGCCTTCGACCTTCGGACGCTGATGAGCCGTCGCGGCCTTCTCATCGGCGGCGGCCTCGGGCTCGGTGCCGTCGTCCTCGCCGCCTGCGCGCCCGGCGCCACGGGGTCGTCGTCGACGACCGCGACATCCACGCCCAGCGCCACCGGCACCGCGTCGGGCACGGTCACGGAGATCCCCGACGAGACCGCCGGCCCCTACCCGGGCGACGGCTCGAACGGACCGGACGTCCTCGACGAGGCCGGGATCATCCGCCAGGACATCCGTTCGTCCATCGACGGTGGCGCCACGGCCGACGGCGTCCCGCTCTCCTTCGAGCTCCAGATCCTCGACCTCGCGAACGGCGGTGTGCCCTTCGCCGGCGTCGCGGTCTACGCGTGGCACTGCAACGCGCAAGGAGAGTACTCGATGTACTCGTCGGGCCTCGAAGACGTCTCCTACCTGCGGGGGGTGCAGGTCGCGGACGACGACGGCAGGGTCTCCTTCACGTCGATCTTCCCCGGGTGCTACTCGGGACGATGGCCCCACATCCACTTCGAGGTCTACCCGGACGCGACCGCGATCACCGACGCCTCGAACGCGATCGCCACGTCCCAGCTCGCGCTGCCCGAGGACGCCTGCGGCGCGGTCTATGCGGAGACGGCCTACTCCGGGTCGGCCGACAACCTGGCGCGCATCTCCCTGACTTCCGACAACGTCTTCGGCGACGACGGCGGGGCGTCGCAGCTGGCGACGACGACGGGGAGCGTCACCGGCGGATACACCGCGACGCTCGTGGTCGGCGTCGACACGACGACCGCTCCGAGCGCCGGCGCCGCGCCCGGCGGTGCCGGTCGTCCGCCTGGAAGCTGAGGCTCTCGGCGCGTGGTTCGTGGATCTGCTAAGCTGATCGTGCAACGTGTGCGTTTCGCCCCCTCTCGGCCGCCTCGTCGCCACTGATCAGGGCCATCCACGGACCACGCACATCGACGCGCGCGGAATCCGCCCTCGGTCTCTTCACGTGCGGAGCGCGACAGCGCGCCCGCCCCACAGCAATGAGCATGAGCATGAGTACCACCACCGTCCCTTCCTCCATCCCTCTCACCTGGAAACAGGCCGACGTCGACGTGCACGTCGCCACTCGCAACGGCGAGTTCGCCGGCTTCGTCGAGTTCGACGGAGCCACGCACCGGCTGCGCGACGAGCGCGGCGCCGACCTCGGGTCCTTCCCCTCGCTCGACGACGCGTTCCGCGCGCTCGCCGCCGCGCAGCAGCCCGCACGACCGGCGGCCTCGGCGACACCGCCGCGCACGCCCCGTCGGCGACCGCGGCGGGCACGGGCCTGACACGTATGCCGCCTCGCGTATGCGAGCGCGGTTAGTGTGGCCACAGCGATCGGCAACCGCCCTTGGCTTCTTCAGCTCAAGGGCTCCCGATCGACAGGAGAGCATCATCTCCCGCACATCCTCCCCGTCCGTCACCGCCACCCTCGGCCCGGTGCGTCAGACCTACGCCGGGAACGCCGAGTTCCCGCCTCTCACCCGGGCGTACCGGGACGTGCAGCAGGTCGTGAAGGAGACCGGGCTCCTGCAGCGCACGCCGGTGTTCTACACGCTGATCGGCGCCGCCCTGGTCGTCGCCTTCGCCGGCTGCGTCGCGGGTTTCCTCCTCCTCGGGGACAGCTGGTTCCAGCTCCTCATCGCGGCCGCCCTCGGGATCGTCTTCACGCAGGTCGCCTTCCTCGCCCATGAGGCGGCGCATCGCCAGATCCTCTCCACGGGGCCGGCGAACTTCCGCCTGGCGCGCGTGCTCGCCGGCATCATCGGCATGAGCTACCACTGGTGGGACTCCAAGCACACCCGCCACCACGGCAACCCGAACCAGGTCGGCAAGGACCCCGACATCCAGGTCGACACCATCTCCTTCCTGGAGGAGGATGCGGCGCAGTCGCGCGGCATCGTGCGGCTCATCACGCGCAAGCAGGGGTGGCTCTTCTTCCCCCTCCTGACGCTCGAGGGGCTCAACCTGCACTACCTCGGCCTGAAGCACCTGATGACGCAGAAGAACGTGAAGGGGCGCTGGACCGAACTCGGTCTCATCGTCCTCCGGTTCGCCGTCATCCTCGTGCCGCTGTTCCTCCTGCTTCCCGTCGGCATGGCCTTCGCGTTCCTGGGTGTGCAGCTCGCGGTCTTCGGCGTGTACATGGGCGCGTCCTTCGCCCCCAACCACAAGGGCATGCCGGTCATCGCCCCGGACGCCAAGCTCGACTTCTTCTCGAAGCAGGTGCGCACGTCGCGCAACATCCGCGGCGGATGGTGGGTGACGGGGCTGATGGGCGGCCTCAACCACCAGGTCGAGCACCACCTGTTCCCGAACATGTCGCGGCTGCACCTGTCGAAGGCCCGCGGCATCGTGCGCGACTACTGCGCCGCGAACAGCATCCCGTACACGGAGACGAGCCTCGGGCAGTCGTACGCGATCGTCATCGCCTACCTGAACCGCGTGGGCCTGGCGGCGCGCGACCCGTTCGACTGCCCGGCGGCGGCACAGCTCCGCCGCGCCTGAGGCCTCACGAGACGACGAAGGGGCGAGCAGATCACCTGCTCGCCCCTTCGTCGTGTCCGCGCGGGATCAGCGCTTCGAGGAGTCGTCCGTCTCGACGACGTCGATCGTGATCTTCTCCAGCGGACGGTCGTCGTCGAACTCGTCGTCGAGGACCTCGTCGCCCCGGAAGCTCTCGACGGACGCCTCGAGGACGTCGTCGTCGTTCTCGTCGTCGTCCTCGTCGATCGTGGCCTCGGTCACCGCGATCTCGGTGGGAAGGCCGTCGTCGCTGAAGATGCCGTCGGGGCGGATGAGCTCTCGCACCTCGGCCATGAAGCTGGTGAGCTGCTGCTGCTGCCACCGCAGCTGACGGGCGCGGTCCTCGGCATCGCGGAGGACGGTGGAGGTGTGACCGGTGACCGCGTCGACGATCTTCTGCGACTTCACGCGGGCACGCTCGAGGATCTCCCTGGCGCGGACCTGGGCGTCGGCCTCGATGGCCTGCGCCTGCGAGCGCATGAGCTTCTCGTAGCCGTCGGCCTTCGCGGAGATGCGCTGGGCGTGCTCCAGCGAGGCCGTGACCTGCTCGTTCGCGTCGGTCGTGATGCGCTCGGCGTGCGCGACGGCCTGGTTGTGCAGCACGAGGAACTCCTGCTGCGCGTCGTCCTGACGGCGGGTGAGGGTCTCCTCGAACTCCAGCACGCGGGCGTTCATCTCGCGGACCTCGCGCTCGGCGTCCCCGCGCAGCTGCGTGGTCTCGCGGGTGACCAGCGACCGGAGCGCGGCGGCGCCCTTCTCCGCCTCGGTGCGGATGGCGGTGGCCTCCTGGGAGGCCTGGCTGACCTTCTCCGCGGCGTGCGCCGCCTCCCGCTCGATGCGCGCCTCGTGGGCCGTGTACTCGGTCTCCATCTTGAGGCGCACCTGGTCGGCGTCGCGCTGAGCCTGGGTGATGATGCGCTCGGCGTCCGCCTCCGCCTCGGCGCGCTGCGCGGCCACCTCCTCGCGGGCAGACGTCATCAGGCGGTCGGCCTGCACGGCCGCGTTCTGGATGAGGACGTTCGCCTGCTCCTCGGCCACGCGCAGGATCGCCTCGAACTGCTGACGCGAAGGAGCTTCCTCACCATCGGCCTGCGGCATGTCGACGAGTTCGGAGGTCAGCGTCGCCACCTGCTGCTCGGCGTCGGAGGCCTTCGCGTTCGCCGCGGCGAGCTCGGCTTCGAGGGCCTCGCGGGCTTCGCGCTCTTCAGCCTTGATCGCCTCGACGGACTCGGCCTCGCGGGCCTTCGCCTCGGCGACCTCATCGGCCGCCTGCTGGAGCTGCGTGCGCATCGATGCCAGCGCGGCGTCGACCTCGCCCTTGTCGTAGCCGCGGAAGCCGATCGTGAACGCCGAGGTCGACGAGGAGGACGACTCGCGCGGAGTGGTCTCGATCAGCTGATCGAAGAAGTCCGGCGACCGGTCGTCGTCGCGGGGAGTGCCCGAGGAATCGCTCATGGGTTCAAGCCTTTCTGGCGTGTCCGCGACACGAAGCGGTCTTCGTTTCCGTGGACGGGTTCGCAAGCGCGGGGAAGGAGGCCCCCGGCGTGCGCCACGACCGGGTCATCGTCGGAGTCCCTGCGGGCGCGGCGCGCGTCTAGCCTAATTGCGTCGCCTGTGAATCGTGACCCCCATTTGCACCGGCGGGCAGTGAGACGTCAGGAGCGGCGGAACCAGCGGGCGTTGCGGTCGTCGAGCAGGTCACCGCGCTCGAACGTGGAGACGGGTCCGTCGCTCACCCCGATCCCGCGCACCGCGGCCTCGGCGGTCGCCCGTTCCCGCAGCTCCCGCCACAGCGGCGCGGTCTGCGGGAAGCCGAGGTAGTCCCGGAACGTCTCCACGCGCAGGAGAGCTCCTTCGGCATCGGGAACGAGATGCACGGCGGTGTCGTCCGGTTCGACGAAGCGGATGCCGACGGTGCCGTCGGCGAGGACGGTGTAGTCCTTCTCGCGGCCCGTGACCGCCGCGCGCACGAGGGCGGCCGCGACCTCCGGCGGCGACTGGATCCGGAGCGTCGCGCCGAGGTCGGCGAGCAGCTCCGTCATCCGCTCGGCGGTGAACCGCGCGCCCGCGCGTGCGCCGGCCGCGGTGGAGCTGCGCCGCACCCATCCCGGCAGGAAGGCGGCGCCGACGAGGAGACCGATGATGGCGATGACGAGAACGACGGTGAGGACCGTGTCCATGGAAACGACCTCCCGGTCGGCTCGCGGTCGCGCGTCAGCGCGGGCCGGACAGGTGATCGAGGACCAGTTCGCCGGAGGCGTTGAGGGCCCGCATGATCTCCTGGATCCGGTGAGGGTCCACGGTGGGCGGCTCGGCTTCGTCGAACCCGAACTGCAGCGGGATGGCGGGATGGATCCAGACGCTCGCACGCCGGTCGACGCCGCCCTCGACAGGCAGCCAGGTCATCATGAAGCTCTCCTGCCGGCGGAGCTTCGTGCCGATGACGATCTTCAGATGCGCGAGCGTCTCGTCCTCGATGAGGATCGGATCCGAGTGCCCGTCGTACCGGAGTCTTCCCATGATGCTGACGGTACACCCGAGTGCGGCGGCGTACGGATCCTGTGTGCGATCGCCGGTCTCGGAGGGCATCCCGGCAGACCGGGGGAGTGGCGTTCGCGTCGCGGGGCCCCGGCCCTTGGTACGGTGACCGCGGGAGACAACCTGTCCTGGGGCCCGCAGACCAAGAGAGAGCTTCGAGATGACGCGCACGTCCCGCTGGCGCCGGGGCCGGATCGGGATCGTCGCCGTGCTCGCGATCGTGCTCGGCGCGCTCGTCCCCGCGGTCTCCACCGCCGGTCCCGCGGTCGCCGCATCGGACGGCTACATGGTCTACCCGGCGTCCGGCAACATCCAGTCGAAGGTGGGCGACGGCTGCCGGAACAACTACCGCGCGCACGACGGCATCGACATCTCCCGCAACGGCGGCACGCCCATCCTCGCCGCGTACGACGGGGTCATCAAGAGTCGCACGTCGAACGGCGGCTACGGCAACTACGTGGACGTCCAGCACGCGGGCGGCTACGTGACCCGCTATGCGCACATGGCGGCGCCGGGGTGGTTCGCGCCGGGCACCAAGGTCCTCCGCGGGCAGCAGATCGGCGTCGTCGGCAACACGGGCAACTCGGCCGCCTATCACCTCCACTTCGAGGTGTGGCTGAACGGCAAGGTCTACTCGCAGATCAACCAGGGCTTCACGTGTCTCTCCGACGTGACGCGAGGGGGGACCATCCCGCTCTTCTTCCCCGGTCTCGGCGCCGGATCGCCCGCCGGCGTCAGCGCCGGAGACTTCACCGGCGATGACAAGGTCGACCTCCTCGTGGTCGCGGGGAACGGCGATCTGCGGTTGCGCGCAGGCAACGGACGCGGCGGCCTCGCCGGCCCGACCACGCTGTTCGGCAGCGGTTGGGCGAACTCGCGACGACACATCACGCACACCGATCTCAACGGGGACGGCAATGCCGACCTCCTGGTGGCACGCTCCGACGGCGTCCTGGAGTACTACGCCGGAAACGGCCGCGGGGGCTTCCGTGGGGCGGTCGGGCTGGGCTCGGGGTGGTACAGCATGCGCCACATCGCCTCGGGTGCGGATTTCACGGGCGACGGACGTCAGGACATCCTCGGGGTGTCCGGGTCCGGCATCCTGAGGGTCTACCACGGCAACGGCAGCGGCGGTCTGAGTGCCCCGCAGACGACCATCGGCGGCGGCTGGGAGAGCGTGCACTACCTCATCGCCGGCGACTTCGACGGGGACGGACGCGGCGACATCGTCGCGGTCGCGGCCGACGGTCAGCTCCTGCTGTACACCGGGGCGTCGGGCCTGCGCACGGCGCGACAGGTGGGCGTCGGCTGGCAGGAGTTCACCGAGGTCACCGGCGGCGTGGACTACAACGGCGACGGGCGCGCAGATCTGCTGGCGCGCACTCCCGCCGGACAGCTCTACCTCTACCCGGGGAACGGGAACGGCGCCTTCGGGGCGCGGGTGCTCGTGGCGTCCGACGCCGCGGACTACCTCGCGATCGAGTGACCGGCCGGGGTCGAGCACCCCGGACGCGTATCGTGGGCGCATGACCGCGGGGACGTTCGACGACATCGCGGCGGCGCTGTATGTGGGGCCGCCGGAATCGTTCACCGCCAGCCGGAACGCCGCGGCGAAGGAGATCGAGGACGCTGCGCTCGCCGCGGAGGTGAAGGCGTTGCGGAAGCCGTCGGTCGCCGCCTGGGTGGTCAACGTGTTCGCGCAGGAGAGGGCCGCCCAGCTCGGGGACGCCCTGGCGCTGGCCGCGGAGCTGCGCGAGGCGCAGGAAGATCTGGATGCCGGAGCACTGTCCACGCTCAGCAGGCAGCGCCGGGCCCTGACCCGACGGCTCGCCGAGAGTGCGGCGGACCTCGCGGGGTCGCGGGGCGAGCGCGTCACGGCGGCCACGCGGGACGCCGTCGAGCAGACGATCTCCGCGGCGTTCTTCGATCAGGACGCCGCTGCAGCCGTCGCGTCCGGACGACTCGTGAGGGCACTGGAGCCGTCGGGGACCGCTGACGACATCCGCGACGCCGTGGCCGGCACGCTCCCCACCCTGCAGCCGCAACCCCCGCGCCCGCGGGACGAACTGCAGGAGCGGCGGAAGCGGCGGGACGCGGAGCGGCAGGTGGCTGCGGCGGAGAAGGCCCTGGCCGCGGCGGAGCGGGCTCTCACGAAGGAGGACGAGGCGGTGCGGGCGCTGAGTGACCGCGTCGAGGAGCTCGCGGACGGCATCGCCGAGTTGGAGGCGCAGCTGGAGAAGCTGCGTCAGGAGGCCGACCGCGTCGAGCGCGACCGTCCCGCCGCGGAGCAGCGGCGCACGGCGGCCGCGGAGAAGAGGGACGCCGCTGCCGAGGCCGTGGAGGCGGCGCGCGAGGCCCTCGCGGACCTCTGAGCGGGCCTCAGCTCCCGGCGGAGGCCTTCTCCTCGTCGGAGTTCGGCGTCCATCCGAACCAGCCGTCGTCGGACGGGATGATGCTCCAGTCTCCGCAGACGAAGACGGTCTTCGCCTCGTACGCGGAGGGGCCGTCGTCCAGAGTCCAGGTCGGGGCGGAGGTCCGCTCCGTCTCCACGCAGTCGTCCGGCAGCGTCTGTGAGCTCGTCAGCAGGAGGACGGCGTCGTCGGCGTCGTCGAGGGTCGACGTCCGGAGCGTGAGAGCGGTCGCGTCGTCCGGAACCCAGTCCGCGTCGACCGGCGTGTCCGCCCGGAAGGCGTCGGCGTCGTCGAAGGTCCGGGTCGACTGCTTGTGCGCGAGACCCTCCACGGCGGCGCATCCGCCGAGCAGCAGGGTGCCGCCGAGGAGCAGGGCGGCAGCGGGGAGGAGGTGTCGTCGTGTCATACCTCCACTCTGCGGGCAAGGCTCGCGGGCGGCGTCCGTCGGGGGAGGTATCCCTCGTCACCCGGAGGAGTGATCTCTGCCGGAGGCGTCTCCGATAGCTCGGGGGATGCGGGAGGAAGTCCTCGAGGGCGGCAATGCGAGCGGACCCGTCGTGCGGGTCGGTGACACCGTCCGCAAGAGGTGGACACCCGCGACCCCGCACGTCATCGCCTACGTGCGGGCGCTGCGGGACGGCGGCGTCGATGCGCCGGAGCCGGTCGGCAGAGACCCGCAGGGCCGACAGATCATCGAGTTCCTCCCCGGCACGCTCGCGATGGATGCCGCTCCGCTCTCCGCCGCCGAGCTCGGTCGCGTGGGTGGGATGGTCCGCCGCATCCATGACGTCTCGGCGCGGTACGTCCCTGCTGCCGACGCGATCTGGGAACCACCCCTCTCAGCGCCCGCGCAGGAGCTCATCTGCCACAACGACCTGGCGCCGTGGAATCTGATGCTCGGCGACCGCTGGGTCTTCATCGACTGGGACGGCGCCTCCCCGAGCACCCGGTCGTGGGACCTCGCCTTCTCCGCGCAGACGTTCGCGCTTCCGGATCCGACCAGGGACCCGCAGCGCTCCGCCGAAGACCTCGCGGCCTTCGTCGACGGATACGGTGCCGACGAGGAACTGCGCGCGGTGCTCCCGGACATGATGCGCCGACGCACGCAGGCGATGCTCGATCTGCTGCGCTCGTCAGCGGAGGTGGGGCGCGAGCCGTGGGGGACCATGTACCGCACGGGTCACGGGGCGCACTGGGCGGCGGTGCTCGACTACGTCACCGCGCATCGGGGTGTGTGGCAGTGCGCGCTCGGGTGACCGTTCCGCCGGTCTGATTCTCCTAGGGTGATCGACATGAGTGACGACCTCGGCCGCGCGGTGATCGCGGATCTGTGCCGGATCCCGAACCCGGAGTCGATCGACCGGACGGCGTACGTCGAGCTCGGCGGCGTCGCCCAGTTCGTCTCGATCCGCGGTCGCAGCACACGGAACCCCGTGCTCGTCGTCTGTCACGGCGGCCCTGCCCTGCCGTCGCTGCCCTCGTCGTGGGTCTGGCAACGAGGCGTGGAGGACTACTTCACGGTCGTCAACTACGACCAGCGCGCGAGCGGCAAGTCCGCGGGCTCCGTGTCCGAGGACATGGACCTCAGCGTCGACCGGTACGTCGACGATCTCGTGGACCTGATCGCGTGGCTCCAGGGCGAGCTGGGCGTGCAGAAGGTCGGGGTGCTCGGGCACAGCTGGGGGACGGTCCTCGGGCTCACCCTCGCGCGGCGGCGTCCCGACCTGCTGTGGGCGTACGTCGGCGTCGGCCAGGTCATCTCCGGTCCCGAGAACGAGGAGGAGAGCTTCCGCCACGCGATGCGGAGTGCCGTCGCGGACAGGAACGAGCAGGCGATCTCCGAGCTGCGGGCCCTCGGGGAGTACCCCGGTGAGGAGCCGTTGACCGTCGAACGCATCGTGACCTGCCGGAGATGGGCGCAGTACTACGGCGGCCTCTCGGCGTATCGCTCCGACTTCGCGTACTTCACCGAGTCGCAGGAGCTGTCCCCGTATTACACCGACGCCGACCTGGACCTCATCGGTGTCGGGCAGCGGGCGACCATGCCCGCGGTGCTGCCCGCCCTGCTCGGCTTCGACGCCCGCGACCAGACGGCGTTCGAGGTGCCGATGCTCCAGTTCCTCGGACGACACGACTGGACGACCCCCACCGGACCGGTCGCCCGCTGGCTGGAGACCGTGACGTCACCTTCGACGCACGTCGTGTGGTTCGAGAACTCCGCGCACCTGTGCATGTTCGAGGAGCCCGGGAAGTTCCTCGTGAGCCTCGTGACCCACGCGCTGCCGCACGCGGTCGCCGCAGGGCAAAGCAAAACCCCCGCCATGTAGAAGCTAGGCGAGGGTTTCTGGGCTGATTGTAATGATCAGCCTTGTGGCTCCGACCGGCATCGATCCGGTGACCTTTCGATTTTCAGTCGAACGCTCTACCAACTGAGCTACAGAGCCGCGCGGCGATGATGCTGCCGCGTCCTAGACGAAGAGCCCTCTCCGAAGAAAGAGCTCGTCGCACGGAGCGACCCTGACGGGACTTGAACCCGCGACCTCCGCCGTGACAGGGCGGCACGCTAACCAACTGCGCTACAGGGCCATACTGGTGTTTTCAATTGTATCGGATGGAGTGACCCCAACGGGATTCGAACCCGTGCTACCGCCGTGAAAGGGCGGCGTCCTAGGCCGCTAAACGATGGGGCCGAGTCAGTCCCGGGGGACTTCCTTGCCGACGCTCAAGCATAAGGGATCATCCGGGCAAATCGCGAATCGAGCCCGGAACCCGCTTCCCCCGGGCGTGTTCGAGCGGGACCATGGAGGGGCCGGGGATGCCGTTCGCGCCGCTCCAGGAGTCTGGTGCTGGTGTGAAAGTTGTTGTTACTGTGGCATCTGTGAAACCGGCGGAAGGGGCCGTGTGAACGACAAGACCACGCAGGATGCGGCACTCGCGGCATCCGCGGACTGCGGGTGTGCGCCCACCCCGACGGAGCGACGTACCCTCTTCGGCGACGGCATCAGCCGCCGCGGCGCTCTCGGACTCGGCGCGCTCAGCGTCGTCGCCCTCAGCGCGTTCGGCATCACGTCCGGAGTCACGGCCGCCCACGCCGCGTCGTACCCGAGCTGGGACGACGTGCAGAAGGCCAAGCAGAACGAGGCGTCCAAGGCCGCAGAGGTGAAGCGCATCGAGGGGCTGATCCAGTCGCTCACGCAGAAGGTCTCCGAGACGCAGGCCGCCGCCGAGGTCGCCTCGACCGAGTTCTACAACGCGCAGCAGGCCTACTTCGCCGCGATCGCGGAGGCCGACTCGCTGCAGGAGAAGGCGGACGCGCAGGCCGCCGTCGCCGACGAGTCCGCCCGCAAGGCCGGTCAGGTCGCCGCCCAGCTCTACCGCAATGGCGGTGACGACACCTCGCTGGAGCTGTTCTTCGCGGGCTCCGCAGCCAACGCCGACGAGCTCCTCGCCCGCCTCGGCTCGATGGACAAGCTCCTCGAGTACAACCAGACCGTCTACAACGACGCGGTCGCCGCGCGGAACTCCGCCCAGTCGCTCAGCGACCAGGCGGTCGTCGCCCGGGACGAGCGCGACCGGCTCCAGAAGATCGCCGAGGAGAAGATGGTCGCGGCGCAGCAGGCCGCCGACGCCGCCCAGGCCGCTCTCGACGAGCAGTCGGCGAACCTCGCCACGATGCAGGCGCAGCTCGCCGCGCTGAAGGACACCACCGCGACCACCGTCGCCGGCTACCAGAAGGGCGTCGAGGAGCGCGAGAAGGAGCGCAAGCGCCGCGAGGCCGCCGAGGCCGCCGCGAACGCCGGAGGGAACAGCGGCGGAGGCGGGACCCCGGGAAGCGGCGGCTGGGTGCGTCCGCACGGTGGGTACCGCAGCTCCGGCTACGGCCCCCGCTCGCAGCAGTGCAACGCCAACGGCTGCTCTTCGAGCTGGCACTACGGCGTCGACCTCGCGAACGGCTGCGGCGCGGCGATCTACGCCGCCCACTCGGGCACCGTCGACGCGGCCTTCTACAACGGCGGCTACGGCAACTACGTCCGCATCCAGCACGGCGGCGGCATCGCCACCGGCTACGCGCACATCAAGCCCGGCGGGTTCGCGGTGCGCAGCGGCCAGTGGGTCGAGGCCGGACAGGTCATCGCGTACGCGGGCAACACCGGCGGCTCCTTCGGCTGCCACCTGCACTTCGAGGTCTACATCAACGGCCGCTACACGAACCCCATCGACTTCATGGCGGGCAAGGGCATCTCCGTCTGACGGACGGCTGGACAGCGGAAGACCCCCGGACGCCTGGCGTCCGGGGGTCTTCGCTTCGACAGGCTCAGCGACCCAGAGAGGTCGGCGACCCGGAGAGGTCAGCGACCCAGGGAGGTCGGCGACCCGGAGAGGGTCAGGTCAGTGGCCCTGCTCGCCGAAGCGGACGATGGCCTCGTCGAGGATGCGCTGCGCCTCGGCGGCGTTGCCCCACTCGTCGACCTTGACCCACTTGTTGGGCTCGAGGTCCTTGTAGTGCTCGAAGAAGTGCGCGATCTCCTTCTTCGTGTACTCGGCGATGTCGTCGATGTCCTGGATGTGGGCCCAGCGCGGGTCCTTGGAGAGCACGGCGACGAGCTTGTCGTCTCCGCCGGCCTCGTCGCTCATCTTCAGCACGGCGACGGGGCGGACCTCGACGACGACGCCCGGGTAGATGGCGTGGTCCAGCAGCACGAGCACGTCGAGCGGGTCGCCGTCCTCGCCGAGCGTGTTGTCGAAGTAGCCGTAGTCGGCCGGGTAGCCGAAGGTCGTGTAGAGCACGCGGTCGAGGTGCACTCGCCCGGTCTCGTGGTCGACCTCGTACTTCACGCGGCTGCCGCGCGGGATCTCGATGACGGCGTCGTGTGCGCCCATGCGTGTGCTCCTCAGGAAGATCGGTTGGATGCCGCGGACCAGCCTACTCGGGGGCCGCGGGATGGCTGTCCCGGTGCCGACGCTGGACGATCCGGCTCAGGAGGCGTGAGAGAGGACTGCTCAACAGGAGGACCAGCAGCCCCAGGTAGCCGTTCGGCGACGCGGCGACGGCGATGACCAGGGCGACCGCGAAAAGGACGATCGCCGCGAGATCACCGGCGATTCCGCCGCGGATCACCGCCGGGGGTGCCGTGATGAGCTCCTCGTGCCGCTGCAGATAGAGCCAGCCGGCGAGTGTCGTCACCTGCGTCAGAAGGAGCGTGCCGATGTAGAGGACCGCCTGCAGAGGGTCGGGCTCCATCTGACCGATCATCGCCGTCGGCACCGGCAGCCACACGATGGTCGCCATCCACGTCACGTTGATCCACAGCAGCGCGGGCGTGACCGCCTGGACTTCCCGGTACTGACGATGGTGCCCCATCCAGAACACCGCGATGAGGAGGAAGCTCAATCCGAAGCTCAGAAGCTGGCCGGCGTGTGCGGCGAGGAACTCTGCCGTATCCAGGTGATCGGCGGCCGCCTCGGCGACCGAGTCCGTGAGCGGCAGGATCAGCAAGGTCATCGCGATCGCCACGACCGCATCGACGAACGCCTTGAAGCGCTCAGGGCGGAAGGACGGAGCAGGGGAGCGACCGGTCACGGCGCCAGGATAGCCCTGCGCGGTTTTGGGCGACATGGCAGCCGAGACGGTGCCCTAGCGTGGAGGGATGCCCTCCCTCGACCCCGCCGTCGCCGAGATCCGCCTCGCCGTGCGCACCGCGCTCGCCGACCTGCCCGAGGGCTCGACCGTCGTCGTCGCGGTGTCAGGCGGTGCCGACTCGCTCGCACTGGCGGCGGCCACCGCGTTCGAGGCCGCGAAACGCGGGGTGCGTGCGACCGCGGTGACGGTCGACCACGGTCTGCAGCAGGGGTCCGCCGAGGTCGCCGCCGAGACGGCACGCGTCGCCGGACGGCTCGGGCTCGAGGCGCTCGTCGTCCGCGTCGAGGTCGACGGCGACGGCGGTCCCGAGGCGGCCGCGCGGGATGCGCGCTACCGCGTGCTCCGGGACGCCGCGGGCGACATCGGCGCGCGGGCGGTCCTGCTCGGACACACCCTCGACGACCAGGCCGAGACCGTCCTGCTCGGGCTCGCGCGCGGCTCCGGGGCGACGAGCCTGCAGGGCATGGCGCCGGATCGGGAGGACGAGGACGGCCTCCGGTGGCTGCGCCCGCTGCTCGGCGTGCGCCGCGAGACCACCCGTGCGTTCTGCGCCGCGGCGGAGCTGCAGCCCTGGGACGACCCGCACAACACCGACGACCGCTACACGCGGGTGCGGGTGCGTCGCCACGTGCTCCCGGTGCTGGAGACGCAGCTCGGCCCGGGTATCGCCGAGGCGCTGGCCCGCACCGCCGAGCAGCTCCGGGAGGACGCGGAGGCGTTCGACGAGATGATCCACGAGACGATCGAGGACATCGTCGAGCACGCCGAGGCCGGGATCTCGGTGAGCGTCGCCGCGCTCGCCGCCAACCCGGCCGCGCTGCGCAACCGCATCATCCGTCTCGTGGTCGACAGCGAGTTCGGGGCGAGCCTGAGCCGCGCGCAGACGATCGAGGTCGCCCGCCTCGTGACCGACTGGTCGGGTCAAGGGCCGATCGACCTCCCGGGGTGCGCTGCCGTGCGCCAGGGCGGTCGGATCGTGTTCACCGCCGCGACCCGCTGAATCGCGGGCCGCGGCGGCGTCGCGTTCTACTTCTTGCCGCCGAAGAGGCCGCCGAGGATCCCGCCGAGGTCGATGCCGCCGCCGGAGCCGCTCTTGCCGCCGCCGAGGAGGCCACCCAGCACGTCACCCAGCCCGCCACCGGAGCCGGAGTCGCCGCCGCCGAGGATGCCGCCGATGACGTCGCCGATCCCGCCGGAGCCCTCCGTGCCCGCGTCCGCCTTCGCCGTCTTGTCCTTCGTCGCGTTGGCGATGAGACCCATCACGATCGGCGCGAGGATGGGGAGGAGCTTTCCGAAGTCGATGCCCGGGGTCGCCTTCGACTCCGTCAGCTCCTTCGTGACCTCCTTCTCCTTCCCGCCGAGGATGTGGGAGACGATCTTCTCGCCGTCCTCCTGATCGATGTCGTCGACCGTCGCCGGGCTCGACGCACCGCGGTGCTTGCCGAGGGCCTTCTCGATGGCCGCCGACCCCTCGGAGCTCTCCGCGTTCCTGGCCAGCCCGCCGAGGAGCACGGCGCCGCCCTGCTCGACCGCGACCTTGGCCTCGTCGCGCGACACTCCGAGCTTCTGCGCGATGTCGTCGAGGGGGACCTGGCTGAGGATGTCTTGAGTCGCCATGGGGATCTCCTTCCGTCGGGGCGTGCGCCCGCATCACCGTCAGAGTAGTGCGGTGCCGCCCGCGCAGGGGAGGTACGCGCCCGCGACCGGAGCACACCGCCGCGTCGCCTAAAATCGATCCATGCGCGCCGCGGAGATCCAGGACGACCTTGCACAGATCCTCGTCACCGAGGAGGAGATCCACGCCAAGCTCGACGAGCTCGCGGCGCAGGTCGCGAAGGACTACGAGGGCAAGGACCTCATCCTCGTCGGCGTGCTGAAGGGCGCGGTCATGGTCATGGCGGACTTCGCGCGAGCGCTGCCGTTCCACGCGCCGATGGACTGGATGGCGGTGTCGAGCTACGGCGCCAGCACGAAGTCGAGCGGCGTCGTGCAGATCCGGAAGGACCTCGACACCGACCTGCACGGCAAGCACGTGCTCATCGTCGAGGACATCATCGACTCCGGCCTCACGCTGAGCTGGCTCCTGGAGAACTTCGAGTCCCGCGGTGCGGAGTCGATCGAGGTCCTCGCGCTGCTGCGCAAGCCGGAGGCCGCGAAGGTCGAGATCGACTGCAAGTACGTCGGCTTCGACATCCCCGTGGAATTCGTCGTCGGCTACGGACTCGACTACGCCGAGCGCTACCGCAACCTCCGCGACGTCGCCGTGCTGGCGCCGCACGTCTACAGCTGACGCTTCGACAGGCTCAGCGACCCAGGTGGGCTCAGCGGCCCAGGCCGCAGCGTCGGGGGCGTTGCGCCGTGGGTGAACGCACAGCGGCCCCCTAGCACGGAGGCGATACGCTGATCCGACCATGGATGTGAAGAAGCTCACCCGCAATCCGCTGATCTACGTCGCTCTGATCGGCGTGCTGCTCTTCGGCGGATTCCTGCTGATCTCGAACCTCGGTGCGCCGAAGCAGATCACGACGCAGGAGGGGCTCGAGCTGCTCTCCGGCAAGACCGTGACCGAGGTCGTCACCACCGACGGCGATCAGCGCGTGGACATGACGCTGTCGAAGCCGTTCGAGGGCTCCGAGAACGTCCAGTTCTACTACGTCGAGGCCCGCGCCGACGAGGTGGTCGCCGCGATCGATGCAGCCGCTCCGAAGGACGGCTTCAACGACGCCGTGCCGCGCGCAACCTGGTTCGACGGCTTCCTCTCCCTGCTGCTTCCCCTGGTGCTGCTCGGCCTGCTGTTCTGGTGGCTCCTGTCCTCCATGCAGGGCGGCGGCGGCAAGGTCATGCAGTTCGGCAAGTCCAAGGCCAAGCTCGTCAACAAGGAGACCCCGACGGTCACCTTCGCCGACGTCGCCGGCGCCGACGAGGCCATCGAGGAGCTCCACGAGATCAAGGAGTTCCTGCAGGACCCGGCGAAGTTCCAGGCCATCGGCGCCCGCATCCCGAAGGGCGTGCTGCTGTACGGCCCTCCCGGAACCGGAAAGACCCTCCTCGCCCGCGCCGTCGCCGGTGAGGCCGGAGCCCCGTTCTACTCCATCTCCGGTTCCGACTTCGTCGAGATGTTCGTCGGCGTCGGCGCCTCCCGCGTGCGGGACCTGTTCAGCCAGGCCAAGGAGAACGCCCCGGCCATCATCTTCATCGACGAGATCGACGCCGTGGGCCGTCACCGCGGCGCCGGCATGGGCGGCGGCAACGACGAGCGCGAGCAGACGCTGAACCAGATGCTCGTCGAGATGGACGGCTTCGACCCGAACGCGAACGTCATCGTGATCGCGGCCACCAACCGTCCCGACATCCTCGACCCCGCGCTGCTGCGCCCCGGCCGCTTCGACCGTCAGATCGGCGTCGACGCCCCCGACCTCAAGGGCCGCCAGAAGATCCTCGAGGTGCACAGCAAGGGCAAGCCGCTGTCGAAGAACGTCGACCTCGAGGTCGTCGCCCGCAAGACCCCCGGCTTCACCGGTGCCGACCTGGCGAACGTGCTCAACGAGGCCGCGCTGCTCACGGCCCGCTCGAACGCGCAGCTCATCGACAACCGCGCCCTCGACGAGGCCATCGACCGCGTGATCGCCGGTCCACAGCGCCGCACCCGCGTGATGAAGGACAAGGAGAAGCTCATCACGGCGTACCACGAGGGCGGACACGCGCTCGCGGCGGCGGCGATGAACTACACCGACCCCGTGACGAAGATCACGATCCTGCCCCGCGGCAAGGCGCTCGGCTACACGATGGTGCTGCCGCTGGACGACAAGTACTCCGTGACCCGCAACGAGCTGCAGGATCAGCTCACCTACGCGATGGGTGGCCGCGTCGCCGAGGAGCTCGTCTTCCACGACCCCACCACCGGTGCCTCCAACGACATCGAGAAGGCGACCTCGATCGCCCGCAAGATGGTCATCGAGTACGGCATGACGACGCAGGTCGGCCCCGTCAAGCTCGGCACCGAGGGCGGCGACATGTTCGTCGCGCGCGACATGGGCCGTGGCCGCGAATACTCCGAGAAGGTCGCGGAGCGCGTCGACGCCGAGGTGCGGGCGCTCATCGAGCAGGCGCACAACGAGGCGTACGCGGTGCTCAGCGAGAACCGGGACATCCTCGACCGTCTCGCCCTCGCGCTCCTCGAGGAGGAGACCCTCGACCACAACCGCATCGCGGAGATCTTCACCGAGGTGAAGAAGCTCCCCGAGCGTCCGCTGTGGCTGTCCAGCGAGGACCGTCCGGTCTCGGAGCGGCCGCCGATCGAGGTCCCGAAGAAGGACGTCTCGCTCGCCGCCTCCGTCGAGGCGCCGACGGCCCCGCCGCGTCCGCAGCAGGGCTCCGCCGGAGCGGGCAACCCTCGTCCCGCGACGGCGTGACGTGACCGTCGACAAGGGACGCGTCGAGCGGCTCACCAGGGAACTCCTGGAGGCGATCGGCGAGGACCCCGATCGTCCGGGGATCAAGCAGACACCCTCCCGGATGGCCGAGCTCTACGCGGAGTTCTTCGCCGGGGTGGGCGAGGATCCCGCCGAGCCGCTCGCCCACACGATCAGCGTGACCCGCGGGCCGGCGCCGGACACCCTGCCGTCCGGCGCGGTGCTGCTGCGCGACATCCGCTTCCGCTCGGTGTGCGAGCACCACCTCCTGCCCTTCGCGGGGCATGCGCACATCGCCTACCTTCCGGGCGAGCAGGTCGTCGGCCTCGGTGCGCTCGTGCGCGTCGTGGAGATCCTCGCCGCGCGGCCGCAGGTGCAGGAGCGGCTGGGGGAGCAGATCGCCGACACGATCGCCGAGAACCTCGACGCGCGCGGCGTGCTCGTCGTGCTCGATGCCAGCCACGGATGCGTGACGATGCGGGGCGGGCGGCAGACCGAAGCCTCGACGCTGACCATCGCGGCGCGCGGGGTCTACACGGATCCCGTGGCGCGTGCGGAGCTGGTGACCCTGATCGGCATGACCGTGCCGGGGGTCGGGACGTCGCGCGCATGACCGGGATCTGGGGCATCGTCAACGTGACGCCCGACTCGTTCAGCGACGGCGGGCGGTACCTCGACGCGGACCGCGCGGTCGCCCACGGCCTCCGCCTGCGCGCAGAGGGGGCGTCCGTCCTCGACGTCGGCGGCGAATCGACCAGGCCGGGTGCGGAGCGCGTCGGGGTGGACGAGGAGCAGCGGCGCGTCCTTCCGGTCGTCGAACAGCTCGCGGCGGCCGGCGCCGTCGTCAGCATCGACACCCTCAACGCGTCGACCGCCGCGGCCGCCGTCCGCGCGGGGGCGCGCATCGTCAACGACGTCTCCGGCGGACTCGCCGACCCGGACATGCGCGCCGCCGTGGCGGACTCGGGAGCCGATTTCGCGATCGGGCACTGGCGCGGCTTCTCCGCCGACATGTACGCGAACGCCGATTACCGCCGCGTCGCCCGAGAGGTGGCCGGCGAGCTGCGCGAGCGCATCGGGGAGGCAGCGGCCGCCGGGATCGCGCCCTCCCGCCTGATCGTCGATCCCGGTATCGGGTTCGCCAAGGCCGGTGCCCAGAACTGGGACGTGCTGCGGGGCCTCGACGAGATCGTGGGCCTCGGCTTCCGCGTGCTGGTCGGGACGTCGCGCAAGCGCTTCCTCGCCGACGTGCTGCAGGCGGCGGAGCCGGGCGGTGACGGCGTCTCCGAGGAGCGCCGGGACCTGGCCACCGCGGTGACGAGCGCGCTCGCGATGCGCGCCGGCGCCTGGGCGGTGCGCGTGCACGACGTCGCGGCGACCCGTGACGCCCTCGCGATCACCCGCGCCTGGGAAGGCTGAGTGCGAGGTCGGAGCGTCGCCGTACCCTAGAGGCATGGACTTCCTCGACGAGATCGTGCTGACAGGGCTGACCGTGTTCGGCCACCACGGCGTCTACCCGCACGAGCGGGAGAACGGGCAGGAGTTCACGGTCGACCTCCGCCTGCGGCTCTCCCTCGAACAGGCCGCCGCCTCCGACGATGTGGCCGACACCGTGCACTACGGCGAGCTCGCGGAGCGGGTGGCCGCCGTCGTCGCGGGGGAGCCGGTGAACCTCATCGAGACCCTGGCCGAGCGGATCGCGGACGTCGCCCTCGGTGACCGCCGCGTGCAGCAGGTGACCGTGACGGTGCACAAGCCGCAGGCGCCGATCGCCCTGACCTTCGACGACGTGGCCGTGACGGTGCATCGGACGCGGGCTCCGGAGTCGCTGGAGGACATCACCACATGAGCCGCAACCTCACGCAGGCCCCGGAGGTGCCCGGCCCCCGACCTCCGCACCCCGAGACGGTGGCGGTGGTCGCGCTCGGCGCCAACCTCGGAGACCGCGAGGACACGATCCGCGCCGCGGCCGCGCGCATCGGACGGCTCCCGCTCGTCTCGGACGTGCGCCTGTCGCGCCTGTTCGAGACGGTGGCGCTGCGCGTGGACGGCCCCGATCCGGACGCCCCCGGGTATGTGAACGCGGTGGCTCTGGTGACCACCCGGCTCGCTCCCGAGATCCTCCTCGGCATGCTGCACGCCATCGAGGACGAGAACGGCCGCGTGCGCGGCGAGCGGTGGGGTGACCGCACCCTGGACCTCGACCTCATCGCCTACGGCGACGTCGTGTCGGACGACCCTCGGATCCAGCTGCCCCATCCGCGGGCGGCGGAGCGGCTGTTCGTCCTGGAGCCGTGGCTCGACCTCGACCCCGACGCCGAGCTCGTGGGCCGGGGCCGAGTCGCCGATCTGGCGGCGGACCTTCACGCGCGAGGCGAGGGATGAAGCGCACCTCCGCTGGACTTCTCGCCGTCCTCGCACTCGTCGGCGCCGGGGCCGGCTTCGTCCTCGACCAGATGCTGACGGCGACGGGGCGGGCCACGTTCACGCCGTCCCTCTTCCTCCCGGTGCTGCTCGTCCTCATCGCGGGTGCGTCGCTCGGGGTGGCCTGGCCGGTGCGGCGCAGCGTCCGGTCGGGGGTGCGCATCGACCCGTTCCGTGCCCTCCGGGCCGCGACCCTCGCGCGGGCGTCCAGCCTGCTGGGGGCGATCATGGCGGGTTTCGGCGCCGGGCTGCTGGCCTTCCTCCTCACGCGCCCCATCGATCCCCCGATAGGGTCGACTGTGGCCATGGTGGCGCTGATCGCGAGTGCGGTCGTGCTCGTCGTCGCCGCTCTCGTCGCCGAACAGTTCTGCACCCTGCCGAAGGATCCTGATGACTCAGAACCCAGAGACCGCGCCCCTGAACCCGGCGGAGGGCACTGACCTCGGCGCCCTCGACCAGGGCACGTACACGGGCCTGCGCACGGCGCGCAACGAGGCCCGCCTCGAGCTCGACGGCACCTGGCACCAGATCTCGCCGCGCTATGTGGTGTCGCAGATCGTGCAGAACGTCATCTTCCTGGCGATCGTCGTGGCGGCGGCCGTCGTGCTGAACATCGTGCTCGAACAGGACTGGGTGTGGATCCCGGCCGGGGTCATCATCCTCATCACCCTCGTGACGCTGGTCATCCTCCCGCGTCAGGCCCGGGCGATCGGCTACATGCTGCGGGCGGACGACATCGTGTTCCGCAAGGGCATCCTCTGGCAGCGCATGATCGCGGTGCCCTACGGTCGCATGCAGCTCGTCGACATCACCCAGGGGCCGCTCGACCGGGCGTTCGGCATCTCCCAGCTCAAGATGGTCACCGCGGCGGCGACCACCGGTGTGCAGATCCCCGGCCTCGCCCAGGCGGCGGCCGAGGCGCTGCGCGACACGCTCATCCAGGTCGCCGAGACCCGTCGGACCGGCCTGTGAGCGAGTCGCAGCTCCCCACCGCCGCGCCAGGGCAGACCTCCGCGGGCACACCGTCGACGCACCTCGCGGACGGTGAATGGCACCGGATGCATCCGCTGACCCCGCTCTTCAAGGGCGGCCTGGCGCTCATCATCGTGGGCGGCATCGTGATCGCGAACATGCGCGATCGGGTCATCGCCTGGCTCGTGGGGCAATTCGCGCCGGAGGAGGCGCACTACGACGACTACACCGGCGGCGACCCGGTGGACTGGGTGCTCGCGAACAACTTCGCCCTGATCGCGCTGCTGGGTGTCCTGGCGCTCGTCGTGGTGCTCGTGGCGATCTTCTGGTTCGTCTGGCGCTTCCAGCAGTTCCGCATCACCGGCGACCATGTCGAGGTGCGCAAGGGCATCATCTTCCGTTCCCATCGCCGTGCGCCCCTCGACCGCGTGCAGGGTGTGAACCTCACCCGGCCGTTCCCGGCACGCATCATCGGCCTCGCGAAGCTCGAGGTCGTCGGCGCGGGCACCGACGCGAACGTCGCGCTCGAATACCTGGCGACGCCGCGCGCCGAAGGCGTGCGCGCCGAGATCCTGCGCCTGGCGTCCGGGGCGCGTGCCGCTCGGCACGCGGCATTGGATCCGCAGAGCGCAGCGACGCCCGGCGGGACCGCTCCGGCTTCCGCCCGCGCACAGCTCGTCGGCTCGATGAACGAGGGCGTCAACGGCCTGCTCGCCGGGGTGGACCTGCAGGACGTCGTGCCCGAGAGCGTCGTCAAGATCCCGGCCGGTCGGCTGATCGGCTCGCAGCTCATCTCCGGACTGCTGTGGCTGGTGTTCTTCGGCGTGATCTTCGCCATCGCGATCGGCAGCACCCTCATCGGGATCCTCATCGACGGGGAACCCGATGGCGGGATCGTCCTCCTCGGCATCGGTCTCGGCATGGGCGTCCCCATGGTCATCGCCGTGGTCGGCATCACCTGGGCGCAGATCTCCAAGTCGCTGCGGTACTCCATCGCGCCCACTCCCGACGGCGTGCGCATCACCTACGGGCTGCTCACCACCGTCACCGAGACCCTCCCGCCCGGCCGCATCTTCGCGGTCGAGGTGTCGCAGTCGCTGCTCTGGCGGCCGTTCGGGTGGTGGACCATCAAGATCAACCGGATGAGCGGCAAGAGCGCCGCCCAGCAGTCGTCGAGCAGCGGTCAGCAGTTCAACGTCGTGCTCCCGGTCGGCAAGCGCGCGGACGTGGAGCGGGTGCTGTCGCTCGTGCTGCCCGACGTGCCCGCCGAGAGCATCCCCGCGCTGTGGGACCAGGGTGTCGTCGGTCCGACCGATGCCGACCCCTACCGGACGATGCCGCGCCGGGCCTGGTGGCGGCGACCGTTCTCCTGGAAGCGTCACGGATACACGGTGACGACGGACGGACTGCTGCTGCGTCGGGGAATCGTGTGGCGCAAGCTCGCGGTCTTCCCGCTCGCGCGTCTTCAGGGCGTGTCGCTGAGTCAGGGGCCCATCGACCGGGCGCAGGGAGTGTCCGGTGCTCAGGTGCACACCGTGCCCGGGCCGATCACCGGCCTCCTCTCCGGGCTCGAGCGGGCCGACGCGCTCGCGCTGCTCAACGAGGTCAGCGTCGCCGCAGCCGAGGCGGCGTCCCGAGACCACACCCACCGCTGGAGCGAGCACGCCGCGGGAGATCCGGTGGCGCCGCCCGCTCCGCCGGTGTTCGGCGGTCCCGCGACGGCGGCGTCTCCCGCGTTCGGCGGTCCGGCGTCGGCCCCGGCCGCTCCGCCGGTCCCGCCCGCTCCGCCCACGGGCGCACCGGCGCCTCCGGTCACGGCGCCTCCGGTCGCTCCGCCGCCGGTCCCGCCCGTCACGGCGCCTCCGGTCGCTCCGCCGCCGGTCCCGCCCGTCACGGCGCCTCCGGTCGCTCCGCCCTCCGTTCCCCCGGTGGCGCCGCCACCGCCGCAGACGGCGGCCCCTTCCGCCCCGCCGGCGCCGCCCGGCTCGGTCGTGCCTCCGACGCCGGCGCGACCGGACGCGCCGCGCGAGGAGTGAGCGTGGTGCGTGACGGCCGTCTCGGCGTCGGCATCGTCGGCGCGGGGCGTGTGGGCCCTGTGGTCGGCGCCGCGTTGGCCGGAGCCGGACATGCGATCGTCGGGATCACGAGCGGATCGGACGACGAGCGTGCGTCCGCGGTTCTCCCGGGCGTCCCGGTGCTGGACACGCAGGAGGTCGTGCGGCGCGCCGAGCTCGTGATCCTCGCGGTGCCTTCCTCCGAGCTGCCGTCCCTCGTCTCGGGCATCGCGGAGGTCGGCGGGTGGCAGATCGGCCAGCTCGTCCTGCACACCGATCCGGCACAGGGCATCGAGGTCCTGCGCCCGGCGGCGGAGCGCGGCGCCATTCCGTTGGCCGTGCATCCGGCGATCACGTTCACCGGGACCTCGATCGACCTCCGGCAGCTGCAGGCGGGATTCGCGGCGGTCACCGCTCCCGCCGCCGTGCTCCCGATCGCCCAGGCGCTGGCCGTGGAGATGGGGTGCGAACCGGTCGTCATCGCCGAGGCCGACCGTGCCGCCTACGCCGATGCGATCGCCACGGCCACGGAGTTCTCCCGCTCGATCATCGGCCAGTCGACCTCGCGGCTCCGCGAGATCGGCGTCGAGAATCCGGGCGGGTTCCTCTCCGCGCTCGTGCAGTCGACCGTCGAGCGGGCGCTGCGCGACGCCTCGGATCCGCCACCGCTGGTCTGATCGCCTTCCCGGCGCGGCGTCTCGGGCTCAGCGTCCGCCGGAGAAGCCGCCTCCGCCCCCGCCTCCGGAGAAACCGCCGCCGAACGAGCCACCGGTGGCCGACGAGGTGCCGGTGGACGGCGCGGAGTAGGTCGCGGACGCCGTGGACGAGCTCATGAACGCCACGAGTGACGTGCGGAGAGCGAAGGACGTGGGGTCGCCGATCCACGTCGGTCCGTGCGCCGCCCGGCTGTACGCACTCTCCAGCACCCGGCCCCACTCGTCCTCCATGCCGAACAGCATCGCGTAGGGGAGGAGGCGCTCGTAGACATGGATGACGTCCGCCCCCTCCTCGGTGCGCCGTTCCGCGCCGGTGTAGGACTGCAGCATCCGCAACCGATCCTCCTCCGCGACGCGGATGAACTCGCGCACCCCCTGCAGGTGCTCGTACGCCTGTGCACCCTCCGGCGTCAGAACCGTGTGCCGCGAGAAGGTGTAGAAGCTCGAGGCCGCGACGAGCAGTGCCCCGACGGAGATGGCCAGGAGCGCGGGGCCGGCGGACAACCGTCCGGACGCCACGGCGACGATGGCGACGACGAGACCCGCCACGGCGACGGCGATGGCCACGCCCTGCAGGACGACGGCCGCGCGGCTGCGCGCCCTGGTCGTCAGACCCCGGCGGGCGGCCTCCTCCTCGCCCTTCGTCGTCAGGCCCGTCATCCGTGCGGCGAAGGCCTCGCTCTCGGTCGGCAGGTCAACGACGCCGTCCGCATCCGCGTGGACGAAGAGCGCGTCGAGCGCAGCCTGATCGAGGAGACTCGGGGCGATGCCGTGGGGTCGTCGTCGCAGCCGTGGCGATTCGGCTGACGCACCTTCCTCGATGCGCAGCGCATCGCGGACGGCAAGGTGCACGATCTCGGCGGGGACCACGTTCTTGGCTCCGGGCAGGAGTGCGGCCGCGAGGAGGGGCGGCTGGTCGTCGGGGACCTCGTACTGCGCCACGATGATCCCGGTGGCGCGACGCCGACGTCGTCCCGAGCCCACCGCGGCCGCCCAGCCGGCCGCGGAGAGACCGACGGCGCCGACAGCAGCGAGCACCGGCCCGAGGTCGGCGACGGGATCGGGCAGGCGGGCGGCGGGCTGGGTCACCGTCCCCGGTGCGAAGCCGATGGCCACCGTCACCCCGTCCCCGGCGGGCAGCGACCGGGCCTCGACGTGGAAAGCCGCGGCCTCTCCGTCGGCGACCGGTCCCTCCAGGTCGCAGAGCTCCGTGGATCCGGAGGGGCCGATGTAGCACGCCGTCGCACCGGTGAGCTGAGCCGTGAGTGCGGCGTCGAAGCGGATGTCGGCTCGGAACGCCTCGATCGGCTGTGTGCTGTCGAGGGGGAGGAGGTCCCAGTAGAACTCGTCCGCGGTGCGGGAACCCGACGCGTCCGGAGCGCTCCCGACGATGATGTCGCGCATCTCGTACTCGATGACGTACGTGGTCAGGCCGTGGACGAAGTCGTCGTCGCCCGTGAGGACGAAGAGCGTCCCGTCGTCCTCGTCGGTCTCGTACGGGACGGCGGCTCCGTCTTCGTCGGTCACCGCCAGCACCCGGGTGTCGAGGGTGGCGTCCTTGTAGGTCGTCGCCAGTCCCCGCACGATGCCGCGGTTCTGGTCGGCGTCGGGGAATCGCGCGACGACGGTCTCCGTCACCTGCATGCGCGCCCGCCCGTCCTCGTCGAGCCCGACGTCGTAGACCGCGTCCCACGAGGCGTAGGAGAACTCGTCCACGTCGGCGGCGGAGACGATGGTGGTCGCCTTCGCCGGGGCCGCCGCGACGGCGATCTCCGGCGCGAGGACAGGGACGGTGGCGAGAGCGACGACGGCGCTCGCGCGGAGGATCCGAGTGGGGGCCATGCCTCGAGGCTACCCAGCACGTGGCGCGGTGAGGACGTCCCGCGCCTGTCCTCGCCGCCTGTCCGGAGCCCGCCGCGCCATCTCGGTAAACTGGGGAGGACTTCCAAGGAGCCCCGCACATGACTGACGCGCCCGCCGCGCCCGAAACGGCCTCGGCCGCCCCTTCCGCCGAAGAGGACATCCACGAGCAGAAGGCCGTCCGCCTCGCCAAGCGCGAGCGTCTGATCGAGAAGCGCGCGGACGCCGGCGGCGGTGCGTTCCCGGTCGCGGTGCCTGTGACGCACAGCATCCCCGCTCTGCGCGCGGAGTACGGAGACCTCGAGCCCGGCGCCGAGACCGGCGTCGTCGTCGGTGTCGCCGGTCGCGTGGTGTTCAGCCGCAACACCGGCAAGCTCTGCTTCGCGACGCTCCAGGCCGGCGACGGCTCCCGGATCCAGGCGATGGTCTCGCTCGCCAACGTCGGCGAGGAGTCGCTCGCGGACTGGAAGGAGTACGTCGACCTCGGCGACCACGTCTTCGTGCACGGTGAGGTCATCTCCAGCCGCCGCGGCGAGCTGTCGATCATGGCCGACGACTGGGCCATCGCGTCGAAGGCGATCCTCCCGCTGCCCAACGCCTATGCCGAGCTGAGCGAAGAAGGACGTGTCCGCAGTCGCTACCTCGACCTCATCGTGCGGGAGCAGGCGCGCACGACCGTGCGTGCGCGTGCGGCGGTGAACGCGAGCCTGCGGGCGACGTTCGCCGCCCACGGCTACCTCGAGGTGGAGACGCCCATGCTGCAGGTGCAGCACGGCGGCGCGTCCGCTCGCCCGTTCGTCACCCACTCCAACGCGTTCGACACGGAGCTCTACCTCCGCATCGCCCCGGAGCTCTACCTCAAGCGCGCGGTCGTCGGCGGTATCGAGCGGGTGTTCGAGATCAACCGGAACTTCCGCAACGAGGGTGCCGACTCGACGCACAGCCCGGAGTTCGCGATGCTCGAGGCCTATCAGGCCTACGGCGACTACAACCAGATGGCGGCACTGACGCAGGAACTCGTGCAGCAGGCCGCGATCGCCGTGGCCGGGTCGACCACGGTCACCTGGGCGGACGGCACCGAGTACGACCTGGGTGGCGAGTGGGACCGCATCTCGATGTACGAGTCGCTGTCGGCCGCCTCCGGGCGCACCGTCACGCCGACGGACGCCGTCGAGGACCTGATCGCCTTCGCCGAGGCGAACGGCGTCGACGTGCCGCCTCAGGCCACGCACGGGAAGCTCGTCGAGGAGCTCTGGGAGCACTTCGTGAAGGGCGACCTCGTCCGGCCGACGTTCGTCATGGACTTCCCCGTCGACACCTCCCCGCTCGTGCGGGAGCACCGGTCCATCGAGGGCGTCGTGGAGAAGTGGGACCTCTACATCCGCGGCTTCGAGCTGGCGACCGGGTATTCCGAGCTCGTCGACCCGGTCATCCAGCGTGAGCGGTTCGAGGAGCAGGCGAAGCTCGCCGCCCGAGGCGATGTCGAGGCCATGCCGATCGACCAGGAGTTCCTCCGGGCTCTGGAGCACGGCATGCCGCCGTCCGGGGGGATGGGCATGGGCATCGATCGTCTGCTGATGGCGATCACCGGTCTGGGGATCCGCGAGACGATCCTCTTCCCGCTGGTCAAGTAGCGGCGAGGCGCTCACTCTCCGCGCCCCCTGCGGAAGGCCCACTCCGGCAGCACCGCCCCGCCGATCATGGCGTCGAGCAGCAACGCGAGACTGTACGTCGGGTCGATGTCGCGCGCCATGTCGAGGTAGCGGCCCGCATGCGTGGCGCGCCCGAGAGCCCAGGACAACCAGGCCGCGACGGTCAGCGGGCCGGGGCGAGCCTCCCGCGGCGCCTGTGCTGCGGCCTGGCGCACGGTACGGAGCGCGGTGCGGAGCCGCTCGCCGTCCGGTGCCGTGCCGCGACCGAGGAACACGCGCCCGACGTCGTCGGGCACGGGGGACCCGGCGGCGGCGAAGGCGAGCTGCGCCTCCATGGTGCGGATGCCCTGACGGTGATCGGTCGCCCACTGGGCGATCGCCGTGTCGCGGACCGGTGGTCGTCCCAGACACCACACGAGTGCCGCGGTGGAGAGGGGCGGGAGCGGATCCGGTGCCTCGAGTACCGATTCGAGGAACGCGGGGATGTCGTCGAGCAGGGCGACCGCCGCGATCACCTGCGGCTCGCCGGCGTGCGCCGTGCGCTCCGGGCCGAGCGTGCGGTCGAGGCCGCGCAGGATACGGGCGACCCGCCGGGCCTCCGCGGCGGAGGCGGCCGGCAGCGCCGCTCCGGCGAACTGGTCGCCCGAGACGTCGCCGAGCGCAGCGGCCCCGGGCGGCGGAACGATGTCCGTCAAGGGGTGCAGCTGCGGATCGGTCTCGTCGTATCGACACCAGCCCTCCGGCGTCACGCACAGGGCCTCGACCACGCGCAGGCCCGCCGCCTCCGCACAGCCGAGAAGCGTGTCGACGGCCACCGCGTGCGGCAGCACGAGGCCGTCGGGCGTGTGCTGCGCCGCGTCGCCGGTGTAGACCACGACGGCTATCGCGTCCGTCCCCGGCACACGGACGGCCAGATCGACCGCCGCCGCGGCGTAGTGCAGGACGGGGATGACGTGATCGGGGAGGTCGAGGCGCATGGCCCCGTCGCTGCGTGTGCCGTGGAAGGGGAGGAGGACCAGACTCTCCCGGGGGGTGAAGCCGGCGAGGGCGGGCACGATGCCGAGGAACTGGGCGGAGTCGGAGGCGCGGAGCACGGTTGTCATGAGGAGAGGGTCGCGGGTCCCCGCTCTCCGGGGGCTCCCCGGGGAGCGCTGTGGACGAGATTCCTGGGAAGCGGCGCCTGTGCACGAGTAGTCGCTCGCGTACGATGGAGGCATGGACAACTTCTGGCTCGCCGCGGCATGGTCGCTCCTGCCGACGGTCGGCGTCAGCATCGTCTTCTTCGTTGTTCTCCGCGGCATCCTCCGGTTCGATCGCACCGAGCGCAAGGTGCACGCGCAGATCGAGGCCGAGGAACGCGCCGCGCGCGGGCTGCCGCCGCGCGCTTGAGTCCGACCCATCCGCTACTGTGAAGCGAGCGCGCCGGGTCCGGCGCGACCCGGGGTGACGACGATCCCCGGTGTGGGTGAGGGGGCGTGATGACCGCGGAATCCTGGGGATGGTGGGTCGCCGCCTTCGTCCTGGTGCTCGACATCATCATCCGCGTCACCGCGATCATCGTGATCCCGCGCAATCGCCGCCCCACCGCGGCGATGGCCTGGCTCCTCGCCGTGTTCTTCATCCCGGTGGTCGGGGTCTTCCTCTTCCTCCTGATCGGCAACCCGCGCCTGCCGCGGGCACGGCGCCGCAAGCAGGAGCAGATCAACCAGTACATCGCGGAGACGAGCGAGCACCTCCACTTCGGGACGCTGCGGCCGAACGCCCCCGCCTGGTTCGGGCCGATCGTGCAGATGAACCAGCGTCTCGGGGCCCTGCCGCTCTCCGGCGACAACGGCGCCCATCTCATCTCCGACTACGAGGAGTCGCTCGACGAGATGGCGGAGGCCATCCGCACCGCGCAGGACTACGTGCACGTCGAGTTCTACATCCTGCAGTCCGACGACTCGACGGACAACTTCTTCCGCGCCCTCGAAGAGGTCGCCGCGCGGGGTGTCGCCGTGCGCGTGCTCCTCGACCACTGGGCGAACCGGGGCAAACCGCGCTATCGCCAGACCATCGCCCGCCTGAACGAGATGGGCGCGGAGTGGCACCTGATGCTCCCCGTGCAGCCGCTCAAGGGCAAGATGCAGCGCCCCGATCTGCGCAACCACCGGAAGCTCCTCGTCGTGGACGGCAACATCGCCTTCCTGGGATCGCAGAACATCACGGACTCGACCTACAACCTGCCGAAGAACATCCGGCGGGGACTGCACTGGGTCGACCTGATGGTCCGCCTGGACGGACCGGTCGTGCTGAGCGTCAACGCGATCTTCCTCAGCGACTGGTACAGCGAGACGGACGTCGTGCTCGAGGAGATCGACATCTCGCACGCCAACATCGGCTCCGGCGACCTCGACTGCCAGGTGGTGCCGTCAGGCCCGGGATTCGAGGTCGAGAACAACCTGCGGCTCTTCCTCGCCCTCCTGTACGCGGCGAAGAAGCAGATCATGATCGTCAGCCCGTACTTCGTCCCGGACGAGGCCCTGCTGCTCGCGGTCACCGCGGCCGTCGATCGCGGTGTCGAGGTGCAGCTCTTCGTCTCGGAAGAGGGCGACCAGGCGATGGTCTACCACGCCCAGCGCAGCTACTACGAGGCGCTGCTCCGGGCGGGGGTGCGGATCTGGATGTATCGGAAGCCCTACATCCTCCACACCAAGAGCCTCACGATCGACGACGAGGTGGCCGTCATCGGCTCCAGCAACATGGACATGCGCTCGTTCGGCCTGAACCTCGAGGTGTCGATGCTCGTACGCGGCGAGGAGTTCGTCGCCGAGATGCGCGAGGTCGAGGACAAGTACCGGTCGCTGAGCCGGGAGCTGACGCTCGAGGAGTGGCTGCAGCAGCCGCTGCGTTCCACCGTGCTCGACAACCTCGCGCGGCTCACGTCCGCGCTGCAGTGATCTCTCGATCCGTCAACCCCGGTTCCGGGGAGCGGAACCCGCCGCTAGCCTGAGGACATGACTCCCCGCAGGCTCGTGCTCGCCGTGTCCTCCGCGCTCGCCGCGGCACTCGTCCTCGCCGGTTGCACGGTGGGCCCCGGCGGAGCCGCACCGCACTCGACGTCCGACCCCTCCAGCGGCCCGGGAAGCGCCGGGAGCACCGACGACCAGGACGACATGGATGGAGCGCTCCTCGACGACGGACGGATGTTCGCCGTCGTGAGCTGGGGGTCGTCGACCTGCCTCCCTCAGGTGGACGAGGTCTCCGCCGAGGGGCAGCGGGTCTCCGTGACGCTCGTCGAGCCGGAAGGCGACGGCGCGACGGAGCAGGCCTGCACGGCCGACCTCGCACCGCGAGCCAGCCTCGGTGCGCTGCCGGACGGAGTCGATCCGACGAAGGACGTGACGCTGGTGGTGACCTACGGTGATCTGATCGACGAGATCGATGTCGACGGCGACCCCGCGGCCACGGCGACCCCGGGTTCGTCCACCGAGTACCAGCCGTCTGCGGCCTGGTTCGACGACGGCGGTCTGGTCCTCCTGACCTGGGGCTCCTCCAGTTGCGCTCCGGTCGTCGAGTCGGTCGAGGCGGAAGGCACGACGGGGACGGCGACGTTCGTCACGGACGAGGATCAGGTGTGCACCATGGACATGGCGCCGCGGGCCACGGTGATCCAGTTCCCCGAGGACGAGGTCGACGATGACGCCCCGTTCGAGCTGACGCTCGTCGGCGGGGGTCTCGACGGCACGGTCGAGGTCCGCTGAGCCGGACGCCCTCGTCAGAGGATGTGCACCGGGTGACCGGTGGGCAGGGCGAGCAGAAGCGCGCCCGGATCGGCCCGACAGGTGACGTGGACGGCCTCGCCGAACTCGTCCCCGTCGAGCTCGACCGGTGTGGGCGCCGACGCAGCGGCCTCGGCACGAGCGCCGCGGAAGTAGTGGACCGAGGCATCCGTCCCACGGCGTTCGAGCACGAACCGGCCGGCGCGTGAGCGACGCAGCACGGAGTTGTCCCACCAGATCTTGCGCCAGACTCCGAGCCAGCCGAGCACGCCCGTCGGCTGGATGACCGCGACGTCGAGGGTCGCATCGGTGATGGAGGCGTCCGGGATGAGGGAGATGCCGGCCGGAAGAGTGCCGCAGTTCGCGAACAGGATGCTGTGCACCTTCGTGGAGTGCAGGCGCCCCGTGCCGATCTGGTACACCGCCCGGAAGGGCTTGGCGCGCGGGAGGGATCGGGCGGCGCCGTCGACGTAGGCGATCCAGCCGACGGATTTCTTCAGGTCGGCTCGCGTGTTCGCGATCATGTCGGCGTCGAGACCGATGCCGGCGAGCACGACGAAGGCATGCTCCTCCTCGGAGCCGTCCGCCCTGGTCATCCGCGCCCAGCCGATGTCGATCGGGTGACGGAAGTCGCCGAGGGCGGCGCGGATCATCTCCGCCGGGTCGGCCAGGGGAAGGCCGAGGTTCCGGGCGAGCAGGTTCCCGGTGCCGCTCGGCAGGATGGCGAGGGGGACCCCGGTGTCGGCGATCGCCTCCGCGACGGCGCGCACCGTCCCGTCTCCGCCGGCCACGAGCACGACATCCACACCGCGCGCGAGCGCCTCGGCCGTCGCTCCCTGGCCGGCATCCTCCACCGTCGTGGGATAGAAGGCGGGGTGGTCCCACCCGGCCTCACGGGACAGATCGCGGACCTGTGCCCGCAGGCGCTTCCCGTCGACTTTCACGGGGTTGTACACGAGCGCCGCCTGCTTCAGAACGGGAGGACTCGTGGCCATGGCGCTACTCTAGACCGGCATCGTCCGAGGGGCGGGACGCCGGTGGAGGGAAAACCCCACCGCCCGGTCCCTCGCCGCGCACCTCGTAGACTTGCGGAATGATCGACCTCGCACTCCTCCGCGAAAACCCGGAGATCGTCCGCCGTTCGCAGGCTGCCCGTGGCAACGACCAGAGCACCGTCGACGTCGCACTCGAGGCCGACCGATCGCGCCGCGCGGCACTGGCCGCCTTCGAGGAGCTGCGTGCGGAGCAGAACGCGTTCGGCAAGCTGGTCGCGAAGGCGCCCAAGGAGGAGAAGGCCGCCCTGGTCGCGCAGGCCAAGGACCTCGCCGACCGGGTCAAGCAGGCCCAGCACGCGGCCAACGAGGCCGCCGACGCCGCGGCCGCGGCCCTCGCCCGGATCGAGAACGTCGTCATCGACGGTGTCCCCGCCGGCGGGGAGGCGGACTTCGTCGAGCTTCGTCGCGTGGGGGAGGTGCCGGCGTTCGACTTCGAGCCGCGGGATCACCTCGAACTCGGGGAGATGCTCGGCGCGATCGACATGGAGCGCGGCGCCAAGGTCTCCGGCGCGCGCTTCTACTTCCTGCGCGGGATCGGTGCGCGCCTCGAGATCGCGCTCATGAACCTCGCCCTCGACAAGGCGCTGCAGAACGGCTTCGTGCCGCTGATCACGCCCACGCTCGTGCGTCCGGAGATCATGCAGGGCACCGGCTTCCTCGGCGAGCACGCCGACGAGGTGTACCACCTCGACAAGGACGACGACCTCTACCTCGTCGGCACCAGCGAGGTCGCTCTCGCCGGGTACCACAAGGACGAGATCGTCGACCTCGCGCCCGGCGCCCTCCGCTACGCCGGATGGTCGACCTGCTACCGCCGAGAGGCGGGCTCGCACGGCAAGGACACCCGCGGCATCATCCGCGTGCACCAGTTCAACAAGCTGGAGATGTTCGTCTACACGACCGCCGAGGACGCCGAAGCGGAGCACCTGCGGCTCGTCGCGCTGCAGGAGGAGATGCTGACCTCGCTCGGCCTCGCCTACCGGGTGATCGACGTCGCCGCGGGAGACCTCGGGTCGAGCGCGGCGCGGAAGTACGACATCGAGGCCTGGGTGCCCACGCAGGGCGCGTTCCGCGAGCTGACCTCCACGTCGAACTGCACGACCTTCCAGGCACGGCGTCTCGACGTGCGGTACCGCCCCGCGGCGGAGGAGGGCGGCACGGCGGCGAAGACCCAGCACGTCGCGACCCTCAACGGCACGCTCGCGACCACGCGCTGGATCGTCGCCCTGCTCGAGACGCACCAGCAGGCGGACGGCTCGGTGCGGGTTCCCGAGGTCCTGCGCCCCTACCTCGGCGGACTCGAGGTGATCCGCCCGCTCGCCGACGAGCAGGCCACCCGATGACGGCCCCCTGGCTGGTCGGCCTCGACGTCGACGGGACCATCCTGCTGCAGGACGAGACGATGAGCCCCGGCGTGCCCGAGGCCGTGGCCCGTGTGCGGGACGCCGGTCATGTCGTGACCATCGCGACGGGCCGCAGCTGGATGGCGACGCGGCGCTACGTGGAGGAGCTCGGGCTGACCGCCGACTACGTGGTGTGCTCCAACGGCGCCGTGACGATGCGGCGCGACGGCGACGAGTGGGAGCGCTGGCACGTCGAGACCTTCGACCCGACGCCGGTGCTCGCACTGCTCCAGGAGCGCCTCCCGGACGCCCGCTACATGGTCGAGCTCGGGTCGGGGCAGCGGCTGTTCACCGAGCAGCTCGACGACTGGACGCTCGACGGCGGACGACAGGTCGACTTCGAGGAGCTCGGGGCCCTCCCCGTCTCTCGCATCGTGGTCGTCTCGCCGGGACACGACGAGGACGACTTCCACCGTCTCGTCGCCGACGCCGGACTCAACGAGGTCTCGTATGCGATCGGCTGGACGGCGTGGCTGGACATCGCCCCGCAGGGCGTGGACAAGGGCACGGCGCTGGAGCGCGTGCGCGACGAGCTCGGCCTCGATGCGGCCCGCGTCCTCGTCGCCGGCGACGGACGCAACGACATCGGCATGTTCGGCTGGGCGCGCATCGGCGGCGGTCGCGCCGTGGCGATGGGTCAGGCGCCGGCCGAGGTCAAGGACGCCGCGGGCGAGGTGACCGCCGACGTCGAGCAGGGAGGGCTGGCGGCGGCTCTGAACACGCTTCCAGCACCCGCCCAGGTCGACGCAGGAGAATAGAACTCGGCTAGACTCGCGCCTGGTCGGCAGATGTTTCTGTCGGGAGGGTTGTCCGAGCGGCCGATGGAGCTGGTCTTGAAAACCAGTGGGCAGAGATGTCTCGTGGGTTCGAATCCCACACCCTCCGCTTCCTGAGCGCGGTACCCCCGCCGTCGCTGAATTCGAAAGGGCCCGAGTGAGCGAGAACACCCGACGCCGCCGCACCGTCGCACGACATGGTCAGCTGCGCTCGCCCGGCGCCGCCAGTCAGCTCCTCAAGCTCCTCGCGATCAGCATGGCGGTCGTTCTCGTCAGCGGCATCGGTGTCGCTGCCTACATCTGGTTCGACTTCTCGAGCACGGTCTCGGCGAACGCCGTCGACCTCGACGGCCAGGAAGACCTGCCGCCGGACATCGGGGAGTACAAGGGCGGCTTCAACCTCGTCCTCACCGGCGTCGACACGTGCGAGGACGACTACAAGCAGTACTTCGGCGATCGGTGCACGGGCGGCGACGCCGAGGGCACCCTCAACGACGTGAACCTGCTCGTGCACGTCTCGGAGGAGCCGCGGCGGATCACGGTCGTCAGCTTCCCCCGCGACCTGATGATCCCCATCCCGTCCTGTGAGGACGAGGACGGCAACGCCACCGCCGCGATGAGCAAGCAGCCCCTGAACGTCGCGTACACCGACGGCGGACTGAACTGCGTCGTCCGCACGATCTCCGCCCTCACCGACCAGGAGGTGCAGTTCGCCGCCTCCGTGACGTTCGGCGGCGTCATCGAGATCACCAATGCGATCGGCGGCGTCGACGTCTGCCTCGCCAATCCGATCCGCGACCGCTACACCGGTCTCGACATGGCCGCCGGGACCCACACCGTGCAGGGCCTCGAAGCCCTGCAGTTCCTCCGCACCCGTCACGGCGTCGGCGACGGCAGCGACCTCGGCCGCATCGGCAACCAGCAGCAGTACATGTCCAGCCTCGCCCGCAAGCTCATCAGCGGCGAGGTGCTGGGCAACGTGCCGGTCATGCTGAAGCTCGCCAACACCGGCATCCAGAACCTGGAGACGAGCACGTCGCTCGCCGATCCCATGATGATCGTGCAGATCGCGCTCGCCGTGAAGTCGGTGCCCTTCGAGGACATCGTGTTCGTGCAGTACCCGACGCTGACCGACTGGAACGACCCGAACAAGGTCGTGCCGAACGAGGAGGCCGCCGTCGCGCTCTGGGACGCCATCGAGGCCAACGCCCAGCTGCAGATCACCCACGAGAACACCAGCAACGACGGCGTCGTCGTGCAGGACCCGACGACTCCGACCGAGCCCGCCGAGCCCACCACGCCGACGCAGGAGGCGACGCCGACCCCGACGACCGCTCCGGACGTCGTGGCGCTGCCCGATTCGATCAAGGGCAACTCCGCCGCGCAGCAGACCTGCTCGAACGGCAACGTGCGCTGATCGGCCCTCAGGCGCTCCGCGGGCGGTAGACCGTCGGCGGGTGCGTCGTCGCCACGAGAGCGCGGAGCTCCGAGAGCTCGGCCGGCGCCGCCTGGAGCGCCCGCGCCTGCACGAGGACGTTGCCGAGGGCTGTCGCCTCGACGGGTCCGGCCAGGACGGGAAGCCCGGTGCGGTCCGCCGTCGCCTGGCACAGCAGTCTGTTGAGGGACCCGCCGCCGACGAGGTGGACGACGTCGAGGGACTGCCCGGACAGCCGCCCTGCCTTCCCCACGGCATCGGCGAACGCGGCCGCGATGCTCTCCACGACGAGCCGGACGAACGCCGGCCGCGAGGTGGGGGCGGCGGCGCCGTGCGCACGCAGGAGATCGCTGATGCGCACCGGCATGTCGCCGGGGGCCGAGAGCGCGGGGTCGTTCGCATCGAACACCGCCGACGGCGGCGCCGCGGCGGCGGCCTCGGCGAGCAGCTCCGAGAGGTCGATGGGGGCTCCGTCCTCGGCCTCCCAGGCCCGTACCGTCTCGCTGAGCAGCCACAGCCCGGTCACGTTGTGGAGGATGCGGAACCGGTCGTCCACCCCGCGTTCGTTGGTGAAGTTGGCGTTCCTCGCCGCCGCCGTGAGGATCGGCTCGATCCGCTCGACCCCGACCAGCCCCCAGGTGCCGCAGGAGATGTACGCGGCCCGGGGCGAGGTCATCGGGACGGCGACCACCGCCGACGCGGTGTCGTGCGAGCCGACGGCGATCACCGGCAGATCCGCGCCGATGCGCTCCGCGACCTCGGGGCGCAGCCGACCGATGACCGTGCCGGGATCGACGAGGTCCGGCAGGAGAGAGGCGTCGATGCCGAGGCGCGTCGCGAGCGCCCGGTCCCAGGTGCCGGCCGTCACGTCCAGCAGCCCCGTCGTCGAGGCGTTGGTGCGTTCGGCGACGCGGGCGCCGGTGAGGAGGAAGGCGAGGAGGTCCGGGATGAGGAGCGCGGTGTCGGCGTCGTGACGGAGCTCGTCCGCCCGGAGCTGGTAGAGCGTGTTGAACGGGAGGAACTGCAGGCCGTTGCGGGCGTGGAGCTCGTCGAAGGGGACGAGGGCGTGCACCTCGTGCACGCCGCGAGCGGTGCGCTCGTCGCGGTAGTGGAACGGCTCGGCGAGCAGCTCGCCGGTGCGGAGGAGGCCGTAGTCGACCGCCCACGAGTCGATCCCGATGGACTCGATGGCCGGTTCCCGGCGCAGGGCGTCGGCGAGGCCGTCGAGCACATGGGCGACGAGGGCGTCGAGGTCCCAGTGCAGACCGTCGGCGCGGACGACCGGGCCGTTCGGGAAGCGGGAGACCGGCTCGAGCTCCAGGACCCCGGGCCCCACGCGGCCGATCATCACCCGGCCGCTCGTGGCGCCGAGATCCACCGCCGCGACTGCACGGACGTGCCGTGCGGTCGCGGGCGAGCGGTCGTCGGTCATCGCAGGAACGCCGCGGCGACGCCGGAATCGACGGGGATGTGCAGCCCGGTGGTCCGGCTCAGCTCCGGACCGGTCAACACGAAGACGGCGTCCGCGACGTTCTCCGGGACGACCTCGCGCTTGAGGATCGTGCGGTCGGCGTAGAACTGGCCGAGGTCCTCTTCCTTGACGCCGTACGTGGCCGCCCGGTTCGCTCCCCAGCCGGAGGCGAAGATGCCGGAACCGCGGACCACGCCGTCGGGGTTGATGCCGTTGACCCGGATGCCGTGCTCGCCGAGTTCCACCGCGAGCAGCCGCACCTGGTGCGCCTGGTCGGCCTTCGTCGCCGAGTACGCGATGTTGTTCGGGCCCGCGAAGACGGAGTTCTTGGAGGAGATGTAGACGATGTCGCCGCCGAGCCCCTGATCGATGAGCACCCGGGCTGCCGCCTTCGAGACGAGGAACGAGCCCTTCGCCATCACGTCGTGCTGGAGATCCCAGTCCTTCTCGGTCGTCTCCAGCAGCGGCTTCGACAGCGAGAGGCCGGCGTTGTTCACGACGAGGTCGAGGCCGCCGAACGCGAGCACCGCCTCGTCGATCGCGGCCTGCACCGCATCGGCGTCGGCGACGTCGGCGGCCACGCCGATCGCGACGTCCTCGTTCCCGAGCTCGGCGGCCGCGGCCCTGGCCTTGTCCAGGTCGAGGTCGGCGACGACGACGCAGGCGCCCTCCGCGGCCAGGCGGGTGGCGATGGCCTTGCCGATGCCGCTCGCGGCGCCGGTGACGAGCGCGATGCGGCCCTGGTGGGACTTCGGCTTCGGCATCCGCTGCAGCTTCGCCTCCTCCAGCGCCCAGTACTCGATGCGGAACTTCTCGGCGTCGGAGATGGGGGAGTAGCTCGACAGCGCCTCGGCGCCGCGCATCACGTTGATCGCGTTCACGTAGAACTCGCCGGCGACCCGCGCGGTCTGCGTGTTCGCCCCGTACGAGAACATGCCGACGCCCGGCACGAGGACGATGAGCGGATCCGCCCCTCGGATCGCGGGCGATTCGGCGGTCGCGTGCGCGTCGTAGTAGGCCTGGTAGTCGGCGCGGTAGGCGGCGTGGAGCTCCCGCAGGCGTTCCGTCTGCTCCTCCACGGTCGCCGTCGCGGGCAGGTCGAGGAGGAGCGGCTTGACCTTGGTGCGCAGGAAGTGGTCGGGGCAGCTCGTGCCGAGGGCGGCGAGGGCCGGAGCCTTCTCGGAGGCCAGGAAGTCGAGGACCACGTCGCTGTCGGTGAAGTGGCCGACCATCGGCTTGTCCGTCGACGCGAGACCGCGGATGGTCCCGGCGAGGGCGGCGGCCCTGGCGCGGCGCTCCGGCTCCGGCAGGGCCTCGAAGCCCAATCGGGTGCTGCCGAACGGTGCGGGAGACCCGTGCTCCGCGATGTACGCGGCGGCGGTGTCGATCATCCACAGGGAGTTCGCCTCCGCCTCCTCCGAGGTGTCGCCCCACGCCGTGATGCCGTGGCCTCCGAGGATCGTGCCGATGGCCTGCGGGTTCGCGGCCTTGATCTGCGCGATGTCCAGTCCGAGCTGGAAGCCGGGGCGGCGCCACGGCACCCAGACCACGCGGTCGCCGAAGATCGTCGTCGTGAGTTCCTCGCCGTCGGCGGCGGTGGCGATCGCGATGCCCGAGTCGGGGTGGAGGTGATCCACGTGCGGGGCGTCGACCAGGCCGTGCATGGCGGTGTCGATGGAAGGGGCGGCTCCGCCCTTGCCGTGCAGGCAGTAGTCGAAGGCGGCGACCATCTCGTCCTCCCGCTCGACGCCCGGATAGACGTCGACGAGCGCGCGCATGCGGTCGAGGCGGAGGACGGCCAGGCCGGCCTCGGTCAGGGTGCTGAGGTCGCCCCCGGATCCCTTCACCCAGAGGAGCTCGACCGGCTGCCCGGTCACCGGGTCGATCTCGGTGCCCTTGGCGGAGGTGTTGCCGCCCGCGTAGTTCGTGTTCTTCGGGTCGGCGCCCAGGCGGTTGCTCCGCGCGATCAGTGCGGCGGCGGTGGGGTTCGTCATGCGAGTCCTCGGTTCGTGAGTGAAAAAGCCCGGTCGACGCCGGGGAGTCAGGGGAGTTGCAGGATCCGCGCCGCGAACCGATCGATCGTCGCGGCGAAGGCGGCTTCCTCGGGGCGGTTGAGGTGGCCGTGCGTGGTGCCCGGCTCGACAGCGACGGCCACCTCGACGCCGGCGGCGGTGAGGGAGCGGGCGAACGCCTCGCCGGAGACGCGGAGTTCGTCGGTCTCGTCGTTGACCATGATGGTGGGCGGGAAGGAGGCGAGCGCCGCGGGCTCAGCGGTGCCGGGGACGGCATAGACGTCGGCCTGCGCCGGGTCGCCACCGAGGTAGTTCTCGTACATGCCGCGCACGAAGTCCGGAGGGAACACGTCGGCCGCCGGATCGGTGTCGAGCAGCGATCGCAGCTCCCGGTCGGGGGCGGCCTGCACCGCCTGCAGCGTCGGGTAGGCGAGGACGGCGAGCGCGGGCACGACGCCGCCCTCGTGGGCGAGGCGGAGGGCCGCGCCGGTCGCGAGGTTGCCGCCCGCGCTGGCACCTCCGATCGCCCACGACCCGGAGGCGATGCCCGACGACGCGGCCCAGAGGAAGGCCGCCACCAGCTCGTCGTGGGGGACGGGGTAGTGCACCCCGTCGCGCTCGTCCGCATCGAGGCGTGCGGCCCACGCCGTCGTCACCGGGGCGAGGGCGTAGTCCACGCTCACCACGGCGATCCCGTGGTCGACGAACGCCCGCGCGACGGCGTCGGCCTCCGGCATGTCGATGTCGCCGCCCGCGAATCCGCCGCCGTGCGCCCAGACCAGGCCGTGACGGCTCGGCAGCCCCGGGGAGTAGACGCGCACACGCAGCGCACCGTGCGGCCCGTCGAGGACGTGGTCGCGGATGTCGTCGACGGTCATCGGATCAGGCTCCCCAGCCCGCCTGCACGCCACCCACGCGCTCCTGCGCGATCCGCTGCCCGTACCCGGACGCCGCATACGCCGCCATCGGGTCGGCGGGGAGACCGCGCTCCTCTCGCCATGCGGCCAGGGCCGGGCGGACGTCGGTGGAGAAGGCGTCCATGAAGACGGCGTTCGCCGTCAGCACGTCGCCGCTGCGCTGCGCGGTCGCCAGCGCTTCGCGGTCGACGAGCAGCGCCCGGGCGGTCATCTCCTGCACGTTCAGGACGGAGCGGATCTGTCCGGGGATCTTGTCCTCGATGTTGTGGCACTGGTCCAGCATGAAGGCGACGTCGGGGTTGTTCAGCCCGCCGCCCCGGATCACCTCGAACAGGATCCGGAACAGCTGGAACGGGTCGGCGGCACCCACGATGAGGTCGTCGTCCGCATAGAAGCGGGAGTTGAAGTCGAACGAGCCGAGCTTGCCGAGGCGCAGCAGCTGCATCACGATGAACTCGATGTTGGTGCCCGGCGCGTGGTGACCGGTGTCGAGGCAGACCATCGCCTTGTCGCCGAGGGCGGTCACCTGCACGTAGGACGTCCCCCAGTCCGGGACGTCGGTGTGGTAGAACGCCGGCTCGAAGAACTTGTACTCGAGCACGAGGCGCTGGTGGTCGCCGAGGCGTGCGTAGATCTGCTGCAACGAGTCGTGCAGGCGATCCTGCCGCCCGCGCAGGTCGGCCTGCCCGGGGTAGTTCGACCCCTCCGCGAGCCAGATCTTCAGGTCGCGGCTGCCGGTGGCATCCATGACGTCGATGCAGGCCAGGTGGTGGTCGATGGCCTTGCGGCGCACAGCCGCATCCTCGTGGGTGAGAGCGCCGAACTTGTAGTCGTCGTCCTGGAAGGTGTTGGAGTTCACCGTGCCGAGGGAGACGCCGTGGTCCTCGGCATGACGGCGCAGGTCGTCGAAGGAGTCGACGAGATCCCACGGGATGTGCAGCGCCACGGTGGGGGCGAGCCCGGTGTGGGCGTGGACCTGCGCGGCGTCCGCGATCTTCTCGTACGGGTCGCGGGGCGTGCCGGGAGTGCTGAACACCTTGAACCGGGTCCCGGAGTTGCCGAACGCCCAGCTGGGCAGCTCGATGCTCTGCTTCTCGAGTGCGGCGAGGATGTCGGGGGTGAGGATGCTCACGATGCACGGCCTTCGTTGTCGGTGGCGGGTGTGACGCTCTCGCCGGCGGCGGCGAGCTGGTCTTCGAGGTGGAACACCTCGGTGAGAGGGGTGGCGGCCTGATCGGGACGGCCGTCGAGGTCGAGGAAGAAGGGGGCCATCTCGGCCTCCCAGCGTGCGGCGACGGGGGAGGCGGCGAGGTACGCCTGCGCGGCCGCGTCGTCATCGGTCTCGTAGTAGCCGAAGAGCACGCCGCCGCTTCCGAGGAAGAGGCTGTAGTCGCGCCGTCCGGCGGCCGCGATCTCGCGGAGCATCTCCGCGTGCACCGGCGTGTGGCGGGCGAGGTACTCGGACAGCAGCTCGGGCTTCACCTGGAGCTGGAAGGCGACGCGGGTCATGCGATTCCTCTCGGGGTCCGGCCGGCGCTCGCGGGGAGCGCCGGCCGGAGGGCGACTCAGAAGTCGAAGTCGCCGATGTTGTCGGCGTCGAACACGAACGGGTCGCCCAGCAGGACGACGCCGTCGGCGCCGACGGTGTACTCGCCGAGGTCGCCGGCCTCGAAGCTGTCGCCCTCTTCGCCGGTGATGTCACCCGCGATCAGGGCCTGCGCGGCGTAGGCGGCCAGGTAGCCGAGGTCGGCCGGGTTCCACAGCGCGAAGGCGGTGACGGTGCCGTCCTCCACGTACTCGCGCATCTGGTTGGGCGTGCCGAGTCCGGTCAGCGCGACCTGGCCCTTGAAGTCGGACGTCGACAGGTAGCGCGCCGCGGCGGCGATGCCGACCGTGGTGGGCGACACGATGCCCTTGAGGTCCGGGTGCGTCTGGAGCAGCGCGGCCGTCTTGTCGAACGACGTCTGGTCGTCGTCGTCGCCGTAGACCGTCTCCACGATCGTGATGTCGGGGTACTCGCTCGCGACGTACTCCTCCATCAGCTCGATCCAGGCGTTCTGGTTCGTGGCGTTGGCCGAGGCGGAGAGGATGGCGATCTCCCCGGCGCCGCCGATCTGGTCGGCGATGAGGTCGATCTGCACCTTCGCGATGCCCTCGGAGTCGGCCTGGTTGATGAACAGGTCGCGGCAGTCGGTGTTGGTGTCGGAGTCGAAGGTGACGACCTTGACGCCGGCGTCCCTGGCCTCGTTCAGCGCGTCGCAGATGGCCTGCGGGTCGTTGGCCGAGACGACGAGGGCGCCGACACCCTGCTGCGTGGCCGTGTTGATGTAGCTGACCTGGGCGTCGGGCGTGGCCTCGGCAGGCCCGACCTCGGAGAACGTGCCGCCGAACTCCTCCACGGCCTTCTTGCCGCCCTCGCTGGACGTGTCGAAGTACGGGTTGCCGAGGTTCTTGGGCAGGAAGGTGATCGAGGCGTCCGCCCCGTCGCCGCCGCCGTCTCCTCCGCCGTCGGTGGAGCCGGCGCAGCCGGTCAGTGCGACCGCCGCCGCGACCGCGAGGGCGGCGAAGGCGGTGACACGCTTGCGTGCAAACGTCATTGTTCGTTCCTTTCGTCGGGAGATGCCGCGGATGCGGCGTCCATCGGTGCCTTCGTCGCTGTGGCGGCACCGGCGGGGGGTCTGCCCGGTCGGCGGCGTGCCTTCTGCAGCCAGGCCAGGAAGCTTGCGGCCACCACCGAGATCACGAGGAGCGTGCCGGTGATGATGTTGATGACGTCGGAGGTGACGTTCACCAGGCGGAGGGCACTCGCGAGCGCCCCGATGAGGAAGGCGGCGGCGATGACGCCGTAGATCTTGCCGCGACCGCCGAACACCGACACGCCGCCGAGCACGACGGCCGCGATGACCTGGAGCTCGAGGCCGGTGGCATTGTCGCCGCGGGCGCTGCCGTAGCGGAGCGTGTAGAAGATGCCGGCGAACGCGGCGACCGCCCCGGACAGCACGAACAGGATGAGCTTCGTGCGCTCGACGTGCACACCGGAGAAGTGCGCCGCGTCCTTCGACAGACCGATCGCGTACACCCCGCGGCCGAAAGGCGTGAAGTGCAGCAGGACCGAGAAGACCGCGACGAGCACGAGGAACGGGATCGTGATGACGGGGATCGGGGTCCCCGTGATCTTCGCCTTGGCGAGAGCCGTCCAGAACTCCGGGAAGTCGGTGACGGCCGCCGTGCCGAGCAGCCCGACGGCGAGGCCGCGGAAGAGCGCGAGCGTGCCGATCGTGACCGCGAGCGAGGGCAGGCCGACGACGGTCACGAGGAAGCCGTTGAACGCTCCGCCGACCACGCCCACGACGAGGGCGGCGAGGGCCGCGAGCTCGAACGGGATCCCCGACTGCACCAGAGCGCCGGTGACGACGCTGGACAGTCCGACCATGCTGCCCACCGAGAGGTCGATCTCGCCGGTGATCATGATGAGGGTCATCGGCAGGGCGATCAGCAGGATCGGCGCGATGTCGAGCAGCAGGTAGGTCAGCGTGATGGGCTGTCCGAACCCGCGGATGCTGGAGGCCGAGACGATCGCGACGAGCAGGAGCAGGCCGACGATCGCGGCCTCGCGCGTGAGCAGCAGCCGGCGCCACAGGGGCTTGTCGTAGTCGCGGATGACGCGAGTGGTCGCGGTGGCGGTCGCGGTCGTCATGATTCGTCCCTCGCCTCGATGAGCCGCCGTCTCTGCCGTACCGCGAGCACGCGGTCGAGCACGATGGCGCCGATGATGAGCAGGCCGACGACGGCACGCTGCCAGAAGTCGGGGATCCCGAGGATCGGCAGCGCCCGGTTGATGGTCAGCAGCAGGACGGCGCCGATCGCCGCGCCCCAGACCGAGCCGATGCCGCCGGTGATCGCGACGCCGCCGATGACGGCCGCGCCCACCGCGTCCAGCTCCCAACCCGCTCCCGCCTGGGAGTTGATGGTGCCGTAGCGGGCCGCGTAGAAGACGCCGGCGAGTCCGGCGAGAGCTCCGGAGAGGACGAACGCGGTGAGCACGCGACGGGTGACCTGCAGGCCGTAGAGCTCGGCCGCCGCCGGGTCGGAGCCGATCGCGTAGAACTCGCGGCCGCCGCGGGTGTTCTTCATGTACCAGGCGGCGACGGCGAGCACGAGGACCGCGACGATCGCGAGGGTCGGGATGCCGAGGAGCTGTCCCGTGCCGAGGGCGAGGAAGTCGCGCGGCATGTCGGAGGCGTTCACCCGGTCGCTGCCCGTCCACAGCACGTTGATGCCGCGATAGGCGTAGAGGGTGCCGAGGGTGATCACCATCGCCGGCACCTTGGCGTACGCGACGAGGGCGCCGTTGATGAGGCCGAGGAGGGCGCCGAGCACCACCGCGGCGACCACGACCAGGACGATCGGGATGCCGGGGATGTCGATGAAGAGCCGACCGGTCAGGTACGCGGTCAGGCCCATGACGGAACCCACGGACAGGTCGACGTTCCGCGTGATGAGGACGATGGCCTGTCCCACGGCGACGAGCACGAGGATCGAGGGCGTCAGCAGCAGGTCGCGCCAGCCGTCGGCGCTGAACAGGAACTTGGGGTTGTTGAGGGTCGCGGCGGTCACCACGAGCACGAGGGCCAGGAGGATGCCGAACTCGCGGGCTCTGCCGAGACCGGAGATGCGCTTGGTGAGCGCGGAGACGGGGATGGCGGTGGTCACGAGCTGAGCTCCGATGCGTGCGTCGCGGCGAACATGACGTTCTCGGAGGTGGCCTCCGAGCGGGGGATCTCGGCCGTGATGCGACCCTCGCGCATCACGAGCACCCGGTCGGCCATGCCGAGCACCTCGGGCAGCTCGGACGAGATCATGAGGATGCCCATGCCCTGACCGGCGAGTTGGGACAGCAGGCGGTGCACCTCGGACTTGGTGCCGACGTCGATGCCGCGGGTGGGCTCGTCGATGAGCAGCACCTGCGGCTGCGTGGCGAGCCACTTCGCGAGGACGACCTTCTGCTGGTTGCCGCCGGAGAGCGTCGCGGCCACGGTGTCCAGGGCGTGGGTCTTCACCTCGAGCCGCGAGGCCCACTCCCGAGCGGCGCGGTTCTCCATCGCGGTGGTGAGCAGGCCGAGGCGGGCGAGACGCCGACGGATCGCGAGGGTGATGTTGCCGCCGACGCCGGCTTCGATGACGAGGCCCTGCTTCCGGCGGTCCTCGGGGACGAGGGCGAGACCGGCGCGCATCGCGTCCACCGGACGGCGGGCGCGGATCCGGCGGCCCTTCATGCGCACGCTGCCCTCGCGGTACCCGTCCACGCCGAAGACCGCGCGGGCGACCTCGCTGCGCCCGGCGCCGACGAGGCCGGCGAGCCCGACGATCTCGCCGGCACGGACGGAGAACGAGATGTCGTGGAAGAGGCCGGGACTCGTCAGCCCCTCGACCTCGAGCAGCGGACCGCCGATCGCCGCCTCCTGCTTCGGGAACAGCTCGGACACCTCGCGGCCGACCATCTGGTGGACGAGTTCGTCGACCGTGGTGTCCGCGATGGCGGAGGTCGCGATGTACGCGCCGTCCCGCATGACCGTGACGGTGTCGCAGAGCGCGAACACCTCGTCGAACCGGTGGGAGATGAAGATGAGGCCGCGGCCTTCGTCGCGCAGGCTCCGGGCGATCGCGAACAGGCGCTCCACCTCCACGCCGGAGAGTGCCGCGGTGGGCTCGTCCATGATGAGCAGCGTGGCGTCGAGGGAGACCGCCTTGGCGATCTCGATGACCTGCTGGTCGGCGATCGACAGCCCTTCCGCGGGGCGGTCGGGATCGATGGTGACGCCGAGGCGGGTGAAGAGCCGCTCGACCTCGTGGCGCATGGCCTTGCGGTCGATCCGCCCGAGCCGCCCGATCGGCTGGCGGCCCATGAAGATGTTCTCGGTGACGGAGAGGTCGGGGAAGAGCGTCGGCTCCTGATAGATGACAGCGACGCCGGCGGCCTTGGACTGCGCGGTCGAGGTGAAGTCGACCTCCTCGCCGCGGAGGCGGAAGATCCCGCCGTCGCGCTGGTAGAGACCGGCGACGATCTTCACGAGGGTGGACTTGCCGGCCCCGTTCTCTCCGACGAGGGCGTGGATGGAGCCGGGGTGGACGGCGATGGTGCCGGAGCGCAGGGCGATCACCGACCCGAAGGCCTTCTGGACGTCGGCGAGCTCGAGCACGGGCGCCGTCGTGGGTGAGGACATCATTTCTCTCTCCATTGAGGGAATGAATCGTTTCAAACCCTGATGGAGTTGAGACTAGGGGCTGTGTTGACGCGTGTCAATACGGCGTGAGAGTCTGAGGCGATCCCCGCGGATGAGTCGTTTCAGCGGCGGGAACCGGAGGGAGGGCGCGATGGCCGTCAGCGTGCGGGAGGTCGCCGAGGACGCGGGTGTCTCCGTCGGGACCGTGTCGAACGTGCTCAACCGGCCGGAGAAGGTGGCCGCGGAGACCGTGGCCCGGGTGCAGGCGTCCATCGACCGCCTCGGGTTCGTGCGCAACGACGCGGCGCGGCAGCTCCGCGCGGGGCGCAGCCGGACCATCGGGCTCGTCGTGCTCGACATCCGCAACCCGTTCTTCGCCGAGGTGATCCGCGGAGCCGAGGAGCGCGCCGACCAGCACGGACTCTCCGTCCTCGTCGCCAACAGCGACGAGAAGCAGGAACGGGAGGCGATGCATCTCGATCTCTTCGAGGAGCAGCGGGTGACCGGCGTGCTCGTCACTCCCGTGGCGGAATCCCTGCCGCGGCTGGTGCGGATGCACGAGCGCGGGACGCACGCCGTGCTCGTCGACCGGGAATCACAGGATGAGCGGTTCGCCTCCGTCGCCGTCGACGACGTCGAGGGCGGGCGCATCGCGACCGAGCATCTGTTGGCGGTCGGTCGTCGCCGGATCGCCTTCGTCGGCGGCCCGGTCGCGTTGCGTCAGGTCTCCGACCGTCTGAGCGGCGCGCAGGCCGCGGCGGCCGCGGCGGGGATCGGGTTGGAGTTCATCCCGACCTCCGCGCTCACCGTCGAGGAGGGACGCCGGGCCGGTACGCAGATCCTCGACCGCGCCCCCGGGGATCGACCGGACGCGGTCTTCGCGGCGAACGACCTCCTGGCCCTGGGCCTCCTGCAGAGCCTGGTGATGACCGGCGATGCCCGGGTCCCCGAGGACATCGCGCTCGTGGGCTACGACGACATCGACTTCGCCGCGGCCGCCGTGATCCCGCTCAGCTCGGTGCGGCAGCCGGCCGCGCTCATCGGCTCGACCGCCGTCGACCTGCTGCTGCGAGGACAGGACGAGGTGGCGCCGGCGCCTGAGCACGTGCTGTTCCGGCCGGAGCTCGTCGCCCGCCGCTCGACGACCGGGGAGTGACCGCGATCAGGCCGGCGTCGGTGTGGAGCGTTGGGCGCTCGCACCGCGCATGATGCGGGCGACGGCGGTGATGAGGAAGAGCTGCCCGGTGATCCCCTCGGCGACGGCCACCGCCTGCACGCCCGGTCCGACGGGGACGAGGTTCCCGTAGCCCGTCGTGGTCAGTGCCGTGAACGAGAAGAAGAGCTGATTGCCGAGCGAGTCGTTCGCCGCATCGCCGAACAGCGGGGTCGGCAGCAGCAGCGACAGCAGGTTGTAGACGAAGGCGAAGAACATGCCGACGAGGATGTACGCGGTCACCGCGGCCAGGAGCGCCTCGACGTCGAGGCCTCGGCGGGTGACCTGGTGCGCGATGATGGCCCACGGCGCCACGAGCAGCGCGATCATGGAGGCGGCGGAGAGCGCCACGGCGAGGGCGGGGCTGTCCGTGGCGAAGAACGCCGCGAGGAGGGCGGCCAGGCCGGCGGCCGAGAGCACCACCCACGACACCCGCTGCACCAGGGCGTGCGCCCTGGTCACGCGGAACACGATCGCGACCGTGACCAGCATCGCCAGGAACGCCCAGGGGCTGGGGACCGTGCCGGGCTGGGCCGCGCACAGGCCGTACGACACGATGAGGAGGGCGAGCACCGCGGCATAGCCGAGGGCGCCGCGCCTCGGGTCGGCCGGGGCGGCGAATCCCGCGCGGACGTGCGCTCCCGATGACTCGGACATGGCGTCTCCTCTCGTCCGCGGGGGAGGACCCCGCCTCGTGCGGCCAGTATCGCAGGGCGATCGGGCCGCTCCGGGGACCATCCGAGACCGGCGGTTCGTGACCACGCGTCGGACCCGTTATGATGGTGGGGTGCATCCGTGCTCTCGAGCCGGATGCCTGGAGACGTCGCATAGTCCGGCCTAGTGCACCACCCTGCTAAGGTGGAGTCCCCTTACGGGGACCAGGGGTTCAAATCCCCTCGTCTCCGCACTGAGAAGCCCCGACGAGTCCGCTCGCCGGGGCTTTCGTGTTCTCGCATGCAGGCGGCCCTCCTCACGCCGGCGTCCCCGGCATCCAGGTCGGGTCGGGGGAGAGCGCGGCGGAGATCTTCCGGCTCGCCGTGCCGAGCTGCCGGGCCTGCGCCGGGGTCAGGGTGTCGAAGACGACTTGGCGGATGAGGGACTGGTGCGCGGGAGTCGACTCCTCGACCTTCCGGTGGCCGGCGTCGGTGAGGATGCCGAGGGTGAAGCGCCCGTCTTCCGCATCGACCTCGCGACGGACCCAGCCTTTCGCCTCCAGGCGGGTGACCGCGCGGGAGAGCCGGGACAGCGTGCTGTTCGCGTAGCCGGCGAGGACGCTGAGGCGGAGCGTGCGCTCCGGCGCCGCATCGAGGGCGAAGAGGATGCCGTGCTCGAAGTGGGTCAGTCCGCTGTCGCGCTGCAGCTGCGCGTCGAGGGCCGCCGGGAGCCGTTCGAGGAGCGTCGCGAGTGCCGACCAGACGTCCATCTCTTCGGCGTTCAAGGGAGCGGGGGAGGACGGCGACATTCCTCCACCGTAGCGGTTCGGCCGCGCTCTTCGCTTGCTTGGGAAAGTGAGTGGTGGCTAGTATGACTTGCTCAGGCAAGTCATGCGGGACGCCCGCGGAAGTGAGAGGGAGACGGATGGAACTGGGGCTGCGCGGTAAGAGGGCGTTCATCAGCGGATCGAGCCAGGGGATCGGATATGCGGTCGCGTCCGCTCTCGCCGCCGAGGGGGTCGATGTCGTGATCAACGGTCGTGACGAGGGACGCGTCGACGCGGCGGTGCGCGTCCTGGCCCTCGCGCATCCGGAGGTGACCGTGTCCGGAATCGCCGCGGACTTCACCGATCCGTCGCAGGTGGCGCGGCTGACGGAGCGGCTCGGCGACGTCGACATCCTCATCAACAACGTCGGCCTCTTCGGACTCGCCGACTTCGCGGACGTCACCGACGAGGACTGGGCGCGCTACTTCGAGGTGAACGTGATGAGCGGCGTGCGCCTCTCCCGAGCTCTCCTACAGGGGATGCGGGAACGGGGCTGGGGGCGGATCGTCTTCGTCAGCAGCGAGTCCGGCGTCAACGTCCCGGCCGACATGGTGCACTACGGCGTGACGAAGGCGGCGATGATCGCGCTCGGGAACGGTCTGGCCAAGCTCACCCGCGGCAGCGGCGTGACGGTGAACACCGTCCTGGGCGGACCCACCTACTCGGAGGGGGTCGCGACGAGCGTCGCCGCGGTCGCCGAGGCCCGATCCGTCTCCGAGGAGGCGATGAAGGCGGCGATCATCGGACAGAACACGACGACCCTGCTGGGCCGCTTCCTCGATCCGGCCGAGGTCGCCGACCTCGTCGTCTACCTCTCCAGCGTCCGCGCATCGGCGACGAACGGCGCCGCGCTGCGGGCGGACGGCGGGGTGCTGACCGCGATGCTGTGAGCGCGGCCGGGCGAGTCGCCCGGGTGTCCCGGTTCGGGTATCCTCGCGGGCATGCCTGAACCGACCCAGACCCCGCAGCGCGAGGCCTTCGGCTCGCGGAACGTGTTCATCCTCTCGGCGATCGGCTCGGCCGTGGGTCTCGGGAACATCTGGCGCTTCCCCTACGTCGCCTACGAAGGCGGCGGCGGTGCGTTCCTCATTCCGTACCTGTGCGCGCTGCTGACCGCCGGTATCCCGCTGCTGTTCCTCGACTACGCGATCGGCCACCGGTTCCGGGGCTCCGCGCCCCTCGCGTTCCGACGCCTGCACCGGGCCGCCGAGCCCCTGGGATGGTGGCAGGTGCTGATCTGCGTCGTCATCGCGGTGTACTACGCGGTGATCGTCGCGTGGGCGGGCATGTACACCTGGTTCTCCGCGCAGCTCACCTGGGGTGCGGGCAACGAGAACGACTTCTTCTTCGTCGACTTCCTGCAGTCGGCCGACGTCGCGGAGGTCGGCCTGTCCGGGGAGTTCGTGCCGCAGGTGGGGCTGCCGCTGATCGCGGTGTGGCTGATCGTCATCATCATCATGGCGCTCGGCGTCAAGCGCGGCATCGGTCGCGCCAACATGATCCTGATGCCGCTGCTCACCCTCATGTTCGCGGTGCTCGTGGTGCAGGCGCTCTTCCTCCCCGGCGCCCTGGACGGCCTCAACGCGTTCTTCACGCCGAACTGGGAGGCGCTCGCCGACCCGGCCGTGTGGGCGTCCGCCTACGGGCACATCTTCTTCTCGCTGTCCGTCGCGTTCGGGATCATGGTGACGTACGCCTCCTACCTGAAGCGCAAGACCGACCTCACCGGCTCCGGACTCGTGGTCGCGTTCGCCAACTCCGGTTTCGAGATCCTCGCCGGCATCGGCGTCTTCGCCGCCCTCGGGTTCATGGCCCAGGCGCAGGGCACCGAGGTCTCCGGCGTCGCGACCTCGGGCATCGGTCTCGCCTTCGTCGCCTTCCCCACGATCGTCTCGCAGGCGACCGGCGGGTCGATCATCGGCGTGCTGTTCTTCGGTGCCCTCGTCTTCGCGGGTGTGACCTCCCTCATCTCGATCCTCGAGGTCATCGTGGCCGCCCTCCAGGACAAGCTCGGGTGGGGACGGGTGCGCACCACGCTCATCGTCTCCATCCCGCTCGCCGTCATCTCGATGGCCCTGTTCTCCACCACCACCGCGCTGTCGGTCCTCGACACCACCGACGCCTTCGTCAACGCCTTCGGCATCATGGCGGTCGCCCTCGTCGCGGTGATCGTGGTGGCGTGGGTGCTGCACAGGCTGCCGCAGCTGCAGGAGCATCTCAACCGGCGGTCCAGCTTCCGGGTCGGGCTGCTCTGGCGCCTGCTCGTGGGTGTCCTGGCCCCGCTCGTGCTCGGCTACCTGCTGATAACGGAACTCCTGACGAAGATCGCCGAGCCGTACAGCGGCTACCCCGGCTGGTTCCTCGGCGTGTTCGGCTGGGGCATGGTCATCACCCTGGTGGTCGGCGGAGTGCTGCTGTCGCTGGTGCCGTGGAGCAGGCGCTCCCGTGCCAAGGACGACGTCGGGTACGACGACTTCCTGGACCAGGAGGAGTACGCCGCCGACCCCGAGACGACGAGCATCGCCGTCCCGGCGGCGCAGACGAAGGGAGCGGGCGCATGACCACCACCGCGATCGTCATGATGATCATCGCCATGGTCACGGTGTGGGGCGGCCTCCTTGCGGCCGTGGTGAACCTCGCCCGTCACCCGGAGGTGGAGGACACGGAGCCGGCGGTCCCGGTCGAGCTCTGATCACCGACCCGATCGCATCGGGTCGGAACGGTCGGGTGCGCGGATGGGCGGCGGCGAGACGATGAGGGGGAAAGGAGGACCCCCGTGATCGGCACGCTCAACGCCCTGGTCGACCTCGTCGACGCAGACCGCGGTCAGGACATCGACGTCGCCGCGTTCGCCCGCGCGCACGGCACCACCGAGTACCACCTGCGCCGGATGTTCTCGGCGCTCGCCGGGATGCCGCTGACCGTGTACGTACGGCGGCGTCGGATGACGCTCGCGGGCGCGGAGCTCGCCGCCGGCGCACCGAGTCTGCTCGATGTCGCCGTTCGGCACGGCTACGGGTCGACCGAGGCGTTCGCCCGGGCGTTCCGCGCCGTGCACGGCATCGGGCCGGCTGACGCGCGTCGGCACGGGGGTCCTCTCCGCACACAACCCACGCTCCGGTTCCGCCTGAGCGTCGAAGGGAGCACCCCGATGGATGTCACCATCACCCACCGCCCCGCGTTCGTCCTCGTCGGCCATGCCGCGGAGGTCCCGCTCGTCCACGTCGGCGTCAATCCGCACATCCAGGCGCACATCGCCGGCATCCCGCCGGAGGAGCACGCCCGACTCAAGGCCCTCGGGAACGAGGAGCCCGCGGGCATCCTCGCCGTGACCGCCGACATCGATCCGGACGCCCCGGAGGGGACGCCGTTGACCTACCTGCACGGGGTGGCCGTGCGCGACGACACCGCGGTTCCCGACGAGCTCGACGCCCTGCGCGTGGCGGAGGGCACCTGGGCCGTGTTCGGCGCGAGCGGACCCTTCCCCGAGACCCTGCAGAATCTGTGGGCGGCGACGGCGACCGAGTGGTTCCCGTCGAACCCGTGGCGGCTGCGGCCCGGGCCGTCGATCGTCCGCTACCGGGAGTTCACCGGCGACACGGCGTCCTGCGAGCTCTGGCTCCCCGTCGAGCAGAGCTGACCACGCATCGGGTCGGGCCCGTGGGGCTCGACCCGATGTCCGTGGCCGATGGCACACTGACCGCACGACGACCCGGAGGCAGGCCATGACGGCGACCGATCCGAAGAAGACGCTCGACGCGTACCAGGCGAAGCGGGGCGCCTTCCGTGTCCTCGACGTGCCGCCGCTGACCTATCTGATGGTCGACGGCGCCGGCGATCCGAACACCGCTCCGGCCTTCTTCGATGCGGTCGCGGCGCTCTACCCCCTGGCGTACACGCTCAAGTTCGCCAGTCGGGCCGAGCTCGGCATCGATCAGGTCGTCATGCCTCTGGAAGGCCTGTGGCATGCGCCCGACATGGCGTCGTTCACCACCCGACGCGACAAGTCGACGTGGCTCTGGACGCTCATGATCATGGTGGGCGACCACGTCACTCCCGCCCTCTTCGACCGCGCCGTCGAGACCGTCGCAGCCAAGGTCGCGAAGAAGGGGGAAGAGCTCCCGACGCTGGCCGCCGTCCGGCGGGAGGTGCTCCACGAGGGCCTGTGCGTGCAGACGCTGCACGTCGGGCCGTTCGACGACGAGGGCCCCGCGCTGGAGGAACTGCACGAGCGCTTCGTCCCGGAGAACGGTTTGCGGCTGCGCGGGCGGCACCACGAGATCTACCTCAGCGACCGCCGACGGACAGCCCCGGAGAAGCTGCGCACCATCCTGCGGCAGCCGGTCGAGCGGATCACCTGAGCGCTTTCGCACCGGGCGTCCGGAAAGCAACCCCCTGATCAGGATCCCGCGCGGCGGATACTCTTCGAGCATGAGCACCGTCAAGCATGCGGCACGCGTGGCGAAGGACTCCACCGCGTTCCGGCGGACCGCCCGCGCGGGTTTCGTCGTCCTCGGCATCATCCACATCATCATCGGCGCGATCGCCATCACGATCGCCGCAGGCGGTTCCGGAGACGCCGACCAGGATGGCGCGATGGAGCAGGTGCGCAACAACCCGATCGGCGGACTGCTGCTGCTCGCGATCGCCGTCGGCCTCTTCGCTCTCGCCGTGTGGCAGGTGGCGAGCGGGTTCCTCGCCGCCGACCCCGCCGAGACGAAGAAGTGGGGCAAGCGCCTCAAGCTCTTCGGCATCTCCGGCACCTACCTCGTGATCGCCGGTCTGGCGCTCGTCTACGCCGTGGGCGGCCGCGCGGAATCCTCCGACGCGTCGAAGACCCTGAGCCAGGTGGTCCTCGCCGCGCCCGGCGGGGTGGCGCTGCTCGTGGTGATCGGCCTCAGCGTCATCGGTGTCGGCATCGGCTTCATCATCGGCGGGATCATGCGCTCCTTCCGCAAGCTCATCGACGTGCCGACAGGAGCCGCCCGCGCCGGGGTGATGGCGCTCGGCATCGTGGGCTACATCGGCAAGGGCATCGCGGTGGGGGTCACCGGGGTGCTGTTCGTGGTGGCGGCCGTGACGCAGGACCCGGAACGCGCTGCGGGTCTCGACGCCGCGCTGCACAGCCTGCTCAGCCTGCCGTTCGGGCGGCTCATCCTCGGTGCCGTCGGCGTCGGCTTCGCCCTATACGGCGCCTTCTGCATCGCGCGCGCCCGTCTCGCGCGCATGTCCTAGTCCTTCCGCGCCTCCGCCGGGCCCCGGTCGGCCGGAAGATGGGAGACTGGAACGATGAGCGCTTCTCCCGGAGTCGACGTGATCACCCCGCTGACCGAGACCGAGGTGCAGCGGATCCGCGAGGACTTCCCGATCCTGCACACCCGCGTCCACGGCCACCCGCTGGCGTACCTCGACTCGGGGGCGACGTCGCAGCGTCCGGAGTCCGTGGTCGACGCCGAACGCCGCTTCGCCACCACCATGAACGCGGCCGTCCACCGCGGCGCCCACACGCTGGCCGCCGAGGCGACCGAGCTCTTCGAGGACGCCCGCAGCACCCTCGCCCGGTTCGTGGGCGCCGATGACGACGAGATCGTCTGGACCTCGAACGCCACCGAAGCGGTCAACCTCGTCGCCTACTCCCTCTCCAACGCCTCCCTCGGCCGGGGTGGTGCCGCGGCCGAGCCTCTCCGGCTCCGCGAAGGGGACGAGATCGTCACCACCGAGATGGAGCACCACGCCAACCTCATCCCCTGGCAGGAGCTCGCTGCGCGCACCGGGGCCACGCTCCGGGTCATCCCGCTCGACGACGACGGGGCCCTCCGTCTGGATGCGGCCGCGGAGATCATCTCGGAGCGCACGAAGCTCGTGGCCTTCACCCACGTGTCGAACGTCCTGGGCGTGATCAACCCCGTCGAGACCCTCGTCGCGCTGGCCAGGGAGGTCGGCGCCCTCACCCTGCTCGATGCCTGCCAGTCGGCTCCGCACCTGCCGCTGGACCTCCACGCGCTCGGGGTCGATCTCGCCGTCCTCTCCGGCCACAAGATGCTCGGCCCCACCGGCATCGGCGCGCTCTACGGCCGTCGCGAGGTCCTCACCGTGATGCCCCCGTTCCTCACCGGCGGTTCCATGATCACGACGGTCACCACGACCGAGGCCGAGTACCTGCCGCCGCCGCAGCGCTTCGAAGCGGGCACGCAGCGGGTGTCCCAGGCGATCGCGCTCGCCGCCGCGGTCGACTACCTCTCCGCGGTCGGGATGGATCGCATCGCCGCGCACGAGGCCGCGTTCGGGCAGCGTCTGGTCGAAGGGCTCGGGGCGATCGACGGCGTGCGGGTCCTGGGCGCGGGCATCGAGCTGCCGCGCGTCGGCCTCGCGAGCTTCGACGTGGCCGGGATCCATTCGCACGACGTCGGGCAGTTCCTCGACGACCAGGGCATCGCGGTGCGCGTCGGTCACCACTGCGCCCAGCCGTTGCACCGTCGGCTGGGTGTGACCTCGTCGACGAGGGCGAGCACCTACCTGTACACCACCGCGTCCGAGGTGGACGCCGTCATCGAGGCGGTCGCCGGAGCGATCGCGTTCTTCGGGAGGGGCGCATGAGCGACCTGCAGAGCCTGTACCAGGAGCTGATCCTCGACCACTCGCGCACGCCGCACGGCTTCGGCCTCCGCGAGGAGATCCCCGCGCAGTCGCATCAGCTCAACCCGACCTGCGGCGACGAGATCACGCTGCAGGTGCATCGGGGCGCCGACGGCGGCGTCGAGGCGATCACGTGGGAGGGACACGGGTGCGCCATCTCCCAGGCCTCCGCGTCGCTGCTCGCGGAGCTCGCCGAGGGCCTCACCGTGGACGAGCTCGAGGTGCGCATCGCGGCGTTCCGGGAGGCGATGCGCTCCCGCGGAACGATAGAGCCGGACGAGGAGCTGCTCGGCGACGCCGCGGCGCTCGGGGGAGTGTCGCGGTACGTGGCGCGCGTGAAGTGCGCGATGCTCGCCTGGGTGGCGGCGGAGGACGCGCTCACACGCCTCTGACCGCGCTCTGGACGGGAATAGCATCGGCTGGCCGGCGTTGGCCCGAGCATGACAACTCTCGGAATCATCGGAGCAGGCAACATCGGCAGCCAGGTCGCCCGTGTGGCGGTGGCCAACGGCTATGACGTCGTGATCGCGAACTCGCGGGGGCCGGAGACCCTGGCCGATCTCGTCGCAGAGCTCGGGTCGCACGCGAAGGCGGCGACGGCGGAGGAGGCGGCCGCCGCGGCGGACGTGGCCGTGGTGACGGTGCCGCTGCGCGCGATCGATCAGCTTCCCGCCGCGCAGCTCGCCGGGAAGATCGTGCTCGACACGAACAACTACTACTTCGAGCGCGACGGGCACATCGAGGCCCTCGACAAGGGCGAGACCACCACGTCCGAGCTCGTGCAGGCGCAGCTCCCGGAGTCCAAGATCGCCAAGGCGTTCAACCACATCTACGCCGCCGAGATCACCACCGACGGCACCCCCGCGGGTACGCCGAACCGTCGCGCGCTGGCCACGGCCGGGGACGACGAGGAGGCCGTGGCGTTCGTCACCCGCTTCTACGACGAGGCCGGTTTCGACACGGTCAACGTCGGCCCGCTCAGCGAGTCGTGGCGGGTCGAGCGTGATCGTCCGGCGTATGTCATCCGGCAGAACGCGGAAGAGCTGACGGCCAACGTCGCGCGGGCGAACCGTCTGCCCTGACCCTGGCGCGCGCCCCGGTCTGGGATACCAAACTTGGCCAATCCCGGCCCGGGGTGCGACAATGCCCGGATGGCGGGGGCTGTGGGGGTAGGCGGGGAACTCGAGTCGGTCAGGGTCACGAGGATCCTCCGAGACGACATCGTGCTGGGGCGGCGCGCGCCCGGCTCGCGACTGGTGGAGCGCGACATCGCGGCCGAACTGAACGTGTCACGGCTCCCGGTGCGTGAAGCCGTCCGCACGCTGGTCGCGGAGGGCGTCGTCGTCGCACGACCCCGGACCTGGGCCGTGGTGCGCGAGTTCACCCACGACGACATCCGCAACTTCGCGGAGGTGCGCGAGGCGATCGAGACCCTCATCTTCGTGTTCGCGGCCGAGCGCCACGACTCCGACGGGCTCGCCAGGCTGCGCGAATCGTACGAGCGCGAGCTCGCGGCGGCCCGTGCCGGCGACGCGGAGGCCGCCCGCACGGCGGCCGCGGCGTTCCACGAGGTCGCCGTCGACCTGGCGGGCAACGAGATGCTCGGCGAGCTCATCGCCGTCTTCCTGACGCGCTTGCGCTGGCTGTTCGGGCAGCACGACGATCTGGAGGCGATGGCGGAGGAGCACCGCGTCATCCTCGAGGCCGTCAGCGCCCGTGACGTCGAGGTCCTGCGCCGGATCGTCCCTGCGCATCTGGCGAGCGGGCACTCCGCGGCCGAACGCCGGCTGGCACGCACGGCGACCTCCTGAGGGGTCCGCGAGGAAGACGACCCCCAGGCGCGCCACCGGCGGCTGTATCCTTGTCCGGTCGGAGTCGGTCCGGTCTGTTCGCGCTGTCCTGGGGAGCGAGATGCGAAGTCTTGCTGTCGTCGTCGGGGGGATCCTCCTACTCGGGGGTGCTGTCCTCCTGGGGGTCGCCGACCAGGAGCGTGCAGCGGGCGTCGCCGCCGTGAGGGCCGAGATCGCGCGGATCGAGCAGGTGCTCGAAGAGTCGCAGACCGAGAACCTCGAGCTGGCGGAGCGCCTCACCGCTCTGCGGTCCCGCATCGCCGAGCAGGACGACGAGTTGTCCGACACGACGGGCTTCCTGCCGTGAGGCGTCGGGTGCTCGCGGTCACCGTCTCCGCGGCCGTGCTTCTCGCCGCGGCCGTCGTCGCACGCGCCGATGCGCTCGATCACGAGCGGACGGAGGCGCTGGCGGAGCTCTCCGTCCTCGCCGACCACTCGCACGACGCCGCACAGCGCACCGACCACCTGGCCGGCGCCGTCGCGCGGGCCGAGCAGGACGCGGAGGATCGCGCCTCCGTCCTGGCGGTGCGGCCGGCATTCCTGGAGGAGCTCTCGACGCTGGCCGCTGTCCTCCAGGGCGCGGACGGCAAGGTCGACACGGCGGCGCATCTCGCTTCCGCCCGGTCGGCTCAGGAGACCGTGCGCGCCGAGCGCCATGACCCGGACACCGTGGTCGCGGCGACCGCGACGGTGGAGGCCCTCACGCAGAAGGTCGGCACCGAGGTCGCCGGATGGCAGGCGTCGCAGAGCGCCGGTCCCGGCGGACCCGCCTGGGCGTCGAGTGGGCCGGACGGCTACGCGCGGGTGCGCGCCGCCCTCGACAGGGTCGGTGGCGGGGGCGTCGGATTGTACGAGTCGTCGTCGTGCGCGGGCGGCACAGCCCCGGCCTGCGCCAACAGCAACGGCTACATCAAGTACCGCGCCGACATCACCGGCTGGAGCGAGGGGCGCCTGAACTGGGCGATGGCGCATGAGCTGGCTCACATCTATCAGTTCCGGGTCTGGGGCACCCTGACGTCCTCGGGCGCGTACGGGGCGATGTTCGGCGGCGATCCGGAGTTCCTCGCCAACTGCATGGCCGTGGTCCGCGGCTTCCCCGGGTCGGTGGGGTGCTCCGGGGAGCAGCAGGCCTGGGCCTCGGGCATCTGGGTCGGTGTCGTCGGCTGAGCACGGTCCGATGCCGCCTGCCGATGTCGGACGTCTGCGGCATGCTGTTCCGGAGCCATTCCGGCCGAGACTGCGCGGCATCGATACCGGTACGCTCGAGAGAAGGAGGTGCCGGTGGGACGGACTGCGGATGCCATCGCCGAAGGCGTCGCGATCGCGACGGCCGCTGCGCGCCTCGCCGTGAAGAATCACATCCTCATCGGCACCATCGCGGAGGACGGCGTCTTCGACCTCGACAAGTACGTCGAGGACGCGAGGGCTGCCCTCGGGGCGATGGCTGCGGAGTCGGAGGAGGCCGCCGCCACGGTCACGGCTCTGCGCAAGCGCGCCCGCGGTCGGCATTCCGATCCGGTGGGCACCCACGACTACCGTGACCGCGATGTGCGCAACCTCCGGCGGCGGGCCAAGCAGTCGCTCGGCGTCGCACAGCGTCTGCGCGAGATGATGGACGACCGTGCCCAGCTGGAGAGCATCGTCGAGGAGGCGCGCGCCGCGGCCTGGGCCGATGTGCGGCACAATCTCGACCGCCGGCTGCGCGTCGAGGGCATGCGACCGGATCAGGACCCGGACTACGCGCGCATGCGCGAGGCGCGGATGCAGGCGCTGCGACTGGTCGATCTCCAGGCGCTCTCCTCGCAGCAGCGGGCCAAGGAGAAACGGCGGAAGAAGCAGGAGAAGACGGCCGCCAAGGCGGACTGAGCCCTCGTTTCGCTTTCCGCTCTCGTCTGTTGTAGGCTGGTCGTCGGCCCGCTGGGCGGTAAAACACCGCGGGTCCTGCGCCTCTAGCTCAATGGATAGAGCATCTGACTACGGATCAGAAGGTTGGGGGTTCGAGTCCCTCGAGGCGCACACTGTGTTGAGACAGTACGGAACCCCCGTCGCGGAAGCGGCGGGGGTTTTCGCTGTCCCGGGCCCGTGCCCCGGTCAGAGCAGGCTGGTGATCGCCGGGTCGCGCGCGGCGAGGTCGGCCGCCGTGGCCATGATGGCGGTGCGCATCGCCGCGACCGCGACCGCGGGTGTGACGTCGGAGCGGTGGGCGAGGCTGATGGTCCGCGACATCGCGGGGTGGGCGAGGCGCGCCGACCGCAGCGCGGGGCGCTCGAACAGCACCATCGCGGGGACCACCGCGACCCCGACGCCTCGTTCGACGAAGCGCAGCACCGCATCCATCTCCGCACCCTCCAGCGCGAGGGTCGGGGTGAGGTCGGCGGCGCGGAAGGCGGCGTCCATCGCGGCGCGCAGCTCGTAGCTCTCGTCGAACTGGATGAGCGGGAGGGTGGCGAGGTGCGCCAGGCTCACGGACGGGCCGTGGGTGACCGGAGGTGCAGCCGCCGACGAGATCACCACGAGCTCCTCGGCGAGCAGCGGGACGTGGGTGAGGCTGACCCCCGCAGGCACCGGACCCTCGGACTGGGTGACGAGGGCGATGTCGACGGCGCCGACCGCGAGCTGCTCGACGAGCAGCCGGGATCCGCCCTCGGTGAGGTGCAGGTCGATGCCGGGGTGCGCGGCGTGGAACGTGCTGAGGGCTTCCGCGACGAGACTGATGCAGAGAGTGGGCGGGGCGCCGAGGCGCACCCGGCCGCGGCGGAGGCCGGCGAGCTCGGCCACCTCGTCACGGATGGCGTCGGCCTCGGCGAGCATGCGCTGCGCGTGCGGAAGGACCGTCTCGCCGGCGGCCGTCAAGGCGATGTGGCCGCGAGCGCGATGGAACAGCTCGGCGCCGAGCTCCCGCTCGAGGGTCGAGATCTGACGGCTCAGCGAGGGCTGCGCGAGATGGAGGTGCTCGGAGGCGCGGGTGAAGTGGCCGAGGCGGGCGACTTCGACGAACCCGCGGAGCTGCTCGAGGTTCATATCCATAGCGTACCCGCATGGTTTCCAGACGAACTATGCATTGGAGTTATTAGGATCGCCTAACTAGCGTCGAGAGCATGAATGCACCCGAACGACAGATCTCCACCACGGTCCTCGTGATCGGCACCGGAGGCTCCGGGCTCCGCGCCGCGATCGAGGTCGCCGAGCACGGTGTCGACGTGCTCGCCGTCGGCAAGCGCCCCCGGCAGGACGCGCACACGTCGCTCGCGGCCGGCGGCATCAACGCGGCCCTCGGCACGATGGACGCCGAGGACAGCTGGCAGCAGCACGCCGCGGACACGATCAAGGAGAGCTACCTCCTCGCCAACCCCCACACCGTCCAGATCGTCACCCAGGGCGCCGAACGCGGCATCCGCGACCTCGAGCGCTGGGGCATGGACTTCGCCCGCGAAGGCGACGGTCGCATCTCGCAGCGCTTCTTCGGCGCGCACACCTACCGCCGCACGGCCTTCGCCGGCGACTACACCGGCCTCGAGATCCAGCGGACGCTGGTCGCCCGCGCCGAGCAGCTCGACGTCCCCATCCTCGACAACGTCTACATCACGCGTCTGCTCGTGCGCGACAACGTCGTCTTCGGCGCCTACGGCTTCGACCAGGCGGACGGCACGCGCTACCTCATCCATGCGGACGCCGTGATCCTCGCCGCCGGCGGGCACAACCGCATCTGGCGTCGCACGTCGTCGCGGCGCGACGAGAACACCGGCGACTCCTTCCGACTCGCGGTCGAGGCGGGGGCGCGACTCCGCGATCCGGAGCTGGTGCAGTTCCATCCGTCCGGCATCATCGAGCCCGAGAACGCCGCCGGCACGCTCATCTCCGAGGCCGCACGCGGGGAGGGCGGCATCCTCCGCAATGCCCGGGGCGAGCGGTTCATGGCGAAGTACGACCCCGAGCGGATGGAGCTGTCGACGCGGGACCGGGTCGCGCTCGCCGCCTACACCGAGATCCAGGAAGGGCGAGGCACCGCGAACGGCGGCGTCTGGCTCGACGTGTCGCACCTGCCGCGCGAGACCATCATGACCCGGCTTCCGCGCGTCTATCAGACGATGATGGAGCTGCAGATGCTCGACATCACGGCGGACCCGATCGAGATCGCGCCGACCGCGCACTACTCGATGGGCGGTGTGTGGGTGCGGCCGGACGACCACCAGACCGACGTCGACGGGCTGTACGCGATCGGGGAGGCGTCAAGCGGACTCCACGGCGCGAACCGTCTCGGCGGGAACTCCCTCATCGAGCTGCTCGTCTACGGCCGGATCGTCGGTCAGGCCGCCATGGCCCACGCCGCGGGACTCGATGCCCAGCGCCGGTCGGCCGATGCGGTCGCCGCCGCCCGTGCCGAGATCGACGACCTCCTCGCGGCGGAGGGGCGCGAGAACGTGCGGGCTCTGCAGCGCGCCATCCGCAACCTCATGACCGAGTACGCGGGCGTGGTGCGGTCGGAGGACGGGCTGAAGGCCGGCCTCGCCGACCTCGACATGATCGAGGGGCGGATGGAGGACATCGGCATCCACCCGGACATCGCCGGATTCCAGGACCTCGCGCACGCGTTCGACCTCAAGGCCTCCGCGCTCGCCGCCCGGGCCACGCTGGAGGCGGCGCGGGAGCGTCGGGAGACGCGGGGATGCCACAACCGCAGCGACTTCCCGGACACCGATCCCACGTTGCAGGTGAACCTCGTCTGGTCGCCGACCGCCGGAGTGACCCGCGAGGAGATCCCCGCCATCCCCGACGAGATCGCCGAGCTCATGCGCGACGTCGACACGACCGGCAAGCTCGTCGAGTAGATTCCCCGAGACCCCGCTTTCGCGGGGGGGCCCCCCCCCCCCCCCCGGGGGGGGGGGGGGGGGGGGCCCCCCCCCCGGGGGCGCGCGGGGGGGGGGGGACGACGCCC